>DAOUJS010000094.1:0-13427 GCA_034422355.1 Dehalococcoidia bacterium | reverse complement strand
TTCGCCTGTCTTCCGGATCCTCGCCTTGCCCAGCTTGAAGCGGTAACGGTTCGTGATGGGGTCGGGCACCCGGTGAATCAGGCTGTTGGACTCGGTATCCGGCCAGCCAGGCGAGTAGAGAAAATTAGTGAAAAGCAGGCCGGGCCGCACGGCGTCGGTGACAATCGCTACGGCCTTGCTGTGTCCCTTGCCGCGCCGGATCAGCCCGTTCTCCTCCATCTTGCTGAACAGGAACTCATCTCCCTTCACCAGCGTGAATCCCCCGGTCTGCACCAGGATGTCGTCGTTCTCCATGATCACTTCGTCGCCGCTCTCGATGCCCCGGGGCACTGCATCCTCGGGGTGAATTTCCACATAATTGGCGGGCCAGCGCTGGGTGATGTAGGGCTTCCGGGAATCGTCATAGGCCGACTGCCACAGCTCGTTGATGCGACCGTTGGTCAGCCATAGCTCGTCACCCGTGGGGGTGATGCGCTCGTAGAAGTCGCTGAACCATTCCCACGGCGACTTGTTCAGGACGGCCTTGCCCGAGTGGGTGCCGAAGTGGGTGAGCCACTTCCTATGCACCGTTGGTCCCTCGGGCGCGCCCAGTTCCAGGGTCGAATCATGCAGACGCTTGGTGCCGACGAGTTCGCCATTGACCATGCGCACGGGCGTCTGGATTCCCGTCGTGCCCATGTCCCGCAGCACGTCGTGAGCCCTGCGGCCCTGCGACTGCGCGTAGCGCACCAGGGGGAAGTAGTCCAGCACGCCGCCCCTGCTCGCACGTGCTGCCTCCTCGAAGACCTGGTTGGAGTCCTGCCAGTCGTACCCCTCGAACCCCATCTTCCGGGCGAACCCGGAGATGATCCACCAGTCGGGCCGGGAATCACCGGGGGGATCATTGAACTTGGAATAGAGCCGAAGACGCCGCTCCCCGTTGCACCGGGCAAAGTCGTGCTCGCCCCAGGTGGCGGCGGGCAGCACGATGTCGGCCAGTTCGTCTCCTATGGGGGACTGGAGGTAGATGTCCTGGACGGCCACCACCATCCCGCCGCTGTCGGCCCGCGCTATCAGGGTTGCGGCAGCCTGGTCTGCATTAGTCGTGGTCAATTGATGCTCGTTCCTCCGGGTCATGCGGTGGAACGTGTCGTGCAGTTCGTGGGAGGCTGCCATGGCGTTGATCCACGTGGTGCCGATGACCCAGGCGAAGCGCACATTGCCCGACTCGACCCAGCGGTCAAGATCAATCTCCTGCCTTCGCCGTCCCGGGAGCCGGTTGGGTGACTTGTCGATGGGATAGGAGGCCGCGCCGATCCAGCCGCGCTGGTGGCCTCCCAGTCGTGACACGACCCGGCCGGGGCGGTTGCCCGCTCCGCATATCAGGGCCAGGGCGGCGAAGGACGCGGTGTTGCCGTAGTTGTTGGACCAGTAATTGCCCTTCTCCAGGCCGAAGGAAGCCTTCGGCCGCTCTCCGTCAACCGGCTTGGCCAGCATCTCGGCGGCCCGTACTATCAGGCCGGCGGGTACTCCCGTAATCTCCGCGGCCCGGTCCAGCTCGGCGTGGGACTGCTGGAACAGCCACTCCCTGTATTCCTCAAATCCTGCACCCAGCTTACCCCAGGTGGTGCGCCACTGCCACGGGGTGTTCCGGGTGCCGCGCCCCATGCCGGCATCGATCTCCCAGGCGTTGGCGACCCATTCCCCGATGAACTCGCTGTCCTCCCATCCGTTCTCCAGGATGATTTTGGCAATTGCCAGGTGGAGCACGGTATCGCTGCCGGGTATAAGCTGGAGCAGGAGGCCGCCGTTCTCCTCGGCCCACGCCACTCCCGTGGTCCGGCGGGGCAGCGCGAAGACCAGTTTCTTGCCGGTGTTGCCCTTCATCATCCATTCGGTGAAGGCGATGGTCTTGCTCTCGAAGGGGTCGGTGCCGGAGAGAAAGATGACGTCAGCCTCGGACCAGTCCTCATAGGACGCACTGAAAGGGTTGATGCCCGAGTCATCCAACCCGGCCGTGTCCGCACCTGGCCCCGGCTTGTCGTGGGGAGAGTAAGCCGGGGTAGCAATGGAGCGGAAGGCCAGCTTGGAGATAGCGTAGGTGTTCTCGAAATACTGGTATGAAAAGGTCTTCATCGCCCATGCGGCCTCGCCATAGTTGTCGATGACATGGCGGGAGACCTGGGCCATGATGTCCAGCGCGGTGTCCCAGGACACGGGGGTAAGCTCTCCGTTGACCCGGAGGAGGGGGGTCTGGAGGCGGTCTCTGGTGGGGCCGTCGGGGTTGTACACCTTCAGGGCCAGGGTGCCGCCCCGGATGCTGTGGTTGCCCTGGCGGTTGACCACGGTGGCGTTTGGGTCCGGCTGAACGACCACGTGGTGGGGCTTCCCGTCAATCAGGGTCACGTTATGCTGGTTCGGGCTGATCCAACCCTGGAATGTACGGGTCGGCATGTCCATGCCCAAGGCGTTCTGGTCCGCGCGGGGGCCACCCTCCTTGCCGACGGGCCAGGTGAACACCCGGTAGCCGCAGCCGACTATGCAATAGTCGCAAGCGGTAGTGCGGACTTCCGCGTCCGGCGGCGGAAGGGGAATCCTGTCTTGTGGTACGTAGTCGTTAGACATGACATCTTCCCGTAGGGTTGCCCTGATAGGGCTGTCCCTGGACTGGTGCTACTACTAGACTGGGGCCGCCTCGTTGTTGGAGAACCCGTAGATGAGGCCCAGAACGCCGACAGCGTAGATGTCGTCCCCGCGCGTTTCCAGCATCACCTGGGGCAGTCCCTCGGTGGCGTGGCCCGCTACGACCATGCCGTGCCTGGTGAGGTCGTAGGTGCTGAGGTGGGACGGGCAGGGGCCCATGACCTGATGTTCGCCCTTGAACTGCCCGAGCAGGGGGAATCCCATGTGGGGGCAGATGGCGTTGAAGGCGACTACGTCCTTGTCGGGGCCGACGCCGCCGCCCGCCGGAACGCCCAGCTTGATCAGGTAGCTGATGCAGTTGGCGTCGTCCCAGGGGTATCGAAATTCCTGGGGCTGGGCCAACGGAAGACTGCGCAGGGAGCCGATCTTGACCCCTTCATAGGCCGCCACTTCGGCCTGGAACAGGGTGTCGGGGACCAGGTTGGACAGTGTGACGGTGGCTACGGTGGCCGCACCGATGAACAGGAACTGCCTGCGGGACATGCGATGCTCAAGAAGTTCGGAGAGGGCGCCGCGCCCGGCGGGATTTTCGGCGCACCCGGTTGAAGCCTTTATGTCCCGCCCACCGCCCCGTGCGGCATCCGTTGCGGCCGGCAGATTCTCTTTGCTCATGGCAGGACCTCGTATTCAGGCATGGTTGGGACCTCGATGATAATCTCGTCTCCCGTCAGGCTCCCCAGGAACTCCACCAGGTTGTCCATCTCCTGCCGGGTCAAGCCGAGGGGCCGCAGCAGGGCGTCCTTGGATGGATCATCGCCGCCGCCAAGATTGTAGAACTCGACAACTTCGGCCAGGGTGCTGAACGCGCCGTTGTGCATGTACGGCCCGGTCTGTCCAACCTCCCGCAGGGAGGGGGTGCGGAATTTGCCCTTGTCCGAGTCCAGCTTGGTGGTATAGAAGAGTCCCAGGTCCCGGTCGGCTTCCCGGTACACGGACTCCGGCACACCCCGGGCCCGGTGCTGGTAACGGAGCGAAATCTGGCGCAGTGGGTTGGACTCAAACTCGGGCTGGGAGGGCACGCCGGTGTTGTGAAAGCTCTGGTCGCTGAGCAGAGGCCCGCTGTGGCACTCGATGCACCCGGCCTTGCCGGTGAACAGTCCAAGCCCTTGGAGCGCCTCCGGTGACAATGCAGTGTCATCTCCTTCCATGTAGCGGTCGAAGGGCACGTTGCGGGAGACGATGGTCGCCTCGAAGGCCGCTATCGCCCGCAGCGCATCGTCGAATGCGGGGGCGTCGGTACCGAACACTTCCCTGAAGCGGCGGACATACTCGGGCATCTGGCGGAGCCGCTCCTCGGCCATGGCCGGATCCAGGTTTCCCGCCAGGTTGCCGGTCATGGCCGACTTGGCCTGGGCTTCCAGGCTCTTGGACTCGCCCGCCCAGAACAACTGGGTGTAGTAGGCGCTGTTTATGATGGTCTGGGAGTTGCGCCAGTGCATGGTGCCGGGGTAGCCCAGCGAAAGAGCGTTGCCGTCGCCCCAGCCCAGGGCCGGGGCATGGCACGTGGCGCAGCTGACCAGGCCATCTCCGGACATGCGATTGTCAAAGAAGAGGAGCTTTCCCAGTTCCGCCTTGGCCTCGGACTGGGGGTTGTCCGCTGGCATCACAATGGGAGGGAGCGGCCCGAGACCCATCCCCCGCAGGTCCTCCCGAGACGGAATGGTCACGGGAGCCTCAGTAACAGTCTCCTGCTGCGATAGCGGCGCGGTTGCGGCGACTTGGGCCTCTTCCGGGGCAGTCATATCATCCCTGGCGCCCTCGGATATGAACAGGGCCGCCATGACCGCGGAGAAGAACACTATCCCGGCCAGGAAGTAGACTATCCCGGGAATGCCGGAGACCCTCATCAGTTCTGCCCCAGCGTCCGAGCTTCGTAGGGAGACCGGTCCGGTATGCCGGTGACTTCTTCGCCACTGCCCAGCGACGAAAGGAAGGCCACCAGTGAATTTACCTCACCATCCGTCAACTCGAGAGGGCTTAGCATCGGGCCGGTGTTTTCGCCCTGGCCGCCGCCGTTGTTGTAGAAACGCACAACATCTTCCAGGGTGGCGAACACTCCGTTGTGCATGTATGGAGCGGTGCGGGCCGCTTCCAGCAGGGAGGGTGTTTTGAACTTGCCCCTGTCGGACTCGTTGAAGGTCAGGGCATACAGGCCGGGGTCGGAGCGCATCGAGACATAAGACGGTACTCCGAACAGCCGGAAGAAGCGGCGGAAGGTGATGTGACGAAGCGGCTCGCTGAATATCTCCGGGTTGTCGGGTACGCCAAGGGCGTGCATCTCACCGTCGGAGAGCAGTTCTCCGCCGTGGCACTGCACGCAGCCGGCCTTGCCCTCGAATAGCTCCAGCCCGGCCCTGGCGTCCGGGCCGAGGGCGTCGGTCTCTCCATTCACGAATCGGAGGTAGGGGTGGTTCACGGAGTTCCGGGAGGAAACGTAGGCGGACAGCGCATTCAGGATTTTCCCATAGGACACGTCGCTGCCGTAATGTTCCCTGAAGGCCGCCTCGTAGTCCGGGACCTGCCTCATTCGCTCGATCAGGAGGCGGCCGTCCACGTTCATAAAGTGGGCTTCCGCCAGGTGGTCCCGGACCAGGCTGTCCATGTCTCCAGCGGCGAAACGGCCGTCCCAGTCCAACAGGGGCATACGACCGGCATTGATGATCGTGGGCGTGTTGCGGAAATAGAGCGTGCTGCGGTATCCGGAAGACAGGGCCATCCCGTCGGTCCATGCCTGCTCGGGATCATGGCAGGTTGCGCATGATATGGAGCTGTCCCCGGAGAGACGGTTGTCAAAGAACAATAGCTTCCCCAGTTCCTCTACTGAGGCCGGGGCGGCGGCGGGAGATTGTGGGGTTACGGAGGGGGCAGACTCAATGGTGAAGGCGTTGGCAGACAAGATTCCAGCCGCCGCCAGCACTGCCAGGACAAGCGAGATTGCGACGTAGCGTTTCCTGAGCACGGGCCAATATTAGCAACTCCAGCAAGTCCCTGCAAACGCGCAAGGCATGGTCTCCGCTCAGGGCATGAGAACGAGAGACCCGTTGTCCCTCCGAGAGTGGAAGTTGCAGTTGAGATGGGCCTTTTGGCCGAGATTCGGCTTAGGGCACGACCGCCAATGAGTCCCCCGGAAGTTTTCCGGGGCCTTTTACATTCCTGGATATTTGAGCGCACCAGGTAGCATGGAATCCTCGGAGAAGTCGGTCAGGCCGACCCTGGGCCATGACGCTATTCCCTTCGACTTGACGCCGATGAACTGCAAAACGGTTGTCGTGCGCCAGAACGCACTGGCGGACAGGTAGGTGTTGACCCGTCACCCATGGCAGAAAATAGGTGTTTGTTTGCCAGGTCGACCGGGTAGGAGAACCTGTTCAACAACAGTCAGGGGCTGCACTGACTTCGAGAACCATCCTTCGCGGCTTTTCAGGACATCGATTGGGTCTTTCCTGACTTGGCCCGCTCATCTGCACACCCTGAATAGGGCACAACGGGCGTCAGCCGAAATAAGTGGGGTCAACTATCCGAGGACAGGCTTTGTGTCCTGCCCACCGTTCAGTCTGAGTTTTTATGCGTCAACTCTTCGACAGTTTCATGCCGACAGTAGCTAGTGCGCATCGTCTCTTGGTCTTCTAGAAAATGTTCATCGTAATATCACCGCGAGTCTAAATTCCCTCATCGTAAAACGCGCTGATGGCTGTCGCGAACCAGAACATCTGGTCTTCGGAAAATTCATGACGCATCCATTCTGGCAAACTATTTCTGGGAAATTGCAACTGGGCCAGAGCCTGTGAGAGGCGCTGCATTTTGAGATTGATCTTGTACTCCAACTCCGCATTCTCTATTCCGGTTCCCAAAGCTTTGGCTAAGGCGATCAGTACTTCAAGGAATGTAAAGCGGGCATCATCCGGATTATCCGGTCGGCCAATAAATGCCCAAAAGTCCATGCCGATTCGTCTATACGCTCTTACCATTCCCGTCTCTTCATCAATAAGCACACCGGGAAAACGGTCGCGATCCTCCTCCACAAAACCTCCTTCGAACAACTTGACGAGAATCTGATTTTCCTTGTTATTCGTCGTCCGATCAGTTCCATAGGTGAGACCAATAACAACATCGAGGGACTTTACATCTGGGTAACTCCGTACGCTTTCACAATACCAAGTGCGATAATTGTCAATAATGGCCTGCGTCATGCCCTGTACTTGGGTATCATTGATGTTGTTAGGACCACTTTTGATCGTCGTGAGAAATCGCTTACTCCCTACAACACAAGATTTGTCAATCTCTCGCCAGACTGACGCAGTTCGCTGACGTGCTCTCTCTTCTAGGCTCAATCCCTTAAGTGAGTCACTTTCAACCTTCTTTTCTGGAGCATCGGTCCACTTCTGGCTTGAGTTGATTGGGTAAGGACTTACCAAGGCCGCTTCGACCAATTTCCCGAAGGACGTTTCTAGCCCCATATAAAGTTTGCTATTGAACAAAAAGGCACCGAAGAGTTCAGGTTGGCTGAGCTTTATCACGCTCGCAGCTGTCATCAAAACATATGGGTTAGTACGATAATCCGCGAGCGTATTACGCTTTTCTAAGATTTTGGGCAGCTTGGTACTGATATATTCCCCAAGGTTGTTTGCCAGCTCATCAATACGTTCTTGACTTACACCACTCAGGAGCTTAGCCATGTCATCAGCGTCGAAAGTACGATGGCAGTTTCTGAGCACATCAAAAAATGGATTTGATCTGCGACGGCGTGGCATAGATTGTTCTCTCCTATAGCATGTCGACTTTCCGCAGGGTCCGTGGAGAATTATAGGCGGCACTGCTATTACTTTCACCGTCTTGCCAAACATACGTCTGGCCTTCTTTGTACCATTGTCGAGTCCTAACATGGGACTGTATGTAGACCACACGATATGAAGTCGGCTTATTCGAATACTCGACCCATCCAAGTTCTCGAAGGTCGTCCAGTTCGGTCGCTATAACCATGCCCGTCACTTCGCCCAGACGAACTGGAACAGCGTTACCAACTTGAGCATACTGCTGAGCCGGCGTCCCGCAAAAAACCCAATCCTCGGGAAACTCTTGAATTAACGCATATTCCTTTAAGGACAATGCGCGTACTTCACTTGGATGACAAAGGGCAGTACCAGCATGGTTGGGCATGGTTATGAGGGTGGGACATGGGAGATCGTAGCTCAACCGACGCCACCAACCCGACCTCCCACCCTTTGCGTGCCATGCCCTACCCATCGATTCACGTTGCAGTTCGGTCGGAAGACTCCGCCAATTCGAGCCGGGCGGTACTTTGGATAGATAACTTTTTTTGCGCGGGCTAAAGTCCATAATTGTATCGCCTGGATCTTCCAGATGCGCTATTGCATCCCCCAGGGTGCGCCAAGGGAGAACTCCTTTTTCCTCATCGTCAAAGAGCGTAGGTTTGGTTCGCTCTCTAATTCTCTCCGGTCCGTGAGTCGGGTCCGGGAAATTTACGACGGCATTGAATCGATTACCTATAAAGAGCGCCCTTTCCCTTAGTTGCGGCGCACCATAGTTCACCGCATTAACTTCGAAACAGTCCATGTGATAGTGGCAGTCAGGAATTTTCTGTAAATCCTCTGCGAACAGTCGAATGACTGACCCTGGCTCTTCATCTGCTTCCAATGGTGGACCGCCTTTTTGAGGCCTATCTGCGATTGGCCGGTGTCGAAGCGCTGCCGAAAGTAAACCCCGCACATTCTCCATGAGGAAGAATTTGGGTTGCATCGCCTGAATGAAGCGAAGG
This sequence comes from Dehalococcoidia bacterium, assembly GCA_034422355.1. Classification (GTDB taxonomy): domain Bacteria; phylum Chloroflexota; class Dehalococcoidia; order Lucifugimonadales; family UBA3495; genus CATOSP01. The sequence continues at coordinate 4,969 of DAOUJS010000094.1, read as the reverse complement.
AATTGCCATAACAGAGTTCCTCGCGGGTCTTGAGTTGTTCTGCGTCTGCCAGCTGTACTGAACGACTGACACGGCGGCCCTCCTATCAAGACATCAACCTCCCCTGGCTGAAGGTCACATGCCGTTAGAATTTCAGATGGTTCAAAATTGGTAATATCTCCTTGGAAGACTTTCAGCCTTTTACTTAGGCGGCCAGCGGCTTGATTAGCTAGAATGGTGTCGCAAAACGATTCTTCAAGTTCCACGCATGCGACGATTTCGAACCTATCCGTATTCTCGAGGCCAATATCAAGACCCATCGCACCGGAGAAAACGGATATTGCCGTGTATTTCTCTTTCACCTGTCCCTCATTCCTCAGTAACGAATCGGATTTTGGTTACACTGCTTCAAGTCCACAACTCCAATTCAAGCGACCAAACTCTCATGCAGGAGGACTTGTCAAGCATTGTATATAGTTCCGATAATTCGTGCCATAAGCCAATCACCTTTGTTCGGTTCCTCGTCCCCGTCGGTGCCTTGGTGCATATAAAGCTAATGTGAGCCTTACAGACTACCAATGGATTGCCTTGAGACATCGCTAAAGGACAAGAGGGACAAGTTCCAGACCGCGGTCCACTCGTGGTCCAGTGCCTATATCAGGCATTTCGCGTGGAGAGAAACCAGTCGCGCGCCTTACGACATATTGATTGCCGAGGTGATGCTCAAACGGACTACTGCAGAAGCAGTTTCACGTATCTATGACGATTTCTTGCGGAAGTACCCAAATCTGTCTGTCCTTGGGTGCGCTACGGAAGAGAAGCTCGCTTCCGAGTTGCTAAGCTTGGGATTATATTCCCAGAGGGCCAAGAGTTTGTTGAAACTGGTCAGGTACCTGACCGAGTATGAGAATGGATCGATTCCGAATACTCTCGACCGACTTATCAAGGTACCTGGGCTGGGCCACTACAGCGCTCGTGCGATCCTTTCATTTGCGTATTGCAAGACCGCGGCGGTGGTGGACGCCAATGTGACCCGAGTATTGGGTAGAGTGTTCGACCGGGCGATGCCAGATAACCCTAGCATCGCACTAATGCAGAGAACAGCGGACGCTCTCGTTCCAATAGACTGGCACCGGAAGTTCAACTTCGCCATGCTAGATCTGGGGAGACTGGTCTGCCGTCCTTCCAAGCCAATTTGCAATGCCTGCCCGCTGTCTCACATATGCGACTATGCGAATCGTGAGACGAATCGCACCGCGCCAACGAGCGCGCTGTCAACACAGGTCTTGAAATGGCGCAGGAAAAGAGGCCTATCGATTGCAGCACTGGCTGAACTGGCAGCGATTTCCAAAATGACCGTCATCAACGCTGAAGCCGGACGAACTACCCCCCGGCCCGGGACAATCAGAAAACTGGCGGATGCTTTGGGAATCCATGCCAAGTTGCTAACGGGTTGATGACATCAGGCTGGCATCACCAGTGTTGCAACGGATGGAGGCTATTGCTACTAACTTGAGCAGTGCAATTGTAGTAATCGAATACTAGCCCCGGTGCCTGGGTTGTCCATGACGCGCCCCGGCATGGTCTTCCCTTCCGGGCGGGGTATCCACGTGGAAGTTGCAGTTGCGATGGGCCTTTGGGCCGAGATTCGGCATAGAGCACGACTGCCAATGAGTCCCCCGGAAGTTTTCCGGGGCCTTTTACATTCCTGGATATTTGAGCGCACCAGGTAGCACGGAATCCGCGGAGAAGTCGGTCAGGCCGACCCTGGGCCATGACGCTATTCCCTTCGACTTGACGCCGATGAACTGCAAAGCGGTTGTTGTGCGCTGGAACGCACTGGCGGACAAGCAGGTGTTGACCCGTCACCCATGGCAGAAAATAGGTGTCTGATTGCCAGTCTCTCCCCGCCAATGTATTCATAGCTGGGCCGGGTGGCAAACAACTCCCGGCAAAAACCTCAGACTGGAGAGAACATGCTGGTCAAAGTAATTGTCAGGGAAAGGGTTGATGCGGGACTAACGGCCCTTTGCCGGAGCGGGTGTGGCCAGAAGCAGCGCCGCGGACAGGAACATTAGGACTGCCTCAGCCCACCGGACGGAGTCGTAGGAGCCTGTCCAGTCATGGACGTAGCCGGACAGGGACGGGCCAATCCTGCCGACGGTCAGGTGACGGGCGTGACCGCGCCGCGGATGCTCCCCATGTGTCGGCGTCCGAAATAGTCCGCCCAGATGCCGATACCAAAGACCGCCATGGACGTGAACATCAGGACCGAGGCGGCGGCGAAAATGGTCATTACACTGGCCATTCCCAGCAGGGCGAAGCCAACTGCGCCCGAGGCTCTCGCGGACACCTGCTTGACCAGCATCCTGAAGGCGAAAGTTGACACCCCGGCGTAGATTGCGTCCGGTCAGACAGCGCCGGGGATGGCGTTGCCGCTCAGAAAGGACGCGATGAGAGACGCCACGGCGTCCGGACGCTCCATGTACATGTTGTGGCCGGTATCGTTGACGGTTGTGAAGTGGAAGTTGGGAGTCGCGGCGGCGATGGGTTGGACGTCGGCGAACCTGGACGCTCGCTGCTGGCTGGCGACGAACAGGGTCGGCAGCCCTGTGGCGCCGAGGATGAGCCTCAAGTCGAAACTCTCTCCCTGGCGGTCATCCATGTTGAGGGTGTCGGACGACCATTTCATGTCGATTCTGCCGTTGGCGAGCTCCATCGTTTCCTGGTCGACGACGTCCAGGATTACGTCCTCCCTCCATCCTCTGGTGGCCGGGTGCTGCTTGAGGTATTCGCGCAACTCATCGCGGTTTGCCCAGGTCCTGCGGCGGCGGCTGGTACGCCGGGGCGGGGGGAGTTCTCCGGGCGTCTCCCCAACCACAAGCATCGGCTCCAGGAGGACGAGTCCCCGAAAGAATTCAGGATGCTTGTCTGCAAGCATGGCGAAGACAACCGCGCCGTTGGAATGCCCCACGGCGGTTGCGTCCCGAATGCCCAGCTCGCGGCAGAAGGCCCCCATGTCTTCGACCCTGTGGGAGAACCGGTAGCCCCGCCGGGTCCAATTGCTGTCCCCGTGTCCCCTCGCGTCCACGGAGATGACGTGATACTCATTTCGCAGGGCCCGGGCCACCGCGTCCCAACTGCGCGATGTCCGCATCGCCCCGTGCAGCATCAGCAGCAGGGGCCCCTCGCCGCCCCAGTCGGCGTACCGCATGTTGATATCGCGCACCTTGACGGACCTGCTCCGGGGTTGCAATTTACACACGCTTCTCAGGACCCTCCCGAATAGTTTGCCGGCCCTCCGGCCGGGCGAGAATGCTATTCCCTGGTTGCCTCGTTATTCTGCGTCATGTCGCCCCGCTTCAGGTGCCGGTAGACGGTCTGCCTGCTCGCCTTCAGGAGCTTGGCGGTCTCGGTTGCGCCCTTGTCATCGTCGTTCCAGCGCCGGGCCAGACCGGCCTTACCTCCACGACCCGGCGGAACTCCAGGGCCTGGTTGGTCAGTACGGGGCTGAAGTTCTCCCTTTCGGTCATGGCTCCCTCCGGTTTCCTTCACGGGAAGTCTAGCACAAAGCAGCGAAAATTCGCTGGACGGTGAGAATATCTGGCCCCCCGATGGCCGGTCGGTGGGGCCATATAGGCGAGCTCTCCGCGAGATGTGAAGCTATGCGGGAGCGCGGCGCGGGGAGAAGAGGCGGGAGGTCTGGATTTGGACCGCGGCGAGGGGGCCTTTTCCAGGCTGCTTTCGCAACTGCCGGAAGCCGGGAGATACCGTAGCGACGATTGCATGGAGTACGGCCTTCTGCCCCGCAACCGGCACATGGCGGGCAAGAGTGGAGAGGTGAACCGGAACGAAGGGATCCATTCCCGGCTTCGGGACCGGCGGCGGCTGCAAAATAGGGCCGGGAAAATTGCGAGACTCTTTGGGCGGACCGGGCCAGGATCCTTCTCCTGAGGGGCATTTGCACTCGGGGTTGGAGCAGGTCTCGCACCAGGGCTGCGTCATGATTTCCCGGTTGGCCCGGACTTCTGCCGGACGTTATTTCCCGGGTTTTCGGCTGTTCCCCTTGCCGGCCGGGTCGCGCTCTTTGTCCGGCTATCCTCCAGACAAAGCCGGCTTGGTAGTGGCCCGGTGTCGCGGGCCGTTGGCGGTGATTTGTAGGAGTAGATTCTGTGGACTCCAGAGAGCGAGATGGACACCGTCCAGGTCCGCCTTTTTGCTCCAGGGCTCACCCCAGCGACTTGGGGTTGATTGGTGTGGGCATTGCCCGCACTTCCGGAAGCACTTTTTCAGCGAACAGCCTCAGGCTTTTTTCGGCCTTATCCCTCGGCATCCCGCCATAGAACATGTGGACCACGACCTTTTCCAGGCTGACGATCCACTGGAGGGCCCGGATCTTGTCGATGATCTCGTCCGGCGTGCCTATGGGCTGGGTCGCCCGCCGGGCAGCGAAACCGGCGTCCGCGCTACCGACGTCGGCATTCTGGCGTATAAGGTATTCCTCGTAGCCCTTGATGCCGTCATAGCCCGGGTTGTTCCATTCGAAGTAGTGATGTTGCGCTGCGGTGAGCTGGTTGTGGAAATAGGTCCACCCCTCCTCGGCCTCCTCAGAGGTCTCGGCGCAGTACATCCATAGCAGAGTGGTGGGCTGGTCCGGCGGAAGGCCGAGTTCTTTCCGTATGGCATTGAACCTTCGCACCTTGCCGGTCATCTCGTCGACGTCGTCGCCTGCGACGAACATCTGGCCAAGGCCATTTTCCGCGGCCATTCTCGCGGACGCCTCCGTCGTAAACGCCACCTTTATGTCTCTGGTCAACTCACCCTTGTGCCGGGCCTGGGGCCGGATGGTGGTGGGCGGGATGTCGTAGACCTCGCCCTTGAACTCGAAGCGTTCCGCGCCGTCGGCGGCCTTGATGGCGTTGATCACATCATAGAAATACTTGTGCGATTCTCCGATTGGGTAGCCCAGCGAGGCGTACTCGTGGGGAGC
>DAOUJS010000093.1:0-22899 GCA_034422355.1 Dehalococcoidia bacterium | reverse complement strand
CTCGATACAATTTGGCAGGCATTCCCTACACCTCCCCACGATGAAAGATTGCCTCCATTCTATCAATGCCTGCAATGCCTGTTTTTATCAAAAATAACCGGACACAGTACTAGATGCCTTTCAACTCCAGCGTCGAAACCTCGCCGGTCTCCATGTCCGCCACCCTGACCAGGTGGTTGTTGGTGTCTGCGATGTACATCTTGCCGTTGGCTATGCTGAGACCGCTGGGTTCGGAAAACTGGGCTTGGGTTGCCCCGGCCCCGTCATGGTGACCGGCATCTCCTGTCCCCAGCATGGTGAAGGAACTCCGCATTGCCGGAAGAATACGCTTGATCTTATGGTTGTAGGTATCGGCGATGTACAGCGTCCCATCCAGGTGCGTAATTCCTATGGGGTGCTGCAACCGGACGTGGTGCTCCACGCCGTCACGGTCGCCGAAGATGAACAGGTCGAGACCGACGATGGTCTGCACTCGCCCGCCGGGACTCAGGTCAGCAGAGCGGACAGAACTGGTCTCGCTGTCAACGAAGTATAGCTTGGCCCCGTCGGTGGTGATGCCGCTGGGCTGGGCCAGCGTTGCCGAGGCCATAGGCCCGTCGCTCAGGGACTCCCGCCCGCTGCCGGAGTGAGGACCGGCCATGCCGTCTGAGAGACTCATTGACCAAAGCTGGTGACAGCCAGCCATCGCCATGTATATCGTGTCTCCAACTACAACCAGGTCCCAGGGAGAGTTGAGGGAGATTCTGCTGCCGGGGCCTCGGCCTTCCCGCATGTAGCCCTGCTCCCCGGTGCCTGCGATGGTCTCCACGTGTTGCGCGGACAGGTCTGCCCTGCGGATGGCGTGGTTCTCCGTGTCGGCGATGTACAGGCTTTCCCCCGCCAGGGCCATCCCCTGGGGGTGGTTCAGTACGGCGGAGCCGAAGTCGCCGTCGGCCATTCCTTCGTCCCCGGCGCCGATGACCTGCTTCACCTCGCCCTCCAGGGAGGACACGATGACCCGGTTGTGGTTGGTGTCGGCGATGAACAGGCGCCCACTTGTCCCGTCTGCCAGCACCTTGCCGGGAAACGCCAGCGTCCCGCCTGTCTCGCGCTCCGAGACGAACCGCACCGGAGTGCGGTCGATGAGGCCATTGCCGTCGAACTCCGCTACCATGCGGCTGAGCAGGTTGTCGAAGTCATCGTAGGACAGTTCGCCCTCGTGCTTGCCTATGACCTTGCCCTCGGGGTCGATGAACATGAGGGTTGGCCAGGCGCGGCAGGCATATTGCTGCCAGACCTGGAACTCGGCGTCGTTGATTACGGCGTGCTCAAGCTCATAGCGCTGCACGGCCTTGTAGACGTTGGCCAGTTCCTTCTCATTGGGGAACTTGGCCGAATGAACGCCGACGACCATCAACTCGCCTGCATACTTCTTTTCCAGTTTCCGCAACTGCGGAAAAATGTGTGCGCAGTTAATTCAACAGTAGGTCCAGAAGTCGAGGATCACGATCTTGCCTCGCAACTCCTGCATGGTCAGGGGGCGGTCAGTGTTGACCCATTCCAGCCCTTGGGGGAACTCAGGGGCATTGACCTTGCCGGCGAAAGATGTACTGGCCACGATTACCTCACAAATACCTTGGCATCGCTGTTGTGGTGCCTCATGGACCTGTCCTGTAGGGGATTCCCGGCTACTCGAAGGCCAAGGTAGCGTAACGTATGAAGATGGAACCCACCGGTTCCCCCAACGGGGCGTTGCCCACGAGCACCGCGATGACGTGTTCCGTGCCTGGAGACGCGCTTTCGGACACCAGGGCGCGTTTGGGAGTGTTGTTCCCGGTGATCACGCCAATGGCCCGGTCGATGGTCCCGTCAACGTAAATCTCACCGTAGTTGTCCACGTTGGTCTCGAACCATATCCTGGAACCGGAGACATCTTGTCCTTTGACCTGCGAGGGTACGGTAAGGCGGAGACGGTACCACGCGAAGGTCAACCCGGAAGACATACGCTCCTGAATATCGGCGTCCTTGGCCCACCCTGAGTCGTCGTAGTCGGGAAGCCGGGCCGGGCTTCCCTTTAGCTCGGCCACCAGGCCCTGGTTCGGTTCTCCAGGCACCAGGCCTGGGGCCATGCGCCATCCGGTCGCGCCCAGCACCGCAAGCTGTTCCGGGTCTTCCAGGTCCAACGCTACTCTTGGCATCGTTTCTGCTCCTGAGTGTTAGCCTTCTGACTCCACTGACAGGTGGCACCCCGGCGGCCGTTCCGGCCGGGGAGCGGCGAATAGAATCCATCCCTACGGGGATTAAGCCTGCACCGCGGCGCCTTTCAGGTGGGTGGCGAAGAAGTGAAGGGTCCGGGGCCACGAAATCTCAGCAGACTCCCTGTGATACCTCGGGCCGGTGTGGTCCATGAAGGCGTGGTCAGCGCCGGGATACACGAAAAACTGGTGGGGTTTGTCCAGCCGGGTCAGTTCCTCGTCCAGCTTGGCCATGTCTTCCTGGGACGGGTTGGCGTCGATCTCTCCGAAGTGGAAGAGGATAGGGCAATTGATCCCGTCGGTCAGCTCGAAGGGGGTCTTCTCGGCATCGCCCCGCACTGCCCACAGGTTGCCGCCGTAGTAGGGGACGGCCGCCTTGAAGTTCGGGTTCGTGGCCGCCGCCAGCCATGTCACCCGGCCTCCCATACAGAACCCGGTGATGCCGATGCGCCCGGAGTCAATGGCCGGGTGCGCCAACAGGAAGTCCACCGTGGCGTCCACGTCGGCCCGTATCTCCTGGTCGTTGAGGTTTTGCGCCCGCGTGGTCCCCTCGGTGGGTATCTCCGGCCCCATCCGGTGGAACAGGTCCGGGGCTACGGCTGCGTATCCCTCCGCCGCCAGATTATCCGACACGCCGCGGATGAAGTCGTTGACCCCTCCGGCGGCCTGAATCACCACCACGGCGGGGAAAGGGCCGGAACCGCTGGGGACGCTGGCGTATACGGGCATATCATGCCCGCCGACATTGATGGTCTCGGTAAACGATGGCATAGCTCGAAACCTCCGCTATTCAAAAAAGGACGGCATTGGGATACCGGAAAGTCTGTTTCCAGCCGATTCTAGCAGAAAAGCGCCTACTGCGCCCGTTAAGCCAGCCCGTCAGCGCGAATTGCGGTCAGCGTTTTCTCGAAGGCATCCAGTGTCGTGTCTATGTCCGACTCCGTATGGGAGGCCGACACCAGGAAGGCGTCACGGCCCATTATGTCAACTCCATTGTTCTGGAGACCGCGCTTCATCGCTGTAACCTTGGGGGAAGCTGTCGTCTCCTTGATGCGGCTGTGGGGCATGGTGCACAGCTCCCGGCCGCAATCGCAATCCGCCAACACTACGTGTACCATCGATGCGATACCGTGGGCGTGGCCCGCCATTTCCATCTTGCCGAAGATGTCGTTCAAGCCCCTCTTCAATCTGACTGCCATCGCGTCGGCGGTCTCGTTGATGGGCCGGGTGGCAATCATCTCCAGGCAGGTTGCCCCGGCGACGGCGGACAGGGGGTTGGCGTTGAAAGTGCCGGGGTGGTACACCCTGCGGGAGTTGTCCCACTCCGGGTCTCCGCGGTGCGCAATCATGTCCACTATGTCGGCCTTGCCGCCGACTGCGCCTCCGGGGAGGGCCCCAGCCACGATTTTGGCCATCGTCGTCAGGTCCGGCGATACTCCATATTTCACCTGTGCTCCGCCCGGAGATGCACGGAAGCCGGTGACGACCTCGTCGAAGATCAACACCGCGCCCTGGCGGGCCGTCAGGTCTCGCAGACCCTTCAGGTAGTTGGGAGTATCGTAGGGCAGTTGGCCGTAGTGCGCTCCCGTCGGTTCCAGGATGAGGCCCGCAATGTCCGCGTCGCGGGACAAAGCATCTTCAACCGCGCCGAGGTCTCCCGAAGGGACCACGATCATGCTGCCCCAACTGGCCTTCGGGATTCCCGGAACGCCCTGGTCGGAGCCGGCCATAGCGTAGTCGTGCCAGCCGTGGAAGTGGTCTTGCAGCTTGATGATCTTGGTTTTTCCGGTGTAGGCCCGGGCCAGCCGCATAGCCATCAGGGTGGCTTCGGTCCCGGAACTGTGGAACCGCACTTTCTCTACAGACGGCACCAGCGCCTTGATGGCCTTGGCCCAACGCACTTCCTCCTCGGTGGAGCCGCCCAGGTGAGTCCCCCGGAGTATCTGCCGGGAAACCGCCTCGGCGATTTCAGGGTGGGAGTGTCCCAGCAGCAGCGCGCCGTGGCCGGAAACGTAATCGATGTATTCGTTCCCGTCCACGTCCCACTTCCTGGGGCCGCTGCCGTGGGTCATATACAGCGGAAAAGGAGTGGCATAGCGTGTGTCGTGAGTCACGCCTCCGGGGAATATGGTCTTGGCCTCGGCGTACCTCTGCGCGGATCCAGGGTGCTTGGCGGTGTATTCTTCCAGTATGGTTGGCATGGGGCCTCATGGTAGTGGACTGGCGTTCCAAATCTCCGGGTCATTCTATCGCTTGACAAGCGAAAACGTCACCATCCTGGGCAGAGGCTCATGCTTCCTCAATCAGTTGCCGGGACCTCTTCGTATGTTATGATTCCGGTGAAATGTCCGTCCGCACTGTCCGACGACTATTCGGAGGAAGCTCGTGTTCAAGACCTACCCGATTCAGCTAAAGACTCTGCTCGATGATGTTTCAAGCGGGCGGATTCAATTGCCCGATTTTCAACGCGGGTGGGTCTGGGACGACTATCGAATACAGGGATTACTGGCAAGTATGTCAAGAGGGTTTCCAGTGGGAGCCATTATGACGCTTGAAGCTGGCGGCGACATTCAGTTCCAGAAGCGGCCGATTGAGGGTGTAACTACTAACGGGAACGTCGAACTTGACCGCTATCTGCTCGATGGGCAGCAACGGCTGACTTCCCTGTACCAGGCGTTGAAGTACGAAGGGCCGGTGGAAAGCCGCGACCGTCCCGGTGGAAGCAGGGTCATCAAGCGATGGTATTACATAGATATGGAGAAGGCTCTGGACTCCAACGTTGACCGGGAGGACGCAATATTCAGCGTCCCGGAAGACCGCGTCGTCAGGACGAATTTCGGCAGGGACATTGTCCTCGACTTGTCAAGTCCAGAGCGGGAATTTCAACACCACATGATACCTACCGAGAGTGTGATGGACCCGATGAGTTGGGGATTTAAGTATGCCCAGCACTGGCAAGAACAAGGTAGTGAACATCCCTACGGTAACGCCTTTGATTATTTCAACTCCTTCAAGACTACCGTACTGGACAACTTCACTCACTACGAGTTGCCGACTATCAACTTGGAGAAAGAGACCCCCAAAGAGGCGGTATGCACCGTTTTCGAAAAGGTAAACACGGGTGGCGTAACTCTATCCGTGTTCGAGCTAGTGACCGCATCCCTGGCCGCTGACGGCTTCTCCCTACGTGACGACTGGGCAGAACGCCGCCGCAGTATGAACTCTGAGTACGGACTACTTCAGGCGGTCGATGGCGTCACGTTCCTTCAAGCCATAACCTTGCTGGCGACTCAAGACCGCCGGAGAAATGCTATCGCCTCTGGACTATCCGGCAACCAAATCCCTGGCATCGGCTGCAAACGGTCCGACATACTCAGCCTGACTCTCAGCGAGTACCATCAGTGGGCCGACCAGATAGAGGCTGGATTCGTGTCGGCAGCCAAATTCCTGCAAAGCCAGTTCATATTTACTCAATACAACATTCCTTACAACACTCAACTCGTACCATTGGCCGCTCTTTTTATTGAACTCGGCCCTGAATTGGACTCTGCCAACGCCAAGACGAAACTGGAACACTGGTATTGGTCAGGCGTATTCGGTGAAATGTACGCTGGAGCAATTGAGACTCAGTACGCCCGGGACCTGCCCGAGGTCACGGAGTACATCCGAAATAGCACAGAACCTGACTTGATTTCCCAAGCCAACTTCGCACCTGCTCGTCTCCTCAGCCTGCGTACCCGCAACAGTGCCGCCTACAAGGGCTTATACGCCTTGCAAATGAAGAGCGGTGCTGCAGACTGGAGAACGGGGAAGCCCTTGACTTTGGCTGACTGGCACCAGGAAAACATCGATATCCACCATATTTTCCCGAAGAGGTGGTGCCAAAGAGAATCGAGTCCACCTGTTCCACCCTGGCTGCACGACTCTATCATCAACAAGACGCCCATAGATTCCATGACCAACAGAATCATCGGTGGCAATTCGCCCTCCCGATACCTGCCTGGGTTGAGGCGACACAACGACAACTTGCGCGAAGTCTTGGAGGCGCACTGGCTTGACGAGGAATTGCTGCAATCCGACCAGTTCACGGAGTGTTTCGTCCGACGAGGCGAAGCGATGCTAGACCTCATTAGCCGGGCGATGGGCAAATCCATAATTGGAGGACGCGAAACCCTTTCGAACGCCTTACGCTCTGTCGGCCTCATACCTGAAGCCGCAGACCCTGAGTTCGACGAACCAGACGCAGAAGCATTTGATGACGAGCCTGAGTTCGACGATCTTGGCGAATCCGCTTACGATGACGAACTACAAGTGGCTGACAACTAACAGATCGGATTCGTGAATCTTCGTGTCCTTAGTGGACAGGACTGCTCAACCCTCCACCGTCAACTGGCGCGGCGTCTTGATCATGAAGAAGCACAACGCTGCCACTGCGGCGCAGATTGCGCCGGGTATGAGCGCCCAATCGAAGTTTCCAAAGCGGTCAAATACCCACCCGGCAGCTACCGGCGTGGCCACCAGCACCCAGCTATGTGAGAAGGCGATAATCCCCCGGAGCGTGGCGAACTTCTCCCGGCCGTAATACTCTCCGAGGGCGGCCCAGACTATCACGCCCGCCCCGTCTCCCATTCCCTCCAGCACCACGAACACGAATAACAGGATTATCCTGTAATCGTTCCACGAACCCATCAGGAGACACACAAACGCGATGCTCTCCAGTGCCAGTGTGCCCCCAAGTATCATGGACTTGCTCCACCGGTCCGCGAGATAGCCGAAGGCCATGCGGGACACGAAGTTGATACCGAAAATCGCGCCGGTCAGGTTGGCTGCGGTCTGGCGGCTCACGCCCTTGCTTTCGAGAATCGGCACAATGCTTATCAGGATTCCGATAGTGGCCATCTGGCGCAATCCTGCCCCCACCAGAAGCAGCCAGTATGCCCTGGTGTGCAGCGCTTCCCTGACCGTATAGTCCCGGACCTCCAGTCTTCTGCCCGACGCTCCGCCGCCCGCAACCGTGACCACCGGCGGGGACGCATCGCCGTCCGGCAGAAGGCCCATGTCCTCCGGCCGGTTTCGGAACATGAACGTAAATGGCAGGATTCCCACCAGGTAGGCGATGCCCGAAACCGCGATTGCCCAGCGCCAACCGGCGCTGAGGATGATCACCGACATCAACGGCACCAGGACCAGCCCGCCCAGGGAGGAAATCGCGGCCAGGGTGGAGATCGCCAGGGAACGCCTGCGCCGGAACCATTGGTTGATGCCGGCAAACAGGGCATGTTGGAATGCAATGCTGTTTCCCAGGGATATGATCCCAAGGTAGATGAGAGCGAAGCTCCAGAAGCCGTCGGCAAACAGGGCAAAGACGAAGTAACCGGCTGCGGCCAGCAGAATGCAGGGAATCAGCAGCGCACGGTTGCCGAACCGGTCAATCAGCCAACCGGCAATGGGGCCTTCGAGACCTCCTTCGGCGCGGGCCAGAGAGAAGACCAGGTTTGTCTGGGCTTGGGTAAGGTGCAGTGAGTCCCGTATCGCCGGCACGAAGACGGTGAACCCGCGGAAGAAGATTCCGCTGGCGAAAAACGTCATGGCGGAGCAGGCCAGGACCAGCCACCAGCCGTAGAATATGCGTTTCGCCGGAGCAGTCCCGGCTGCCGGGGTCATTTGGGCGTTTCGCGGGAGCGGAAAATGAGCGATGCTCCTTCGCGCCGGGAATGGGTCTCACTCAGGACGCGCTCCTTATCGTATCCGGTCAATCATGTATCGTCATTGACCGGACAAAGGATAGCCCTTCACCGTCAAACACGCAACGAAGTCCGCAGGATCAATCGAGGGATTCATCTCAACCTGTTGCCCAGTACGCTCTGATTTCCCGACTGGACATGACTCTCGCACGCTGATGGTCGCGCCCTATGAGAGTAAAATAGTGGAAGGGCCTCGCCTACTTCCCTGTTAGACCGGGCAGCGATGCAAGACCGACAAAAAAGCCGCAACGGTGACGACAGCGTGGAGGACCGCCACATCATCCACGCGGACCTGGACGCCTTCTATGCCGCCGTCGAGCAGCTCGACAATCCTGAATTGCAGGGAAAGGCGGTGCTGGTCGGCGGTTCCCCGGAGAGCCGCGGCGTCGTGGCCACCGCATCCTACGAGGCCCGGGAGTACGGTGTCCATTCTGCGATGCCGATGCGCACCGCTGTCCGCCTGTGCCCCCACGGGATAATCGTGCGCCCACGCTTTGACCGCTACCGGGAAGAGTCCCGGAAGGTTATGTCAATCTTCCAGGACCTGACCGACCTTGTTGAGCCGCTCTCACTGGACGAAGCCTATCTGGACGTAACGGACGTTGTTGAGTCTGGCAGTCACCCCATTGCAGTGGCAATCGACCTGAAACGCCGGGTCAACGAGGAAACGGGACTGACCCTTTCCGTGGGTGTCGGGACAAGTAAATCGGTGTCCAAGATCGCTTCAGACCTGCAAAAGCCCGACGGCCTGGTGGTAGTCCCAAAGGGTGAGGAGAGGGAATTTCTGGCCCCTCTAGCCGTAGGCAAACTTTGGGGAATCGGACCCAAGACCGCATCCCGGCTCAACTCCGATGGCATCGACACCATCGGCCAGCTTGCAGCCCAACCCCTGGAGTGGTTCCAGCGCCGCTTCGGGCAGCGGGCGGAAGAGGTGCGGGCCAGGGCCAACGGTCGGGACTACCGCGCCGTCCATGCCCACCGCGTGGCCAAGTCAATCAGCGCTGAGACCACATTCCCTACCGACGTCCATGACGCTGATGAACTTGCCGGGGTAGTAACCCGGCTATCCGGCAGGGTGGCCCAACAGCTTGCTTCCAAGGACCGGCGGGGCAGGACTGTGACCCTGAAGGCCAGGCTCGCCGACTTCACTACCTTCACCCGGCAGACCACCCTGTCATTCCCTACCTGCTCCGAGGCTACGATTGTGGAGACCGCACTGACGCTCCTGTCGAGGGAACTGGGTGAAGGCCGTTCCTTCCGTCTCCTTGGAGTGGGTGTTTCGGGTTTCGCTGACTCGGGCCAGCTTGAGCTGCCGCTGGTGTGGGAAGACGAAAATACGGACTGGCTCATGCCGGATGCCTGATTCCCCTACCGGAACAGGTCTTTGTCGGGAGACCTGAGCAGGTCTTCGTGGGTGGCGTTCTCCATCGGCTCGTACTCGTAGCCCTTGATGACGGACACTGGCACGCCGTCCACTTTCCCGGTGACCAGCTCCGCCATCGCTGCCAATTCATCGGCCACGCAGATAACCGTGGTGTACATCATGTTGCCGTGGGCATCCTCCTGGCCAACATAGCTCAACAGGGGGTTGAAGCCGGCCACCCCGATGGCAACATTTACGGCCGCGTTCCGCCAGGGACGCCCAAAGGTGTCAGAGATGATCACCGCCACATCTATCCCAAGCCGTTCCCGCACTGCATCCCGGATCCGGCGCGCCGAGGCGTCCGGGTCCACCGGCAGCAGCGCAACGGTGTTGGATCCCGGGATATTGGATGCATCGATCCCGGCGTTGGCGCAGTTGAACCCGTGGTAGGTCTCGCTCAGGATCACCCCCCGGTCCATGCGGACGATGCGCCTGCTCTCCCTCAGGATCAACTCGGTGTGACGCGGGTCCCTCCGGTGCCCTTCGGTTATGGCAATCGCCAATGGAGAAGCCTCTATCCCTTCGATGCTTATGACACGGCCTTCCGCCTTGGACACAATCTTCTGAGTCACAACGATAATGTCCCCGGCCCCTATGGCCGTACCTTGCGCCTCAGCAGCGTCCATGAGTTGCGCCGCCAGGTCATCACCCTCACGGGCTTCCGGCATTCCCTGGATTCCTATAACTCGGACTTCGGGTGGCATAACAACCTTCCCATTCTCAAATCTAACGGGCGACCTTGGTTCCACAGTATATGAGTATCATTCTAAACTAATACCCTTCCTTGAAGCTCAGACCCCAATCACCATCGGCGCTAATGTAGAAGATGTACTCCTTGCCAGGGATGATGTCGGTCATGTGATCTTCAATATAAAACTGGCCTTCGCGCTGGTATAACGCGCAGTAGTGTGTGCCGTCAACGCTGAACGCTTCGGCGTCAAACACCCCACCGCCATTGTGCTGGATGCAAGCCAACAACGGGCGCCGGACAGGTTTGTACGGGCCAGCAATTAACAACCCTGGTTCCATCAGATCTTCGTTATCCTCATCGTCCTCGTCGTCCAGCAGTGAATCCGTTCCTTGCCCCAAAGCCGGCTGGATAAATTGACAGCTCCATTTGGCTTTGCTCTTTACTTCTATACGGTACTTGCCGGACAGAAGACAATCGTCATCGTCTTGTTTTTCTTTTCCACTTACCCGCGTGACAGCCAATGTTTGGAGTTCACCTTTATAGTCAACTGGGGTCCAAATGCGCGGGGCAACTGCCCCATCAATCGCATCACTAGTCAGCCATCCAGCAGCGCCACCAATCAGCCCTCCGACGATAGTTCCGGCTACTGGTACAATACTACCGATTGCAGCACCAGCCGCAGCGCCAGCAGCCATTGCTCCGCCAATTGAGGCTGCTGCTGCTTCATTTTCGCTGAACCCTTCGGTGGGAACGAATCGCAATTGGAACTCGTCCCTCCCGTGATGCTCGATCTCAGCAATCACGATACCAGGCTTCAGCGTAAATTCGCCGCTCTTATAGACTTCTCCATCGGCACTTCCAAGGCCTGCACTTCGTATTTTGTTGCCCTGTAGATCGAAGGGGTAATCTACCATCGTTGCGTTCTCCTCGCTTCGCCTGAGATCGGATTATAGCTACATCCTAGCTAGTTTCCCACCTCATCAGCACAATATCGCGGGATATGTCGATGAGTAGGGCGGTACAATGCCCCGATTGCCTGCGTTGGTCTAAAGCAATATGTTGTATGTATCATGCGTCCTTGGTACAATATGAGCTAAAATTATGCAATAGGGGATCAACTATGCGGTTACATCAGATAGCAAGCCGACCAACTCGCTTATACCAATGGAAGCTAGTACGTCGCGTGCGCCCATATTGGATCAATCGCAGGACATCGGAGGTTCACTTTAACGGTTGTCCCAGTTTTCCTGATGTTAATGAGGTCTATATAGGCCACTTCGGCTGCCTTGGAGAGGCGGTTGATAATGCCGACTGGATATGGCTGGAAGCCGATCCATGCGATCACTGCTTTGACCGGGAGACTGAGATGTACCTAGCCGGTCTTTTAGACTGGTTTTGGCGCCCGTTCCCGGTTCGCCTCCCAACGTATTAGCGCAGACTTGCCCGTTTCGTAGGCAAACCTAGTGTGGCAGCGCGGGCTGCAAAAGTAGGTGCCCACCTGATGCAGGGGTAGCCCGTCTGCCAGGGCATTTAGGATGCGTTTCAAGGCGTTGCAGGTGTAGAGTGCAAATCCTACCGGCACCAAGATAGGTGCGAAGGTGGCAATGATGGGTCCGGCTCCCAAACCTATCGCAATTGTAACTCCGACGCCGACTATTGCAGCGGACCCGGCATATATGGCGATTGATTTTGCGGCGTCCTTGATGGCTTCTTCGCCAGTCTTACGTCCTTTCCGGTAGTGGATGTAGTTCTCAATTCCGCTAATCGGCGCTTCCAGCAGCGCGGCTATAAGCGCTGATACGGCGGCCGCGTTGGCGCACTCACGCATCACGATTTGGGACGCGTCAAAGAAATTGCCTGAACGGGCGGTGAACTGCTCCCATCCGGTCATATCCAAAGCGCCCCGCGCACGGTTGACACCGGAATTCTCCCAAAGAATGTTGCCCACGTCGCTTGCCAGATGAGGGGAGCCATGTACGGAATGGACATGGCTGGCGTCTTTGCCTTGCAGAAATTGGCGCACCGCATCTTCACCATAGTTGCGGACGAACAAGGGCACGGATTCCTGGTAAAAGGCCTGGGCTTCGGCAGTTGTTCTGACCCCGTGTTCCGGGCGCAAACCTGCGTCCATGAATTTGCGTTGTAGGCTGTCGGTGAGGTTAGCGAAAGAGCCATCGGGTATGCCGCGAACAACCGTACCGAACTGGGCGGCAGTGGCCAGACTGGCGACACCGGCTTTGGTCAATCCATTGCCGGGACTGTCTTCGGCCTCTCCGGGCCATTCATAGTAAATGTCTACACAGGCGTTTCCCCTTGCGCCGATGCGCCGCCCGCAGCGAGCGCAGGGTAGACTCCGGGGAGTCTTGCCGGTGTTCTTACCGGAATCCAGGTGACGTACATAGCAGGCGTGTTTGCCTTGCCCCCAGCATTCAGGGCACCCGATGCAATAGTTACGGAAATCAGCGCGGCTAACCCCGGCCGGGGTTTCCTCCGGCAGTTCTGACAGGCACAGTCGGCCCGGTTGGATAGTGTGCCTGCACTCGGCGCAGCGCAAATCTGACCCCGCAATCATCTGCCACATTGGTGCGCTCCTCTTGCTATACGATCACCGTCCGTCAAGTTACATGGCGTGTCTGCAATCATATCTGTAAATTCATATCAGTATAGCCCGGCAATTGGGCCTATGCTACAATGCTGTTGGCCCAATGCCGAGACCACGCCCCTAAACATTCCGGGCAAGGATTTATACAGTGACCTCTTCGTCGGATTCCTACAGAAAGCGCGTCTACACCAAGTTTGGCGACAAGGGGGAGACCAGCCTGCTCTATGGAGGGCGAGTCTCCAAGAACAACCCCCACACCGAAGCCTACGGGATAACCGATGAAGCCGTGTCCGCTATGGGCTTGGCCCGCGCCTTCACCTCCGACGCCAGGGTCCAGGACACTCTCCGTGAGTTGCAGCGGGACCTGTTCACCATCGCCGCCGAGCTGGCGACAGACCCGGACAAGTATGACCTGTTCCAGGAGCATTTCCTGCCCGTCACCGCCGAAATGGTGGAGAACCTGGAGAACACCATCGACTCTCTGGAACAGGACTTCGCAATGCCCACCGTGTTTATCCTCCCCGGCGGTTCCCCCGCCTCGGCGGCCATCGACATGGCGCGCTGCATCATCCGCACCGCCGAGCGGCGGGTCGTAGCGGTCAAGGAGGAGGGTCTGCTGACCAACGACCTCATCATCAATTATCTCAACCGGCTGGGAGACTTGCTGTTCGTCCTGGCCCGATACGAGGACCGGGACCTCCCATACGAGCGGGCCACGGGCCAGCGCGGTTAACACATCATGTCAGACCACGCCAAAGTGGTGGTGATCGACTACCAGTCTGGGAACATCCGCAGTGTGACCCGCGCTCTGGAATCTGTTGGCGTTTCGCCAGTGGTCACCGGCAACCCCTTGGAACTGCCCAGCGCCGATGCAGTTGTGTTCCCCGGCGTTGGGTCCGGCCCGGCTGCAATGTCCGCTTTGCAGATTCGGGGGCTGGTGGCGCCGCTCCGGGACTACGTGGCATCGGGAAGGCCCTTCTTCGGCATTTGCCTGGGTCTGCAACTGCTCCTCGACCAGACTGAAGAGGGCGACGCAAGCTGCCTCGGAATAGTCTCAGGCACAGTCAGGCGGCTCCCCGATGGCCTGAAAGTCCCTCACATGGGTTGGAACAGCGTCGCAATGCGGGTTGAGCACCCGCTTATGGATGGAATTCCGCACAACAGCCACTTCTATTTCGTCCACAGCTACTATGCCGCTCCTCTGGACGATTCCTGGGTCGCCGGGTCAACCGAGTACGGCGTTCCTTTTTGCAGCGTCTACGCCCAGGGGAACCTGGTGGCCACCCAGTTCCACCCCGAGAAGAGCGGCCCGGTGGGCCTGCGCGTTTACCGCAACTTCGTTGCCATGATCGAAAATTCCAGGCTCAGGGCGTCCGGCAGCCTCACTTAACATCGCCCGCGAAGCTCATGCCTGGGTGGACCGGATTTAATCCCTGTTATCAGACTGCGGCATGGAAGTAATCCCCTCCATAGACTTGAAAGCGGGCCGCTGCGTCCGCTTGTACCAGGGCGACTACCAGCGTGAGACCGTGTTTTCCGATGACCCGGTCGCGGTGGCGCAATCATGGCAAGACCAGGGTGCGGTGCGATTGCACCTGGTGGACCTCGACGGCGCGCTGGCAGGCAGCCCGGCCAACTTCGAGGCCATTTCCGCCATCGTTCGCCGGTTGACCATCCCTGTCCAGGTGGGCGGAGGCATCCGGGATTCCGACTCTGCCCGCCGGGTGATGGACGCCGGGGCCGCCAGGCTGGTCATAGGCACAGCCGCCGTGGAGGACCCCTCTCTGGTGGAGCGTCTATGCCAGGACTACGGAAGCGAGGGGGTCGTCGTAGCCCTCGACGCCAGGAACGGCATGGTTTCCATCAAGGGCTGGGTGGAGCAGACTTCCGCTGCCGCTGCGGACTTGGCGCGTCAGATGGCCGGGATGGGCGTTGTCAGAGTCTTGTACACCGACATATCCCGCGACGGCACCATGACCGAGCCTAACTTCGACGCGAATGAGGAGCTGGTAAGAACATCCGGCCTGGCGGTGTTGGCATCAGGCGGCATCGCGTCCCTTGCCCACATTCGTCAACTTGCGGCCACCGGGGTAGAAGGTGGAATCATAGGCCGGGCATTCCACGACGGAACACTGGACCTGCGCGAGGCGATGGAGGCAACTGCTGCGGGTTGATCTGCTGAGAGGAAGGTTGGCCCTGGTAGCGGCGTGGGCAATCAGCCGCTCAAACAGGGCGGGCGGCTGATTCTCAAAACCGGGTCTATGTCTCGGATTCCGCTTCCCTCACTCGTGTCGCCTCCAGGTCGCGGTAGACGTAGCGCTGGTTCAGGCGTTCCTCGGCGTGGTCGTACCAATCTTTGCGGAGCACTTCCATGCGGATGAAGTCATGGGAGAGACGCCGCACCTGGCGCACTGGCGCGAAGCCGCACTTCTCAAAGCATCGCTGCGCCCTCTTGTTCCATTCCAGGGTGTGCAGGTAGACCCGTTTCAGCTTCCGCTCATCGAACATGAACTCCAACAGCGTCACCACGGCGTCATAACCGTAGGCGTTGCTCCAGTAGTCGCGGTCGCCGAGCACGATTCCGAGCTCCGCCTCCATGTTCACGCTGTCCAGGTCATAGTACATGCAATTGCCGATGAACTTGCCGTCCAGCGTTTCGGTGGCGAAATGGTGGGAGCCTGGGGTGGGGTACTTGAGCTGGTCCTGGTATGACTTCAGAAACCGCTCGAAGGTCATGGTTAGCGGATAGGTAGCGTCCAATCTGGCTAGTTCCGGGTCGCAACGCCAGATATAGTCCTGTTCGGCGTCCTCCAGCCTCTTGTCCCGGAGGACTATACGTGCGCCCCGGAGTGTAACCATTTTAACGGTCTCCTGTGTATCTCGATATGAGCTCGCCGGCCTGCCGAAGTACGCCCGCCTCGTTGGGATAGGCAAGCGTGTCGAGGGCTTCGTCGAAGGAGAACCACTGCACTACGTCAAACTCGGGATCATGGAGGCCAGTATCGCCTCCAACCGGGACCATCAAGTAGAAATGCACGGTCTTCCGGTACTTTACGGAATTTTCCTGGTCCGCGAACCAGTAGGTGATGCTGGAGATAGGCGCTTCCAACTCCACCTCAAGGCCTGTCTCTTCCCGGACCTCCCGCAGGGCTGTCTCCTCCAGGGTCTCCCCCTGGTCGGGAGTCCCTTTGGCCAGACTCCAGCGGAAACACTCGGGAGGGAAGCGGCCTTCCTGTTCCAGCCACTGCTCCTCGTTACCGGCGGCAATACCCGAGAGAGTCCTCCCGCAAAGCACCGTCTCGATCCCTTCATTTCCCAGGCGGTACACCACGCCGCCTGCTGATACAAGGGACACAACTTTGGCCTTTGGTCGCCTGCCCATCAATCACCTCTCGCCTGTACCGCCCGGCCCACCCTAGACCAAGAACGTGTCATCGTGTGTGTACTCATTGAGCGTACTGTAATCCGTCGCGGTTTTCCGTCTGCCGGGGTCAGTGACCGGCATCGGCCTGGGAACGCAGCCCCACACAACCATACCGGACGGGGAGCGGCGGATAGGATCCGTCCCCCGCGGTGTCAGAAGGTCCCGCCGGCAATGGCGGGCACGAAATGGACCTCGCTGCGTGGCCCCACTTTTTCCAGCATACCCATCCTGGCCACCTCGCCGTCGATAGACACTGCCAGGCTGGGTCGAATCCTGCCGTCCTCGACCAGCCTGTCCTTAACGCCAGGGTAGCGCAGGTCGAGTCCATCTATGACCTGGCGCACATTGGACGCCTCGAGATCGACCTGCTTGACTCCGCCGGTCATCGGCTGGAGCATTGTGGGAATGAACACGGTTGCCACGCAGCTAGGTCCTTAAGTCAACCAAGTTCGTTTATTACCGCATCTTCTCCCCGGCATCGAGCACGGCTCGGACTATCTTGTCGTATCCCGTGCAGCGGCACAGGTTGCCCGCCAGCCAGTGGCGCACCCTGGCCTCGTCGGCATCCGGCTCGTTGTCCAGAAGGCCCTTGGAAGCTACGATGAAACCGGGGGTGCAGATGCCGCATTGCAGGGCAGCGTTCTCCAAAAAGGCCTGCTGGATGGGGTGGAGACCCTCCGGCGTCGCCAGACCCTCGATGGTGGTTATCTCCTTGCCCTGGGCTTCCACTCCGAGGACCAGGCAGGAATCGACAATGCGCCCGTCGAACATAACGGTACAGGCGCCGCAGTTGCCATCGTTGCACCCTTCCTTGCTGCCGGTCATCCCCAGGACGTCCCGAAGACATTCGAGCAGGCTCTGGCGAGGCTCGCAAAGGAAGTTAACCTCATCACCGTTGATGGTGGTCTGTACATGGACTAGTCCGGGCATTCTCTATCCCCCTCTGGCTCGTTGTACTGCATTGTTCAAGGTTCGCCGGGTCAGGACACCGATCAGGTGCCTCCTCTGCCGTATGGTGCCGCGCATATCGTCAATGGGGCTGGACGCCTCGATGGCCAACTCGGAGGCTTCCTGGATCGCCTCATCCGAGACCGGTTTGCCCGCCAGACTGGCGGCGGCCTCGCTTGCGAACACCGGGATAGGCGCAACCGATGCCAGTGAGATGCGGGCGGAGACGAAGTTCTGACCTGACTCGTCCAACACCACCGAACTGCCCACTCCGGCGATGGCAATATCCATCTCGTTGCGCGGGATGAACCTAAGGTAGTTGGCTCCAGTGTGGGGTTGAGGGGCAGGGAAGTTTATGGAGACGAGCATCTCATTGTTCTCCAGCACATTCCTGCCGGGTCCGGTGCAGAAATTCTCAGCGGCCACCTGCCGGGTGCCATTGGGCCCGGCGATATTGCAGACGCCGCCGAGGACTATCACCGGCGGGATGGAGTCGCCGCTGGGAGCGGAGTTGCAAAGGTTGCCGCCGATGCTGGCCCGGCCCTGGATCTGGATTCCGCCGATAAGTGTGGCGGCGTCCATTAGTCCGGGATAGGCATCGGCCACGGCCTGATTGCCATAGATCTGGTAGCAGGGCGCGGCTGCGCCCAGGGTGAGGCCGTTTTGAGGATCGTAGGAAATCTCGTTTAGCTCCGGAATGCCCTTGGCATCGACTATGAGGTCGAGGCTTCTCCGGCCGCCCCTGAGTTGTACCAGGATGTCGGTGCCGCCGGCTATCATTCGGGCACGGTCCCCATGCTGGGACAGCAACCCGACGGCTTCGTTTACAGTGGTTGGTGCTGCGAAATCAATCCATTCCAATTGGCCACCTCCTGTCCGGCATTATAGCATCACACAAGGCGGGTTGGCACCTGCAACTTTCATATCATGCGACTCCCCTCTACCTTGCGGCTGCCTCCTGTCCCGCGACTGTTCGGCGTGCCGGAGGGGCCGGTCTGCGGGCCAGGCCGAACACTACCGCGCTGGCCACGTAAAGGGGAATGAATGTGATTAACACCAGGTTATATGCCCCCGTCGTGTCCCGGACCCACCCGCTGAAGATTGGAGAGACGAAGAGCCCCACGTTGTGGAACACGCTCATCAGACCCATGAGACTGGCGAATTTGCTCCGGCCAAAATAGTCCCCCAGCATGATCCAGTTGACCGAACTGACTCCCTCCACCACCGCCAGGGCCAGGATAAACACGATGACCCCGGCATGACCGTCCAGGAGCAGCAGCGCCAGCAGGCCCAAGGCGCCGATGTTCAGCCCGCCGAACAGGATCCTCCGCGGCGAGAGCATTCCCCCGGCAACGCCCATGACGAACCGGAGCGGGATGGCCAGGAAAAACATGACCGAAACGTATACCGATGCCTCGCTGGCCGTCAGGCCCTCTCCCTCCAGCATCGGGAATATATGGATGATGATGGCGTTGGTTGCCGATACGCGGGCCACGACCCCCAACAGCATCGCCCAGAAAGTGCTGGTCCGCAGCGCCTCCTTCACAGTGAAGTCCAGATTGTCCCCATGTGCGGCCTGCTGGACCCTGCTCTGTGTTCCGGCCTGGACGGACTGGGCAGCGGGGGCAACATCGCCATCCGGTCGCAATCCCATATCCTCCGGTCTGCTGCGCAAAACGAGGCAGACCGGCACCGTGAGGACGCACACGAAAATACCGACGCAAAGCAGGGTATCCCGCCACCCCAGGTTGGCGATGCCCAGGTGCAGCAACGGCACCACGACGGCCCCGCCTCCGGCAAAGGCGGTCATCAGGGTGGACATGGCCACCGCCTTCCTCCGGATGAACCACTGGTTCACGGTGGCCATCAGTGTCTGTCCCAACCCGGCCGTCTTGCCGGTGGACACTATGCCGACGAAAATCACCACCAGTTGCCAGTAGCTGTCGGCGCGTGAGAGCAGAATCAACCCCACACCTGCAATCAGACCGCCAAATAAGATCATCGGCCGCGACCCGAACCGGTCCACCATCCAGCCCACTATCGGACCGCCCATCCCGCCCTCGGCCCGGGCCAGGCTGAACACCAACGACATGGAAGCGTAGCTGATGCCCAGGTCCCGGCGGATCGGCTCGAAGAATATGGGGAACCCGCTGGAGATAGCCCCGTTGCCGAACATCCCTTGCAGAGACGAGACAAGGACTATCCACCACCCATAGAAAAGACGGCCCGGGCGCCATGCCGCGACAACATCAGGAATTTTGATATTGGAGTTCATCAACTATTGATAATAGAGGCAGCGGTTGGGCTGGTCAATGTAGATTCTGGTCTCAGAATCCACTTGGTTTGCCACTCGCGGTGCGTGAAAGTATCCTTTGATATCACTTCGCAATACTGGAAAGAGAGCATGCAAAGCGGTTCGGTATTGGAGTCAGTGCTGAGGCGAGACCGGATGGTGGTAGCTGTTGGCATAGCAGCCATCGCAGCCCTGGCATGGGCATACCTCGTCTACCTGGCGTTGGGCATGGAAGAAATGGGCACGGGAATGACGATGGCCCAGATGCAGTCGTGGACGGCTCCTGACTTCGCTCTCATGTTCCTCATGTGGTCAGTGATGATGGTGGGGATGATGACACCCACCGCTGCGCCTATGATTCTCATGTTCGCCGCCATCAACCGTCAGCGGCGTGATAGCCAAGCTCCATACGTTCCGACAGGGCTGTTCCTGTCATCCTACCTGCTGGTATGGACAGCTTTCGCCGCGGCGGCCACTACCGCAAATTGGGGCCTGCACGCGAATGGACTGCTCACTTCCATGATGGGGGAGAGCGCAAGCGGATACGTAGGGGGCGGTCTATTACTGGCAGCGGGACTCTTCCAGTTGAGCCCCATGAAGTCGGTCTGTCTCAACCGCTGCCGGTCGCCAGTCTCTTTCATAATGAACGACTGGAGAGAGGGCCATTGGGGCGCATTTGTCATGGGACTGCGGCACGGGGCCTACTGCCTCGGCTGCTGCTGGGCATTGATGGGGCTGCTGTTCGTCCTGGGCGTGATGAACCTGCTCTGGATAGCAGCCCTGGCCGCATTCGTCCTGCTTGAGAAGGCGGCGCCCGGCGGGCGGGTAATCAGTTGGTCAAGCGGTATATTGCTCCTCGCCTGGGGAGGCCTGATGGCCGCAGGTGTGTTGGGATAGAGGCTGTGCTGAGAAGCTGCTAGGAGACTGCCGCCAGCACCCGCTCTATAACGTCCATCACGGGACCTCTCTCCAGACCATGATGCGTCAGGAATTCGGAACTGGCGAGACCGAGTTGGTCCGGTCCGGTGTCGATGAGTCCCTCCAACTGGTGTAGCAGGTCCATCCACGGCCCTGCCAGGCTCCCAGGGCTTCCGGTCTCCCCCTCTTTGTAGTCACCCGAACGCAAGGCAATGGTATGAACGGCCTGTGAAGGCCCATTCTCGAAAAGGGCCAGCGTGGGCAGGGCGTCCAGCGCCAGGCCGAATTCGCCGACCAGGCCCTTGACGGTGGTGGAGATCCCGTGCTGCCCGAAAATCGTGAGGTGCTGGAACGCGGCCCCGCGTTCTCCGAAACTGCTCCGGTAGGCCCGGAAAATGTCGTGGGCCGGGCGGTCCTCCGGCGTCACCAGGAAGACAGCGTATACCGGGAATCCCGCCCCTTCGCCCGAAATCAAATCCCCGCGCCACCCGGCGAGCTTGTCCCGGTCGTGATTGTCGGCGTGGCTGCTCATGCTCCCTCCCCTTGCCCCTTGGCGGCAGGGGCTATCCGCCGCCGCCGCTGTCGAACTGCACCAGTATGCCGTCGGGGTCGTACACGAAGATGCTGTTGGTCTCGCCCTGGGCATTGGTGAAGGAGTCCAGAGGTCCTGCCAGCGGCACATCCTTGGCGATAAGCTCCGCGGTCAACCCCTTCAGGTCCTTCACTGAGAAAGATATATGGCTGATTCCCACCTGGTCCAGCTTGATGGGTGCGCCGTCCGCCTCGTCTCCGGGGTGGCTCGTAAGCACGAGTGATGGAGTGGTGTTGCCCTCAGACCCGTAGCGGACATGCACGGTCCGGCGAGTCTTCCGCATGTGCTTGTAGACGTGCGGAAGTCCTCCGCTGGTCGTATCCTGCACCTGGTCCAGTGTCACCCTCATTCCCAGTATATCCCGGTAGAACTCAAGGGACTTGTCCAAGTCCCGGACACAGATAGCGATGTGGGATACTCCGGTCGCATCCATTACTATCACTCTCAATGCGTGGCTGGCCCAATCCTAAAGCCGGGCTGGGCCATTGTCAAAAACCTCATCTCCGTGACTACCGTCACTCTCTACGTTTCCACCGCCACCGCGTGACGGCAGTCTGAGTTCATCACCCACGGTTATTCCGTTCCGTCAATAAGAGGCTTCAGCATAGCGTATATGACATCGTTAATCGGCGTAGTTACGTTCACCGGCTTCCCGGCGCGCACCACTGCCCCGTTCAACGCCTCCAATTCCAGGGGACGCCCAGCCATCACGTCCGCGTGCATTGATGCGTGCATCTGCTCCAGTTCGCTTAGTATGTAATCGAGAGTGCTTTCTACTATGTCTGGCGGCAGATTCACCCTTGACGCTCTGCCCACCGCCTCTATCTCCCTCATGCAGGCTTCGATGACGCCGCGCCATTCCGGTTGGGGCATCAACTCCGCCATCGTCCGCCGGGACAGGGACGTAACCCCGGCCATCGTGGCAATGAACAGGAATTTGCTCCAGAGAGTTTGCTGAATGTCCGTCGAAAGCTCGGCAGGAATTCCCGCACCCTCCAGCGTCTCCAGAATGCGCGCGCCTCGTTCCGAAGCCCCGCCGTCGGCCTCTCCAAAGACAATACGGACAACGCTTCCCGTCTGTGTCACCACCCCCGGTTCCGGGTGTCCGGCCTCTATATAGGCTGCTCCCGGCATCACCCGATCATGGCCCAGCGTCTCGGCTGCCGAGACGTAGCTGTCGATGCCATTCTGCAGGCAAAGAACCGTAGTCTCGGGCCCCACCATCGGCGCCATCGCGGGTATGGCCTGCGGATTGTGATAGGTCTTGACAGTCAGCAGCGCCAGGTCCTGGATACCGGCCTGTGCCGGATCGTCAGTGGCGGGGCACGGCACAACAAACTCCTCATCGTCCCGGACTACCCGCAGTCCGTTGGAAACAATCGCCCGGAGGTTGTCGCCACGCGCAATCAGCGTAACCTCGTTTCCCGCTCGGGCCAGCATTCCTCCAAAATAGCCGCCGATGCTCCCCGCGCCCATGATTGCAATGCGCATGACGTCCCCCATTCTGCCGGATCGACTGCTCCCCGCGTGGCTGGAATCCCGATTCAGTCCACCGGGAATCAAATTACCCTAACCACGTGTCAGGGGCAACCGTCCATACCCTCCGGCCTGAAGCCGACATCGTGAGTGGTCAGTCAGATTTGCCAGAAAGGGAACAGTCATGTCAATCAGGGACGCCAAGTTTTATCCGGTGATATGCCATGCCGCGTAACTGTTCAGACTTGAGGTGAAATCAACAGCTTGCGGCATTCCAATAGGGGATTGAGGCCCCGGGCCCGCCAAGTCCCGAAGAGGGACGCCAGGGCCATTTTGCTTTCCGTTCCCGCTTCCGAACGGGTGCCGCCGCTGATTTTACGGCTGATCACCAGGTGCCGCAGGCCCCGTTCTGCGGCGTTGTTGTCAGATGGCGTCTCCGGGTGCGATACGAAGACGAACAGTTCCTTGATGTGCCGTTCTATCCGCCGGCACAGTTTCCCTTGCGGCGCCAGCGGGTCTTCCAGGAAAGGACGGCACAGCGCCAGCAGCCGCTG
>DAOUJS010000092.1:0-9750 GCA_034422355.1 Dehalococcoidia bacterium | reverse complement strand
GCGCCGCAAGGGAAACTGTGCCGGCGGATAGAACGGCACATCAAGGAACTGTTCGTCTTCGTATCGCATCCCGAGACGCCATCTGACAACAACGCCGCAGAACGGGGCCTGCGGCACCTGGTGATCAGCCGTAAAATCAGCGGCGGCACCCGTTCGGAAGCAGGAACGGAGAGCAAAATGGCCCTGGCGTCCCTCTTCGGGACTTGGCGGGCCCGGGGCCTCAATCCCCTATTGGAATGCCGCAAGCTGTTGATTTCACATCAAGTCTGAACAGTTACCCGCAACCGGCTGTTTACTCCCGGCGGGCCCAAGCCACTGCGTCGGCAATGTCATCCTCGGTGATTCCCAGCCGGTCCAACTTCTCCCTTACCGCATCCGCCGGGGAGATGTGGACGGGCCTGAGCACAATGCAACCGTCCTTCTTGGTCACCTCGAAATACTCTATCCCGCCAAAGACCGCATCCGCCTCTTCCAGGAAAGTTAGCTGGTTTGTGCCGGTCCGTTTTGCAAGCATGTCGATTCCCTCCGCAAGTCCATGGAACAATAGGAATTTGCCGCCGTTGTGATCTGTTGGCTCTGATAGCAGGATACAGCGGAGCCGTCACGCCCCCACCGCCCCTACAACCACTCCCCGTACCAGGCCAAAGTCTCCGCCATTACCTCAGAAAATGCCGGTTCCGCGTAGACCTCGTAGTGACCATAGCCCTTGAGGACTACCAGCTTCTTGGGCTCCTTGGCGTGGGCATAGAGCTGCTCCGACTCCTCGGGGAGGACCAGGCGGTCGTTGTCGCTGGTTATGAACAGGATGGGACGGGGGGAGATTTTGTCCACGATCCACTCCGGGTTGAAGCCCAGAGTGTCGTCCACGTACTCGATGGGGATTGTACCGACCGCCGCCGGGTTGTTGCGCCGGGCCGCGGCGGCAAGCTCGGCTGACTGGCGGTCGGGCAGCAGGATGTCGCTGCGGTCAACGTACTCCAGCTTCCCGGTGGTGGCCCGCTTCACCCTGTCCTCGGCTGACCGCTCCAGCAGGTCGAACCACTCGTCCACCCGGCGTACCCGGCTCATCCAGCGCGCGCCGTTGCCGACACCGACCACGCTGACGATGCACTTGGCCCGCTGGTCTACCGCCCCGACCCAGGACACCGTCGCGCCGCCGTAGCTGGTCCCGTATAGGCCGATGCGTTCTTCGTCCACCTCCGGCTGGCAGCCCAGGAAGGTCATTGCCGCCTGCACGTCCATCACCCGGCTGTAGGGAGCAAGCCGATTGCGGGTGCCCTCGCTGTCGCCCCAACCCTTGTAGTCGAAGGTCATGGCCACGTACCCGGCCCGGTTCAGGGACTCTGCATTGTCGGGCAGGTAGAGGTCTTTGACCCCGGTGTACCCGTGGCACAGGAGCACCGCGGCCCGCCGCTCGCCGTGGGACAGGTCATCTGGCGTGTACACGTCGCCGCACAGCTTGAATCCTTCGCTGTAGAACTCCACCGGTCTTTTCATGGCGCATCGTCTCCCGCTGGCAAGGATATTATGGGCATTTTACACCAGGGGCACTGTATAATGGCGGCAATCCATCTCCGGCCGGATGTGGCAATGACGACAAAGCCGAAGCTGATAACTGCGGATGAATTGCTGGAACTGTACAGCAAGGGGGTCCGCGGCGAGTTGATACAGGGGGTGCTCTGCGAGACCATGCCGGCAGGTGGACAGCACGGAAAAATAGCGGCCATTATTATCAGCATTTTGATGAACTTCATCCGGCCACAAAGGTTGGGTACAGTGGCTGGCACCGACGCCGGTGTCTTGCTGGACCGTAGCACAAACCTTGTAAGGGAACCGGACGTCGCCTTCTTTTCCGTTAACAAGCTGGCCCTAGACGCGGTCGTAACCGGCTATTACGAAATGGTCCCCGACCTGGTAGTTGAGATTGCCTCCCCCGGAGATACAAATGTCCAAAGCCACGACAAGGCGCGAATGTGGTTGAGCTTCGGCGTGCCGATGGTGTGGGAAGTGCTTCCCGGACGGCGCTCGGTGAACATCCACCAGCTCAACCGTCCCATCGCCGCCCTCGAAGAGGATGACGCGCTGGACGGCGGGGACGTGCTGCCGGGTTTCAGTTGCCAGGTGCGGGAGATTTTCGACTTGTGAATGGCAAATGCTACGCTGCGTCCATTGTTTCCTTGCTAACCCATTATTCCTGAGAAAGGGAACCAAAAGGCCGATTCATATCTGTACCGTTAGTCATCCTGCCAACAACTCCTGGTTGAACTCCAATCATATCAAAAATGAAGCAACAAATAGAGTAAAGATTATAAGGACAGTGGCGGCAATTGTTATCAAGAAAATTCTGTCATCTAAATGTTTAGTATCGGGCCGTCTCGACTCTTTTCCCACTACGAGGATATACAACGCGACCACATTAAACAGCACCCCTAGCAAGAGCCAATTTTTACTATCCAAACCCTTGATATTCGCTACCCAAGCGGTGATCCCTGCCGCACAGGTCATTAGAATGGCCACTACTATAGCTATTTCGACAATACCCATGCGAACAATCCCACTAGACAGTAACCCCGGTGAAGTTGAACCCGGCTATCTTCAGGCCCGGAACGCAGGTGGCGAACCCGACCTCGTTGAGGCACAGCTTCCGCTCGTTGCCCACGGCTTCGACGTTGGCCAACGCCTCGACGAAGGACTGGGTGAACCTCAAGTCCTTGACCGGGTAGCTGATGCGGCCGTCCTCGATGAGGAACGTGCCATCGCGGGTCATGCCGGTGACCACGCAGCCCCGGTTATGCACCAGGCGGATGTAGTGGAACCGGGTAACGTACAGGCCCAGCCGGGTGGACGCAATCACCTGCTCCAGCGAGTCTTTGCCCGTGGCCATGAACAGGTTTGCGGCCAGCGGGCCGCCGCCGGAGGAAAACTGGTGGCCGGTGGAAGCCAAGCCCTCCTTGCCCGCGGTATAGGAATTGTGGACCGGGCCTTTGACCACCCCGTCGTGGACGATGTGCGTCCTGCGCCGGGGGACGCCCTCGGCGTCGAAGGGTGTGGGCCAGCCTGCCATGTCCGTACCGTCATCCCAGATGGACACCAGGGGACTCATCGCCTGGGTGCCCAGGATGCCGTTCATCCAGCTTCGCCCTTCCTGTACCGTCTGTGCGCCCATTCCATACCGGCTCAGGGCGTTCAGCATGTCGTCAACCGCGTATGGGTCAAGGACGACAGTATACTGTCCCGGCTCGATGGCTCGGGGGTCACGACCGTCCACGGCCTTGGCAATGGCTTCATCGGACAGGGTCTCGGCATCCACTTCGGACACTTGCCACGAGCCGCCCTTTGACCACCCGGCGGACTGTTCTCCAGATGGGGCATGGCTCATCACCGTAATCAGGAACCCGGCGAAGGTGGACGCATGGTAGGCCCTCGCGCCCCTGGTGCTCATCACCGCCGTTTCCTGGAGACCGGAGCGGCAGAAGCCGGAGGATTCCAGGCCGAGGGACGCAGCTTTGCCGCAGGCCAGGGCAACAGCCTCGGCCCTGGCCGCGGGGCTGAACTCCGCCGTGTCCCGGTCGAAGGTGGCTACGTGGGACGGAGCGCCGGGGGATGCCAGCCCGTGGAAGTCCGGGTCTTCGGGCATCAGCAGGGCGTTGTGACGGGCGCTCCGTACAGCCTTGGCAATGCCGGAATCGCTGAGATCGTTGGTGGTGGCCCGGCCCTGCCTGTGTCCCTTGACTGCACGGATATGGAGTTGGGCATTGCCGTGGGAGACGTTCTGGTGAATGGTGTTGGCGGCGAACCGGGTGAGACCTAGGTCTTGCACCACCAGGTACGCCTCGGTGTCCCACCCACCGTTCCGAGGGACGGACCCTGTCCGCCGCTCCCCGGCCGGTACGGCTGTATGGGGCGGCGTTCTCAGTGTCTCACCGGCATTCAGGGCACGTTGCAGGACAGCCTCGCACGCTTCCCTTCCAATCATCTTTATCCCGCCGCCCCGCTTCTGCCTCGTGCAGAGGGACGGATCCTATCCGCCGCTCCCCGGCCGGCACGGCGGTACGGGGCGGCGTTCTCAGTGTGCAGGACGCCAACCCTGACGTTGCGGAACCGGGCCGGGGCAGCGCCGTGGCCGGTGTGACCCAACTGGCCTGGCTGCCCCTTGCCGCAGTGGGGAACGCCCCAGATGTCCCAGTGGTCCGCGTTGCACACGGCGTCGCAGGAGTTCCAGAACTCCGGGGTGATGCCGGTGTAGGTGCAGTTGCGCAGCATCCGGCCCAGCTTGCCTTTCTTGATCTCCAGGCCCATCTCCGTGCCGAACTGGAAGTTGTAGCGGCGGTCGTCGATGGACCAGGAGCGGTTCATCTCCATGTAGATACCATCGTCCGTGTCAGCGATCAAGTCGTCAAGGGTCCAGTCCCCCGGCTCAAGGCTGACGTTGGTCATGCGTACCAGGGGGATGCGGTTCCAGGACGCGGCCCGCATACAGCCATTGGACTCCATGCCCAAACTGCTGGCGGTCTCCCGGGACATGAGGTAGCCGGTGAATTCGCCGTTGCGGACGATGGCCGTGGACTGGGCGGGCACGCCCTCATCGTCCCAGCCGAAGGCCCCCAGGCCCGGCAGCCGGATGCTGTCCGCCGTGATGTTGACCGGCTCGGAGGCGTACCGGAAGGCGTTGAGCTTCTCCGGCGTCAGAAAGGATGTACCGGCAAATGCAGCCTCTGCGCCCAGCACCCGGTCAAGCTCGACCGCATGGCCGCAGGACTCATGGACCTGCAACGCCAGTTGCGCGCCGCCGATGATCACCGTGGTTACCCTGTCGCTGGGGCATGGGTCGGCGGTCAGCAGGGCCACGGCTTCGCTTGCCGCCCGCTCGGCGTGGTTGGGCAGATCCATCGCCGTTACGTACTCCCATCCGGCGCAACCCTGCTGGCGTCCCGGCGACTGGGGATAGGAGCGGCGCTGCACCTCGCCATGCCCCGCTGCCGTCACCTGTATGCCTCCTCCGGCCTCGTAGATGGTCTGCCCGGTCAGCGCGCCCTCGGTGCTGGCGAATGTCTTCTCCTCGCGGATGAAGATGAGGTTGCCCTGTCGGGAACGGACTCCCTTTACCCTCCCCATCAGACCATCGGCCTCCATCAGGAGGGCCAGTTTCTCCTCGGGGGGAACGGTGAAGGGGTCCACCTGTACGGGCGTGGTGTAGATCCCGCGGCTGGCGACTGGCGGCCCGAGATCGACCCGCTCGCCGCCTAGCCGGGACGATGCCTTGCCTATCTGCACTGCCAGGCTGGTAACCCGGTCAACCTCGGAAGGCTTCAGGTCGTGGCTGGAGGCGAACCCCCAGTAGCCGTCCATCAACACCCGCACGCCAAACCCGAAGGACTCGTCAAAGCTGACCGTATCCACCACTCCATTGCGGACACCGTAGCGCTCCTGGCTGGTGCGGACGACGCGGATGTCAGCATAACCGGCCCCTTCCACCTGGGCCAGGTCCAAAGCACGGGCCAGGAGTTCATCCATGCTTGTCCCCTTCCGGACCCGCCTACCGGCTGAATCAGTCCCGGCAGTCAGTGGCCGGGTCCCCCTTACCCTGTGCCGGTGGCCATTTACGACCACCGGCCAACCGGGAATTGGCAACTAGCCGTGTTGCAGGAGTCCCTCGTCGATCATGGCCCTGATGGCGCCGTCGGCGGCCTCCAGACTCTGGTCGATGTCCGCCTCGGTGTGGACTCCGGAGAGGACGCCGCTGGTACGGGACATCAGGTCGACGCCCCGGACCTGTAGAGCCTGCCGGAATGCGCTCTGGATCGCCGGGGGCGCGCTCTTCAGGGTATTGGCGTCCAGGCCCTCGATGGTTGTGCCGCCGAAGTAGACGTGGAATGTCGAGGCTTCCCCGTACACCGTGGCGGCCACCTCGTACCGGGACATGATTTCGCGCAGCCCGGCGCGGAGACGTTCCGCCATCCGGTCAGCGGTGTCCTGCATCTCCCCGGTGGCAACGACTTCCAGGGCTGCGTTGCCCGTGGCGGCGCAGTAGGGGTTGGCGTTGAAGGTGCCGCCGTGGAGCACCCGCTGGAAGCGGTCGTGATCGCTGTCGCCGGTCTGCTCCATCACCTGCATGATGTCGGCGCGGCCGGCCACTGCGCCACCGGGCAGGCCGCCGGTGAGAATCTTGGCCAGGGTGCAGAGGTCGGGACCGTTTTCTCCGACCATGCCCAGGCGCTGCTGCAACCCGCCGGGGCTCCACCGGAACCCGGTGATAACCTCGTCCAGTATCATCACCACGCCGTACTGCCGGGTGAGCCTGCGGACGCCGTCCAGGAATCCGGGAGAGAGGGGCACGGTGCCATAGGACGCGCCAGACCCCTCGGTAATCACGCCGGCGATGTCGTTGCGGCTGGCCAGGGCCTGTTCCAGGGCATCCAGGTCCGGCGGCAGCACTATGACAGAGTCCACCGCCCCCTGGGGAATTCCTATTGACGCGGGAACGTCGAAGGGAGCCAGGTTGCCCGGCATTACATAATCGTGCCAGCCGTGGTAGTGGGACTCCCAGCGGATGATCTTCTCCTTGCCGGTGAAGGCCCGCGCCACCCGCATGGCCAGCATGGTGGACTCGGCCCCGGAGCCGACGAACCGCACCTTGTCGGCGCACGGGATCAGGTTATGGACCCTTTCGCCCCACTCCAGCATGGCTTCCACCGGCGCGCCGTAGTGGGACCCGTTGGGCAATGCCCGTTGCAGCGCCTCGACCACTGCGGGATGGGAATGGCCCAGCAGCAGGGAGGCGGACCCGAGACCATAGTCGATATACTCGTTGCCGTCCACGTCCCATTTCCTCGGTCCCTGGCCCCTGGCGATGGCAATCGGGAAAGGCTCGGCAACGTAGCCGTCATGTCCCGCGCCGCCTGAAGGAAACACCTCCCTGAACCTGGGATAAAGCTCCGCCGACCGGGGGTTCTTCCTGATGTACTCCTCTCTGATCGATTCGGGCATGACGTCCTCCTCTCCGTGTGATGGTCAGGATTCCGGTTGAAACAGTATCTGACGGATGTCACCTATATATACGGCGAGCGTCCCTGAGATGCTGCCGCTAATTTACATCAACGTCGCGGCCTGCGCCAGTATCCGTCGCCCGACAGGGCCCTCGACTTGCGCTGGAACATTCAATGGGGAACAATATGGCAATGGTCGAGATTCAGCAGACTGACGTCGGTGAGACAGTTGCGTCGCGTTAACTATAGCTGGGTTATCCTGGCCGCCGGGTCCGCAGTGCTGTTCTTTGGCGGGGGGTCCCGGTACGCCCTGGGGCTGATGCTCAAGCCCATGAGCGACGACCTGGGGTGGACGCGCACCACCCTGTCCCTGGCAATCACCTGCTTCATGCTGGTCTCCGCCTTCGCCCTGCCCTTCGTGGGGCGGCTGGTGGACCGCTACGACCTCCGCTGGACCATGGGGATGGGGGTCTTCTTTGCCGCCATCGGCATTGGGCTGATGTCCGTCATCTCGGCCCCCTGGCAACTATTCGCAGTCTACGGACTGGTGTTCGCCCTTGGCAATGCGGGCGTTTCCAATCCCACCGTCGGGGTGATGATAAGCCGCTGGTTCCCGGGACGCCGGGGCATCGCCAACAGCGCCGCCGTTGGGGGCAACGCCGTGGGGCAACTGGTCATTATCGCAGCGCTGGCCGGGAGCCTGGCCCGATTCGGCTGGCGGGCCGGGTACGCCGCCCTGGGGGTGGTGAACCTGCTGGTGGTTGTTCCCCTGGTGTTGTTCGCTATCAGACCCGCTCCTCCAACTCCGGCTGTCCCTCCTGTCCCTGCGGGCGGTCGGGCGCAGTCCGCAAAGCCGGACCACGACCCGACGGAGTGGCAGCAAAGGTTGTTGAACTCCGGGCAGCTATGGCTTGTGGGAGGTGTCTACGCCATCTGTGGGTTCCAGGACTTCTTCGTGGCGACCCACGTGGTCGCTTTCGCCACCGACACCGGGATCGACCATGTGCTTGCCGGGAACCTGCTGGCGTTGATGGGGCTGATGGGACTCATGGGCGTGCTGGCCTCTGGGCTGCTCTCCGATGCCTTCGGCCCGGCCTGCCCGACCATGGTCTGCTTCCTGATGCGGATCGCCATCTTTGCCCTGGTGCTGTACTCTCATGCCGCGCCCGCGGTGGCGGTGTTTGCTCTGCTGTACGGTGCAACCTTCCTGATGACCGCGCCGTTGACGGTAGTTTTCGCGGGCAACATCTTCGGCTCGGCCAGGCTGGGTACGGTAAGCGGCATCATATCGATGGTCCACCAGATTACCGGTGGCCTTGGCGCGCTGGGCGGAGCTGTGATATTCGACTTGACCAGCAGTTATCAGCCCGCCTTCGCGGTGATGCTGGCGCTGGCAGTCCTTGCCGCTGCAATGACCTGGATAGTCCGAGACCGCAGGTCCCCGGTCTTGGCGACGTGATGAGGAATGGCCTTTGAGAAGGTTGGCTGGAGACAGGGAATATCAAATTGAGAGAGACGCCGATGGCGATGGCGTCGAACCGCGCCACAGGGCCTTTCCAAAGTGGGACATTAGGCGGGAGGATGCTGGAGGGGCGGGCACACAGCCGCCGGGACCGGCCGCTCAACGGTTCTTTGCTGCGCCACATTTTGCCTTCCCCGCGCAGCAGGCATAAGGCTGCGTTGCTCAGCAGACTCAACACCGCCCCACTGTTATGGCGCCCCAGCGCCCGGCGGTCTTCCCGGAAGCTGTTATCCTTGACGTGAAAGCGCTGGCTCCCGATCCTCCAGTGGCCCCGCAACAGCCGCAGGGCCTCCTCCGGGCGCAGTCCCGTCCTGGACGGCCCGGTGCTCCTCCAGATGTCCGGAGACCCGCACCTGGTCCAAAGCCAGGGCCCCCTGACGGCTGGACCCATGTCACAACCGCAGTTGCTCTCCGTCCTCCCGGGCACCGCGCATGGCCTTGCTGTCCATGGAGGCCACCGTCATCCGGGTGCCCCCAACCCCGACAGCGCCGCCGTGAAGCCGGGCATGGCTGACGCACCCCGGCCGCCTTTACCATAAGCAGCAGCCGCGACAAGGCCGCCCAGGCAGGACTGGGTCTCAGACCCAGTCCTGCCGGTCCTGGGGCTGTTGCTGCGGCGCGGAGTCAGCGATGTGCCTTGGCAACGCCGCCGGTATGCCGCCCGATGGGACGAGGCCCTTAAACTCATCACATCAGCGTGATCCGGACTTTGCACACGCCCTGATGAGTCAATTCGCCACCTTGATACCTGCATATCCAATGGGTATAATCGGTTTGCCCCTGATGGGCCTGTAGCTCAGGCGGTTAGAGCGCGGTCCTGATAAGACCGAGGTCGATGGTTCGAGTCCATCCAGGCCCACCACCGTATCCGATACTGCGAACTCCGCCGTTCAAGGCGATTTCAGCGGCATCCTTGCCCCCTATGGGACTATCCTCCGGCGTGGGGATCGTATAGATAATCGTCGCCCCGCCGGGCCGCACCAGCACCTCCTTCACGAAGGACCGCACGAAAGCTTTGGTCTCGGTCAGTTCGCTGGTTTTCAGAAACTTGCTCATTTCCCCTGCAAAGGCGGCGATTACGTCGGCGCTGTCCAGCAACTCCCTTCTCTGAGCTAGGACGGCCCGGGCGTCCTCGGCGGCGGCTTCCAGTTGCTCCCGGCGGTGGCGGTGTTCCAGGATGCGCTCCGAGGCGTCGGCCATGTCCAGGTCGGTGCTCTCCACGAAGTGCCAGATGCGGTCCAG
>DAOUJS010000091.1:0-102077 GCA_034422355.1 Dehalococcoidia bacterium | reverse complement strand
GTGGCGGCTTGGGGTCTTTCGTTTTGCTCATTACACCAGTATAGCGGCAACCCTGACTTGGCTCACCTTAACTCGCCTGTGAGTTTCTACCAGTTTTTAGGATAGGCTCTAAGACCGTTTCTCATGCGCTGCCGGTGAAGTGGATAAGGTTCGAGGGCTGAATGACTACGCTCGAAGAACGGGTAAGCTGGCTGGAGGGCGTATTTCAGCAACTGATGGTTCGCATGGAGACGATGCCGGCCAGGGATGAGATGCGGGCCGAGGTACGAGCTGAGATTAAGGCAGCAGAGGTCCGGCTGATCAAATGGATGATCGGTTTAGCTTTTACCGCGGTTAGCGTGACTGTTGCGCTGGTCAAACTCATTCCGTAGTCCTCGTATATGAGACGGTTCCCGTGACCCATTCTCACTCCTCCTCCGACGTGGCCGTCATAGGGGGCGGCCCTGCCGGTTCCACTGCTGCGACCATGCTCGCCAGCCAGGGATTCAACGTTCTCTTGCTGGAGCGGGAGAGATTTCCCAGAGACCACGTGGGCGAGTCCATGCTTCCCGCCAGCGTTCCCGTGTTGCAGGAATTGGGGGTACTCGATCAGGTAGAAGCGGCCGGGTTCCTGCGCAAGTACGGCGCAACCATGGTGTGGGGGACCGGCCAGCAGCCTTGGAGCTGGTACTTCGAGGAGACCAACACCCGCTACCCCCACTCCTACCAGGTATGGCGGCCCCAGTTCGACCAGATACTTCTTGAAAACAGCCGCGCC
Organism: Dehalococcoidia bacterium; assembly: GCA_034422355.1. Taxonomy (GTDB): domain Bacteria; phylum Chloroflexota; class Dehalococcoidia; order Lucifugimonadales; family UBA3495; genus CATOSP01. The sequence continues at coordinate 101,320 of DAOUJS010000091.1, read as the reverse complement.
CACGGCGTGGATGTCCGAGAGGGCCACAGAGTCATTGATGTGCTTCTTGATCCCCAAGGCGGCAGTGCGCGGGGCGGGTCCGGACGGGTCAGGTACATCGACGACACAGGTACGGAGCGAGAGTCAGCGGCGTCATTCGTGGTGGACGCCAGTGGCCAGGGTGGGCTGCTTTCAGGCAAGCTCCGGCTCCGGGACTGGGACCCCTTCTTTCGTAACCTGGCCGTTTACGGATACTTCACCGGCGGCAAACGACTTCCGGGACGCGACGCCACCAATATCTTCATTGAAGCCCACCCCAGGGGCTGGCTCTGGAACATCCCCTTGCACACCGGATGGGCCAGCATCGGCGCGGTGGTTGACAGCGAGAGCGGACAGAGAGACGTTGGGGAACAGGGTCTCCGCCGGTTCCTCGAAAACCAGCTTGAAGGCGCGCCCCGCATGAACGCCATGCTGCAGAACGCCGAGATGGTCTCCGGCCCGTTCATCCTGAAAGACTGGTCCTATGTCTGCCGCCGTCTCGCGGGGGACGGGTACGTCCTGGCCGGAGACGCGGCATGTTTCGTCGACCCGCTGTTCTCCTCGGGGGTGCATCTGGCCCTGATGTCCGGCGTCCTGGCGGCCGCCTATGTGGCAACGGCGCTGAAGGACCCCGGACTTGCTCCCGCGGCAGCCGACGCCTACCAGGAGCTTTACTTCAAGGAATACTCCCACTTCCGGGAGTTGGCCCGGCTGTTCTACTCCAGCAACCTGGCCTCCGAGGGTTACTTTTGGGAGGCGAGGCGGTTGCTGAACGGGGACGGCAAGTTTTCGCCGCGGCATTCCTTCATTCAGGCCGTGGCCGGACAGCCTCCGCGAGGGTACGAGCGCGCCGTATTGGAGAAGGGCGAGCCGCCCGGGGACTTCGTGACCAGTGTCAGAGATGTGGAGGGCCAGCGGGCGGCGCGGCGGGTACGGTGGGAAGAAGCGATGGCCGAAGCGCGCGCCGGAGGTTCCCGTCTTCTCACGGCTGTGCCCAGGTTGTCCAACGGTGTCCGCGTCCAACGGAAAGCAGTTCTGGGCGAGGGCGAGTTCGTGTGGGGCACTGTCCTCACCACCGTCAGCCAGCCCGAGGGCACCCCGGCCAGCGGCCTGGTGGCCAGGCTGGTCTCAATGATCGACGGCAATGCTACAGTGGGGGATTTGCTGGCCAACATGCGCACCCAGGGCAATGCAGACCAGGCGGCGATTCTGGACCGGAGCGTACTGACAACCCTCCAGATTCTCTACGTGGATGGCACAATCGAGTCCATCAGAGGGTTGTAGGGGCGTCGCATCGGGCTTCCGCGAGTACCCCAATTGGCGCGATTCCGGCCTGAACCAACTCACTCACGCGAGGTATCCCGGCTTCATAAGAGAAATGTCGGGAATCAGGCCCCCTTGCGCTTGAGCGCGCGCTTGGCCGCGCCCCCGACTGCTTCCGGGGTCAGTCCGGCCTTGGCCATCAGTTCATCCGCCCTGCCGGACTCGCTATAACCGTTCAGGGCAACCGTCTCCATCGGGACGGGGTTGGACCTGCCAACAACCTGGGCCACGATGCTGCCAAGACCGCCGTGGGCCAGGTGTTCCTCGGCAGTGACTATCGCCCCGGTCTCCCGAGCCGCTGCCAGGACTGCCGCTTCGTCAATTGGGCTGAGAGTATGGATGTTTACCACACGCGCCGACACGCCCTCCTGTTCCAGGAGGTCCGCTGCGTCAAGCCCCACCGACACCATGACCCCGGTGGCGATTATCGATACGTCTCCGCCGTCCCGAATTACCTCCGCTGCGCCGAGCTTGAACTCATAGCCCTCGTCATGGACTACCGGCGTGTTGGCTCGGGATAGGCGGACGTAGAAAGGGCCTTCGGTCTTTGCCGCAACGCGCACCGCATGGGCCGCCTCCACAGCGTCGGCCGGACATACCACGGTGAACCCGGGCAGTGAGCAGGCCAATGCGATGTCCTCGATCCCGTGGGCCGACATGCCGTCTTCCCCGGTGAGGATACCGGCATGAGTGCAGACCAGCTTCACGTTCAGGTGGGGTTGGGCCACCAACACCCGCAACTGGTCAAAGGGCCTGCCGACGCCGAAGACTGCGAATGTGCTTACGAATGGGGTCTTCCCCGACGCTGCCATACCTGCGCCCACGCCGACCATGTTCTGCTCTGCCGGGCCGAAGTCGAAGAACCGGTCGGGGTACTGGTCCCTCCACAAATGGGTGAACACCGAGACGTTCAGGTCGCCGCCCAGCACCACAATTTCCGGGTGTTCATCAGCCAACTCCAGCAGGGTCCTGCCGAAGGTCTCGCGGGTGGAAGCCATCTGCCTTTGTGCGGCCATTATGCGAGCTCCTTCATCGCAGCTTCAAACTCTTCCTGGTTGGGCGCACGGCCATGAAACCCCGGGTTGTCCTCCATGAAGGAGACACCCTTGCCCTTGATCGTGTGGGCGATAATCACCGTTGGTTGAGTTCGGTCCTGCTTTGCCCTTCCGATGGTATCCAGCAACTCCGCGTAGTCGTGGCCGGAAGTCTCGAAGACCCGCCAGCCGAAGGCGCGCCACTTGTCCGCCAGCGGTTCCAGGGTCATCACTTCGTCAGTGTGCCGGTCGTTCTGGATACGGTTCCGGTCCACAAAGGCGATGAGGTTGGTGGCCTTGTGGTGAGAGGCGGACATCGCGGCTTCCCAGACTTCACCTTCGTCGCACTCTCCGTCACCCAATATGGCGTAGACCAGGCTGTCGCGGTTATCCATCCTGGCGGCAAGGGCGCATCCCAGGGCAAAGGAAAGCCCCATCCCCAGGGACCCCGAATTCATCTCGACTCCGGGCACCATGGGGTGTGCATGTCCCTGTAACCTGCTGTTCAGCTTGCGGAAAGTCTCAAGCTCATCGTGGGGGATATACCCCGCCTTGGCCAGCGCTACGTACAGGCCGGGCGAAGCGTGGCCCTTGCTCAAGATCAACCGGTCCCGGTCGGGCCACTGGGGATTGGCGGGGTCATGACGCATCTCCCGGAAATAGAGACAGACGAGAATGTCCAACTCCGACAGCGAGCCGCCCACATGGCCGCTCCCTGCGGTATAAATGGACTGGATAACGTCGCGCCGCAATTCCCTGGCCAGAAGGGCTAACGATTCGGCGTCATGCCCCGGAGTTGTCCCGGTCCCGCTGCCATTTCCTGCTGTGTCCCTAGTGGTCAACTCTCACCCCCGCTTGACCTGCGCCTGATGGTCTTTACTGGGTTGGAGCCATGCGCAAATAGTCTAGGGTCGAAATTCGGCGCAACAAATTATAAGCCCGCCCTCGTCGGGATGTCTAGGTAATCAGATGGCGGCGTATGTATAATTGGGGCCACATCGAGGGGCGGATCCTTCACGTCCCCTCCAAGCCCTCACTGGGGATGGAGCAAAGTTCTCAAGAATGCTGATAGACTCCCACTGTCATATCACGCCGCCCGAATTCGAACTGCGCCGCGCCGAATTAGCTGGCAGGGATGCGACCTTTGCCTCCATGTTTTCCACTGCCAGGGGAAGGCTGGCCACTGCCGATGCGCTGGTCCGCGACATGGACGGCGACGGTGTGGACCGGGCCGTAGCAATGGGCCTGGGATGGTCCAGCCAGGAATTGGCGCAGGAGAACAACGACTACATCATCAAGTCAGTAGACCGTTATCCCCGCAGGTTGACGGGCTTCTGCACGGTCAACCCCGCCTGGGGTGAAGCGGCGGTGGTGGAGGTGGAACGTTGCGCTACCCGCGGGCTGAGTGGCATAGGCGAGTTGCACCCGGACACCCAGGGGTTCGACATCGCCGATGCGGAATCCCTGTTCCCGCTCATGGACACGGCCCGGCGGTTGGGGCTGCCCGTCCTGATTCACTGTTCAGAGCCTGTGGGTCACGAGTACCCCGGCAAGGGACGTACCACGCCTGACAAGATCTACAGGTTCATCTGCGACTTCCCGGACAACGTCATCATCTGCGCCCACTGGGGTGGCGGTTTGCCCTTCTACGCGCTGATGCCCGAAGTCCCTGATCTAATCCGCAACGTATATTTCGATTCCGCCGCCAGCCCATTCCTATACCAGCCCGAGGTTTACAATGAAGTCGCACGGCTGGTGGGGCCGGACAGGATCATGTTCGCCAGCGACTACCCTCTAATGTCCGCCTCCAGGGCATTGAAGCACATGGACGAAGCCGGGATCGACTCGGAGACGCGGTCTGCTATCACAGCGGGCACGGCCACAGCTCTGTTCGGGTTCTAACTTTGTATCGAAAACAAATCAGGAGCAACTGGAGCAATTGATGGAAGAGACGCCAACATTGCCGGACTATCTTCGCCGGGGTCTTGATCTGGTGTTCGTCGGCCTGAACCCTTCTCTTCCATCCATCCGCACCGGCCACTATTTCGCCAACCCGCGCAACCGCTTCTGGCCGGCCCTGAACCTCTCCGGGCTTGCAGGCGTTGACCTTCTGAGGCCTGAAGACGACGCCAGCCTGCTTGACCGCGGCATCGGGTTTACCGACGTGGTGAAGCGGGCCACTGCCCAAGGTTCGGGACTAAAGGCCGCCGACTTCCGTCACTGGGCCCCGGTGCTCCGTGACAAGCTCCTGCAATTTCAGCCCCGTGTCGCCAATTTCCACGGAGTCACGGCGTTCAAGGCGTATCTCCGCTATGCCGAGGGGGTCAGGGAATCGCCGGAATTGGGCCTACAGCCGCGTCTTATCGGCAACACACGCATCTTCGTCACGCCTAATCCCAGCCCGGCCAACGCCGTCTATTCGCTAAACGACCTGGCGGAGTGGTACCGCCGTTTGGGGGAGTTGCTGGCAGAGACGGCTGGACGGGACTAGAAATGGCAACTCCCGGAACGGAGATACGGGCCTTCATTGCCCTTCACATTTCGGAGCAGGCGCGGCAGACCCTTGACCGGACAATCCGCGAATTGGCGGATACCGCGGGCCGCCAGGTCCGCTGGGTAGACCCGAATGGCATCCACCTGACCTTGAAATTTCTGGGCAACATATCGTCGAGCCGGGCAGTCGAGTTGCTGGAGGCTGCTGAAGAGTCCTGCCGTGACCATTCTCCATTTTCGTTGGTACTGTCAGGCTTGGGAATGTTCCCCAACCGTGAGCGGCCCCGGGTATTGTGGGCCGGAGTCGGCGGCGGCCTTGACGCCCTGGCAAGCCTTCAGGATGCGGTAGAAACGGCCATGACCGGAGCCGGGTTTCAACGGGAGCGCAGGCCATTCCGCGCCCACCTTACCATCGGACGGGTGCGCGACGGGGCCACTCCCAGACAGCGTCGGGCCATCGGAGATGCGGTGTCGTCCACCACGCTGCCCCCGGTGGAACCCTGGCAAATTGGGACAGTACACCTGGTCCAAAGCACTCTGACGCCACAGGGCGCAATCTACGCTGACCTGGGAATGGTGGAGTTGCGGTGAACATGGAACAGAGAACCGTGATCCTGGAACCGGTTGCTCCATTCAGCTTCGACATTACCGCCGGGTATCACACTTACTATCAGGCACGGTACGGCTCTGACTCCCTGGAAAACGGTGTTTACCGCCGCCTCCTCGATCTGGACGGAAATCTGGTCCTGGCTTCGGTATCCTCCGCGGGCAGCGTTGAGGAGCCGCGGCTGAAGGTCAGGTTGCAGGGCCAAAGCCTGGACGATGACAGCCAAACCAAGGCATCGACGCTGGTAAGCTGGCTGCTGGGGGCCGAACAGGACCTGCGGCCCTTCTACGACATGGTCAGCGGCGACGAGACCATGTCGGGAATCACCAAGCGGTTCCACGGGTTGCACTGCCCCACACCGCATCCGTCTTCGAGGCCCTGGTGCTGGCCATACTGGGGCAGCAGATCAGCACCCAGGTCGCCAGGATTATTCGCACCCTTCTGATAGAGACCTACGGCCCCCACCTGGACGTGGACGGCTTTCGGTACTACGCCTTTCCCCGCCCGGAAACATTGGCGGCTTTGCCGGTGGAAGAGCTGCGCGGGATGAAATTAAGCTGGCGCAAGGCCGAGTACATTCGCGGTATCGCCCTCGCCGCCCTGGAGGAATCGGACGGCCTGGAGTCGCTGCGCCTCCTTGAAGACCGGGAAGTGGTTAGCCAGGTAACGAAGCTGCGGGGCGTAGGCAACTGGACCGCCCAATGGCTCCTGGTGCGCGCCCTGGGCCGCCCCGATGCTTTGCCCTTGGGCGACCTGGCACTCCGGCGGACGATGTCAGCCCTCTACTTCCAGGGTGAACCCATTGACGACGCCGAGGTTGAGGAGTTCTGCGCCCGTTGGTCACCCTGGCGCACTTACGCTACGGTGTACATGTTCGCCGCCATGCGCAACCCGATGGGATAGACACTTCTACCGGAACATGTTCATCAGGTTCCGGGGGTTGCGGGAGCGGGAAAGCTGCCGCATCAGCCTCTGGGTCTGCCGGAACTGGTTGAGCAGCTGGTTGATGTCCTGGGGAGTCGTGCCGCTCCCCCTGGAAATCCGGCGCTTGCGGCTGCCGTTCAGTATCTCAGGACGCCGCCTCTCCTCCGGCGTCATGGAGCGGATAATCGCCTCAACCCGCTTGACCTGATCATCGTCAAATGAACCGGCCAGCTTCCGGTTGTTCATCTGGTTCATGCCGGGGATCATCCCGACAATATCGCTCAACGATCCAATCTTCTTGACCGCTTGGATCTGCGTCAGGAAGTCCTCAAGGTCGAAAGTGGCCTGCCGGAACTTGCGCTCCAACTCCTTGGCCTGATTCTCGTCCACCGCTTCCTGGGCCTTCTCTATCAGCGACAGCACGTCCCCCATCGCCAGGATGCGGGAGGCCATCCGGTCGGGATGGAACTGTTCCAGAGCGTCGGGGCGTTCTCCCACGCCCATGTACTTGATGGGCACTCCGGTCACGCGGGTAACCGACAATGCCGCTCCGCCCCTGGCATCGCCGTCCATCTTGCTCATGATCAGGCCGGTGAGGGAGACCCGTTGGTGGAAGCCTTCAGCCGCGTTCACGGCGTCCTGCCCGGTCATGGCGTCCACCACCAGCAACACTTCATGGGGACTGGTGGCGTCCTTGATGTTCTCCAGTTCTTCCATCAGCTCTTCGTCGATCTGGAGACGGCCTCCGGTATCGATAATCGCCCAGTTCAACCCGAGTTCCTCGGCGCGTCTTAACCCGGCCCTGGCCACCTGCACCGCAGAGGAAGAAGCAGGGTCTTCGGAGTAGACGGGGATGTCCAACTGGCGGCCCAGAGTCTCAAGCTGCTGGATCGCCGCCGGGCGTCGAAGGTCAGCTGCCACCAGCAGAGAACGGTGGTTCTGGCGGCGCAGTGCCAGGGCCAGCTTGGCCGCCGTGGTGGTCTTCCCCGAACCCTGAAGCCCCACCATCATAATCGAATTGGTGGGACGGCTGGACGGTACAATCCCGTGGTCTCCGCCGTCCAGCATGGCCGTCAGTTCTTCGTGGACGATCTTTACAACCTGCTGCCCCGGCGTGAGACTCTCCATCACATCCGTGCCCTGGGCCCTCTCCTTGACCGCCGCCACGAAATCCCTGGCCACCCGGAAGTTGACGTCCGCCTCCAGCAGAGACCGGCGCACCTGTCCCATCGCCTCATCGATATCCTTCTCGGTCAAACGGCCCCTGCTTGTGAGCCGCCCCATTATCCCGGTCAACTTCTCGGTCAGGTTCTCTAGCACTCCGCCACTTCCTTGCAGACCAGATAAGGCCTCAGTTTTTGCAGTCTTATGTCATACCCGTTTCACGATTGTATGCAGGGCTGGATAGTAGGGTCAAGGCTGCCGAGCAAGCAACCGAGTGGAATTGTGGCGCCTGCCTAAGTCGCTGTGGTTATGATTGCCGGTAACGACTTGCGGTGGCTAAAATCAATGGTACACTCAACACGGGTACCCTCAACACGCAAGAGTTTCTGGTGAAGTAACCGCCAAGCGTGGAACTTGCAATGAGCGTTCAAATGGAACGAGACGGCATATCATTGCTGAAATTCCTGGCAGAGTATGCCCTCCCCACATACGCTAATCCGGAAGAAGACGCCAAACGTGGACGCCACCTATTGTCGGATGGGCATATTAAGGCAACGCTGCCGCCCCACAGGGCGCTTGATGCCGCTGTGTTTTTGGAAAACAACGGATGCGCTCACGTCAATCAGTTTGATAATGGGAAGTTCAACGTCTGGCTAACTCCCTATGGTCAGTACCAATACAAACTGTTGATGGCAATGCCTGGCAGTCCTGACGATTCTCAATCGCAGTATCCGGGCGACTTCAGAATCCCCAGGCTGCCGGCCCCCATCGGTTCGCCTTACGGGTTTACCGACCAGGATTGGGAATATATATACACAACAAGGCAGAAACAAGACTCTCTTCGAGTAGTATTCGGCTATCAGTTCAAGTCGGTAAATTACGATTCAGACCGGCTTGTGAAAAACCTGGAGAACGAATTTAGCGGCGCAGTCATGCAATACAACTCCACCCCGGGCAACGACCGGATTCTCCTGGACTTCAAAGAGCTTCGTGCCGGTTACGGCGAGCATATATTCAACCAAATCGTGCGGGGCATTATTTCGTCCGACATCGCAGTATTCGAGACATCCGACTTTAACCCCAACGTAATGATTGAAATGGGAATAGCCCTCACCTGGGGCGTGCGAGTGCTTCCAATAAGGTCGGAAGGCTGCCCGCCACCCCCCTTCCGACATCTCGGGCCAAACTTGGGTCACCTACAAAGACAGCGGGCAGACATTTTCCGCTCCGAATTTCAAGACGAACCTGGTGGCAATGGTCACCCTCGCTATGCGTAAAGGATGGGCAGGGTAGGCAATTTCCTATCAGACAAACGCCCGCCGGACGGCCTTCACTCGTCTTCAGTGATAGAATTGGGTAACCGCCTATGATACCCCAACGCCTGACCCTGCGTAACTTCCTCAGCTACCGGGAGGATGTCCCCACCCTGGACTTTGCCGGAATCCACGTGGCCTGCCTGTGCGGCGCAAATGGCCACGGCAAGTCGGCCATGCTGGACGCCATCGCCTGGTGCCTCTGGGGCGAGGCCAGGGGCAAGTCCCAGGACGACCTGATCTCCTATGGGGCAGAGGAGTGCCGGGTCGAATTGGATTTCCTCGCTAGGGACACACCATACCGGGTCATCCGCAGCCGCTCCCGCGGCGGGACCAGGCGTCGCCAGGGAGTTACTGACCTCCAGTTGCAGGTCCTCGGCGCAGGTAGCCCGCAGCCCATCACCGGCAACAGCGTGCGGGAGACCGAGGCCAAAATCGTCCAGGCCGTGGGCATGGACTACGACACCTTTATCAACTCTGCGTTCCTGCTCCAGGGCCGGGCCGGAGAGTTCACCGGCAAGACCCCCGCCGAGCGCAAGGCCGTGCTGGCCCGGATCATGGGTCTGGAGGCTTACGACCGCCTCCAGGCCAGGGCCAGGGAAAGGCTCTCCGGCGCACAGACCGCTGCCGCCGAGGTGGAGGGCGCTTTGGCCCGGATGCGGGAAGACCTGGAACACGCCGGAGACCCGTTGAGCCAGCTTGCCGAGGTGCAGGCCAGCCGCGCCCAACTGGACCTTCAGCTTGTCGAGCAGCGGCACGCCGTCGAGGGTCTCCGGGGCCGGGTGGAGGAGCTGCTGCGGCAGCAGGACGCCCTTACATCCCTGGAAGGCCAGATTCGCAATTCCCGGAAGGACATTTCCGAGCTTGAGTCCGCACTGGCCGCTGCGGATGCTCGCGTTACGCAATTCAGGTCTCTGATTGAAGACGCGGAACAGGTCAGGGATGGAGCCAAACGTATGGATGCCGCTATAGAGAAGTACCGGTCTCTCGAAATGGCCCGCGCCGAGTTTGACATGCTGCGCGGCCAGAGAGAAGGCATTCTCCGTACCATCGATGCGGCCCGGTCCCGCCTTGAAGCCCGGGCCGAGCAGATTCAACGCAGGGTAAAGACCGAGCTGCAACCCAAAGCCCAGGCCGAGCCGGCCCTAAACCTCGAACTTGACAAGGTGCGCACCCACATCGAAGAACTGAAGGGCGAAGAGGTCGAAATTGCGGCTGAACGCCAGGACTTGACCGCTATATTCACTGCCGTAGGCGAGGCCGGCAGCATGGCCGAGCGGTACAAGACGGAAGGACTGGAACTCCGCGCCAAGCTGGACCTGCTCAACAACTCCAACGGGGATGGCGCGGTCTGCCCACTGTGCCAGACCCCACTCCGCGATGACTCCTGCCAGCGGTTGGTCGAAGTCTATGAGGTCGACATCAGGGAGAAGCGAGACCTTTACCGCCGCAACCAGGCCCGTCTCCAGGAGTTACAGACCCGGCAGTCGGGCATGGAGAAGGGCCTCGAACAACGGGAAAAGTCCCTGGCAGCCGCCCAGCAGGAATGGCAGGCCATGCTGCCCAGGCTGGAACACCAGATACAGGAATCTCAAAGAGCGCAGCAGGAGCTTGAGGCAGTCGGCATCGAATCGGCCCGCATATCCGAGTCCCTGGCCTGCAACGATTTCGCCGCCCAGGAATTGGCCGACCTGGAAATCATGGACCTGAAAATCAAGTCCCTCGGCTATGATGAGGAAACCCGTCAACGCAGCTATGAGGAGATGCAGTCCCTGCAACGATTCCAGGCTTTGCTGGACCAACTCACTCACGCCGAAACGTCCCTGCCGGGTGAACTTGACTCCCTCCAGCGTACCGGCGACATGCTGGAACGCCGCCGCGACGAACTGGACCGGCTGGGACAGCAACGTGCCGCCATCGTCGAGTCGGTGAAAGTCCTCCCGGTCTGGCAGGAGCAGTTGAAGTCCGAGGAGACGGAGCACCGGCAAATCGAGGGCCGCGTCCAGGAAGCTGCCGCCAGGCAGGGCCATCTGGAAGGCGAAGTGCAGCGTATCGAATCCCTCAGGCGCGACATCGCGGCGTCATCAGCCAAGTTGTCGGACCTGGAAGAACAGCAGAGCGTCTGCCGCGAACTGGTGGGCGCTTTCGGGCGGCAGGGAATCCAGGCCATGCTCATCGAGACGGTGCTGCCCCGGCTGGAGGAGGAGACCAACAACCTGCTGGGGCGGATGACCGACAACCGGATGCAGGTCCAGCTTGAGACACAGCGGGAGCGGCGCAGCGGACGAGGCGACCCCATAGAGACGTTGCAGATCAATGTCAGCGATGAGCTTGGCCCCCGCGGCTACGAAATGTACAGCGGCGGCGAAGCCTTCCGCGTCAACCTCGCCCTGCGCATCGGACTGTCCAAAGTCCTTGCCCAGCGCGTCGGCGCTCCCCTACCCACCCTGTTCATCGACGAGGGCTTCGGCTCCCAGGATGCGGCGGGCCGGGAGCGCATACTGGACGTGATTGCAGCCATCGAGGACGACTTCGACAAGATTATCGTAGTCACCCACCTGGAAGACCTCAAGGACGCCTTCCCGGTGCGCATCGAGGTCCAGAAGGGCGAGCACGGCTCAACCTTTTGGTTCAGCTAGTCTCAGCGTAGGCAGAAGGGGGAACTGGAAACGAGGAGGACCGTGTCAGACCGTTCAACAAGCATCAACGTCCGGACGGCAACCCCCGCTCACCTGGACACCATCGTAGCCTTCAACTCCGCGATGGCCTTGGAGACCGAGGGCATCGAATTGGACGTTGACCGCCTGCGCCGGGGAGTGTCGGCAGTCCTGGAAGACCCCGCCCTTGGCCGCTACTTCATCGCCGAACTCGGCGGCCATGCGGAGGCAGAATCGGGGTGGCGGCGGGATTGGAAAGTCGTCGGTCAATTGATGATTACCTACGAGTGGAGCGACTGGCGCAACGGCCGCTTCTGGTGGATTCAGAGCGTCTACGTCCACCCCGACCACCGCCGCCGGGGAGTCTACCGCGCCCTGGATGCCCATGTCCGCGCTGAAGCTATGCGCGACGGCAGCGTATGCGGCCTGCGCCTCTACGTGGACCGGGACAACCACGTTGCCCAAAGCGTGTACGCCAGCCTGGACATGCAACACTCCCACTATGACCTGTATGAGATAGATTTCGTCCTCTAGCCGCACAGCCAAGGAGAGACCGATATGATCCCCGACAACGTTAGGGCGCTGGCCACCGAAACCCACCGGGGCGTGCTGACAACCTTCCGCCGCAACGGCGCGGCGCAGATGAGCATTATCAGTTGCGGCCCGGTGCGAGATGGAATCGGGTTCACCGTGACCGAGGACCGCGCCAAGTTGAAGAATCTCCGGCGCAACCCCCGATGCTCCCTGCTGGTGTCACGGGAAAGCTGGTGGGGCTTCGTGGTGCTGGAAGGACAGGCCCAGATTCTGTCTGCCGGCAACACCGACCCGGAGGAGTTGCGCCAGGCGTTGCGGGAGACCTACCGCGCCGCCTCCGGCGAGGAACACCCCAACTGGGAAGAATACGATCAAGCGATGATTGACGACCGCCGCTCGGTGATCATCGTCATCCCTGAGCACATCTACGGCACGGCAGCCTAGTGTTCCTAGACCTGGTGCTCCGGGCAGAACCAGGTGGTCCGCGCCCGGATACGGGTCACTGCCATTGTCGCGCCGCAACGGGGGCACGACGCACCTTGCTTGCGTGGAATCGTCCAGGCCGTGAGCGCCCTCGGAGCGTCGGGCCATAGCTCGTCCCGGGCCTGGTCGTACACGGCCACACCGTCGGTCAAAGCCTGGGAAATGCTCTTCCGGAGCCGTGCAACTTCCCCCGGGCTCAGGTCCGCCCCGGCACGCTCCGGGTGAATCCCGGCCAGGTACAAAGACTCGTCGGCGTAGAGGTTGCCGATACCGGCGGAGACCGATTGCTCCAGCAGCAGCGCCTTGATTGGCGCTCGCTTCCCTGACAGCGACGCCGCCAGCCCTTCCGCGGTAAATCCGTCTTCCAAGGGGTCCGGGCTTAACGGAGGCAGCACCTCCGCGGTGTCGTCAACCAGCCATAGCTTGCCGAACTTTCGCCCATCCACGAACCTCATCACCCGGCCGTCATCCAGGGCGAAACGGTGGCGCACCATCGGAGGCTCCGGGCTGGATGCCGGTCCAACACTTAGCCCGCCGCTCATCCCCAGGTGGATAATCAGGGTCGGCGTCTCATCCTCAACTTGCAGGGGGACCAGGATGTACTTGCCTTTCCTGAGCACATCGGAGACCGTGGCGTCCCTCAGTCCAATAACGAACCCTTCCAGGTCAGGGCGCTTTACCGTTCTGGCCCACCCGATGTCGGTGCCCTTGAAGGTTCGGCCGGGCAGACCGGCGCGGAGCAGGCAACGCCGGGCGTTTTCAACCTCCGGCAGTTCCGGCATGGCTGCGCCCTTTCTTTCCGCCGCTCCCGCCTAGACCCGCCGCACTCCCAGGACGACCTCCATCCCGTCAATCTTCGCAGTCTCGGTTTCCGAGCCTTCCAATGGAGCAGTGTCCAGGAGTTCCTCGGCCAGGGTTTCCTGCTGGATGTAGCTGGCATGGTGGGCCATGACGTTGCCTACTTCCTCTGGCCCCTGGTAATAGACTACTATGCGGTCTGTCAGGTCAAAGTTGGCGGAGCGGCGCATGTTCTGGACCCGGTGGACCAGTTCACGGGCCAGCCCTTCCTCTGCCAACTCCGGGGTGATGGTAGAGTCCACGGCCACCATGAACCCTCCGTCCAGGGCGACCCAGTAGTTGTCTACGGCCACGGTGGCTTCAGACCGGTCCCCTGCCTCTGCCCGTGCCTGTTGGTAAATGTCCGACTCATCCGCCATCGGCTTCAGGCTCTTGATGTTTAGCTCCTCAAGCACCTGCGGGGTGATCAGATCCAGATGACCCAGTTCCTCTGCCGTCCGCGTCCGCACCACCACCTCCGGCAGGGGCTGGCGCACTTTCAACCCGCCCCGGGAGCGTGCGCCCCGGCCCATGCTGGAAATGCGCATGGCCAGACGGGTGGCCTCCATGAGCGGCTCGTCGATGAGCGACTGGTCCGCCGCTGGGAACTCCGCCAGGTGGACGCTGTCCGGCGCAGCGGGGTCCACGGCGCACACTAAGTCTTGGTACATCTTCTCGGCAACGAATGGGGCCAGCGGGGCCATCAGCTTGGGCACCGTAACCAGGCAGGTGTGCAGCGTCACGTAGGCCGAGAGCTTGTCCTGGTCGTTCTCGCTCTTCCAGAACCGGCGGCGGCTGCGCCTCACGTACCAGTTGGAAAGCTGGTCGATGAACTCCTGGATGCGTCGGCCCGCGTTGGTCGGATCATAGCCGTCCATATAGCCATCGACCTGGGAGATTAGCGTATTAAGCTCAGATAACACCCACCGGTCCAGTTCGTTCTCCGGCCGCCAGTCCGCTGGCTTCTGGTCGGGATGGAACTGGTCGATGGACGCATAGTTGGTGAAGAATGAGTGGACGTTCCACAGGGTCAGCAGCACTCGCCGCAGCGTCTCGTTGACCAGCCGGGCGGAGAAGCGGCGCGGCTCTCCGGGGTGGGTAGCGGTGAACAAGTACCAGCGCAGCGCGTCGGCCCCGGTCTCGTCCAGCAGCGGGAGCGGCTCCACCACGTTGCCCACGTGCTTGCTCATCTTGTGGCCCCGCTCGTCCAGCACCAGCCCCAGGCAAATCACGTTCCTGTAAGATGGTTCTCCCTCCAGCAGCGTCGAGAGGGCATGGAGACTGTAGAACCAGCCCCGGGTCTGGTCCACCGCCTCGCAGATGTAATCGGCGGGGAACCGTCCCTGATCCCGCAGCTTCTTTACATCGTCCTGTCCGCCCACGTGCCACTGGGCGAAGGGCATGGCCCCGGAGTCAAACCAGGCGTCCATTACCTCTGGAATGCGCCGCATCCGCCCGCCGCATCCGTCCGGGTTGCAGAGGAACGTCACTTCATCTACATAGGGGCGGTGCAGGTCAAGATCGTCAATGCTCGGCCCTTCCAGCCCCGGTTGTTGCGACAGTTCATCCCGGCTGCCGATGCACACCATATTGTTGCAGCTATGGCAATGCCAGATGGGTATAGGAGTGCCCCAGTACCGCTCCCTGGAGATGGCCCAGTCAACGTTGTTGCGCAGCCACTCCCCGAACCGGCCTTCCTTGATGTAGTCCGGGTACCAGTTGATTTCGCCGTTGCCGGAGACCAGTTGGTCCTTCAGCGCCGATGTGCGGATGTACCATGAACCCTTGGCGTAATAGAGCAGCGGCGTGTCGCAGCGCCAGCAGAAGGGATAGGTATGCCGGTACACCTCCCGTCGGAAGAGAAGGTCCCTCTCCTGCAAATCCGCCATGATCTCCCCGTCGGCATCCTTGACGAACTTGCCCGCAAATGGGTAATTGCCGGTCACGTTCCCCAACAGGTCAACCGGCTGGACGAAATTCAGGCCTTGATTCCGCCCCAAGCCCAGGTCTTCATCGCCGAATGCCGGGGCGATGTGAACGATGCCGGTGCCGTCGTCCATTGAGACGAAATCGGCGGCAACGACCCTGGGCGTTAGCTTCAAATCCGTTCCTCCGGGCGCGACCAATGCGCCGTCCGCAAACCGGCTGACGCTAACCCCGAACTCATCGGGACTGTAGAGAGGTTGGTAGCCGATTCCAACCAGATCAGACCCTTTGACCGTGGTCAAAACACGGTATTCTTGACGCACCGTTGATTCGAGCAATGCGGTAGCTAACGCCAGGCGTTGGGCATCCCCGTCCCGCTCCAGTTCGATTACCGAGTATTCGGCGTCCGCGTCCACCGCCAGGGCCGTGTTGCCCGGCAGAGTCCAGGGTGTGGTGGTCCATGCCAGCAGATACGCGGGAACAGCGGGGTCCGATGCCCATGCCATGTTGGCGCCGGAATCCGGTTCGGACTGGACTTGGAACTTCACGAACACCGATGGGTCGGGCGTGTTTTCCTGGTAACCCAGGGCAACCTCGTGGGAACTGAGACTGGTGACGCACCGGGGGCAATGGGGCGTTCCCCGAAGGTCGTGGTACAGAAGCCCCTTGTCCCAAAGCTCTTTCAGTATCCACCACCCTGTCTCAATGTAATCGTTGTGCAGGGTGACGTATGGGTCGTCCATGTCCACCCAGAATCCAATCCGGTCGGTCATGGTCTCCCACTCTTTGACGTAGCGGAAAACGCTCTCCCGGCATTTCTCGTTGAACCGCTCTATGCCGTACTCCTCGATTTCCCGTTTTGTCTGGAGTCCAAGCTCCTTTTCCACCTCAAGTTCAACCGGCAGGCCGTGGGTGTCCCATCCGCCTTTGCGCATAACCCGGTAGCCCTTCATGGTGCGGTAACGGCATATAACGTCTTTGAACACCCGCGCCAGGACGTGGTGGATGCCGGGATTGCCGTTGGCCGTGGGCGGGCCCTCGAAAAGCATGAACAGGGGACTGTCTTCCCGCTCGGTCTCCGTGCGTCGGAAAACATCCTTATCCTTCCAATACTGAAGGACATTGGACTCCATCGACGGGAAGCTGACACGGCTGGAAACGGGCGTGAACATAAGCGGTGTACCTCTGGAATGGTTAGGGCGCTCCCGTCCCTCCGAAAGTGCGAGCGCCGGAAGTTGACCTGATTATATCGGTAAGCCTATCTACTCGAAAACTTCCCTGACCGGCAGGGAGAACCCGGGCAGCACGGTTCCCCCGTTGAGCGTATCCTCCTCGGTGAGCGTCACTATGGGACTGCCGTTCTGGTGAACGTCAACGGTCCTGCTATCAGGGAACACTACCCACGCCAAAGCTACCCCATGGCTCAACCACATGCGCGCTTTGTCGTGGACCTCGCGCAGACTATCGCTAGGGGAGACAATCTCGGCTACCAGAGCGGGAACTACTTCCGAGTAGCCTGTGACCCGCGCGTCAAGGGGCAGCCGGTCCGCCGGGATAAATGCCACGTCCGCTTCCCGCACCGTATCCGGGTCGTTTGCCAGCCAGATGCCGACATCGGAGCCAACCACGCGCCCTAACCGCCTCGGTCTAACAAAAGCTCTAATTTCACCGCCCAGATTGAATGCTATTTCGCCGTGTTCTATTCCCACGGGCACAGTCTCGCACAACACTCCCCTTATCAGTTCCCCATTAACCCCCTCGCTGTGCAGCCGGAGCAGATCATCAGCGGTCAACAGTTTCGTCTCTGCCGTCGTCATTGGCTGTCTCCCCAAAGCCGGTAGAAGTGGTTCAATGGACCGTGACCCCTCCCGATTGGGAAAGAGCTTCGTATCGCTTCCGTCACGTACTCCTTGGCTTGGGCAACCGAGTCCTCTACTGTCTTCCTCTGGGCCAGACCCGCAGCAACTGCCGACGCGAATGTGCATCCGGTGCCGTGGGTGTTGACGGTATCAATCCTCGGCGCTGAAAACTCCTGGAATCTCACCCCATCGTAAAGCAGGTCCGCGGCCGGACCTTCCCGGTGTCCGCCCTTGACCACCACGGAGCGCGCGCCCATCTGTATGATCCTCTCGGCGGCCTCCCGAACGTCCGCATCAGTCTCGATGGTCATGCCGGTGAGGGACTCAGCCTCCGGGATGTTTGGAGTAACCACCGCCGCCAGCGGCACCAGGAAGGATCGAACAGCCTCCACCGCGTCCTCCCGCAGCAGCGGGTCTCCGCTCTTGGCGACCATCACCGGGTCAACCACCAGCGCGCGAATCCCGTGTTTCTTCACTTGGCCGGCAACTACCTCGACGATCTCCCGGCTGGACAGCATCCCCGTCTTCACGGCGTCCGCGCCTATGTCTCCCATGACTGCGTCCATCTGGGCGATGATCATGTCCGGCGGGATCTCATGTACTCCGGTGACCCCCACGGTGTTCTGGGCCGTTATGGCGGTAAGGGTCACTGTGCCGTAAACCCCCAGGGCTGCAAAAGTCTTCAGGTCGGCCTGAATACCTGCGCCGCCGCCGGAGTCGGAACCGGCAATAGTCATCGCCTTGGGGACACTTGCTCCGGCCATCATTCGCTCCCCGATGCTGCTATGCTGTCAATGAACTCTTCCAGTTCGTCGAGATAGCCGGGCATGTCGTCGAACTCCACGATCCCGTCGTAGTACCCGTCGAGATGGAACGTCTGGCGCAAGTAGATGTAGTCCTTCGTCATGTTCCGGTCCATGTAGCGGCCTGCAAAGTACTTTCTGCCCCGGTCGTTCCCGGGCAACTCAGGCTCTGGAACACCCTGTTTGATAAAGTGGGCATTGATGGCTTCCAGTATGGCAAGCCAGCCTTTGCCGCAGGAATTCCTCAGCCCAGTCACGGCCGCGCCTCCCTGGGCTTCTTCCGCACGGGCAAATTCCTCCCGCGCCGCTTGCAGCAGTTCCCGTGCTCCGTCAATCCGGTTTTCTACCGGCGTTGCCATCACCCTAGCTCACGACCCCCTGACCCGGCCGCAACTGAACGCTCTCCGGCTCTTCTTCCGGGTTATCGGGGTTCTGGTCCGCCATAAATCCGATGGCGATGGCCGGTAGAGTCTCGATGTGCAGCCCGGTCCTTATACCCAGTTCCACCGACATCCGGGCCACCGTCTCGTTGTCCCGGGCGTCAACCATGATCACGTAGTCATATCTTCCAAGGACGCCATAGCGTCCCAATACGGTGGCTCCCTCTACTCTTATTGAGTTGGTGGCCTTGAGGAACAGGTCGGCATCGTCATGGACCAGGTGTTGACCTTCAGAAGAAAGGGTGCCGAGAAGAAAATACAGTGCCATCGGTTGGCTCCAAAAGTTGCTGGCTGGGAGGTGTTCACAACAGAGTATACCATTACCCGGCTCCCCGGAAATCGTAAGAAGCCGGGCTTTCTCGACCGGCCATCTGCCTGCCGTGGAAGCCCGGCCTCACCTTCATGGGCCCTGGGCAAATGCCGGCGTGGGTGGGACTCAGACCCACGCGCCACGCCTGCCAACCGTCCCGTCTAGGCTTGCTGGTAGATCCTGCTGCCTGCCTTGCGGAACTCCTCGGACTTCTCATCCATGCCCGTCTCGAACGCGGTCTCCACGGCTACGCCCCGGTTCCTTGCGTACTCCCGCACGTCCTGCGTAATCTTCATCGCGCAGAACTTGGGGCCGCACATGGAACAGAAGTGGGCCACCTTGGCGCCCTGGGCCGGGAGCGTCTCATCATGATAGTCCCGGGCCGTATCCGGGTCCAGGGCCAGGTTGAACTGGTCCTCCCAGCGGAACTCGAACCGGGCCTTGGAGAGCGCGTCGTCCCACTGATGCGCCCGAGGATGGCCCTTGGCCACGTCGGCGGCGTGGGCGGCGATCTTGTAGGTAATCACGCCTTCCTTTACGTCTTCCTTGTTCGGCAGGCCCAGGTGCTCCTTGGGAGTCACATAGCAGAGCATGGCCGTGCCGTACATCCCGATCATGGCTGCGCCGATTCCCGACGTGATGTGGTCGTAGGCCGGTGCAACGTCGGTGACCAACGGCCCCAGGGTGTAGAATGGGGCTTCGTGGCAGACCTCAATCTGCCGCTCCACGTTCTCCTTGATCTTGTGCAGCGGCACATGTCCCGGACCCTCGATCATCACCTGGACATCGTGCTCCCAGGCAAACTGGGTAAGCTCGCCCAGGGTGGAAAGCTCTGCGAACTGGGCTTCGTCGTTGGCGTCGGCAATGCTCCCCGGCCTCAACCCGTCTCCCAGCGAAAATGCGACGTCGTAAGCCCGCATGATCTCGCAGATCTCGGCGAAGTTTGTATAGAGGAAGTTCTCCTCGTGATGGGCCAGGCACCACCCGGCCATGATCGACCCGCCACGGGACACGATGCCGGTAATCCGGTTGGCCGTCAGAGGGACGTAGCGCAGCAGTACGCCGGCGTGGATGGTGAAGTAGTCAACCCCCTGTTCCGCCTGCTCGATAATGGTGTCCCGGTAAATCTCCCAGGTCAGTTCATTGGGGTCGCCGCCCACCTTTTCCAGCGCCTGGTAGATGGGCACCGTACCGATGGGCACCGGAGAGTTGCGCAGAATCCATTCCCTGGTCGTGTGGATGTCGTCTCCGGTGGAAAGGTCCATCACCGTATCGCCGCCCCACCGGGTCGCCCACATCATCTTCTCGACTTCCTCTTCAATGGAAGAGGTAACGGCCGAATTGCCGATGTTGGCGTTAATCTTCACCTGGAAGTTGCGCCCGATAATCATCGGCTCGGACTCGGGATGGTTGATGTTCGAGGGGATTATGGCCCGGCCTCTGGCGACCTCGGAACGGACGAATTCCGCGTCCATCCCCTCCCGGATGGCGATGAACTCCATCTCCGGCGTAACGAGGCCCTTCCTGGCATAGTGCATCTGTGTCACGGCCTGGCCTGCCTTGGCTCGCAAAGGCTTGCGCTGGAGACCCGGGAAGGGTTGTGCGCTGCCCCTGCCGTTGGTCCCGGTGCGGACCGCGGTGGACTCCTCAACGTCGCCACGCTCCAGAATCCACTTCGCGCGCAGCGCCGGCAGCCCCTTCCGCAGGTCCAACTGCGCCGAATCATCGCTGTAGGGGCCGCTGGTGTCATACAGGTCCAGCGGGGCGTTCTCCTCGTTCCCGAACCGGCCCGTGGTGGGCGTAAGGGTCACCTCGCGGAAGGGAACGCGAATGTCGGGCCGGGAACCTTCCTTGTACACTTTCCTGCTGGCGGGGAAATTCGCCCTGCCCTGGAGCAATTTACCAACATCGGCTACGCCAACCATGAAGCACCTCCAAAAATAGTAAAGCCGCCAACGCTAGGGGTTGGCGGCCTCGGCCTGACTCATACACGACGGGCGTCGCTTCCCTACGCTGGCATTACCCAGATCAGGTTCGCAAGGGTCGGTGACAATCCGGTCACCCTCTCAACCCGGCTTAACCGAGCTCCCCTACGTGCCTCTGAAACCCGAATTGTTAAAAACGGAAACCCTCTCCGATTGCAGGCATTATAGGAGCGGCCTGCGCTAGGTGTCAATTCGGAACTTGCGGAACAGCCAGAAGAGGGATCATTCCTGGAACAGGGAGCCATAGTCGTTCGAAGGATTGCCCATCGTTTACCCGTGCATTAACTCCGGGCACAGAAAGACCACTTTTATGCCATGTTGATGCAACCCCTGACGGTGAATCCACCAGTCCGTATCAGAAGCGTTGAAGACCTCTGGCCCAGTCCCGCTGGCCAGTGCAACAGCAACGAACTTACGGTCGCTGCGGTCAAATGCTGCGAGGTCTGGATCATCCGGGAATTCCTCAAACTCCCGGTCAGGATGATGCTTTACAGCTACACTGCGGCAGTAATCCGGGTTGGCTTGGTTGTCGTGGAGCCACTTGAAAAAGGCGTCTCCAACTCCAGGCTGACCGGACGGGTGGAGGTTATTGCGGTACTCCGTAAGAATCAAGTTCTTGTCGTCCAACAAGAGGATACGTTGGTCTTGAATCAAGCGTAGGCGGTTTATGCACTCAAGTACGCAGTTTGGACTCGCTTTATCGTGGTTGCTGTTTGCGACTACGGCGACATTGGTGTCCATCACTATCTCGGGCTTCCCAGTGGTCAATCGGATTCCGCCTTCCTCTTCAGCACAGCCTCGCTCATTGCTGCAATCTCGCCGAACTGGTCGCCGAAGAAGTCCTTGGGCCAATTGGCGATGTTCCCGTACTCATCGAGTTCAAGATGGCTAAGGCTCGAACTGCCATCCTCCTCCATAGAGCAGAAGAAAAGGCCGATGTCGTCCTGCTTGATACTCCCTTCAGCTATCCGGCGCTGGAGCCTGCGAAGCAAATGCTCACCGTGGCTTTCAAACAATATCTGAATGCGGTATTTCTTCCATGCGTCTATGAAGACATCGGCGAGTCTGGCCTGGGCCGAAGGATGCAGGTGGATGTCCGGTTGCTCCAGGATCACGGTAGACATCGGACGCACGTAGAAGCATAACACTAGGACTGGCAAGACCTGGGAAACTCCGAACCCCACGTCTGCCAGAAGAGCCTCGGGAGAAGTGGGTGACTTTCGTACCTTGGCTACGAAAAACCGTCCGTCATCGTCAAGTGCCTCAACACGGAAGTCATCGGCGAGCCCAAGCCGCTTAAGCCAACCTGCTACGTATTCGTCAATTCTAGAGTAGTGCGATCCAGCGTCATCCAGTATCGCCTGACCACTCTGTTTGGATGCGGCTATGGCGCCGACTACGGATTCTCCTGCCTGGCCCACATCAGAGGGTCGCACACCAGACCAACCGTAAAAGCGCCGAGGCTCTGCGCGGAGAGGGCCAAGATAGTGCGTATTGCTCAAGAGTGATTCTAGCCCGTGTTGCAGACGGGAAAAGAAACCCCGGTCTTCAAAATCCCCCTCTATCCAGCGACTAAAATCATTAAACTGGAGCGTCGGCGCAGGAATCAGTTGCCCCGGACGAGGTCTGTGCTCGAGTTCCATGCCATCGAGCAATTGCGCGTAACCCCACCCATTGGAGAGACGCCGTACCCCAAATCGCCGACGATGGGGAATCCGGTAAGACATCTCTTTCAACACCGGAGACCCCCTGAAAGTGGTAACTTCCCTCCCGATTTCAGTATCGAAACCGACATCTGCATGCCTGGCTACAGAGCCGTTTCCGTACTTTTCCGGCACCTCGATCTCTATTTCGGATTTCCAGTCCAGAGAAAACTTGATGGTCTGGTTGGTGTCATTTCGATGGATGACACCCTCGAAATCACCTACATCTACGAGAGTTCGCTCGTCGCCAAAATGGAGTACGATCCCGCGATCAGGAGAATCGACAGTCTGCTTCATAAGAAGTAGTGCCTGAAGCAAGCTGGACTTGCCGGAACTGTTGGCCCCGAAGAAGCCGGTTATGGGCTTCATGGGAATTTCCCCGCTGTCCTTCCAGGACTTGAAGTTCTCCAGCCGCAGCCGTGTCAGCATCGGAAATTCTCCTTGCCACTCGAGGGAGGGTCTCGACTCCTAATTTCTCAGGAACGACAACCAGATGTCAACGCAGTCCCAATTGACAACCCAACTCCCCCGCCAATACAATCCGCCCAGTATCGACCCACGCTCAAATTCCCATAGGGCGATCTGTGCCCAAGCGGAACGGGAAAGGAGAAGCCAATGCCAGACTATCCAACGATTACCTATAAAGAAGAGGGTATGCGGGAGGGTATGCAGATCGAAGACGCCCAGATCAGCGTCGACGACAAAGTTTCTCTTCTCGACGCCCTGTCCGAGACCGGTCTGGACCAAATCGTCGTGGGCTCCTTCGTCAGCCCCAGGTGGACCCCACAGATGGAGCGCATCGACGAGATCGTGACCAAGTTCACCCCCAAGCCAGGCATCACCTACACCGCCCTCGCCCTCAACGCCCGCGGCGTCGAGCGTGCCAGGGCCTACTCGCCCCCTCTGACCATCGAGCGCGACCGCTACCCCAGGCTCTCCTGCCACCTCTGCGATGTGTTCGCCCGCCGCAACACCAATCGCAGCCAGATGCAGGAGATGGAGCGCTGGCCCCAGATCATCGCCCAGGCCCAGGAACTCAACATCACCGAGGCCGGCATCGGCTGCAACGCCAGTTGGGGCTCCAACTTCCTCGGCGAGTTCCCGGTCGATTCCCTGATGGTCCTGCTGGAAAAGCAGCACGCCATGTGGGACGAAGTCGGCATCCAGGTCCGCAGCGTATCGCTGGGTGACCCCATGAGCCACTGTACCCCTGCCAAGGTCGAGGAGAGCATCTACCGGGTCAAGGAACAGTGGCCGGAGATCACCCACTTCCGGCTGCACCTCCACAATGGCCGCAACATGGCCATCGCCTCCGCCTACGCCGCTATCCGCACCCTTAGCTCCGAGGACACCGTGGAGTTGGACGGCACCATCGGCGGCTACGGCGGTTGCCCTTATTGCGGCAACGGGCGCGCCACTGGCATGGCCCCCTCCGAGGACATCCTGCACATGATGGAAGACATGGGCGTCGAGACCGGAGTGGACATCGACAAGCTCATCGACTGCGTCTGGATGGCCGAGGACATCGTCGGGCGCGAGCTTTACGGCCACGTCTCCAAGGCCGGCCCCCGGCCCAAGACCCTGGACAAGCTCTACGACATGAACATGCCCTTCGTCGAGACCCTGGAGCAGGCCAAGCACTTCAAGGTCGGCCCCGAGGCTTACGAGGGCGGCATCTCTCCTTACCGCGAGCCTATCACCAGCCCCTACCGGGAGCGGATCGAGCAGGGTCTCCCCGCCTTCGACGACGTCACCGGCGACTTCCCCTGGAAGCAGGACTGGTTCCCCGCCAAGGACCTCTAGGCCCCTCCCAGGGAGAAGCTATCTGGCGGACACACAACCGGGGCTTGCACCAAGCGGCAGGCCCCGGTTTTTTCGTGTAACATAAGATGAACGGACCCACTGATTATCCCAGGTTCCAATGGGACGATGGCAATTCGGATAACAACTGGTTCAAACACAGAGTCACCAGGCATGAATGTGAGCAAGTATTCTGCAACAGGCCGCTATTCATTTAGAGAATCCTTAATGTTTAACAAGAAACCAATTCCTCACTTCGATTCCGAGGACGAGGAGCGGGAGTTTTGGGCTACCCATGACTCCGTTGACTACATCGATTGGAGCAAGGCGCGAAGGGTTGATTTCCCGGACCTGAAGCTGCCAAAGGAAACCGTTTCCATCCAGCTTCCTGAGTCTCTGCTTAACGACTTGAAGCTGATAGCCAACAACAGGGACATGTCTTGCCCGTCTCTTGTCGAAACATTCCTGTCTGAAATCGACTGGAGCAGGCCACGACGGATTTTCCTTCCCTGCCTTGGTCCATCGGCAATTCCGATATCCATCCAGCTTCCTGAGTCTCTGCTCGCCGACTTGGAAATGATAGCCAGCAGCGAGGACATGCCTTGCCGGTCTCTGGTCGAGTCACTCCTGACAGAGCGAGTAGATCAAGAGCTATCCAAGCGAAAGGACGAAAGCTAATGACCACAAATCCCATCGACCCCAACCGCGTCTACCTCACCGGCGAAAACTCCTTCATCCGCCTTTCACGTAGCGACGGCGGCCCCCAGACCACTCGCATCAGCCACTGGCGCATCCTCCTGTCGCCCGCCGGGCCGGGCCACGTCCTGTTCCTCAAGAGCGATGCCGTCGACGACGAGGTCCTGATCTATTCCGACAACATCGGCATGACCCGTTGGCTCCAGGGCGCAATCGAGTCCTACCTCTTCGAGGAGTTCGCCGACCAGTCCATCCCGGTGACCGAAGCCGAGTTCACCAAGTCTGGCGACGGCCGCGCCTTCTGGACCGAGCGCGTCGAAGGCGACGAGGACATCATTTCCCTCACCTGGTACGACTTCCTCGACCCCTTCATGCTCGTGAACCCCGCTGGCAGCAACCCGGACCGGCCCCTGGGCGTCTACAGTTGTTTCACCCCGGCCCGCAACGCCCAGATAACCATCAACGGCCAGGTGGTCGAAGGATCGGTAGCTCTGGAGATGCGGGGCGACCGGCAGAGCAGCACCGCCTGCCTCGCATGGTCCGAGACCTGGGTTGGCCCCTAAACTTCAGCTTGTTTCACAACACCAAATACACTCCAGGAGTGTTCTCCGCATGGTCAACGAGTCACCGCACGACGACGCCCCCGGCACGGTATTGTTCCCCCAGTTCGAGTCGGAACTATACGACATGATTCGTACCGAGATCGAAGGTCTCACCGATGAGCAGCTCGACTTTGACTCCGACCGATGGGAGTGGAGCCTGTGGAGCATCCGCCGCAACCTCAGCCACATGGCCTCGGGCGACCTGCGCTGGTTCTGGCAAAGGTGGGGACATGTCCTGTTTCCCGAAGGGTTGCCGGAGGGGACAGAGTACGACGGCCTGCTCGATTCGCCCCACGACCGCCGTTTGGACGAGGACCTTTATTGGGATACCGGAATAATCCTGGAGAAGCTCCGCCTGGGCATGGACCTGGCGTGGCGCATCCTCAACCGCGAGACCGTCGGCAGCCTGCGGGAGAGGACCGCGGATGGAGGCGGCAGCGGCTTCTTCTCCCAGTACCCCCAGCTATTCCCCGGGGGCGTCAAGCCCGATCCCAACGACCCCTCCAGGTCACTGATCACCCTTGAGGCGTCCTTCTTCCACCGCTACTACGAGTACATTACCCACCTGTACAACATCCAGCGGCTCAAGCGAGCCCAGGGCCTGGAGGCGAAGGTGGAGATTCCCTTCGAGGGCTATTGGGCCATGGACGACTGGGACCGTAGTGAACCCTGACCGTGCCGCGGTATCTGCCTGAATGCCCACAGCTCAACGCGAAGCCCTGACCCCGTCATCCCGCGAGAGCGGGAGTCCGCCGGACGATTGCCGAACTCTACCGGTCTACCTACCACCCGGGGCTGTCTGGCCGCAGCCCAAGCAACGCCTGCCCCGCGGCCTCAATGCTGGATGGCGACCCGGCGACGTGCTGCGCCGCCGTGTGGACGTCCCGGAAGAACCGTTCCAGGGGATGCCTGCGGTGGACAGCATTGGTCCCCGCGGCGTGGAACAGCAGGTCAACCGCCCGCACCGATTCCCAGATAGCATGGGTGATGCTGAGGCGGGCCACGGCAACCTGCCTGTCCAGGTCTTCAGACCCATCGCACACTGCTTGCCACGCCGAACCAACCGATTCAACGACGTAGGCCCGCGCCGCCCCGATGATCGCCTCCGCCTCGCCTGCCTTCGCCTGCACCGTTGGACGTTCCCTCAGGGGCGTCGCTGAAACAGTGCTTCCCCTATCCGCCGCCATCTCGGTAAACGCATCCATCGCCCCGCGCGCCATCCCCAGGGCGTTGGCCGCCACCGGCGCCCATGCCGCCACCAGGGCCAAGCGCGGGTGATACAGTGGGGTGGTTTCGCAGGGAATCCCGAACAGCTTGAAACTGTGTTCGGCAGGTATGAACACCTCATCCAGGCTGAAGTCATGGCTGCCGGTCCCGCGCATTCCCACCGTGGACCAGTTGTCATGGACTGTGGCCGCTTCCACCGGCGCAAGCAGTGACCGCGTCTCCGGCATTCCCTCGTCCGTGATTCGAGGACCGTTTCCATCCTCGACCACGCAGGTGCAGAGGAGCCAGTTGGCGTGGTTGATGCCGCTGGCGTAGTCCCAATGGCCCGACGCCCGGTAGCCGCCATCCACTACCACGGCCCGTCCTTCCGGGCGTATCGAACCCGCCATGCGAAAGCTGGGAGGCTCCCCGAACATGGCCCTCCCCACGTCCGCCGGAAGAAAGCCCGCGAACAGGGAGCACGTGCTGGACAGCATGGAGCACCAGCCCACCGAACCGTCGGCCCTGGACAGCTCCTCCACCGCGGCAAAGCTGGTCAGGGGGTCGCATTCCGGCCCTCCCATGGACCGGGGCAGGCTGAGCCGGAACAACCCGGCCCGGTCTATCTTCTGGACCAGCCGGGCGGGAAGGCGGCGGTTGGCCTCCACCTCCTCCCTGGCGTCCCTGATCTCCGCATGTAGTCCCCTGGCAACCTCCGCCACGTCTTCGACGCCCGTCTTGCTCGCCATGACCTGCCGCCCCCCGAATGGTCTTTGTCTTGAATCGTCTTTGCCCCGCATAGCGCCATTAACAGGTCTGGGGTGGACTCGACATCCACCCCAGAAAATCAGCCTTGCCCTGGAAAGCCCCGCTGCCGGGAGCCGCAATCAGGTGGACGAACAGGCCACGCTGATCACGTTCTCAGCCCCCTCCGGGAGCTTGTGTTCGGTCCAGCTTGCGCCGCCGTCGTGGGTCCCGAACACTTGGCCCCTGCGCGTGCAGAAGTACACCTGGTTCGGGTCCTGGGCGTTGATGGAGACGCCGAATGTGGTGCTCCTTGGTTCGCCGTTGTCGAACCGCTCCCAGGTGTCTCCCAGGTTGGTCGTGCGCAGGACGCCGCCCTCCTCGCTGCCGAAGTTCATCCCCACGCAGGCGTAGAGGGTGTTGGAGTCATTCGGGTCCGCCTGTACGCCGCGAGAGTACATTATGGGTGAATACTTCTGGAACTCCAGGTTCTCC
This sequence comes from Dehalococcoidia bacterium, assembly GCA_034422355.1. Lineage (GTDB taxonomy): Bacteria > Chloroflexota > Dehalococcoidia > Lucifugimonadales > UBA3495 > CATOSP01. Next base: position 73,364 of record DAOUJS010000091.1, on the reverse strand, counting down.
CAGTTGTCCCCCCGGTCCCGGGTCCGCCACACGCCGACCCGGTTGGAGATGAACACCGAGCCGGAGTCAGCCCCGCCGATGGCCACGCCGTGGAGGTCCATCAGGTCCACGTCCCCCGCGAAGTTGCGGTTGACGATCTGCCAGCTCTTCCCGCCGTCGGAGCTTCGGGCCGCACCCCCGACCTCCAGGGCCGCATACATGTGGTCCGGGCTGTTGGCCTCGATGGCCAGCCCCAGGATGCGGGTGGCGAAGGCCATCTGCACCGAGTCGGGGTTGGATATGGTCGCCAGGTACTCCCAGTTCTCCCCCCCGTCCGTGCTCTTGAACACCTCGCTGCCCTCGGTGCCCAGGAACATCGTATTCGGGTCGCCGGGGTGGAACTTGATCGACCACACAACCCTGCCCTCGGTCAGGTTCATGCGCTCCCAGTTGTCGCCCCGGTCCTTGCTGCGGTAAACGCCCCGTTGCGTCCCCGCAAACACGATGTTGGGGTCCTGGGGATGGATCGCAATCGCCCTGGCCTGCGCCGACGGGGCCATACCCCTGGTCAGGTTCTCCCAGTGGGACTCCCCGGCCTCTTTCCGGTACAGGCCGCTGGCTTCCGCGCCTACGTATATCAACGTGCTACCCGCCATAGTATCTCCTCCGTTGATAGTCTTGTGTAACTGGTGATGCCCGCAATCGTCCCAAACCAGTGCAACGCTTGCGGACATCGCAATTTCAACAGACTGGTAAGTCATTGTCAATCCGAAGCTGCAACGCGTAACTGTTCAGACTTGATGAGGCGAAATTACTGTGCCGACGGTTCCGCTGAAAAACACTGGCGCCGGTGGGCTGGTTGTGGCATAAAAGGACCATGGAAACAGGACTGGACCTGACCAAGGCGAGCCGGGAAACCCTGCTGGCAGTCATTGCCGAACAACAGGGGGTCATTGCCGAACTGTGCCAGCGGGTGGAGGGCCTGGAAGCCCGGTTGTCCAAAGGCGGCGGACGAGGCTCCAGGATGCCGGGCCACAAGCCCGCCGCCAAAGGCAAGCGGTCACCAGGCCGGAAGTGAGCCGGATTCTGGAGCTCATCCGCAGCAGTCCAGTGATGCACGCTGACGAGAGCGGCTGGCGGGAGAACGGGGTCAACGGCTGCGTCTGGCCTCCAGCGCACCTGGGGAGCGGTGTTTCCTGTGCCGCGGCCGGGGCGGAGAGGTGGTAGACGAGGCGCTGGACGGGGAGTTTGGCCGGATTCTACGGAAAGTAGCGGTAGATTTCACCCCTGGGTAGGAAGCGGCGCAGGATGGCCGTCTCGCCGTCCATCGTTATGCCCAGGCGGTATTCTCTGATGCGTATCCGGTAGTGCTCCCCCGCGCTGGTGATTCTGCTCACTCCGCGCACCTCCCTGATGGTGGACGCCGCTTTCAACTCTTCAATGACTTGTTCTACCCGGGCAGCCAGGGAAGGGTTCCTCAACCGCCGCAAGTCGCGGTTGAACTGGTGGTGATACCTAACTTCCATGCGAGTCCCGCACACTTCGCAGCGTTGCCATCACGTCCGCCTCGCTGACAAAGTTGTCGGGACCGTCGATACTGGCCTCCTCCATCGCCCGGAGCAGCGCCGCGTCCTCCTCCTCGTCGGTTTGGTGTATCAGTCCTAGGGCTCGCTCTACGGCAGTGTCCTCCTCCTCCGTCAGGCCGTACAGCTCGTAGACCAGGCGGTCTATCTCCGCCTCGTCCGCCGTGGTATCCGCGTCCGGGTCGGCGGCCTTGGCCTCCAGTATCCGGTCCACGAGCCGCACGAAGGGGCGCTGCTTGGCCGCACTGATTTTCGGGACGGGGATGCGCTCTACGTATATCTTTTTCCAACGGAGCGTCCCCATACCCGAAGTGGGGGCTATCTGGTTGAGGAACCAGCGCACTAGATTGGCATTGAGGACGGCGCACAGGTATTTTAGCGATGATTCGCCAGTCATCATGAAAGTAGTAGCTTCGCCATAGATGCCGCTGTTGTCGTAAGAAAATCGCCCTTTGTCGACGAGTTCAATCCAAAACAACTTTTCTTTGGCGAACTCTGGATAGTAAGCGCAGTTGCGCAGATTGTACGGCGTTCGGCCTTTGTCGTGCCGTTTTTCGAGTTGAGTATAGTAGCTGTCGAGATGGGTCTTTATTGCCGGGTAATCGTCGATGTTGACGGCGGGAACGTCGCCATAACCGTTGTGCGAGTCAATGAGGTAGAGATTGGCCCATTGCACCCGGAATCGCTGTATATCACGGCCTCGCAGCAAAGGCTTGATGATGTCCGCCGATTTGGGATCGGATGCGATCAACTGCGCACGGGTTGTTTCGTCAATGATGAATGCCTTGTTGTAGCCAGTCAGGACGCCGCGATAAATCGAAACATCCCAATCTTTCAGCAACGTTCCTTTGTCCTGCATCTTTTCCAATATGGCGTGTCCCGATCGGTTGTCTGAGATGCGGTTTTGTAAAGGCACTTCCGTTCTCTACTGCGGGTGACTTGTCCTTCTTGGATCCCCAAAATCTTGTGTGGCGACCTGCTGCGTAACAGCCGAAATGTCTCTTGGTCCTGCCGCCACTGATAACCTTTGCCTGAGGTGGTAGGCGTTGCGTCGCTGCTGAGTTGGTCAAAGCTGGTCATTTTCTCGTAGGGCTGGTCTAAGAACCTCATGGCCTCATCGTGGCTCAACCTGCCTGGCCCGGACCGCCGGGTGGCCTGGTGGTAGAACTCTTGCAGGACCTAGACTGAGAGGGCCAGGGATTACTCTCCCAGGGTCTCGATGGCCCTGGCCCGCTTGCCGGCCTCTGCCAGGTCGGAGCTGACGGCGTAGAGGAGAATGTTGGAGTCAGCGAGACGCACGGCCCTGGTACATCTCCTCTCTGGTCAGGTTGTCGGCCATGGAAATACCGGCCCCGCTCCGCTGGAATTCCTCAGTTACCTCGGCCAGCCTGCGGCGTCGGCGTTCAGGCTCCGTTTCTCCCATATTCCCTTGGCTCTGGCCATTTATGACCCTCAACATGTGGTCCCTGATCATCGCCGACACGGAGGTCCCCTGCTCGGCCGCCATGATCCGCAGCCGCCGGTGGGTGTCGTCGTCCACGCTGACGCTTATGTTCTTCATATCTTCAGATTCCACTATTTTAGCGAATCACTTGAATCCTTGTACAAGTTCACTTGCTTTCCCTGCCCACTGCCAACCTGGTTTTTTGGCTCCCCTGCTCTCCTCTTGCGTTGCCGATCCGGGGGCGTTAGCGCACTGTCAGCACCTTCATTGCTTCGTCGCCCAGGTGGTTGATCACCTTTACGGCGATGCGGCCCGATTCGGGCTTGGGGAAGGGGCGGGAGGTGTCGCTGCGGAGGGTGGCCCAGGCTTCCTCGTCTATCTCAGCTTTCAGCGTGGTTTTCAGGGCCTTGTAGGGGTCGCTGCTGGCGCCGAGGAAATAGGCCTGGCGGACGAAGAAGCTCTCCTCGTTATAGTCGGTGTCCACGAACCAGCAGGCTATCCCGTCGGTGTCGTCGCTGCGGACCTGGCCGGTGGACGGGTCGAATATGTCCACGCCGTTGACCTTCACCCGCACCTGCTCCCGGCCCTCGGCGTCGGCTCCGGCGTCCAGCGTCTCAATGTCCGGCTCGCCGAAGATTACGAACAGGTTGCCCCGGCTGTCGTTCTTGAGGGTATCGGCCATGTGCAGGTCGGCGTTCATCCGGGCCTTGAGCACCGGCAGAGCGCCGATGCTGGTCAGCTCGGCGGCATGGGCGTCGTAGCTGAAGGCGCAGGCGATGAGCAGGTGGAACCCGGCCTCGGCGGCTTCGCGGGCCGCGGCGGTGAGGTCGGCGCGTTGCACCGTGCCGAACTCCGGCCCAATGAAGATGGCCGCCCGGCGTTCTATGGCGGTATCGTCCTCGCCTTCGGTAAAGCGCCCATCGGCGCAGATGTAATGGCCGGGCCAGCCCGTCAGCGAAGTGAAGTTGATCTTGTCCTCCCTGCTGGACTGTTGCACCCCGGAGCTTCGCAGGTTTTCCAGGATCATCGCCCCGAAGTCGCGCTCCGGCAGGTCGCCATTGTGACGGTAGCCGTCGCCGGTTTCGGCGATGGCTTGGCCGGTGTCGCCGGACGGCATCACCCGGTGGGGCGACAGGCTTTCCACTGTGAAGGGGCCGGCCACCCGCGTCTTGTTGCGGTCCTCGTAGGGCTTGTCGTACAGGTACTCGAAGTTGGCGTTGGCCGCTATGGAGGCGTCGATCTCCCGCTGGCGGGCGATGCGGCCCTCCCACCATTGCCGGTGCAGTTCCGCCGCTTCCGGTTCCCAGGGGTCGTAGGGATGTTCGGGAACATCGTCCATCGAATACTCTCGACCAAGCTGCCGGTTAAGAATCCCCAGTGCGTGCAATTTATCTGCGTCCGTGTTCTGTCGGTCTTTCAGAACATTCCAAGCCGCTGCTGCCGATTCGGGCCAAGGGTCATGCGCGTCGCGGGGTATCTCCCATTCCTCCCACGATTGGCCCAGGGCGGCGTTCAGGGCCTCCCGCAACGGCTCCAGCGTCTCCTGGAAGCCGTCGTAGATGACGTCAATCTCGGCGTTGTTGGCGATGTCGCGCAGGGTGATGTGGGGCACCCGCTCATAGACGAACCCCTGGCGCAGGTTGCCGTAGGTGGGTGCCTCGGTGATTTCGCGGCGGAAAATTTCCGCCTCCTTGCGCTGTCCCTGCGGGCTGTCTGCCAGCAGATAGTAGGGATAGCGGGCGCCCATGACGCGGGCGCGGGCTAATGCCAGCGCGACGCGGGAAGTGTCGATGGTGATCCACCGACGCCCCCACTGCTCGGCCACGTAGGCCGTCGTGCCGCTGCCGCACGTCGGGTCTAGCACCAGGTCGCCGGGGTCGGTGGTCATCAGGATGCAGCGCTCGATGATCCTTGTCCCAGTTTGAACGACGTAAACTTTAGAGTCCTCGCCACTTCCTGTAAATCCGCCTCTGACTGTATCCATCCAGCCGTTCGTAATTCTTCTGACGGGAAAGTCGTCGTAGTAAGGCTTGTACCGGGGACGGTTGCCTTTCAGCATAATTCGATTCGCTGCGAGCAACCTGTCGATGCCTTGTCGGTTAGTAGACCACCCCCTACCAGAGGGCGGGCCAACGAGCTTGCCATTGATTTCTATTGAGAATGAACTAGATTCTCCGCCTGTTGCTGAGAAGCATGATCGATCGCTGTGTAGTCTGGCCCCGACTGGGATTTCTTTGTCCGTATCCCAAATGGTACTTTTCCCATCAGAGAATTCAATCCAGTGGTCTGCATTAGGATACCAATCATCGTTCTGAATTCGAACATAAGTTGGGCGAACTTTCACCGCGTCGTTTCGTTTCGCGAACCACAGAATGTAATCGAATGTATTTGCGATAGATCTTCCGGTCTGAAAGCCGCCTCGTCGGTAGAGAATTTGACTTACAAAATTATCTTCTCCAAATACCTCGTCCATTACAGCCCGCACACGGTGGACGTTCTCATCGCCAATCTGGACGAAGACGCTGCCGGAGTCGGCCAGCAGGTCGCGGACGACGGTGAGGCGGTCGCGCAGGTAGGCGAGGTAGGAATGGATGCCGTCGCTCCAGGTGTCGCGGAAGGCTTTGACCTGTTCCGGCTCCCGGGTGATATGGGCGGCGTTGCCATCGCGCACGTCGCGGCTGGTGGTGGACCACTGGAAGTTGGAGTTGAAGCGGATGCCGTAGGGCGGGTCGATGTAGATGCACTGCACCTTTCCCCGCAGCCCCTCGCGCTCGGCCAGGGAGGCCATCACTTGCAGGCTGTCGCCCAGGATCATGCGGTTGGCCCAGTTCTGGTCGTGCTGGTAGAACTCGGTGCGGGCGTTGGGGTCGTGCAGGCCGTTGAAGTCGGCGAACAGGTCCAGCTCCGGCTGGATTGCGGGCTCGCCCTTGCGGGAGAGGCGCATGAGGTCGTCCACCAGGACCTTGGGATGCACCTTCTCCTGGGTGAACAGTGGCGGCGCGGCGACGGTGAGGATGCCGGCGGCGTCCTGCTCGTCCTTGCCGCGCCAGACAAGCTGCGGGTCCAGGTCGCGGTTGCGCCGCTCATAGGCCAGGTGAATGGGCTGCCGCTGCTCCTCGGTCAGCACCGGCTCCATCTCGGCGGTGGGGATGTTGCGCCGTGCGTCGCCGGAGTGGGTGAGGGAGATGACCTCTTTGGGCTTCCGCTCGGCGCGTCGGCGTGAGCGTGGCATGGTTATTGACCTCCAGTACAGAGGGGTGGTTACGGAATGGCTCTATTATGGTACTATTTCCAGTGCCGAGCCGTCGGCAAGACGGTAGACTTGGAACCCGGAATCGAGGGTGAACACACGATGCAGTGGAATGCTTTCTGATAGGGCGACCAGCGACGCATCAGCCAGGTCCATCGGTGTGTCTTGGTACTGCCGCATTAGTACATCCATTCGGTGGGCTTCCAGTTCCGTCGTTGAATGTATCTCCAGCCTTCCGGTGCGGCGCATATCCCAAAGACAGTCCTGGAAGTAATACCCGCCGTCCCTTCCCAAGAAGTGCATGGCCTCGGTGAAACACTGCCAAGTCGTGACCATTACCTCGGGGCCCAGGATTCGGATTGCTTCAAGGCACACAGCGTGATACGAGTCGTTGGGGTTTATCAGGGCAACCAAGGGGTCCGTATCAGTCAGAATCATTACCCCTCTTGTTGCTGTTCCAGGTATTCCCTTTCGTATCTCAAGAACAGGTCATAGCGTCTCTGCCCCTCTTCGCTCAGGTGGCTCTCATGCTCCAGGAACAGTAAATAGCGTTCCCGCCTGCTCAAGTCCTGCCGTTCCTCGTCCAGTTCCCGCTCAAATTCCAAGAATCGCAGGGTCTCCTCTCCCTGTCGCCGGTGCTGCTCCGCCAGGTGTTCGGCGTATTCCCTGCTTCTGCGCCGCGAGATGTCCTCCATGTCGGGTTGGCTACTCCCTAGGTCGGCAAGGCGGCGGGCCGCGGAGTCGGCGGCGAGGCGGTCCAGCAGACGGTCGAACTCGCCGGCTATGTCGTAGGCTGAGGTGAACTCATAGAAGGCCCAGCGGCCGTAGCTGCCCAGGTTGTTGACCCCGGGAATCCAGTAGGCTTTCATTGTGTCGGCTTTGGCTGCGGCGTCCTCTCCCCGGTAGCCCTTGACCTCGACGATGAGGTTGAGTGGGTCATCCGCGCCCTGCCCGTCGTCAATTTGCACGATGAAGTCGGGTTCGTAGCTTTTGGTGGCCGGGCCGATGTGATAGGGGACTTCCAGGCCGAGGCCGTGGTTTTTGACGTAGGAAAGCGCCTTGGGGTGTTCCTCGACGACGCGGAGGAAGGCGGCTTCCCATTGGGTGTCGCAAACTGCCCGGTTGATGTGGCATCTGTCCGAGGCGGTTTCCAGGATTTGCCGCCTGAACCTGTCGGACGCCTGGCGGGGGCGCGCTGTCGTGGCGAAGTTGACGTGCCGGGTGGAGCCGGTGGGGTTGTAGGGAGCGACGACGGCCTTGATGCGCTGGGCGGCGTCGGGCTGCTCCGCCTGGACAGCGTTGGCGATGGCCGCCTTGATGCGCTGTCCGGCCCGGTCGGCGATTTCCCGGTACAGCACCTGGGCCGGGTAGGTCTCGCTGGCGCACTGCAGATACCCGTCCAGCCAGCGGCCGACGATGGCACTGAGTTGCGAGAACAGGTGCATCTTTGGCGCTTCGCCGGGTTCGCGCAGGTGGTTCTGGAGAGTATGGGCGGTAAGTTCGAATACGATTTTTCCGCGCCGGGTTTCGCGCAGCCGGTCAACGGTAAGCTCAATTCCCTCGCCGATAATGCCTTGGTTCTCCGTCCGCGTCGGCCCGACCAGTTCGGTGGACAGCCGAAGCACCGAGTCCTCGTTGAAGTGGGCGTTCAGGTATTCGTCCGGCAGCTCTACCCGGTAGGCTGTCACGTTGGGGAAGGTGATTTCCAGGTGGTCGCGCTCCGGGCTTACGGCAAAAACGCGAACCGTTTGGGCCGGTTTCGTTGGCTTCAGAGCGGGTTTGTCGCCGTCGGTGAAGTCGAAGGGGACGCCCAGCACATCGGCGTACTCGACGTCAAAGATGCCGTCCTCGTTCAGGTCGTATGACTGGCGGCGCAGGGCACGCCCGACCACCTGCTCGCACAGCAGCTGGGTGCCGAAGGCGCGGACGCCGAGGATGTGGGTGACGGTGTTGGCGTCCCAGCCCTCGGTCAGCATCGAGACGGACACCACGCAACGGACGCCGGAGCCGAGGCGTCCCGGCTTGCCGACGGTGTTCATCATTTCCCGCAGGATGTCCTCGCCGGAAATGTTGTCGGCGGCGCTGCGGTCGCCGTCGCGCTGCATCCGCTCCCGCCGGAACCGCTCGATGGCCGGGGCCGCCGCTGCGTGGAAGCCTGGGGGCAGGTTGTCGGCTGCGCCAATCTGCTCGCTGTCAACGAGCAGGGTGCGTGGCATCGGGAAGCGGTTGCCGTTGTCGTCATAGTTGCGGAACAGGTCGAAGCTGCCCAGGAATTGCTGCCCTTCGCTCCCATCCTCCCCGGGTCGCTCAAAACCGGCGATGTACTCGTATATCAGCTTGGAGATGGCGGTGTTCTGGCATACTACGATGAACACCGGCGGGGACTCTATTCCGGCTTCTTGCCAGTCTGCGAAGGTTCTTTCGTAGCTGGCGTACAGGGCTTCTAAAGCTGAAATCAGCGGCGACGGCAAATCGAGCGGGCCCTGCACGGCGCTGGCGCGGCGGCGGCCGGCCCGCGGCAGTAGGCCGCCGACGTGCCTCCACAACTCGCGGAACACCGGGCGGCTTTCCAAGAGCGCGTTGTCGTCCACCGGCACCCTGGGAATCTTGACGATGCCCGACTCGATGGCGTCCATCAGCGAGAAGTCGCAGACCGTCCAGGGGAACAGTGTGCCTTCTACGTAGCCGGACCCGCGCAGGAAGAAGGGCGTGGCCGACAGGTCGAGGACGGCCACGGTTCCGATGTGGCGTTTCACCGCCTCGATGCCGGAAATCCAGACTCGGGCGTATTCGTTGTTCTTCTTGGCTTCCTCTTCTTCGTCAGCGTCCAGACTGCGCTCGGTTGATTCTTCCCCGGGCCGCTGGCGGTAGCAGTGGTGGCCCTCGTCGTTGAGCGCCAGCACTTTTTTCATCCGCATCAGTTCGGGCATAACCCGGCGCAGCATCTGACCTTCGGTTTCCTTGGTGTCGATTTCAGGGCCGCCCTTGCCTTGCAGCAGGCGGCGGGTGTTGGCCGGGATTGACTCGCGCTCCCGAAGCCCGAAGGCGTGGAAGTTGGTGATGACCACTTGGGCCTGCTTAACGGTGCTAAGCATATCCTTGGGCACCAGGTCCCGGTGCTCGTAGTAATTCTCCGGGTCGTTGGGAAGTAGAGCCCGCAGGCGGTCCCGGATGACTATGCCAGGCGTCGTTATCAGAAAGCCATTGGTGAACAGCTGACGGGTGGGGTAGCGAACTGCGTTGACAGTCTGCCAGGCAATCAGCATTGCCATGACCGTGGTCTTACCGGCGCCGGTGGCGAGTTTGAGGGCGATCCTGAATAGCTCCGGGTTGGCCTGTTTGTTGGCCCCTGTGATATGGGCGCGGATGCCTTCGTACTCCCGGCGCCGACGGCTTCCCCCGGTGTACAACAGACCGGCGACTTCGGTCAGCCAAATCACAGTTTCAACCGCCTCGATTTGGCAGAAGAAGGGGCGCACGTTGGGGAAGTTGTAGCTGCGCCAGTGCTGGAGCAGACGTGCCGTCTCCGGGGTTACACCCCAGTCGTTGGGGTTGGGGATTCCCCGCCAGGCATCAACCCGGCGGCGGATGTCGTTGATTATGGGCGTGGGATCGTATTCCTGCCGCTCATCGGAGAGTTCGGACACTCCCAGCATCATAGCAGCTTGCAGGCTTTGTCGGCGGGCCGGCGGCACGGGGACGATATGCGCGGAGGGTCGCCGCTGCTCTACGACGCGGTCTGTGGGAATACCGTTTTCGAGCTGCCAGTGGCGGCTGGGATATTCGTAGGGAGAGTTCAGTATTGGCTGCTCTGCGAAGGTGGCTGTCATTTTGAGCGTTGCTCCGGTGCTGTCTTGGCAGTGCGTTTTCGTAGTTCCGTCGGGTCTGGTCATCCTGAAACTCAGTCGGTTGACTGCGTCAGCGCAGCCCAAGCAGTTGAGCGGGATTATAACGGCGTCAATTAGGGTGCGGTAGTCGGCTGTATGCCCGGCGGCCCTCAGTAAATGCGCCGTTTCCCTATTTCGTCCAAGCCGTTCCTCTGTGAGATGGTATTTCTTGAGATTGTATTTCTTGGGCCCATATGTGCCAAAGCGGGTAATGGACCCCGGCGGCCGGCCAAACTTTGGGTCTAGCCGGCCTGGCAGCAAAGGTGGTAACGGGAGTTCGCCGGGGAGGGGTGGAAGAAAGCGTCAGTGGCATTGAGGAGATTCCCCTGCTACCCCTCCCGGGCCAGCGCCAGCCCCCAGACTTCCGAAACCCCGGCATCCTTCAGCGCAGAGGCGCAGGCGGACAGTGTGCTTCCCGTCGTGGCCACATCATCCACAACGATTATCGCTTTCCCGGTCATGTCCGGGTCGCAACGGAAACTATCGACAACATTGGCTCGCCTCTCTTCCCGGCCCTTCCCGACCTGCGGCCCGGAGTGCCTGACCCTTGCCAACGACGAAGTATCCAATGGAATGCCGGACTCTTTGCTTAGACTCCTGGCCAGCAACTCGGCCTGGTTATAGCCCCGGTCTCTCATGCGTTTGGGGTGCATGGGCGTCGGAACGATCAGGTCCGCGGGCGCGCCTGTTGTGCGTGACCCCAATGGATGAGTGTCCAGGTATCGCGCCATCAGGCGTCCCAGTTCCGGCGCTGCGGCCCGCACGCCCCGGTACTTCAGGCTGTGGACGGCCTCCCGGACTGGACCTTCAAACAGGTACGGGGCGCGAATCCCGTCCAGTTCCAGGGGCGCGTCCGAACACCACCGGCAAATACTCCGCGCGCCCGGACTCGCGCAGACCTGGCAATAGGGTTGGGACAACCGGGGCAGCGCCGGTTCGCACCCCTCGCAGATAAACATTCCCTCCTTGCCGCAGACCACGCAGCTAAGGGGAAACAGGAAATCAAGGGTGTACCCGGAGATCCGGGAAAGCAGCGATCTCATCATTGGTGCGTAGGAGTGAAAGTCCGGCTTGATCAAATCTCCAGCAATGCACCGCCGCGCCGCGGCGAGTCAGGCCGCCAATATACGCTTGCGATGCCAATAGTGGTGGCGTTGAGAAACCTGTAGACCATCCAGAATTCGCGTCCGGTGAAGGCCAACGTGCCCGGCCCGTAGGGAAACTTGTCAAGCTCGACCTTCGCTCTTCCACCGGGGTGAGGGTCTCTCATCAGGTCTTGGAGAGCCCATTGAAACTCTGCCTGCTCAAACCAATTCAAAGATCGCACGAAAGCCCTTGCCCGGTCCGAGAGGACTGCATCAAATGTCGCCAAGCTCTCTGTGAACTTCCTCAAGAGTTGAAAAACGGACCGCGTCAAGGTCTTTCAGACCCGCCTGGGTCATCTCCATGAACACGGGATCGTCCATCATCTCAGCGACGAGTTCTTGCCCTGCCGGACCTCCAACATCATGCTGGCGGGACTGGGCATTCTCCTCGGCCAATGTTTCAAAGAAATTCCGCATCCTCTGATGGGTAATCGGCGCTCCGTCCGGAGTGTCAGGCCAGGGTGATTCCCTATTGGTCCTATTTCGTAGTTCCCAATCGGACAAATGTCCGTAACTCCTTGCTACTTTATGCAACAGGAGTCGTATCTCCCAGCTAAACCTCCGATGGTCTATAGCCCTGTCCGGCGCAGGGATGGGTCCATATCCGAATTCCTTGTACTTGCGCCACAGAGTTGGGATCACAGGGCCATGCTTCCACGCTTCGATGTGGTCGAAGAACAACGGTTGCTTAAGCTCCGCCAGGGCAAACCCTTGAGCATAGTAGCAGAGCTTCTGCATCTTCATGTTGTTGATTGGGGCGGAAGTGCCGAGTGCGTTTTGCATGGCCAGAAAATAATCAGCCACATCCGTTGCTCTCAAAATGGCCATGGCATCACCTCGCCATTGGGTGGGTGAGACGTTAGCATGTCGTCCGTTTGTTCAACAATTACCGGTCGTCAGTAGTGCGGACTGACCTCGTGAGACCCTCTGAACAGTTCCCTTATCCGCCGCCCTGCATCTCCCGCCAGCGTTCCAGTATCAGCGGGTCCCGCGGGAACGCCATTTCCGGCAGTCCGTCTATGTCGAAGAATCCCACCTCCAGCGCCTCCGGACCCGCTTCCAGGACGCCGCCCGTCTCCGAGGCGCTGAACGCAGCCACGATCACCGGGTGGCCGGCCTCCGAAAACAGCCCCACCAGGCGACCGACCTCCACCACCAACCCGGTCTCCTCCACGACCTCACGGGCCGCCGCTTCCTCCACCACCTCGCCCCGGTCGACATAGCCGCCGGGCATACTCCACAACCCGTAACCCGGTTGGTTCCCCCGGCGCACCAGCAGCACCCTGCCCTCACGCTCCACCACGCAGGTGGCCGCGACTTTGGGGTCATAGAACACTATTTTGCCGCACTTCGAGCATACCGGCCTCATGCGCCCCGCCTCCTCTCTCTCGACCAGGGGCGCGGCGCAGGCAGGGCAGAACCGGTCATTGTCCATCATAGCTTCCCCATAATAGCACTTTGGTCTAATATGTCAGACGGCTGATATGTACGCTGGCGAAAACCCGGCGTCAACTTGCGATGGAGGTCCGGCGGAATGGCTGCCCAGAACTCGAAAGACCGGGGTTCCCTCACCGGAGAGCTTGCCGAGTACGTCCACGGCGTCACCTACGAGAGTATCCCCGGAGACGTAATTCAACGGGCAAAAGAAGCGGTCATCGACGGAATAGGCGTGACCCTCTCCGGGTACAATGCCGACTGCACACAGTTAATCCGGCAGTACATCGCCGGTCTCGGCCTCAGCGGGAAGGCCACGGTTATCGGCGGCCCCCAGACCCTTCCTGCCGAGTACGCGGCCCTGGCAAACGGCGTCAGCGCCCACGCCTTGGACTACGACGATACCCAGATTTCCACCCTGCCGGACCGTGTTTACGGCCTGCTTACTCACCCGACTACCCCGGTGCTGAGCGCTGCCATACCGGTTGCCGAGCAGGTGGGCGCAACCGGCAGGGACACCCTCACCGCCTTCTGCACCGGCGTAGAGGTTGCCTGCAAAGTGGCCGAGGCTATCCGGCCATACCACTACCAGAACGGGTTCCACTCCACCGGCACCATCGGCATCTTCGGCGCTGCCGCCGCGGCTGCCAAGCTGCATGGCCTCGGCCCGGACCTCATTGCCCAGGCCCTGGGAATCGCCGCCAGCAAAAGCGCGGGAATCCGTGTCGCCTTTGGCACCATGACCAAGCCCTATCACGCCGGAGCCGCGGCCCAGGGCGGCGTCGTCGCAACCGAACTGGCCCGAATCGGATACCGTACCGCGCCCGAGGCTATGGACGGCCCGTGGGGTTACTTCCAGGTTGCAGGCTCCGGCGTAGACCCCGAAGCCATCCAGGGCAAGCTGGGCAGCCCCTACACGTTCGTAGACCCCGGCGTGTCCATCAAGCCCTACCCCTGCGGCTCCCTGTCCCACCCGTCCATGGACGCCATGCTGGACCTGATACTGGAGCACGACATCAAGCCCGGCGACGTGGAGGAAGTCCGCCTCGGCACCACATCAAACGTTCTCGCCGCCCTGAGGTACGCCCAGCCCACCGACGAGTTGGAGGCGAAGTTCAGCATCCCATTCTGCATGGGAATCCTCTTGCTGGAGCGTCAGGGAGGTATCGCCCAATTCACCGACGAGACAGTCCTCCGTCCCGACGTGCAGGAAATGATGGGCCGGGTAAAGCCCTATTTGCATGAAGGGCTGGAGGCGCTGGGCTTCCAGCGCATCCGCAGCCTCATAGAGGTAGAGCTGCGGGACGGAACGGTCCTATCCAAGGAGGCCACCACCTCCCGCGGCACACCGGAACGCCCCATGAGCGCGGACGAACTGGCGGGCAAGTTTGCCGACTGCGCCCAGGGCCTGATGGCCCACGACATCCAGCGTCAGGTAATCGATACGATCTATGGCTTGGACGGCGTAGAGTCCATCAACAGCTTGACATCCATGCTCAAGGGGTAGCCCAGCTAGGGAACCCTGTGGCGCTCAGGAGAGCCGTCCAGGTCTCCGTCCAGGTCTATTGAGCACTGCGTGCCAGCGCATCCACGTCCGCCCGCAGGGGCATGGAGTCCTGCGCCCCGGACGTGGTCACCGCCAGGGCTCCGGCGGCGCAGGCAACACGCACCGCCTCGGGAAATCCGCGCCCTTCCGACAGGGCCACCGCCAGCGCGCCGTTGAATGCGTCTCCCGCCGCCACCGAGTCCACCGCATCCACCGCAAACGGCGGAACATGCCCGGAATCCCGGTCAGTGGCGTAGTAAGCGCCCTGTGCTCCCAGCTTGATGATGGCCGCTCCGACTCCCCGTGAGAGCAATGTTTCCGCAGCCCTCACCGCCGCCGAAACGTCGGTCACCGGGAATCCCACCAGCGCCTGCGCCTCCGTTTCGTTGGGGGTTATCACGCTGCAACAGCTATAGAACTCATCCGGAAATGGCCGCACCGGCCCCGGGTCCAGTATCACCGTCTTCCCCTGTGCAAAGGCTTCCCTTGCCACCCTCAAGGACGCCTCCAGGGACACCTCTAGCTGGAGCAGCACGCAGTCAGCATTGGCCAGGGCCTGAATGCACCGTTCCGCTTCCGCGTCCCCGCACGTGTCGTTGGCCCCCAGCACCTGCACGATCTGGTTCTGGGCCGTGTCGTCAATGGCGATTATGGCCAGGCCTGAAGTGGTATCCGGCGAGGCCTCCACTCCCCACGCATTGACCCCGCTGGCCGAAAGGGCCTCGATCAACTGGCCCCCGAACACATCATCTCCAACCCGGCCTACCATCAGCGTTTCCGCTCCCATGCGGGCCGCCGCCACCGCCTGGTTCGCGCCTTTCCCGCCGGGATAGGTCAGGAACCGCGTTCCCACTACCGTTTCCCCCGGCAGCGGGAACCGGGGCGTCATGGTCACCAGGTCCATGTTGATTCCGCCCAGCACAACCACGCCGGGGCGTTCAGTCCCGATCATGCGTTAAGTCCCTATCGGGTGCAGCCGGAGTCCCGGCACAAACTCGAAATGCCTGTCCGTCGTCAAGACCGGCTCGTCGTGTTGCATGGCTACAACTGCAATAGTTACATCGGACAAAGGAATCGTTCTGCCCCGATTCCTGAGTCCATTCGCCAGTTGTCCGGCCATGATCCAGGTGTCCTTATCGTCATCCAGAAACCGAAGTCCGCTCATGTATTCTCTGAGTGAGTCAAACTCAGCGGGACTGTGGGCGCCTTGCAGCACCTCGGCAACTACAAGCCCAACTACCGCAATTTCGCCGCTGACAAGGAGCGAGTCCATTTCCCGTCCTACAGCCGATTGTTGCGCCTTGAAGTAGTCAATCCATACAGACGTATCCGCCACTACCATGTCAGCTTCTTCATATCTTCCAGTTCCAATTCCTCCAGTTCCCGCCAATTGTCCTCAATATCAATCTTGCCCGCCATTGCGCGAAGGCCCTCAATACCCCAATCCCGGACGTACTTCTCCAAAGCCATGTGCACGGCCTTGCTCTTTGTCTTCTCTCCCGTCGCCATCAGGACCTGTTCCAACAACTTAGCGTCGATGTCTATTCTGGTCCGCGTCTTCATAGCAATCCTCTTTCCCCTACTGGAGCCGTCCGCTTCAAGTTGGAGCAAGAATATCACAATACGCCATGCTATAATTCCATCGCAAACCACACCTTTCCATTCCTGGAGATAGCAATATGTCCGCAGCATTAGACGACATCAAAGTGGTCGACCTTACCCGTACCCTGGCCGGCCCGTCCTGTACCCAGATGCTGGGCGACATGGGCGCCGACGTCATCAAGATCGAGGAACCCAACCTCGGCGACGAGACCCGCTCCTGGACCCCTTTCTGGAACGACGAGGGCACCCAGTTCCTCTCCTTCAACCGCAACAAGCGCAGCCTCAGTGTAAACCTGCGTGAGAAGGAAGGCATCGATATAGTCCTGGACCTGGCCAGCAAAGCGGATGTCATGGTGGAGAGCTTCCGGACTGGCGCGCTGGACCGCATGGGTATCGGCTACGAAGCAGTCAAGGCAGTGAACCCCAGCATCATCTACTGCTCCATATCCGGCTATGGCCGCACCGGCCCACTGGCCGACAAGCCCGGCTACGACCTGATTATCCAGGCTTACAGCGGCCTGATGAACCTCACCGGCGAACCCGACGGCGTCCCCCTCCGCGTCGGATTCTCCCTGGTGGACCTCTTCGCCGGTATGATGGCCTACGGCTCTATAATGACCGCCCTGCACCACCGGAGTAAGACCGGCGAGGGTCAGTACATCGAGGCGTCTCTGCTGGACGGACAGGTCGCCGCCATGAGCTACCACGCCACCGGTTACATCGCCACCGGCGTCGAACCCAGAAGGCTGGGGTCCGGCCATCCCAGCCTGGTGCCTTACCAGAGCTTCCCCGCATCCGACGGCTTCTTCATCCTGGGCTGCGGCAACCAGGGCCTCTGGGAACGCCTCTGCCCGGGCATTGGTCACCCTGAGCTGCTGGAGGACCCGCGTTTCGAGTCCAACACGGCCCGCGTCGAGAACCGCCCCCAGTGCGTCGAAGTCCTCAGCGAGATCTTCAGGACCAAGACCGTGGCGGAATGGGTTGAGATAATCACCGACGCCGGAGTTCCGGTTGGGCCAATCAACACCGTATCCGATGTGATCAACGACCCCCAGGTCAACGCCAGGAACATGGTGGTGGACATGCCCCACCCCAATGTACCCGACCTGCGGGTGCCATTCTCTCCCCTCAAGCTGGCGGAGACGCCGCCCTCCATCCGCAGGACCCCGCCCACGCTCGGGCAGCACAATGAGGAAATTCTGACCGAGCTTGGTTACACCAAAGACGGCATAGCCAAGGCCCGCGAAAAGGGCGTCATCGGCAAGGGTTAAAGTTCTGGCAGGAAGTGGGTGTCAACGTCCCGCCGGTTTGGGTGTTGTGGAGATTGCGACGGCGCCGGTCCCGCCCCGTCACACTGCCTGAAGCGGAGCGCTGCCAACAGGAGAAGCAACGTTTGCATCCCAGGAAAGTGCATCCCAGGAAAGCAATCAGGTTAATCCATACCTCCGACGTCCACCTTGGGGATGGCTCCGGCCATCCCTATGCTATGCTGGCGCTCAGGGCCGTCGTGGACGCTGCCCCCCGTCTCGGCGGCGACATGCTCCTTCTCGCCGGGGACATTTTCGACAATGCCCGTGTCTCCGACCAAATGATTCAGGACTTCCTCGACGAGCTTGCCCGGCTGGATATGCCGGCGGTGGTCCTCCCCGGAAACCACGACCTCTACGGCGAGGGTTCCATCTACCGGCGCGACGTGTTCCACGGCAAGCCGGACAATCTCCGGGTAATCGAAGGAACGGATGGGCAAACCATCAGCTATCCCGACCTGGCCCTCGATGTATGGGGGCGGGCCATGCTCTCCCACACCCCGGAGTTCCGGCCCCTCCAGGGTATGCCCGCCCGCCGGGATGACCGCTGGCTGGTGGCCCTGGCCCACGGCCACTTCCACCACGAAGGCGATGTTGATCAGCGCTCCTCTCCCATCTACGCGGCCGATGTCGCCGACGCTACCTGCCACTACCTTGCCCTGGGCCATTGGGACCGTCACGACGACGTTTCCCAGGGTGGCGTTACGGCGGTGTATTCCGGCACGGCCCGGGGCCCTGCTTCCAGCAACTACCTTGGAGAGGTGACCGTGGTCGACCTTGATCCCGTAAACGGCGTCTCATACCGCCAGATTTCCCTCTAGCCCGGCCGTGAATTGGCAGGAGTTCCAGGCAAACGCCCCGCACCTGGCGTCCCTTGGCCAAGAGCGTTTCGAGCGTACCGGCCTGGTCCTCTTGGCCACCTTGCGGAAGAACGGCTGGCCCCGTATCAGCCCGGTGGAGTTCGTGATAACCGGCGGAAACCTGTACCTCGGCATGATGTGGCAGTCCCGCAAAGCCCTGGATCTGCTGCGCGACCCCCGGTGCAGCCTTCATAGCACCGTATCCGACCGCAACGGCGCCGAGGGCGAGTTCAAGCTCTACGGGCACGCCGTTGAGATCTCAGACCTGGCAGAGCGCCTCCGTTACTCTGAAGCCCTCTACGCTAAGATTGGATTCATGCCCGAAGAACCCGATTACCATCTCTTCTCGATAGACATAGAAAGCGCGTCCTTCGCCGCCATCGAAAACGGCCAGTGGCGCCGCGAGATTTGGAGGATTCAAGATGAAGCGACTGGGTAGGGAACACCACATCTACGTCCTGGACCCCGAGGCGGAACCCGCCATAACCATCGACTCCGGCGAGGAGCTGATCGTCGAGACCTGGGACGCCTTCGAGGGCGAGCGCGACCCGGAGGTCCTGGACGCCAAGCACCTGAAGGGTCCCGCCAGCGGCCCCATATACGTCAACGGCGCAGAGCCGGGAGACGCCCTGCGCGTGGAGTTCCTGAGCATCACCCCCAAGGAGGCCGCAGCCCACATGGTCATGCCCGGCAGGGGGTTCCTGGAGCAGGAATTCACCGAGGCCTACCCGACCATCATCAGCCTTGAGGACGGTCACGCCTGCCTGCCCAACGGACTCCGCGTCCCCCTCATGCCCTCGATGGGCCTGGTGGCCACCACTCCAACCTATCAACAGCTAACCGCCAGCGACAGCGGCCCCTACGGCGGCGACATCGACCTCAAGGAACTGGTGGAGGGCAGCACCCTCTACCTCCCCGTCTTCGTCCCCGGCGGTATGCTGGCCCTGGGCGACTGCCACGCCGTGGTGGGCGACGGCGCGGTCGCCGGCACCGGTGCGGAGTGCTCCGCGGACACCCACCTGCGGGTCACGGTGGAGAAGGGAATGAACATATCGGGGCCGCGCGCCATGACCCCGGACTACTTCGTAATCCTGTCCCACGGCGAAGACCTCGGCCCGGCGATGAAGCAGTCTGTCCGCGACATGGTGGACTTCCTCGTCACGGAAAAGGGGATGGAACCCTACGACGCCTACACCATTCTCAGCCTGGCCGGGGATGTCCGCGTCTCCCGCACCTTCCGACCCATAAGCCCCGTAAAGATGATGCTCTCCCGCCACCTGCTGGAGCAGTTGGGTTAACAACGGACCTGTTGCAAAAGAAAAAGAAAGGGTATACTCGCCATCAAGATATAGATTTAACACCGGGCACGGCTGGAGTCAGCTTGTCATGGACAAGCAGGCGCCCACATCCACGGTGCGTCGGCGTGTGGTTGACGGTCTGGATGGCGACCAGGACCTGCTGCCCGGACCATACTTGAGGAGCGGGAGATGGCAACAGAGCCTCGGGTGATGACAGTACAAGAGCGTATAGAGACTGCGCTTGATTTTCTGAGCGAGTCCGATAGGGAGTTTGAAGCTGGAGATACCATGCAAGCCTCTGAGAAGCTCTGGGGTGCCTTTTCCCATGCTGTCGCCGCGATAGCTATGCAGAGGAAGTGGAAGCATGGGACGCATCGGGAACTCCTTGAGTCGGCCAATCGCTTAACCGTGGATGATGGAGCGTCGTACCACAACCCCGTCGATTTAGGAAAAGCCATCCCCGAAGCCAGGCACTTCCACGATAACTTTTACAACGGACATTTGACGGACTACGAAATCGAGAACGGGCGTCCCATAGTCAAGTCCTTCGTGCAGTGGGCGGTTAACAAAGCGCGGGATGCTCAGAGATAACCCGCACATCCAATGCTCCGCCGGAAGGCGCACTGAATGTACCTGGAGACTGTAGAGTCAAGCATGATATACGCCGTCGGATACGACCCTGAGACGCAGGAGCTTGCGGTCGTGTTCAACAGCGGGCGGGCCTACTGGTATGAAGGTGTGCCGCCGGAAGTCCATCAAGGTTTGATGTCTGCCGGCTCCAAGGGCCAATACATGCGCGACGTCATCATAGACTTGTACCCTGCCCACGACAGATACCCGTACCGGCGCGCCGCATGATGGTGGTAGGCAAGGAGTATTTCGGAAGTGAAAAAGCTCCGGTCCGCTAAGACTATCGGCTGACGGCCCGCAGGGAAAAGGGCTTCGGCCCTACCGCCAGCCCGAATACCTCGGTCTCCGGCAGCGCGGCGCCGCCGGGCCCCGGTACTTCAAACCGGAACTGGCTCAACAGGCGGGTCGCGTGGAGCCACACCACGGTCTCCCCGAAGCGGCGTCCCGGACATCGCCGGTGGCCGGTCCCGAATGGAATGAACGTCCCATTGGTCAGGGCGGGCGGGTGCGAGCCGTCCTCCCCTGGCAGGAACCGCTCTGGTCTGAATTCACCGGGCGAATCCCAGAAACGCGGGTCATGGTGTATCGAGTAGATGTTTCCCAGCACCTGGGTGCCCTCGGGAATCAGGTAGCCGCCGATTTCGCAGTCCCGCGATGCCTTGTGGGGCACCCCAAAGGGGCCGACTGTGTGATGACGCATATTTTCCAGGATGACGGCGAATAGATAGGGCAGCCTGCCCTGGTCTTCCGCTCCCGGCGAATTGCCCCGGCCTATGACCCGGTCCAGTTCCTCGTGGACCTTCTCCTGAATTTCCGGGCGGTTGGCCAGGGAGAGCAGCAGCCAACTGACCGTCTGGGCCGTCGTGTCGATTCCGGCCAACATCAGGTCCATGCACAGATGCCTGATGGTCTCCTCGGTGATTTCCTCCCGGGCTTCCGCGGCCAGCATCACTTCGGCCAGGCACGAAGGGTTCTCCAGGTCCAGGCCGGGCCGGGCGCGGGCATGGTCCAGCAGCGACGTGATAATGGCCGTGCTGATTTCCGACTGCCGCTGCGCTTCTTTCAGGGCGCCGTTGGTCAGTATCTTCAGCCACGGGATGTAGTCCGCCAGGTTTGTGGCCGTGGCGTTCTTGAAAATCCAGGTTACAAGATCGAGTAATCCCTGCCGGTGGCCCTCGAATTCTGTCGTGTCTCCTTCGCTGCGGCCGAAGATAGCGCGGAACATGATCGTAGAGTTGCTGCGGGACAGCATCTCCACCGGCTCCACCAGTTGACCGGACTCGCTCCGCTGGCCCACCTCCTCTACCAGGTTGCCCACCACCTCCTCTATGTGCTGCTCGCGGATTTGGTGAAGGTTCCTGGGGCTGAGCAGCTCCCGGTTGGCGAAACGTTGCAATTGCCGCCAGTGCTCGCCGTAGGGGGCCATGACCAGGTCTTTCTGGTCGCTCAGGATGTCCATGATTTCGCTGACCCACCGGTCCGCCAGTTCAGTCTTGTCGAAGGCTTCCTTAAGCAGGTCCGGATGGCTTATCACCACCGTGGGAACACTGCCGAACCTCAGAAGGCAGACGTCTCCATACCTTTGGACTATGCGATGGATGGCCATGTGCGGGTCCTTGGCAACGCTGAGCAGCGACCCGAATACGGGCAACCCGCGTGGTCCCGGCGCGAGTTCCTTTGCCGCTGCGGAAGTTGTAGTAGTCATAACAAGACTCCCTTATTCCGGCTGTCAAGCTGGAGTGGACAGCCAGTCATTCTCAGACCAGGAGTGGAGAGGCTTTCCGGCGGGACAACCTACATCACCGAGTAGCCTCCGTCCACCGTCAGCACCGCCCCGGTTACGTAGTCCGATCCCTTCCCGGCCAGGAACACCACCGCGCCCTGCAACTCCCCGGCCTCGCCCCACCGCCCCGTGGGTATGCGCCGGTTGATCAGGTCGAACCGCTCCGGCTGGTTCGCGGGCACCGCCGCCGTCAGTTCCGTCATAAACCAGCCCGGCAGGATCGCGTTGGATTGGATGTTGTCCTTGGCCCAGGCCACCGCCAGGCTCTTGGACAACTGGACGATGCCGCCCTTGCTGGCCGAGTATGGCGCGCCGCTTCCCCCGCCGCCGAACAGGGAGAACATTGAACCCACGCTGATGATCTTGCCCCCGCCCTGCGCCTTCATGTGGGGATAGACCGTCCTGGATGCCAGGAACGCGGCCCGCAGGTTCACGTCCAGCACGTTGTCCCACTCCTCAACCTCCAGGTCCTGGGGTTCCTTCCGCACCGTCATCCCCGCATTGTTTACCAGGATGTCCACCCGCCCGAACTCCGCCACGGTCTTCTCCACCATCCCGGCAATGTCCGGCTCCCGGTTCACGTCCACCGCCAGCCCCAGGGACTTGACCCCCAACGCTTCAATCTCGGCTTGGGCCTGCGCCGTCTTCTCCATGTTGCGCGCAGCGACGACAATGCTCGCCCCCGCGCCCGCCAGCCCCAACGCCATGCCCAATCCGAGGCCGCCATTGCCCCCGGTAACGATGGCCACCCTGCCATCCAGACCGAACAGTTCCCCGATACTCATTCAATCCCCCTGCCTTGGGATACTCTGACGCTACCTGACCAGCGGCAGCACCTTGTCCCCGAAGAGCCGCATCGACTTCTCCACCTGCTCCAGCGGGATCTGGCCCACGTTGGGGTTCAGCAACAGGTTCCGCAACCCGATGCCCTCCAGTTCTTTGATTCCCGCCGCCACCGTCTCCGGAGTGCCCGCTAGGAAGGCGTGCTCCACCATCTCGGCGGGAGCCGGAGGCTGGTTTGGGTCACGCTGCGGAACGCCTCCGGGGTTGTACTTGATACGTGCGTCCAGAAGGTGGGCGCGGAAACGCCGCAGCGCGCCCTCGGCCACCTCCCGAGCCTCCTCATCCGACTCAGCCACGTAAAGCCCCCGCTGCCCCCAGGTCTGGTCAACAGCGGCTTCCACCGCCTCCGGGGAAAACCCTGCATCCAGCATCGTTTCCCGGTAGACCTCCAGCCTGTGGCGCAGCGTGTCCACCGGGTGGATGCCCATCAGCACCGGACGGCCAATGCGGGCCATCTCCACCGTCGATTCTTCCGAGATGCAGGCCCGGACAATGGGCGGGTGCGGCTGCTGGTAGGGTCTTGGCCGCAGGATGGGAAACCTGCTGTTCCAGAATTGCCCCTGGTGGTCCACATCCTCGCCGGTCCACGCCTTGACCAGCAGTTCCTCGGCTTCGGGCAGCATCTCCCGGCCCTGTTCCAGGGTCAGGCCGAACCCGAAATACTCGTACTCGTTATAGGCCGAACCCCGGCCGGTGCCCATGATCAGCCGCCCGTGGCTCAGGTTGTCCAGCAGCGCCGTTTGCGCCGCCAGCCGGACAGGATGGTGCAGGGCCATCTCCACCACCGCGAACCCGATCTTCACCCGCTTGGTTCGCATGGCCACCGCCGCGCCGAACACCACCGGGTCGGCGTAGGCCACCGCCCCGTCGAAGTGGTGCTCCGTCAGCCACACGGCGTCCATCCCCACCTCCTCGGCCAGCTCCACCTCCCGCAAAGTGTTGTCGATGGCCACGTGGTCACCGTCAGGGTCGCCGCTGATACTGAACACAAAAGAACCGAATCGCACCTTTACCCCCGGAACATGCTCAATTTGACCAGATACCTCACTTTATCCAGTCCGCCACCGGCTCCGCGATCATTATTGTGGTAGCGTTGGTGTTGGCGAGGATGCTATTACGAATACTGTACTTTTACGTGCAGGTCCGTTGGAATATGGCCGAAATAGTTGATCATCTCAAAGCAGTAACGGGCCAAATCTGCCGCCCCAAAACCTGTCTCCAAATACAGACCGTTCGACAGCTTTCTCGGTTCACGAAATTGCGAGCCATTGGTCTGCGCAGGACTCACATTAACCAATGTTCTTCCGTTGAAACTTTCGAACTTGCCGTCATTCTGTGTCAGGTCCCCTTTAATCCATTCGGCAACTTCGGTAATGAGACTTCTCCAATTCGCAGTGTGCGACACCTTGCCGGTATCATCGCGGAAAGCTCTGGGAGTTAATCGGAGCGACTTCTTGTCGCATATTTCCTTCCATGCGTGCAACCAGTCCAATGCGACCCATCCGTCATCCGGCCATAGTCCAGACGAATGTGACTCCAATAGCAAAGTCTCCATCAGAAGATTGTCTCGGAAGTCAGGATGTCCGTCCCACCACGAGTCTGAGTCGAATGCGGCCGATATATTCAACGAGCCTCTTGATCCTATTGCACCCGAATCTCGCCCTGGAATCAACCACGTTTTGAATGGGTCTGAAGAGAACGTCACATTTACATCTATATCCCGAAAGCGTGTCGTCACCTCGCCTCTGGCACAGAAAAGAACAAAGTGTTTGTCAATCGGATCATTCTCCCACGCTGTGAGTTGTCGTTTCCAACGCGCGAGTTCAGCCTGCTGCCCGGTTTCCCATTCCTGATATTGACGGGCGGTTTCGCGGTAACTTCGCGGGACTTCTCCTGGTGGCAGCGACTTCAAGAAGTCTTCGAACAGCTTGTCCCTCTCCTCATCATCGGATAGCACCGCTTCCTGCTCCTGAATAGAACGGCGAAGTTCTTCCACAGTGCCTTGATCCATGCCGCGAACAAATGCTCTCTGCTCCTCAAGCAAGTCACGAAGTTGTGGGTTGCGGTAACGATTAAGAAGGAATCTGGCCCAATCGTACTTTAGACCATCCAGTTGCATTTCGTTGTCGTTCTCAGACTCCCTCAGCAATTCGTCCTTCAACTGTACTCCCACCGGCAAGGCGGCCAACTTGTGAGCATCGTAGTGGCACAAGTTACAGACCAAGTCGTGATCGTCGCCGCAGAGTGTTTCCGTGGTCCATCTTTGCCACGCCCGCCACACCCCGCACCTGTTGCAGTTCTTGCCAAATGGAGACTTGCATTTCTGATTTTGGCAGGTATGGCTGGCCGCAGGGGACACCACTTCGCATTTGGGACATCTCACCACTGGAGCCTGTACACTTTCTCCCTGTCTGCCACGGGGTTCCAGAAACCACTGCCTCTCGTCCTCCGGCAATCCATGCCTTTCTGCATTGCCCGCCAGGTCGAGAATCAGACAGTCCCCGCCGTCGTCTTTGCGGCGCAGGCCGCGGCCCACCATCTGCAAGTATAGGGCCAGGCTCATGGTTGGACGAGTGAGGACCACGCAAGAGGCGTCGGGAACGTCAAACCCCTCGGTAGCGACGGCCACATTGACCAGCACTTTAAGGCACCTGTTTCTGAAAGACTCCATGACCTCGGCCCGTTCTTCCGACGGCGTATCATCCAACATGACCGCGGCTTTGACTTTGGCATCTTTGAACACCGCTGCCAAGTTGTAGGCATGGTTTTTGGATATGGCATAGATGATGGTCTGGCGCCCGGCAGCGTATTTTTTCCAGAAGTGGAACGCGCCAGCGGTCATGACATCGGGGCGGTCGCTGTTAGCCCGCTTGATCCCCGATTCGTTGTAATCACCAGTGGAGGCAATGACGCCGCCCTGTATGATGTCCTCCGGCTGTGGCGTCAACACTTGGGCCTCGCATAGGTAACCCTCTGCTTGAAGTTGACTGACCTGCGGCCCGCATTCCAATTTCCTGAACAGGTGGTCGAACCCTTCGGTCTTTGACAGCCGCCAAGGTGTAGCCGTCAAACCGACGACCGGACCCAGCCACTGCTTGATCGCGCGCTCCCAACCAGGGGCAGTTGCATGATGGGCCTCGTCTATCACCAACAAGTCATTCCGACCGTACCCATCCCAAACGCCAGGGATAAGGTCGAGGTCTTCAACATCTTCGTGGTTTCGGCGAGAAACGGTCTGGACCTTTAATATGAAGATCTCTCCCTTCCTCGAGGGGGCAGGGGCGTCGCTACTCCATGATGGTGGATTGTGAGCAGTAACTCCAGATTCGTTAAGCACAAGGCAGGTCTGGGTCGCTAGCTCACGCCGATGGGTCAACCACGCAGCCTTACCGCTCCTAAGCCATCTGGTCAGCAACGCCGCAGCGATACGGGTCTTGCCGCCGCCGGTAGGCAACTGCACCATCACCCGCGACTCCTGGGCAAGACCAATTTCTGCTCGGTTCAACAGGTCCTGTTGATAGGGACGCAATTCAACCATTTCCCATCCCGTTGCACTGCATGAGCGTTTCCCGGCTATCCCTCACTTCATCCAGTCGGCCACCCGCTCCGCGTCCTCGATATATATGATGGTCTCTCTGATGTGCCTTTCGGTTTCCGGGTTGCAGACTCCCACGTAGAAACATAGGCCGTGCAGTTGGTGAATCCGGCTGTAATAGCGGCCTGCCAGTGGCTTTACGTTGCTGTCCCCTCTGGCCAGGGCGTCCAGGCCATCGGTGGTCAGGGCAGTGAGAATAGGGTCCTCGCCCGTGCGGGCCAAAATCAGGGCGTCCGTTGCCCGCTTGGTGGCGCACCACGCCTTTTCCGCCGCGTCGCGGACGTCGCCTGCGGCCAGCCGTTTCAGCGCATCGCTGTGCATCCTCCTGGCATCGTCAAATATCTCTGCACCCTCACTATTGATACCATACTTCCCTACGGAGGCGCGGACTATGGACCGCCGGGGGCCGGACGTCCCCGCCCCGGCGGTCGCTCCGCTGCTTGTCTCACTTCATCCAGTCCGCCACCCGCTCCGCGATCATTATGGTGGTGGCGTTGGTGTTGGCCCGGACGCAGTCGGGAAGCGTGGAAACGTCCACCACCCGCAGCCCATCGATGCCCCGGACGCGGCAAAACTGATCCAGCACCGCCATCGGGTCCGAGTCCGGCCCCATCTTGCAGGTGCCCGATATGTGCTGGGTGGTGGTCACGTTGCGGAGCAGCCACTGGTCCAACGCCTCGTCCGATGCCAGGTCTTCAGGAGTCGGGGTGATGCACTCCTCCACGATGTCCTTATAGGACTCGTTCTCCAGGAATCCGAGGCAGATGCGCACGCCCTCCCGCAGCCGTTCCCGGTCCCAGGGGTCTTCAAGGTAGCGGTAATTCAGCAGGGGTTGGACGTGTGGGTCGGTAGAAGCAAGTTTCAACTCGCCCGCGCCCACGGCCAACTCCAGCACGGCGGTAAAGCGTATCCCTTCGCCTTCAAGCGGGTCACCGCCAATGGGCGAAGAGAAGGACGACTGCATAATCTGCATGTCGTTGCGGTCCTTGGAACCGGACGCAGTGTAGCGCAGCGCCAACTGGCTGCGCGGCGCTTCCGGGTCCAGCGGGAAGTCCTCTTTCACCCGCACCGGCACCCTGACGTTGGGGTGGTCCCGCAGGTTCTGGCCCACTCCCGGCAGGTCCAGCACCACCGGGATGCCCATCTCCCGTAGGTGCCCGGCAGGGCCGACGCCGGAGAGCATCATCAGTTGGGGAGACCCGATGCCGCCAGCGCTGAGAATCACCTGCTCCGCCTCCACGACGAACCTTTCGCCGCCGCTCTCCACGTCAACGCCGGTGGCGCGGTTGCCCTCAATGACGACTCGGTGCACCGTGACGTCGGACCGCACCGTCAGGTTCAGCCGGTTGCGCACCGGGTTCAGGTAGGTGAGCGCCGTGCTCATGCGGACGCCGTTGGGGTTGTTCATGGGAATCGGCCCAACTCCCCAGGACTCCGGGTGGTTCATGTCCGGGTCGTGGGGATAGCCCGCCTCCCGCGCCGCCTGGTAGAATGCCGTCTGGGCCGGCAGCCACGTCTCCTGCTTGTGCCGCCGCACCGGAATGGGACCGTCGGAGCCGTGGAAGTCGTCCACGATGTCGGTGTCAGTCTCCGCCTTTCTGAAGAAGGGCAGGGTCTTCACGAAAGACCACTCATCGTTGCCCCAGGACGCCCAGTTGTCGTAGTCCTCCGGCACGCCCCGCAGGAACACCTGGCCGTTGACCGCGCTGGACCCGCCGACCACCCGGCCCCGGGGAACGGGCATGGTCTCCCCCTGCTCCGGTGTGGGAGTGCCCCGGAAAGACCAGTTATGCGGCGCGTCCACCGCGGACGCCATCTGGTTGTAGCCGAACTTCAGGTCGTCCGGGTAGGTCTCGAAGTCCGGGTAGTCCGGCCCCGCCTCCAGCAGAAGCACCGACCGGTTCGGGTCCTCCGACAGCCGCGTTGCCAGCACGCAACCCGCGGATCCGGCTCCGATGATCACCACGTCGTATTTCATGGTCTCTCCCTTCTAATCTGTTGCTGTTGCCCGAGTGTCCGGCCACCCATGCCGCCGGTGCCGGAACACGAACGATGGTCATCCGCTACAGGTGCGCGCCGAAGAAAGCCAGCGTCCGTGGCCATGAGGCGTCGGCGGCTGCCTGCTGGTGCCTGGGGCCCGTGTGGTCCATGAAGGCATGGTCCGCCCCGGCATAGGTGTGGAACTCGTGGGGAATCCCCAGACGTTGCAGCTCCGCGTCGAACTTCTTCATATCGTCCTGGGACGGGTTGGCGTCAATCTCCCCGAAGTGGAAGAGCACCGGGCACTTGATCCCCGAGGTCAACTCAAACGGGGTCTTCTCCCCCGATCCCCATATCACCATGATGTTGCCCCCGTAGTAGGGCACGGCGGCCTTGAAGTGGGGGTTGCTGGCCGCCGCCAGCCAAGTCACCCGTCCCCCCATGCAGAAGCCGGTGACTCCCAGCCGTTCCCCGTCAACCGAGGGATGCGCCCGCAGAAAGTCCACCGTGGCGTTGATGTCTGCGACAATCTCCGGGTCGCTCAGGTGCTGGATGGGCCGGGAACCGTCCGCCAGCATATCGTCCGTTATCCGGTGGTACAGCTCCGGGGCGCAGGCCGCGTAACCCGCCCCCGCCAGCCGGTCCGATATGTCCCGGATGAACTGGTCCACGCCGCCCCCGTGCTGGCTCACCACCACACCGGGGAACGGGCCAGCCCCGTCGGGCAAGCTCAGGTACGCCCGCATATCCGTGCCGTTTACCTGTAGGGTCTCCCACGACGATGCCATGACTGTGCCTCCTCACGCATAGTCTTGAGCCAATTCCGAATCCCCGTGATTATATCAGCGGCAAGTGGTTAATGGGGACGTGCGGGTGACCTGAAGGCAACCCCCGTTCAGGTGGTCGAATTGGGAATCATATACGTATGTACAAGGGGGATTATGCGGAAATGCTCTTGAGGTGGAAACTTGAAGGGAATTGACAGTCTGGGTATAGACTCCTAACATGCAGGTGTTAAGCGGGGTTGACGCTATATAAATCCGAGCGGCGCGGCCGGTAATGGGAGACCAATCACCGCGTTGAGTTGAACAATGAATACAGAACGTGTTACCTGCATCAATACCGAAGGTTACCCAGTCTCTCTCGTGTTGAATGCTGTCTATAATACCGTGCCCGATGATGAGGCTGCGAAGCATAAGCTAATCCGCGTAATAGACGAATCCGGGGAAGACTACCTGTATCCTGCTTCCTATTTTGTTCACGTTGAAGAAACTGCTCAAGCAACAGGTCGAGAGTTTCTCACAAACGCTTGATTGCAGGCGGGGTAAAGCCGATTCTGCTAATTGGGCCGGAGTGTCATGAAACAAGACTCCGGCCCAATTGTTTAATGTCATTGTAGCGCTGAGCTGGATATGACCTACCCCGACATCATCGGTGATATAGAACGGGTGGAAACTATCGTAAGAGGCCTCTCAGTCCGGGACCGCCGTCGACTGGCCGAGCAATATGGGGAGCACAGAAGGGGCCATTGGCGAAAGATGAAGGGGCTTGCCCACGTTAGACTGCCGGATGGCGCTATCATGCGTGCCGAAGTTCACTGGTACGAGGCACATGGTATTGGCAGGCGAGAAATCAAGGTTAAACGTCTTCTGTACCAATTGGATGACGATTAAATGACCAGCCCCTGCACCCCATAGAGCAGTTTCTCAAAGAGCCAAGCTGACACCCGTCCGTTCGGTCTCCCCCCGAATTACTGACATTTCCCCTACGCCTTCTCCTTTGCCCCTCGGGTCGTCGTCTCGAAAAGCTCAAGACCGGTTGTCCAGGTCCTCGAAAAGGCATCCAGCCTGGACCTGCCCGGACTTCCCCGGAAGTAGCCACTCCCGGCAGGCAGTGGCTGGCCCGACGGAATTCGCAAAAGTGGGTGGAAATGAGCGGTCTTGAGCGAGAAGATCAAAAATTCTCAGCCCGCCGCCGGTCGTTGAGGTAGTCCCCCTCCATGTGGCCCACCGCTTTGGGGCGTGTTAGGATACCCGCAACCCAAGCCCCGGCCTGCGCAATCAGTCCTGGTGCGAATGCGTTGGTCGAGCCGGTCTGACCCCAATCCTGCCCCTCAGGAGGGAGAGTTTATGGCATCGGAGAAAATCCGCATCGGCGTAATTGGCGCGAATGTATCCAAGGGGTGGGCGCACCGCTCCCACCTTCCGGCCCTGCTGGCAAGCCCGGAGTTCGAGCTTGCCGGAGTCTGCACCACCCGGCAGGAAAGCGCCGAGGAGTCCAAGGCCCGCTTTGGCGCAAGGCTGGCCTTCCACGACCACCGGGACATGGTGGCCAGCCCCGAGATCGACGCCGTGGCCGTGGTGGTCCGCGTTCCGTCCCACTACACCCCCACGATGGATGCCCTCAACGCCGGAAAGCACGTCTTTACCGAGTGGCCCCTTGGCGCAACCCTGGCCGAGGCCCAGGAAATGGCCGACCTCGGGCGCGCCAAGGGCGTTCAGACCATGGTTGGCCTCCAGGCCCGCGCCGCCCCGGCGGTCATGTACATGAAGGAGTTGGTGGACAGCGGCTACGTGGGCGAGGTCATGGCCTGTAATCTGCGCCTCATCCGTGGCGGTGTCCTGTCCCGCACCTCCGACCGCACCTGGCAGCGGGACGATTCCCTGGGTGCGACCACCCTGACCATCGCCTGCGGCCACGCCATCGACGCTCTCCGTTACGTGGTCGGCGACTTCAGTGAGGTCTCTTCCGTGGTGTCCACCCAGACCCAGCAGTGGTACGAGTCCGACACCGACCAGATGGTTGACGTTACCGCCCCCGACAACATCCTGGTCAGCGGGCGTTTGGCCGGTGGAGGGGTTGGCTCGGTCCACGTGGCCAGCGTGCCCTGGTCCGACAGCGGCTACCGGCTTGAGGTCTGCGGACGCGAGGGCACCCTGGTCGCCGATTCAGAGGACTCGCCCCAGCTCGGCGACGTGCGCCTCATGGGGGCCAAGACCGGAGACAGTGGATTGCAGGAGCTGGAAGTCCCGTCCCGCCTGGTATGGGTGCTGGAAGGGATGCCCAGGGGCGCGCCCTACAACGTTGGGCAGATGTACTACCAGTTCGGGCAGGCCATCCGCACCGGCGTCCCCTGCGAGCCCAACTTCGATACCGCCGTCGGCCTCCACAGGTTCATCGACGCCATCCGCGCGTCCTCGGACCAGAGCAGGTCAGTGGCGGTGCCAGCCTAGGAAGCGCCGGGGCCAACCGGGAAACGGGGGTCAGCAGCCCTCGCCCCCGTCTTCTGAGGGACGCCTCCGCCGCCGGACGCGGCTCCGGGGCCGGCGCGGCCTCTCGGGACCAGCCGGGGCGTCCGTCGTTTCCGGCTCAGGAGCCGACTCGTCGGCCGGCGCCGGTTCAGCGGGAGCGGGCGTCTCCGGGAGAACTTCCACCGCGGCCTCAATGTCTGTCTCGCCAGTAGCCGCAGGCGACGGGTCGGTTGCTGCCGGTTCTGTAGCGAAGTGCCGCAACACCGGCGCAACTATCTGCTCGTAGGTCTGCCGTTTCCCCGTCTTCTGGAAGATCATCCACTGGATGAGCGAACGGATACCCCGTGTCTTCGTATCCCAGGCCACGGTCCACAGCGTGCCGTCTCCCGACGGCTCGAACCAGTCGGACCTGTCGGCCCAGGTGGACTCCGGCGCCCGCATGGCGCAGTGCCGGGGCGGGTCGAAGGTGCATCGCCACCGGACGTTCTCGTCAGCCTTGTCCAGGAACGTGTAGTCCTGCCCGTCCTGCCCCACCAGCCTGCCGTACTTATCCTCCAGCGTCCTCCTGCTGGGCGGACCGGCTGCCGGGAACCTGGTAACATGCTCGAACACCCGCTCCGGGCTGGCGGGCACCTGTACCTGGAACCTGATGGAGGGCATGGCAGTGCCTAGAACACCGCCAGCGGATTGATCGGCGACCCGGTGGCGTTGTGGAACCGCAGCGGCGCGGCTACGAACATGAACTCCCAGCGGTTCAGCCGGTTGCACACCTCGGCCAGTTCCTCGCAGTTGGCCGCGTCGATGAGCCACAGACCCATCGCCACGATGCCCACCCGGTGTACCGGCAGCCCCAGCGTCGGATACCCGGCGGGGTCCATGTCCTGGGAGGCGTCCCCGCCCAGGATGGACACGCCACGCTCGTGCAGCCAGGGTATGGTCTCGGCGTGGAGTCCCGGCCTGCCCGACTCGGGCGGCCCCACCTCCAGCCGCCGCTTGTACCAGCCCAACCTGAGCATCAGGGCGTCGCCTTCCTCGACACGAACTCCCTGTGCGGCCTCGGCTGCCTCCAGGTCTTCTGTGAAGACCGGCTCTCCGGCCTCAAGCCAGTCCTTGCCCTTCAGCTTGGCGATGTCCAGCATCACGCCCCGGGTGACGACTCCGTTCTGGGCGCGGTCTATATGGCCCGCGGTCGCCTTCTGGTCGGCGGTGACCAGTGCGGCGTCCTTGCCGTTGTACATCTTGCCATTCCAGAACTGGTGGCAGAGCGCGTCCAGGTGGGTGATGGTCAGTCCGTGGAAGGAGAACCCGAAGAAGTCCGAAGCTCCCCCGCCCCCGTTGCTGGGCGCGGACTCGCCGGTGCGGACCATGTAGTGCAGCGGCGGGATGGAAGTAACGTCCGGCGCGCCCTCCGGCACGATGAGCCTGGAACAGGTGACACTGATCCCCTCCCGGACCAGACTGCCCGCCTGGGCAACTTTCTGGGGGGTGATCAGGTTCAGTGTCCCCATTTCGTCGTCGGGACCCCACCGGCCCCAGTTGCTCAGGGAGGTCATCCAACCCATCACTTCCTCTTCCGTGGGTATCCTGGTGGTGGTCATTGCCGCCTCCTTCTACTGTTGCATTACAACGGCATCTCAACCTGGGAACGTGGGTGAGGGCATTGAGCGCGGGATAATCCCCTAATACTCATCCTCGTCGTCCATGTCGTCGTCGGTGAATACGTCAGTCTCCCGCCCCTGGAACACATGGATGACGAATCCTTCGCGTGGGATGCCCACCGCGTCAATTATATCCTCGTCGACGTATGTGATGATGTCCTGGATTTCGTCCTGGGTCAAACTCTCGTCTACGGCGATGGCGGCATGGACCAGGTCGAAGGCAAAATGGATGTCTATTCTGCCCACCTGTCGTTGGCCCTCCTGAATCGTGTAGGCCTCGGAATAAGGGGTCCGCACCTCGCGCTCATAGAAAAAGTCCGCCACAGCCGCCCCTCCTGGATATGGATCCTCAGCGCACAAGCCGACCCCCTGCCTCGCCTGGGACCCGCGTTCTCAGTGTCTATCCTCTGACCTGTCCGTCGCCGATAACCACCCATTTGTACGAGGTCAACTCCCGGAGCCCCATCGGGCCCCGGGCGTGGAACTTCTGGGTGCTGATGCCCACCTCGGCTCCCAGACCGAACTGACCGCCGTCGTTGAACCGGGTGCTGGCATTGACGAACACGGCGGAGGCGTCCACCTCGTCCAGGAACCGCTGGGCTGCGGCCTGGTCCTCGGTGATGATGGCCTCTGAGTGGCCCGAGCCGTAGGTCTCGATGTGCTCCAGGGCGTCGTCCAATGAATCAACCACCTTGACGGACGCCAGCAGGGACAGAAACTCGGTCCCCCAGTCCTCCTCGCTGGCCGGGAGGATGCTGCCGGTCTCGGAATCCGTGTTGCCGCCATTGGACGTCGCAGAGTCTGGCCCCAGTATGCTCAGGGCGCGGCGGTCGCAGTGCAACTCCACTCCGGCTTCGGTAAGGTCCTTGGCGATGCGGGGCAGGCATTGCGGAGCGATCTCGGAATGGACGATAACCGTGTCCAAAGCGTTGCAGACCGATGGTCGCTGCACCTTGGCGTTGAACACGATGTCTGCGGCCTTTTCCAGGTGCGCGCCTCTGTCGATGTAGGTGTGGCAGACGCCGATGCCGCCGGTCACTGCGGCCATGGTGGCATTCCCGGCTACGTAGCGAATCAGGGCATCGCTGCCGCGCGGGACCAGCAGGTCTATATACTCCTTCATCCCCAGGATGGCCTCGACCAGGGAGCGGTCAGGGTTGTCGATGAACTGCACCGCGTCCACCGGGCCGTCGGCTCGACTTATGGCGTCCCGCACCAGGCTTGACAGCGCCTCGTTGGAGTGGATGCTTTCCTTCCCGCCCCGGAGGATACAGGCATTGCCGGACTTGAGGCACAGAACGGAGATGTCTATGGTGACGTTGGGCCGGCTCTCGTATATGCTGCCGATTACGCCCAGAGGCACCCTTCGCCGTTCCACCAGCAGCCCGTTGGGCATGGTGCGGGACTCCAGGCGCTCCCCCACCGGGTCCGGGAGCTCCGCGACCCGGCGGACATCCGACGCCAGGGCGTCGAGACGGTCCTTGGTCAGGAGAAGCCTGTCCAGCAGAGCGTCGCTCAGGCCCGCAGCCTTCCCCGCCTCATAGTCCAGGGCGTTGGCTTCCAGGACGGGACCTTGCTCTCCCTCAAGCGCCTCGGCAATGTTGAGCAGTATCCGGTCCTTCTTCTCGGTGGGGAGACGGGCCAGTGACCGGGATGCGGCGCGCGCGGCCCGGCCCTGGTCCATCAGGTCTTCAATCGTTATCGTCATCATCATTCACCGATTTGAGGTCAAGCAGCTTGAGCACGACCGGAATCAAGGTGTGGTTTCGCGGGTCTACGCCCAAAGCGAAGTTTTCCAGGGTGGTAGCGCCCAACAGATTGTCAGCGTCATCGTTGCCGAAGATGCAATAGGTGGACCTTATCTTACCGTCTATCCGCAATGGGACCGGCGCAATCCCTAACTCTATAGTGGCCCCATTGGCCAACTCAAACTCCTCATGGTCCGTGGGTTCGTGGCCAAGGCTCCTGAGCAGATACCCTTTGACCTGTGTGTATGAAGCAGCCGTGTCCACCACAGCTTCAATGCGTTCAAATCTCTGCCCCGCCGTGTCACCGACTTCAAGGGGGTATTGAAAGACCGTCATGGCGATTGGCTCCTGTGCCAGTCCAACAGGTCTTCAATTGTTGCTGTGTACATACCTGCCTTCATCACCCTCTAGCCGGAAACTCGGCAGCCGCAGCATCATTGGCATGAGGGTCTCGTCCGCGGGGTTGACTTCCAGGTTGAACGCCTGAAGGGTATTCGAGCCGAGCCGGACCTCGCCGTCTTCTTCGTCGAACAGGCAGGATACGAGCCTTGTCTGTCCGCTGATTCGCACCGCTATCTTGCATGTTCCCAGCAATGCCTCGCCGCCATCTTCCAGGATGAAATACCTGCGGCGAGTCGGGGTGTACCCGAGTCTTTCCAACACGGTCGCAGGCACGATCATGTGACCGGGACGGTTGTCCACCCAGGCATTGAGCTGCTCGAAGCGATCATTTTTCGGTCCTTTGATTCCGACCTTGACCTGAAATCTGCCCATCTCACACTACCTCACGTATGACTACAATAGCACCAGATTGTTTCGGTGGACCACCTCCTGTCCGTAGTGATACCCCAGAGCGCCCTGAATCTGGTGGGAATGCAGTCCCCGGATCCGAGCCACGTCCTCGGCGGCGTAGTTGGCGATTCCGCAGGCGATTCTGCGCCCCTCTATGCCCATGATGTAAATGATGTCGCCCCTCTGGAACTGGCCCTTCACCTCATGCACTCCCGCGGGGAGCAGGCTGCGATGGTCCGTCTCCAGAGCCGACGCTGCTCCGGCATCAACTAACACCTCACCCGTGTTTGAAGCTGTGGGGGACATGGCGCTGAGCATCCAGCGTTTGCGTGCCTCCAGCTTATCGGCCGAGGGTTGGAACAGGGTGCCGAAGCCCTGACACCCATTTCGAGAGGAAATAGCCCGCAACACCGCGTCCTCCGTCAGGCCGTTGCACATAATCATGGCAATGCCGGACTTGGTCACCAACCGCGCGGCGTCGATCTTGGTTGGCATCCCTCCGCGCGCCCAGGGATTGAGTCCGCCGCCCGCCAGGGACTCGATACTGGAGTCAACTTCCTCCACCCAGGGGATGAGCCTGGCGTTTGTGTCCAGGTGGGGGTCGGCGGTGTAGAGACCCTCAATGTCGGTCAATATCAGGAGCAGGTCGGCGTCGACCAAGGTTGCCAGCAGGGCAGACAGGCGGTCGTTGTCCCCGAACACCTCACCGATTTCATCCACCGCGACAACATCGTTCTCGTTCAGGACCGGGACCACCCCCAGGTCAAGCAGTCGTCTCAGGGTGTTGCGCACGTTCAGGTAAGATGGACGGTGGGACAGGTCGGCGGCGGTGAGAAGGGCTTGTGCGGTCTCGATGCCGTGGGAGGCGAACAGTTCCTGGTACACGCCCATCAACCGGCTCTGGCCCACGGCGGCCAAGACCTGCCGGGATACGATGTCATAGCCGTCCTCGTAACGTCCCAGGGCGTCTCGTCCGGCGGCAACTGCCCCTGATGTGACCAGCAATACCTCGACTGAGCGGTCGCGGAGGCGGGCTATCTGGTCTACCAGTCCGTTTATCACGGGTCGGTGCAGCGTCCGGTGGTCGGGCGGGCGGGTCAGTACGCTGGTGCCTGCCTTGATGACTATTCTCTTGTAGCGTGTTTCCTGACGGCTGGTCATGCTTGGCGACCGCTGGTCGGTGCTCCGTGGCGGGTAGTGGCTATTGGGTACTGGCGCGTCTGGAAGGGCGATGTGGCCGATGGTGATTATATCACGGCGATGTTATGACAAGCCCATGATTGCGGTGCGTCAAGGCCGAGTTTCCCTTGTTCGGAGATACTCTCCGGGCATAGAATAACGTTAACGGGGCTGGCATTGTGCGTCAGCCCGTTTAGACGTGTGTCTGTTTAGACGTGCGTAATGAGATTGGCCGCGCCGGACCGTCCGGGCTGTGGTCAAAATTCCAACTGGAAGTGTGGGTATATGTCACTGAGGGGCGTTCTTGATCTGGTCAACCGGCACCTGATGTTTTCCGGACCGGGAAAGGCGGATGGGTCACCCGAGGAGCCTTTCGAGGTTACGGTCCGCCAGGGAGCCAGGGCAGCGTATGTCGCTGCGGTATGGGAGTCCCACCGTGTTCCAACCCTGGTCATTACGCCGCGGCCCGAGGATGCCCGCAGGCTCCACGACCAGATTCTTACCTATCTTGGGGAAGATGGACCGGTCCACCTGCTGCCGGAACCGGAGGTGCTTCCCTTCGAACGGTTGGCCGTGGACGCCAACACCGGCAATCAGCGCCTGGCATCCCTGGCGTCTCTGGCCTGTGCCTACAGGCCCGGGGACCGTGAGGAATACCCTGCGCCCCTGGTGGTGGCGTCGGTGAGTGCGGCACTGCGAGGCACTCTGCCGATGAAGGTGATGGCAGGGCGGGACACCGGTGAGGCGGAAAGCAACACCTGGAGCGTTGGCCAGCGGATCAGGCTGGACCAGGTCCTGCCGCGCTGGGTCGAGTTGGGATACCACAGCGAGCCGGTGGTCGAGGTTCCCGGAACCTTCAGCCTTCGCGGTGGCATCCTGGACATTTTCCCCGCCAACTCAGAGTTTCCGTTTCGCATCGAGCTGTGGGACGACGAGGTGGAGACCATACGCAGGTTCGACCCTCACACCCAACGTTCCCTGGCTGCCGTGCGGGATGGTGGGCGGGATTCTGCCGGCGGTCCAACCGGCAGCGTGGACCGGGTGAGTATCATCCCGGCGCGGGAGCAATTGACAGCCTTCGTGGACCGGGAGCGGTTTGAAGCGCTGATCGGAAGGATGGACTTCCGCCACTGCGGGCCGGACCTGCGGGAGCGCATCGAGGAGGAACTTGCCAGCCTCCTCTCGGCTCCCAACCAGGAGACCCTGACCTTCTACAGCGGGTTGCTCAATCATGTAAGCCTGCTGGAGTATCTGCCTGAAGACGCCCGCATTGTCCTGGATCTGCCCGGCCAGGTCGACACGGAAGCACGGGACCTGGAGGAACGTTTCGACCGCATGAGAGCCGGGAGAGAGGACCGGGGAGAGCTCCCCCGTGGTTTCCCGTCCCCCTTCCTGCCTTGGGATGATTTTTCTTCAGAGTTGGAACGCCGGCCGCGGCTCCTCGTCCAGGGATGGTTGGGTGAAGGCGAGGACCAACTTTTCCAGCCCGCGCCGCCCTATTACGGGCGGCTGGAACAGTTGGGAAGCGACGCCCGGCGGTTCGGCCAGCAGGGCAAGGCCATCATAGCTGTCACGCAACACGCCCGGCGTCTCTCCGAAATCCTTGAGGAACAGGGCATACACGCCGCTGTGTCTTCCAGGGTGGACCATTCCCCTGGCCCTGGCGAAGTGCTGATCGTACCCGGTTCACTGCGGGAAGGCTGGTACATGGACGCTGTATCAATCGCCAATGGGGATGGTCGCAGCGGGGACAGGCCGGGCCAAGCCCATCCAAACGTGACGCCGCTTATGCTCCTTAGTGACGCCGAGCTTTTCGGAACGGTCAAGGAGCGGCGCTACCGGAGTCCGCGCCGGGCTGAACCGGGTGCGGAGATTACCAGTCTTTCCGATCTCGTGGAGGGCAGCTTCGTGGTCCACATCGACCACGGCGTGGCGCGGTTCGCCGGCACAACCCGGATGGGCGACGACGGAGCGGATGCTGCGTTGGGTGGTGGGCGGGATTCCAATGAAAAGGAGTACCTGGTCCTTGAATATGCCGAAAATGACAAGTTGTACGTTCCCACTGAGCATCTCGACCGGGTGACGGCTTACGTTGGCTCACATGACCGTCCGCCGAACCTGACAAGGTTGGGTTCAGCCGAGTGGGCGCGAGTGAAGCAACGGGTCAAGGGCGCGGCACGGGAGATAGCGTCGGAACTGCTGCGGGTGCAGGCGGCCAGGGAGTTGGCCGAGGGGCACGAGTTTTCGGCCGACTCGGTGTGGCAGCAGGAGTTGGAGGACTCCTTCCCTTACGAGGAGACCCCGGACCAGGCGGCGGCAATCAGCGACGTCAAGACTGACATGGAGCAGACCAAGCCCATGGACCGGCTGATCTGCGGGGATGTTGGCTATGGCAAGACCGAAATCGCCCTGCGGGCGTCCTTCAAGACTGTTAATGACGGGATGCAGGTTGGGCTGCTGGTGCCGACGACCGTGCTGGCCCAGCAGCACTACGCAACCTTCAGCGAACGTCTCAGCCCCTACCCAATCAAGGTGGAGGTGTTGAGCCGCTTCCGCACCAGGAGGGAACAGCAACAGGTTATCCGGGACCTGAAAGATGGGACCCTCGACATTGTCATCGGCACCCACCGGTTGTTGCAGAAGGACGTCCGCTTCAAGAACCTGGGCCTGGCCGTGGTGGACGAGGAGCAGCGGTTTGGCGTATACCACAAGGAACAACTGAAGAAGCTGCGCCGGGAGGTGGACGTGCTGACCCTGAGCGCGACCCCTATCCCGCGCACCTTGAACCTGGCCCTGTCCGGCATCCGCGATCTGAGCACCATGGACACCGCGCCCGAAGCGCGGCTGCCGGTCAAGACCTTCGTCAGCGAGTACAGTGAGGAGGTCATCAAGGAGGCCATCCTGCGGGAGATGGAACGGGGAGGGCAGGTGTTCTTCCTGCACAACCGGGTCAGGTCTATTGAGCAGAAGGCGGCGGAGTTGGCCGAACTCGTCCCCCAGGCCCGCTTGCTCATTGGCCACGGGCAGATGGCCGAGGCCGACCTGGAGGACGTGATGTACTCCTTCGCCAACGGCGAGGCGGATGTACTCCTGTGCACCACCATCATTGAATCGGGCCTGGACATGCCCAACGTCAACACCCTGATCGTGGACCGGGCCGACCGTTTCGGCCTCGCCCAGCTCTACCAGCTACGGGGGCGCGTCGGCAGGGGCGACCACCGGGCCTATGCCTACATGTTGGTCCCGGGCGGCAGGCGCATAACTGACGCTGCTCATCGTCGCCTGGAGGCCATCCTGGAGGCGTCGGAGTTGGGGGCCGGGTTCCGCATCGCCATGCGTGACCTTGAGATACGCGGCGCCGGCAACATTCTCGGCTCGGCCCAGAGCGGCCACATACGGGAAGTGGGCCTTGACCTCTACGGGCAGTTGCTCAAAGAGGCCGTGGACGAATTGCAGCACGGCGAGGGAGGGGACGACTCCACCGGCAGCGCACTGATGGCCGACCTGCCCCGCGTGGAGCTTCAGATGCCCGCCCGCATCCCGGAGAGCTACATTCCGCACATGGCGTCCCGGCTTTCCATATACCAGCGGGCGGCCCGGATACGGGAACGCCACGAGGCGCCGGAGTTGGCGGAGGAACTCAAAGACCGTTTCGGCCCTCCGCCGGAGGAAGTGGAGAACCTGCTCCGGGTGGCCGAACTGAGGGCCCTGGCAAGCCGCCTTGGGATAGAGTCGATTCTTCAGGGCAGCGACGGGATAACGGTCAACCTGAAGGTCGCAGTTGGCGGAGCGAGGCAACCGCTGCAAAGGGCATTGGGCCCGTCGGCCAGCGTGGGCAACCAGCGGATTCACATGCCCGTCCGCCGCTTGGGCGGCCAGTGGTTCCTCCGTCTGACCAGGGTGCTGGAGCGGCTGCAATCGTTCCAGGACCGGGTCAAGGCGTTGGCAGGATAGGGAGGTGTGTGAGAGAACTCCCCCGTAGCCGCTATATTCTCCCCCTCTTCCAGGGAGAGGGCAGTGTCTCAGTTTGGAAGAGGAATGCGTATATAAGCTGCCCGGATGAGGTTGGCGGAGGCAGACCAAGGCCGCATAGGAGTCGCAAGATACCGTTGGACAAGACTGCATACGTATTTATTGGGAGGAGCGACGATGGTCGCAACTGACCGGGTGGCGGAGCTATTCGCAGACGCCAGGGTTGTCCATGCCGAGGCGTTGGCGCGGCTGGAGCAAGGCGACATCCGGGACGCGGCGGAAAAGGCTTGGTGCGCCACCAAGCGGGCCACCGACGCCCTCATTCTGGCATGGACGGGCGAGGAACCCCCCACGACGGCGCAGACTTCAGACAGGCTCGATTCTCTGGTCCGTCAGGACCGGAGAGTTCATGCTTTGGTGGGCCGTTACTACAGCCGGATCAGCCAGCTTCATGGCCGTTGCTTCTACGATGGCGTCTGCAATGACCAGACGGAAAGGCGCATCCGGGAGACCGCCGGTTATATCCAGGACGCTGAAACCCTGGCCCACTCCATCAGTTAAAGGATGAAGGGATAGCGTTCGACGACCCAGGCGAGTTGCTGTTCTTCTCCCTCGTCTTCATCTTCTTCCTCGGACCCGTCGTGACGGGGACCATCTCCGGCTGGGGCTGCGGGGCGTCGTGCAAGTCTGAGGGATGGTCTACTGGCTGGTATGGACAGTCTGAACGACAACACGGGAGGCTGCTTTGGCAGTCGAAAAGCATATCAAGGTTCTACGCAAGGGCGTCGAGGCGTGGAACTGTTGGAGAGACAGCACACCTACTACTACAGGATGCCATTGTCGAGAGGATCCTAAAGGAAGACTGGGACATTTCAGTTCCCGTAGACCTCTGTGTCCGGCTGGAATACGGCCCACGAAAACCATAGTTGGCTGCCGCTGTGGGGAATGGCCGAAAGCTGCTTGCCCTCAAGCGGCCCCGAGGTTGCCCGGCCGAGAAGGTCCCAAGTGCTGCCGGTCTGCACGTCGGTTATCTGAGGCCCGTCCCCGGCAGCGGCTGCTGCGCCGGGTGGTGGGCGGGATTCAAATGTGAGTTTCCGCCCCTCCAGGTTGGGATCGAAGACCCCGGTCGCGCCAACGTCCCGGCTGTTGGGTATGTAGCTGGCGTCGATTGCCGAAGCCGTCCCTTCCTTGAAGAACACCACCAGGTCCTGGCCGTTGAGGGTATATGGGACCACCTTCTCCTCTCGCAGGATCGCAAATGGGACTGCCAGGGACTCATCCCCGATGGTCACGCCCACCACCCGCTCCATCAGGCCGAGCCGACGGTCGGCTGGGCCGTCAAACAGAAAAGGGTCTCGCTGGTCGTAGCCGGAGTAAGGGTTGCTCCCGTAGGGCCGGGAGTAGCCGGTATCACGGGACAGCACCTTGCCTGCGGGAAAGGAAGCCTTGAATTCACCCCACGAAACGATGCCAAGGTAGAGCTGTTCCAGCTTTTGTCCGGTCAGGTCTCCGGCGATTGCCTGGCCGCCCATCTCCTGCCACCATGAGTGGGTCTGGCGGTCGTACATGATCAGGTTGCTGTGGCGGAGATTACCGGAAGTCCCGAAGTCGAGCACTTGACCGCCCACCGTGCGCCTGTACACGAAGGCGCTATTGCAGAGCGGTCAATAGGTGATGACAACGGGTTCCCCTCCCACCGTGTCGTTGACAACCTCATGCCACATCATAATCTGCATCGGGTAGGCGCGGGCGTCTCCGTTGAGATTGACCACCTGTACCGGCTCGCGCTCATCCAGCCATTCGTCCGCCTCGGCCACCGTCTCGAACTTCGGGGCATCTATGGCGGGAATGCCGTCCTTGCCCGGCCCGCCGCTGAAAAGGTCGCCGTAATCTATAGAGCGCAGTGTAAAGTTGGTCTTCTTCCAGCCCGTTGTCAGAACTCCCGCCTTGCGCAGTTCCTGCCTGGCTTGCTCTTCGCTGATGGGGACGATGCCATTCCCTCCTCGAGAAGGTGTGGGGATTGGCCGTTCCGATTCGGCAGCCGTGGGTGTGGATGCCGTCATGTCCGGCTTTCCCGTTGCATGGGGAGCATTGGCAGGAGAACGCTTGGCCTCTCCTGAACGGCTTGGGACTTGGGTCGATGTGGCCGCGGGGGATTCAGTGTTGCTGAGAGGAGCCTGCTCTTGAGACGTGGTTATATCGTTCACGGCAGTCATCCGGGGAGCGGTCTCAACATCACGTGCCGGGGCAGGCTCCGGAGCCGCCGCCCCGCCGCAGGCTGCCATGAGGAGCAGGGTGCAAAGGAGTATAACAGTGCGTGCAATGTGGGTCATGGTCCGTCCAGGTTAGACATTCGTTGCCGGATTTACGTTTGGAATGGACTATATGGACTTGTGGTGCGTTATAATGATAGATGTCTGCTCCCCCGCACGCGCGGGGATGGACTCAATCGGGGTGTGGCCCAGCGGCAGGGCGCCACGTTCGGGACGTGGAGGTCGGTGGTTCGAATCCACTCACCCCGACCAGTAATTCTCCTCGGCCTCAATGTACGGACGTCCTCTCTTCAACCGAAGGCCAGCCGTCACAGGATCACGCCCGCATCCTGCAAGCGTCCTATGTCGTCCCAGGTGTAGCCCAGGGTATCTATCAACACCTCTTCCGTGTGCTCGCCGTGGGCCGGAGCCATCTTCCTCGTGGAGATTGGGGTCTTGTTATAGGCCACCGGAGTCTGGACCCATTTGGACGGACCGATCAGTGGGTGGTCGAAGTCGATGATGTAGTCGTTGGCGATCACCTGCGGGTCGTTGGGCAGGTCGAAAACGTCCTGCACCCGTTCCCAGATGGTATTGTCCGAGTCCTCCAGCACCTCTGCCCACTCGTCCAGCGTCTTCGTGATGAATATCGAGTCGAGAATCGAGACCAGTTCCTCCCGGTTCTCCGTCCTGGCGTCCATGCTGTTGAACCGCGGGTCGTCCAGCAGGTCCGCCCTGTCTATGGCGCTGCATACGAAGGGCCAGAAACGGTCACCCTGGTTCATTGAGAAGGCAAGCCACCGCCCGTCCCGGCACTGGTAGTAGTTCCAGAGCGGGTTCCGCGCCATCCTGCGGTCCGGGCGCGGCGTCACGGCGTTATTGAGCAACGCCATGCCGTACCTCAGACCGCCGAGCCACATCATGCTGCCCAGGTGGGATGCGTCAACCTTCTGGCCGATGCCCAACCGCTCCCTGGCCACCAATGCGCCCAGTATGCCGTAGGAAAGCATGATGCCCCCCATCTGGTCCGCCACGCCCCCGGCGCTGTAGGGGTTTCCATCGTCGGGGCCGGCCCAGAACAGGGCGCCGGAACGCGCTTCGCCGGTCAACGCGAAGGCGGGCTTGGCGGAGTCAGGGCCTTTCGCGCCGTACCCGGTGGCGGAACCGTACACTATCATCGGGTTGCGTTTCGACACCTCCTCGTACCCCAGGCCCATCCGCTCGGCGACGCCGTTGCGGAAGTTCTCCACCAAGACGTCGGACCTGGCCGCCAGGTCGTACATCACTTCCACGCCCTTGGGGTTCTTCAGGTCGAGAGCGATGCTCTTCTTCTGACGGTTGTTGCACTCGAAATAGGCGGTTGTGCCATCCGGGAACAGGGACGGAATCCCTGAAACACGGGTGAATTGCCGTCCGTGGTCGCCGTCCAGCGACTCGACCTTGATGACCTCAGCCCCCAGGTCGGCCAGCATCAGGGTTGAGACGGGGCCGAACTGCCACATCGTCCAGTCAATGACCCGGATGCCGTCCAGGGGTCCCGACTTGCCGGGGCCGTTGGTGGTTTCAGGCAGAGTGTTTGTGGCGTTGG
Source organism: Dehalococcoidia bacterium (assembly GCA_034422355.1). GTDB lineage: Bacteria > Chloroflexota > Dehalococcoidia > Lucifugimonadales > UBA3495 > CATOSP01. The sequence continues at coordinate 28,758 of DAOUJS010000091.1, read as the reverse complement.
TTGGGGTCAATCGGGCGCCGCACTGGTCGCAGAATTTGGCGTCGGGGCGGCTTTCTCGATGGCAATAGCTACAGTGCATAAAGTATTACCTTCCTGAAAGAATCTGAGGGATGCAGCATGAAAGACTGCTGTGCGGGATGGTGGGCGGGATACAGGTGTAGCGGAGGCGTTATTGGCCGAACATGTCCCCGGGCCGCAGGCCCACGGCGGCGGCCCACTCGGGGGCCATGACCTTGCCCGAATCCGGGGGCTGGACGCGCCCCACCTTCAACACGCCGTCGGACGCGGCCACGGAGAACCCGTCGTCCGATACTTCCGTAACCTCGCCCGGCGCTTTGCCGCTCATACCCGTGGTCACGGAACCCCGGAACAGCAGGATGCGCTCTCCGTTATAGGTGGCGGCAGCGCCCGGGCTGGGGTCGCTGCCCCTCACCTGGTTGTAGATGCTGGCGATTGAATCGTTCCAGTCGATTATCACATCGTCCGGCCGGCACCAACCCTCGTAGGTGGCCTGGGATTCGTCCTGGACCAGTTTGGGCGCAGTGCCACCGGCAACCATGCGCACCGCTTCGGCCATCGCGTCCACGCCCATCGGGAACAGCTTGTCGAAGTAGAGAGACCCAAGGGTATCGTTGGGTGTGATCTCGACGGTCTTTTGCAGCAGCACCGGCCCGGTGTCCAGCCCCTCGTCAGGCCAGAAAATCGTCAGCCCGGTCTCGGTCTCGCCCTGGATTATGGGCCAGTTCATGGAGCTTGGCCCGCGGTGCCTGGGCAGCAGGGACGGGTGGTACTGGATGGTCCCCCTGGTGGGAGCCTCCAGGATGGCCTCCGGCACGATGTCGGTGACGAACGCCATCACGCCAAGGTCCGCGTTCAGACCCTTGAATGCGTCAATGGCCTCTTGAGAGCGCATCCGGCGGAACTGGAACACGGGGATACCCCGCTCCTCGGCGGCGGCTTTCAGAGGATCGGGGCGGCCGCCCTCCCTCCCTGGCGGAACGAATGCGCCGACGATGTTCTCCCCCTGCGCGGCCAGGGTCTCCAGCACCCTTCCGCCGAAGGCTTCCTGCCCTATCAATACGATGCGCATCTCACCGGCCATGACGTAAACCTCAGTACTGGCGTTGCTGCCTCGACCGGCCCCCCATGTTGCCGTAGGAGGCGTTGGGGTCGGTTACCACGTCAATGAGGGCCGCCTTGCCCGAGGCGAAGGCGCGTTCCATTGCAGGCCGCAGTTGCTCGGGGTCAGTCACCCGCTCGGAGTGGCCGCCCATGCCCTCCATGATCTTGGCGTAGTCGGTTTCCTGGGAGAGGAAGGTGCCCAGGCCCCGTCCGCCGCGCCGCAGGACTCCCTGGGTGGTCTGGTTCCACGCCCCGTTGTTGCCTACGATGGAGACAATGGGCAGGTTGAAGCGGACATAAGTCTCTATGTCGAAGCCTGTCAGACCAAACGCCCCGTCGCCGTAGATGATGCAGACCTGCTTGCCGGGCCGGGCCAACTGGGCCGCGGCGGCGAAACCGCTGCCCGCTCCCAGGCAGCCGAAGCTCCCGGGGTCAAGCCAGTGGCCGGGGCGGTTGATGCCCAGCACCCGGGCCGCGAAGGTCACGAAGTCGCCGCCGTCCCCGATGACCGTGGCATCATAGTCCAGGACGTCCCGCAGTTCCTTCATCACGCGCATGGGATGTATCGGGGTATCCGTGCTGTTCAGCATGGGCTCGTCCGCGGCCTTGAGCGCCGCGTCCTCGGTCATTACCTCTTCCACCCACGCCCTGCCGGGGGACCGGTAGCCGGTGTCCCGCAGGTGGTCCATAAGCTGGCGCAGAATGGCCTTGGTGTCGCCGGCCAGGCCGACCTCCACGTCCCGGTTCTTGCCGATTTCCGCCGGGTCCATCATTATCTCGATGAGCCTGGGGTTCTGGGGGAACATGTTCTCAGCGCCGTAGCCGAGCCGGAAGTCGATGGGCGTGCCGATGAGCAGCACCGTGTCGGACTTGACCAGTCCGTACCGGCGGCCCAGGCTGCCCAGGTTGGGGTGGTCGGAAGGGATGCTGCCGCGGCCCATTGCGTTGAGGAAGACCGGGGAATCGATCATCTCGACGAACTCCCGCAACTCCTCCGCGGCGTCGCACCACCAGATATCAGACCCCGCCAGGATCATGGGCCGCTCGGTATTCCTGAGAACGTCGGCAGCCCTGGCTATGTATTCCGGGTCGCCGTATGCCCTGGCCTCCGTCCGGTACCGCTGCGGGTAGCGGACCTGTTCTTCTTCGGCCTTGCCGTTCACCACGTCGATGGGAATCTCCAGGTAGGCGGGTCCGGGGATGCCGGTGGTGGACTCCCGGAACGCCTCGGCCACGTACTCCGGGATGCGCTCAACCCGCTTGACCTGCTCGGCGAACTTGGTGATGGGCTTCATGAAGGTGACGCTGTCGAAGTCCTGGAGGCCGCCCTTCAGGTGCTCCCCGATGGCCGCGTTGCCGCCGACCAGGATCATCGGGCTGGGGGCCTGGTAGGCGTTGGCCACCCCGGTAATGGCGTCGGTGACGCCGGGTCCGGCGGTAACGATGGCCACTCCCGGCTTGCCGGTAACCTTGGCCCATCCCTCGGCGGCGTGGGCTGCCGCCTGCTCGTGGCGGAAATCTATGATCTCAATGCCTTCGTCGGCGCATCCCTCGTAGAGGTTGTAGATGTGGCCGCCGTTGAGGGTGAAGACGTACTGGACGCCCTCCTGCTTGAGGGCCTTTGCGAACAAACGGCCTCCGTCAATCTCTGCCATTAAGCCTCCTAATATCGGTCCGGCCGCACCGGGAGCAGGTTGAGTGAAGTGTTCAAGAAGTATCGGAGCACGGGCGTCTCGCCCACTGGGCTCCGGCCACAGCCCTAGTCTGCCTGGAGCACTATGGTCAGAAGAACGCCGATGATGGACGCAATGGTGGTGCCCCAAAGCCCGACCATAATCAGCAATAGCGTCCGAAACTTGGAATCAATCTCGCTTCGCAGACTGTCAATCTGGGACTGCATGTTGGTCTGCATGTCCAGCATGTCTGACCGCATATCCAGCATGTTGGTCTGCATGCTTTGCATGTCTGACCGTATGTCCCGGATATCCTGGCGCATCTCGCTCAGTTCCGCCACTACCCGCTCCATCATGCCTTCCAGCCGGTCAATCCGAGAATCCTGAGTCATACCGTCACCTCATGCCCAAACTGGGCGGGTTGGGCGGCCCAATACGCTTTTATTATACATGTCGCCCGGAAATGGACAAGTTCAATTGTCCCGGTTGCCGTTATCCGGCATTCCGGTGGCGGCTGCGCGGGCTGGTTCCTAAAGCCAGGCGGGCAGGCGTGGCTGGTGGAAGCAGGGCCGCCATGCGGTTGTTGGCGGAGGGAATACCGGCTCGGCGGTGGCGTACCGGAGAGCGGGCCAACGCCTCGAGAACACCGCCCCGTACCGGGCGATGCGCCGGTACGGGCGTGGGAGACGATTTCGATATTCCCGTGAGCGCCGTAATCCGTTGTTATTTCGGCTGATGCCGTAAAACCACTTCAGGGGAGGAATGCTGGCGGTCCGGCTATCGGGCACAGCATCACTGGGTCCGGCCCGCCGCCGCCGGGTTCTCCGCCGCGTCTGCCCGCTGCCCAACGCCGTCAATTCCCATGGGCGCCCCCCGGCGCTCAACCGGGGCCTCTCTCTTAGCCAAACAGATAGAGGTTTATGAGCCTGATCACGTCGGCCCTGCTGGGGGCGTCGGGTCCCGTCCCGAAGAGGTAGTCGTTTATGGCCTTTATGACCTCGCTCCTCTCAATCACCCCGTTGCCGTTGGTGTCGTACCGGGCAATCAGTGGGTCCCCAGAGGACACCGTCACCGTGGCAGCGCCGCCAACCACGTGATCATTCCGGTCAGAATCCCTCAGCGTGCCGGAGAAGGTGTAGGAACCCTCCACGCTGGGCGCGGTAACGGTGTAGGTGAAGGAAGTCTCCCCTAGTAGCGTGAACCTGACCATCTGGCTGTTGCCATCGACCGGGTGGGTAACCAAGCCGTGAGTGCTGGATACGTAGCTGAACCCGGCTGGCAGCGTCTCCGTGACTACTCCGGCGGTCCTCCCATAGTTGGCGGCGGTGATGGTCACCGTCACCCGCCCGCCCGGCGCCACCGTCGCCGGACTGAAGGAGCGGGTGGCGGTGACGTTCGTGGGCGGCGCCGCCGTCACCGTCACCGTGGCAGCGCCGCCGACCGCATGGTCGTTCTGGTTGGAGTCCATCAGCGTGCCGGAGAAGGTGTAGGGACCCGCCACGCTGGGCGCGGTAACGGTGTATGTAAAGGAAGTCGCCCCTTGCAGGGTGAACCTGACCACCTGGCCGGTGACGGTTACCTGATTGCCGGAAAGGCTGCTGGATACGTAGGTGAACCCTTGGGGCAGCGTCTCCGTTACCACTCCGGCGGTCCCGTAGTTGGCGGCGGTGATGGTCACTGTTACCCGCCCGCCTGGCGACACCGAGGCTGGGGAGAAGGACCTGGTGGCGGTTGCGCCCACGGGCGGAGCCACCGTGCAGAAGGGCAGCCCAAGCCGGGCGAAGTCGTTGTCTGATACACTTCGGAAGCTGGCCGGCACGCACCCGGTCAGTTGGTTTCCAGCCAAATACAGCGCCGTCAGATTCGTCAAACGGCCCAGTTCGGCTGGTATCGACCCGGTCAATTGGTTGTTGTGGAGGTTCAGTATCTCCAGGTTGGTCAGGTTGCCTAACTCCGTCGGAATCGTCCCGGTCAACTGGTTTGCGTAGAGGAACAAGTATGTCAGGTTGGCCAGGTTGCCCAACTCCACCGGTATCTGCCCGCTCAACTGGTTGCTGCTGAGACTCAAGAATGTCAGGTTGGCCAGGCTGCCCAACTCCGCCGGTATAGGCCCGCTCAACTGGTTGCTGCTGAGGTTCAGTATATTCAGGTTGGTCAGGCTGCCCAACTCCGCCGGTATCGTCCCGGTCAACTGGTTCTCCCACAAGTACAGTCCGTTGACCCGCCCGTTTGCATCAGTGGTGACACCGTACCATTCCCTGGTTGGCCGGGCGCTCAACCAGTTGGCCTTGTTGGTCCAGTCCGCTCCGCCGGTGGCATTGTACAGGGCTTCCAGCACCGCACGGTCTTCCTGAGAGTCCACTGGTGCGCAACTGCTGCCGGATACGGTGCCTATGCCCCGGAGCCATGTCTGAAATGCGTTATCCACCGGTGCACAGAGACCGAGGTTCCTGTAGAAAAAAAACCGCTGCAGCATGGTCAGGCCCTTCAAGGTTTGAGGGAGCTGCCCGCTCAACTGGTTGCTGCGGAGACTCAGGTATGTCAGCCTGGTCAGATTGCCCAACTCGGCCGGTATCGGTCCGCTCAACTGGTTGATTCTGAGGTTCAGCACTTGCAGGTTTGTCAAGTTGCCCAACTCGGCCGGTATGGTACCGGTCAGACGGTTGTCATATAGGTACAGCCGTTCCAGGTTGGCCAGGTTGCCAAGTTGGGCCGGTATGGTCCCGGTCAACCGGTTCTCTCTGAGGTCCAATTCAGTGACGCGGCCGTTGGCGTCCGTGGTTACGCCGTGCCATTGGCCGATGGGCGTGTTGGTCAGCCAGTTGCCTTTGTTGGTCCAGTTGGCGCCGCCGGTGGCGTTGTAGAGGGCGACCAACGCTTCCCTGTCTAGGGCGGCCCGGATCCTGGCATCCGCTTGGTTAGTAACCCACTGGCTCCAGGTGTCCGCATTGTTGCTGAGCCAGTAGAGGGCGGTGTCCTCAATCGAGGAACCGGGGTTGTCAGCCTGCCACCTAGCCACATTCCTTAAGTGGACCTCAACGCTGAAGTCCCAGTTTCTCAGGAAATCCACCACATCAGGGGCCAAGTCCGGCAGGCTGGAATGGGCCCCAATCAGTATCATGGCGTCCTGATAGGCACAAGCCTTGTTTGTGCTCCAGCATTCCTCGCTGTACTCAGGTTCTTCCAATCGTGCCAGGTCCAGCAGCAGAGCTGCATCGCTGGTGCCCCATTGGTATCCGAGCCAAGGTTCGCGCCTCTCGTATGCATTCTTGAGGGAGGCATGTAGGTCCGAGTCGCTAGTGGGAAGGACTATATGCACGTGGTCCGTCAGGCCGTATCCTTCGATTTGCTCCCGGTTCAACACTTCGCAAGCCCAGCCAGCAACACAGGATACCAGCCGCGCCTTGTCTCCCGTTTCTGCGGTCTTGAACAGGTCCCGGTACCGCTGATACTTCAAGTCCTCCACGTTATCCAATTCCGGGTACTGCTCTTGCAGGTAGGCTGGAATCACGAAGGCCGACTGCCAGTCGTTTCCCAGGCTGCTACCCAGAGACAAGATTCTTCCCGAGGCCAGACCTGCTTCCCAAGTTTGTTGCTGATTGGGAAGCCAGACTTCCATGACTACGTGAATGTCGCCCTTGAGCAATGCCCTTTGCAGGGCTTCTGAAGTGCCGAACATCGCATCGGTGGGGTAGCCGTAACCGTTCTCGATGATGTATCGGGCGATTTGGTTCTGGATTAGGGCGCTGGACCAGTTCAGGTCGGCAAAAACAACCATGGGCAAAGGGGTTGCTGACGATACGGAAGGAAGTCGGGCAAAGCCGTGCCCCCAGGTGTTGTTGGGGTCGGGACTCTGCCGCTGCTCCGCGTTGTCTTTCAGGTAGACGGCAACCTGCTGCGGGGTGTAGCTTGGGAACCGTTGCTTCACCAGCGCCGCCAGGCCTGCCACGTGAGACGCTGCCTGGCTGGTGCCGCAGAACCCATTGTTGCGATTGTTCAAGGGGATCAACGACGTTGCCCCGCAGTCCGCCCCAACCACGTCGGGCTTGACCCGGCCGTCAGGGGTGGGGCCCCGGCTGCTGTAAGGCTCGATGGCCCGCACGTCGTCCCAGTGGGCCGCGCCCACCGCCAACATGCCCGGGTTGGCGCTCTCCGCCGGATTGCCAATGCTGCCGTTCCTGGTGTAGTGCTCAATCTCCGGAACACCCCACACCATCATCTGAATCCAGTCGGGTGCTGTGCCGCTGTGGTGCTCCACTGCCAAGCCAAATTGGCCGTCTCTCAATGCCCTGATCGCAATAAATTCGAATGGATAGTGACCAGCGGCTCCCGATTGGGGGTCCTTGCCACCCCGTAAGCCAGGTATAATCCTTCCGGTATTGTCTGTGATATAAAGATCGAGATCACGCGCTGCCCCCCCCACTTATCGTCCCACCGCAACTGGACTCTTATCAGGTCTCCCGCTTCAAGGCTTATAGAGTTGATTTCATCAAGTGCTGAGAACTCGATAACCCCGTCCGCGTCCCGGTCAAGGAATGGGGCGCGGGCGAACCACGTCTGTCGAGCGTTGTTTCCCGCATTGTTGACCCAAACCACTCCGCCCGCCACCGCCCGGTCCACGGTCCTCAGCGGGCTGTCGCTGAATGGGGAGGTGCCGTTACCGGGGCCGTCGAAGACATAGGTTTCCGACTGGACGATAACCTTCACCCCTTCCGAGACCATCCAATCGACGGCCTTGCGGATGTCTCCCAAAGACGGTGGGTTGGCTATGTACAGGGACACCTCCGGCGCGATGTCAACCACCGCCTCGGCGACCAGTGTACCGTGGTTGCCGCCAGTCTCCGCATCCTCGCAGTCTGCCAGATTCGTGGTGAATCTGCCTATGTCCGTGTAGCACCTGGCCTGCACGGTTGACGGCAACTCGGTCCCCATGAGGTCCCGGAAGCCGTTGAACCCGGGGTGGGAGTCGACTACCCCCACCTTGACGCCCTGACCACTGTACCCGGCCTGATTCCAGGCCGCCGAAAGGTGCGCTGCGGGGCCGTGGCCGACAACTCGCTGGGCGCTCTGCCCTGGCTCCGGCGGCACGATTTCCCGCACCCGGATGACCCCGGGCTGTTCCGACACCGGTCCCAGCAGGGATACCGGCACGTAGGCTTCTATGTAGTCCTCGCCCACGTTGCGCGGGTCGCCGCCGTTCTCTTCCAGGAAGCTCACCACGTCGTCCACATTGCCGGACAGGTAGATGGTCACCGCCACCGACTCTTCCCGGTGTACCGGGGTATCCGCGGCGGCCTCCTCAGGGGTGGTTTCCTCCCCCTCGACGCTCACGACCAGTTGGTCCAACCTGGACCCAAGGTTGGGGTACTTCAGACTGGCCTTTTCCGGGATGGGCAAGGCCTGTTCCTGACCCTGGTCCGTGTCTTTCTTCTTTGTCTTCTCGTCCCCGTCGGCGGAAACGCCGGGCAGGGCCACCGCCAGGGTGAATGACAGGGTGGCCAGGACTGCTATCGCCAGGAAACTGAAATGTTTCTTGCAACGCATGGTAGCCTCCTCTCAAGGATTCTCCTGGTTGTGGACCCAAACACGTCCCCTGGCATTGACTCTTTCCGGGCCGCCCATTATCCCCGGCGCGTGCTGGGCGGTGACCGCCTAGCCGCCCTGGCCCGGCTGCGGCGGTACGATTTCCCGCACCCGGATGACCCCGGTCTGTTCCGACACCGGTCCCAGCAGGGATACCGGCACGTAGGCTTCTATGTAGTCCTCGCCCACGTTGCGCGGGTCGCCGCCGTTTTCTTCCAGGAAGCTCACCACGTCGTCCACGTTGCCGGACAGGTAAATGGTCACAGCCACCGACTCTTCCCGTTGCACCGGGGAATCCGCGGCGGCCTCCTCTGCCGTGGTTTCCTTCTCCTCGACGCTCACTACCAGTTGGTCCAGATTAGATCCCAGGTTGGGGTACTTCAACTCGCCCTTGTCCGGAATGGGCAGGGCCTGCTCGTTGGCGCCGTCCCCTGGCGAGGCGGACTTGGAGGCCTCATCCCGTTCTTTAAGCTTGGAGAGTGCTTCTTCAGTTATTGCCGTAGGCGCGCCGGTAGGGGCAGGCGTGGGAGTGGCTGGCCCGGCGGCCGCTCTCCGAGGGGTCTGGCCTGCGTCGTCAACAACCGGAGCGCCGGGGGTCGGGGCCGCAGCTTCCGAGGCCATCGGCGCCGGGGCGGGCGGAGCCTGGTCCCTGGCCAGAATCAGACCCGCCGTTATCCCACCAGCCAGGACCAGGGCCGAGACGATTCCTATTGCAGCAACAAGCCTTGTCATTCTCATAACGTCACCTCTCAACTAAAGAAACTACAGACCGAGTGCCGATGTAGTGTCTGCCGCCCAGGATTCCGGGGCTACGCAGCGGCTCTCCCTAATTAAGACGTTTCTTTTCCCGTAAAAGTTCCATGGCCCAATGTTCCGTTACACTCGACATCTCCGCTTTCGCAAGGAGAAACGGCCGGTGGTTGCCACGCGCCCTCTAAAGCACACAAGTATGATTCACTATACCATTTCATTTGGTGTATTTGTGTGTATTTTCCCGCCCATTTTCGGTGATACTCTGGTGAATCAGGCGGGGCCGGGCGGCTTGATTCCGGGTTGAATCTCTCCCGCGGCGTCCCTCCCGGCGTTCTGAGCCGCCGGGGCTCTTTGTGCCGGGGATTCGATCCTGCGCCCTGTCAATGTCGAAGACAAAGTCGCGCCTGTCGAACATTGCATACAATTCCCGCAAAAAAAGGAACGGTCCTGAAAGACCGTTCCTCATGACACCCATGACCGCCATGATTCCCCGCCCCGCCCCCCAATCATGGCAATCCCCTGATCCCACGGATCACGGTCCAGACAAAGGATTCTGCATCCCGCACGGTGTGGACCCCGTAGCCCAGGCAGGACTCCGTCGTTGAGGGTCCGTCCCAGTGCAGCGAGACCACGCCCATCACCGCCTTATTGTATAATCGGGGACATTCAACGGCAGCAATCCGAGTTCCGGCCCATGATTCAATATGATACCCATGACCGCCATGATTCCCCGCCCCGCCCTTTAATCATGGCAATCCCCTAATCACACGAATCACAGTTCAGACAGAGGAGGTCCAATTTGGCAGAGGTAGAAGGCAGCGCCCTGGTAGCCCAGTCAATCCAGAGGGAGGGTATCGAGACCCTCTTCGGGTTGGCGGGAGGCCCCATACAGGACATAATGGGCTTCGCCCCCCATTTCGGCGTCCGCCCCATCGGGGTGCGCCACGAGCAGGCCGCGACCTTCGCCGCCGCGGCTTATGGCTACGTCCGCAACCAGGTCGGCGTGGCGGTCCTGGCGGCGGGTCCGGCGGTCAGCAACGGCGTGACCGGCGCACACGTTGCATACGACAACTGCTTCCCCCTGGTGATTCTCGGCGGGTCCGGCCCCCAGCGGGGGCGCTACACCGGGACCTTCCAGGAGACGGAAAACGTCCCCATGTTCAAGGGCATCACCAAGATGGCGGTGCAGGTGGAGAGCACGGCCCGCATCCCCGAATACATGGCGATGGCCTTCCGCAAGGCGCGGACGGGGCGGCCCGGCCCCGTGTACCTCGACCTGCCCTCGGACGTTATTCAGAACGGAGTTGACGAGGAAAGCGTCCGCTGGCCCTCCAACTACTATACCGACGCTCCGCCTGTCGGCAACCCCGAGCAGGTGAAGCGCGCCGCAGACCTGCTCCTGAACGCCGAGCGTCCCATGATGATTGTGGGCAAGGGAGTCCGCTGGTCGGAACCCACGGCCGAGTTGCGGGAGCTGATCGAGTCCCTTGGGATGCCATACATCACATCGCCGATGGGACGCGGGTTCATCCCCGACGACCATCCGTTGAACCTGGGGGCTGCCCGCAGTGCGATCATGGGCAACGCCGACGTTGTGCTCGTGGTCGGTTCCCGCCTGAATTGGATGTTCGAGTTCGGCCGGCGCTTCCCGCCCGATGCCAGGATCATTCACATCGACATCGAGGCCGAGGAAATCGGCTTCAACCGGGCCGTGGACGTGGGCATAGTCGGCGACGCCAGGGCCGTGTTGGGACAGATACTGGCCGAGGTGGAGGACAAGACTGCCGGGATGCGGGAGAGGGCCGAGGAAGGCCCGTGGCTGACCTCCCTGCGCAGCCAGGTCGAGGGCAACGCTGGCAGGATTGCCGACCGTCTCAACTCCGACGCCAAGCCGATCCTGACTCACCGGCTGTTGCATGAGGTGAGCCAGGTGTTCCCCAGGGAGACGATCTACTCGGTGGACGGCCAGACGACCCTGGCCACGGGCAGGCAGGTGTTGCAGAGCTACACCCCGGCCAGCCGTTTGAACTCCGGCTCCAACGGCTGCATGGGCGTCGGCGTCCCCTTCGCCATTGGCGCAAAGCTGGCCCGCCCCGACGTGCCGGTGGTCAGCGTCAACGGCGACTGCGCCTTCGGGTTCAACGCGATGGAGATGGAGACCGCGGTCCGCTGCCAGTTGCCCATCGTCTTCATCATCAACAACAACTCCGGCATCGTCGGCGGCAGCCTGGAGGCCCACATGGGTCTTCCCGAAGGCTATGAGGAAAGGGTCGCCACCTACACCCCCGACATCCGGTACGACCGTATCCTGGAGGCTTTCGGCGGGCATACCGAAAATGTCACCGAACCATCGGAAATCAACGCCGCCCTCCAGAGGGCTTTCCAGGCAACCCAGGAAGGCCGGGTGGCCTGCGTTAACGTAATATCGGACCACATGGAGGTCATGCCCCGCAGCGGCAGCAGGGGTGGTTCCCTGATGGGCTACGACCGGTAGTGTCCAGCTCCATAGCCAGAAGGCCGAATAGTTGCCTCTGTTGCCTCTATAGTCCGGCGAACCGGACGCAAGACAGCCCAGGAGAGATCAGACATGTCAGACCTGGTATTACGCACTGCCATAGGGACCTACGGTCATACCACGCAGTTGAAGGACGGCAGCGTCACATCGAAGATGTTCGACATGGAACACATCGAAGTATCGCCCGTTACCAGCATCTTCCGCCGCATGGTGCGCGGTCTGGAGTTCGACGTTGCGGAGATGGCCCTCTCCACCTACATGTGCGCCCGTGCCCACGGCAAGGCTTTCACCGGCATTCCCGTATTCCTGACACGGGCCTTCTACCACGGTGGCATAGTTTGCCACGCCCGCAGCGGCATCTCATCCCCCAGAGACCTGGAGGGTAAACGGGTCGGCGTGCGCAGCTACACCCTGACCCCCGGCGTCTGGACTCGCGGCATATTGCAGACCGAGTATGACGTGGACCTTGACGCGGTGACGTGGGTACTGTCCGGCGACGAGCACGTGGCCGAGTTCGTGGCCCCGGACAACGTGGTCTCGTCGCCCAACAGCGACTTGGCCGAAATGCTGCTTTCGGGCGAAATCGACGCTGCTATAGGCGCGGGGTCCATCGACTCGGCGGACGTGCATCCCCTGTTCTCCGAGCCGGATGAGGCCGACGCCGCCTGGCACCGGAAGACCGGAGTGTACCCCGTCAGCCACATGCTGGTGGTCAAGGACGCCGCGCTGGAAGCCAACGGCGGCCTGGCCGGGGAACTGTTCGACGTCTTCAAGACGGCCAAGGCGCCTTACATCGAGCAGCTGAGGTCTGGAGGCGCTTCAAGCCCCGCGGACCGTGCCCTGCTCAGGATGGGCGAAGTGGTTGGCGGCGACCCCGTACCCTACGGGTTCGAGAGTTCCCGGAAGACGCTGGAGACCTTCATCGGATTCAACGTGGAACAGGGCGTAATTCCCCGGAAGGTGGATGCCGAAGAGCTGTTCCCGGCATCTACCCTGGCCCTGTCCTGATGGCAGCCCGTCCTCGCACCAATACCGGGAGGCGACATGGCGCAGTATTCATTCCGGCTCCCCAACGCCGACTACCTGGGGTTCCCGGCCACGACCGAAGCCATAGTTGAGACAGCCTGCAAGGCCGAGGAGTTGGGTTTTGACGCTCTGTTCGTCAACGACCACGTAATCGTGGATGACTCGCCCCGCAGCGCGCCTTGGCGGAACGTCTATGACCCGTTGATGGTGCTGTCCTACGTGGCGGCGCGGACGACGCGGGTCCTGCTGGGGACCTCGGTCCTGATAATGCCCTACCGCAACCCCATCGTCACGGCCAAGATGGTCGCTACCCTGGACCGGATGTCCGGGGGGCGGGCCATCGCCGGAGTGGGCGCGGGATGGAACGAGGCCGAGTACCGGGCCCTGGGAGTGCCCCACAGCGAGCGCAGGGCGCGCACCACCGAGTATATCCGCCTGTGGCAGGCGTGTTGGCAGCCCGGCCCGGTCACGTTCAACGGGCGTTTCTTTTCCTTCGATAATATGCACGTCAACCCCAAGCCGGTGCAGCAACCCCATCCGCCGATATGGATTGGCGGCTCAGGCCGCCCGTCCCTGCGCCGGGCGGCTGAGTTTGCCCAGGTGTGGCAGCCGACGCCCACGCCGCTGGCTGACTTGATCAAGTGCCAGTCCTACCTGCGCGAGGTCTGCGTCCGAATCGGCAGGCCCGGCGTGCCGCGCACACGCATGAGCTTCCGGGTCAACTTCAGCCGCATCACCGGCAGTTCTCACTCCGGTGGCGACAGGCCCACGGGACAGGGCACGCCGGAACAGGTGGCGTCGGACATGGTTCGCTACCGGCAGGAGGCCGGGCTGGAAGAGTTCCAGATTAACTTCAACGGCTGCGGCAGCCTCCAGCAACTCCTCGACTCTATGGACGTATTTGTCCAGGAAGTCAGACCAGGGGTGGACGCCTAGATGCTACGGATTACAGCTTTTCCCACCGGCCGGGCCGAAAAGCGGCGCGTCCTGATGGATGCTGTGGAAAGCGTCCGGGACGTGCTGGAGGCGGGTAGGACGGAATCTGAAGAGACCGGCGCACTTCCCGAAGCCTCCGTGGATGCCCTCTACGACTCGGGCCTGTTCCGCCTCAAGATGCCCCATGTCCTTGGCGGCGCGGAGGCCGATCTGGTAACCCAGTTGGATGTGCTGGAGGAGGTAAGCCGGATCGAACCCTCGGCGGGCTGGTGCCTGATGATTGGCTCGGCGAGTCTCGGCGGACTTGGCGCATTTCTGCCCGATGATGCTCTTGAGGAGGTTTTCGTAGGAGGTAAGCCTCCCAGGACTGCCGGGGTCGCCGCTCCTCTCGGCGTTGCCGTGCCTGTAAACGGGGGCTACCGGCTCAACGGACGCTGGCCATTCGGCAGCGGCGTGCGGCATTCCCAGTGGCTCTCGGCCGGCGCGCGCGTCGTTACTGAAGAGCCTGGATACCCGCGAATGTTACGGGTCGTCATGCCCACCCACAGGGTGAAGATACACGACAACTGGCAGGTCATGGGGCTGCGCGGCACCGGGAGCTGCGACTTTTCCGCCGAAGACCTGTTCGTGCCCGAAAACTTCGCCTGGGACGCCGCTTCTACGGAGCCGAAACGGGGAGGCCCCCTGTACCGGCTGGGAAGGCCGGCCTTCGTGACCAACGAGCATTCGGCCTTTGCCCTGGGAGTGGGCCGAAGGGCGTTGGATGCCGTGACGGAACTGGCCGCTTCCAAGGTCCGGGGGTACAACTCTTCCAGCCTGGTGGCCGACCGCCCTGCCTTCCAGCGTGCTTTGGGCGAGTCCGACCTTCGCCTGCGCGCGGCAAGGGCCTTGAACGTGGAGATTCTGGAAGAGGCTTGGCAGAACGTTTGCAACGGCAGAATGCCTGAGCCGCAGCTACAGGCCCGGATGCGCAGTTGCGCGGCCTATACGACGGAGGTGGCCGTCGACGTGGTCTCCCAAGCCTTCCGCTACGGCGGAGGTTCGGCCCTGTTCCTGTCCAGCATCCTCCAGCAATGCTTCCGGGACATAAACGCCGGGGCCCAGCACCAGATGGTCAGCGACAGGGCCTACGAAAACCACGGCCAGTTCCTGCTCGGCCTCCCCGATGCAAGGGTGATGGAGTAGGAGGGAAAGGCAGCAAGAATGGTATCGGCATTATCTACCCGTTATGCTGAAATAAGCCGGCTCCTCATTGAACAGGCCCAGGAAGAACTGGACCGGGGGGACCTCATCCAGGCCTCGGAAAAATTATGGGGCGCGACGGCCCACGCCGTTAAGTCCCTGGCCCAGGAGAGAGGATGGAACCATAGCAGGCATGACTTGCTTGGGGATGTTGTGGAGCAGATTGCAGATGAATGGGGACGTACTGACTTGATTACTCTGTTCGGCTCGGCGAGCATCATGCACAACAACTTCTATGAGCATCGCATGGGGGTCTCCCGTGTCCAGGTGGGTATAAACGACTCCAGGACGCTTATCGGAGAACTGGAAGCGCTCCGGGCCGAGCCGCCTCGTCCCTTCACTCCTCAGACACGGGACCAGCAAAGACGCCTGCGGAAACTGACCCGCAGCCCAGACCCTACGGAGGACGACGTCAGTGACTTGCCTCCCGTAAGGCCGGTGCCACCAGGGGAGTAGATCAGTTACGGCGAGCCGCTGAACATCTGTATCATCGAGGTCTGATCGGAAGTCAGTCGAAGAGCACGGTTGTTGGCCGACGGATAAATCTCGGCCTCATCCCACTGATGACGCCTGACACTGGTGGCAACACCTATTTTGACTCCTCTTTGCCTCAACTGTTGTACAAGCGAGGCGGCATCAAACAAGAACACTGACTCAATTGTCCAAGGTTGGGTGGTGCCTCGGGAAGATACTGGCGGGATTCGTAGGCCAGTAAGCACCAGGTAGAAGTCGGGCGGAGATTCCAGCACGATGTCTAACAAACCTTGGTCGGTTGAATATTTCTTGATGTTTACCGATTTACCAGCGAGTGGGCCACTGCTGAAGTGACCATCTATTCCCTTCTGTGCGGCGGATTCGGCCAGTTCGATGTCAAATATTCCGGAGGCTACGAATTCTCCTATGTGACCCGAATGGGCTGGACGGCCGATGATCGCGGAAATTTTAGCCTCGATTTCGTTGCGCCCTCCTATTAGCGACGCAAGGTGTTCCAACGTGTCGTGCCCTGGCACTGGTCCTTCCCCCTAAACACTCTTGCCGCAGCAACGCTTGTACTTCTTGCCGCTTCCGCAGGGGCACCGGGAGTTGCGGCCCACCTTGTTCGAGCCGCTGGGCGCGGCGTTTCTCCGGGACCCGTTCACCGCCTGCATCGGGCTGGGGGTCCCGCCCGCCTGCATGGTTCCCCCGGTTGGAGGGCCGAAGCTCACATGGAACAGGGTGTGGACCACGTCGGACTGCATCCGCTGCTGGAAATCCTGGAATAGCTTCTGCCCCTCGGCCCGGTACATCACCAGCGGGTCCCGCTGTCCGTAAGCGTGCAGCCCGATACCCGTGCGCAGGTTCTCCATCGCCGTCAGGTGCGTTACCCAGTGAGTGTCGATGGCCCGCAGCAACAGCAACCCGGTCAGGGTCTGCATGTCCTCCGCGCCTATTTCCGACTCGCGGTGGCTGAATGCCGACTCGGCGTAATCGGCGAGAATCCGGCGCGCCTCGTCAAGGTTGAGCCGGTTGACCTGTTCCTCAGTGGCCAGCTCTTCGGGCAGCGGGCATATCAACGCCAGATCGTTGATCAGTCCTGGAACGTTCCAGTCGTCGGTGTGGCGGCCCGGCAGGTTCTTGCGGACCGACTGCTCGAACTCATTGCGCAGCATGTCAACGGCCATGGCCCGCAGGTTGGTTCTCTCCAGTACCTCGCCCCGCTTGTCGTAGATGGTCTGACGCTGGTTGTTGAGCACATCGTCGTAGTTAAGCAGGTGCTTGCGAATATCAAAGTGATGGCTTTCCACCTTCACCTGGGAACTGGATATGGACTTGGTGACCAGCTTGTTCTCGATGGGGACGTCCTCTTCCAGGCCGCTCCAACTCATTACCGACTTGATTTTCTCGCCGCCGAAACGCTGCATCAGCTCGTCTTCCATCGAGACGAAGAACTGGGAACTGCCGGGGTCGCCCTGCCTGCCTGCCCGCCCTCTTAGCTGGTTGTCAATTCGCCGGGCGTCGTGGTGTTCAGTGCCAAGAACATGCAGCCCGCCCAATGCGATGACCCGGTCATGCTCCTGCTGCCAATCGTCCCGGTCCGTATCCGCGCCGCCCAGAACGATGTCCGTGCCCCTGCCTGCCATGTTCGTGGACACTGTGACCGCGCCGAGACGGCCCGCCTGGGAAATTATACTGGCCTCAAGCTCGTGATTCTTGGCGTTCAGCACCTGGTGGGGAATCCCGCGACGCTTCAGCTTCTCGCTCAACTGCTCCGAGGCTTCGATGGAAGTGGTGCCGACCAGCACCGGCTGACCTTGGTTGTGGAGGTCGGCAATCTCAGTAGTGACGTTTCTCCACTTCGATTCCTCGGTCTGGAACACCAGGTCTGGGCGGTCATCCCTGACCATTGGGACGTTGGTTGGTATGGAAGTCACGTCCAGGTTGTAAATCTTCAGGAACTCGTCGGCTTCCGTTGCTGCCGTACCCGTCATCCCCGCCAGCTTTTGGTACATGCGGAAGTAGTTTTGCAGGGTGATGGTCGCGTAGGTGATGCTCTCCCGCCGGATTGGCAGCCCTTCCTTTGCTTCCACGGCTTGGTGCAGGCCGTCGGACCACCGCCGCCCGAACTGGAGTCGGCCGGTGAACTCGTCAACGATCACCACTTCCCCGTCGCGCAGCACGTAGTCCTTGTCGCGGACCTTCATCACATTGGCGTTCAGGGCATTCTCTATGTAGTGGACCAGGTGGTAGTTTTCCGGATCGTAGAGGTTGTCCACCTTGGTCCACCGCTCCATATTGGCGACTCCATCCAGGGTCAGGGAGATGGCGCGGGTGCGGTCATCGATGGTGTAGTCGATCTCGGGTTGCAGCCGCGGCGCCAGCTTGGCGAAGGTGTAGTAGTGCTGCACCGGGTCCGATGCCGGGCCGCTGATTATCAACGGGGTGCGCGCTTCGTCGATCAGGATGTTGTCCACCTCGTCGACGATGGCGTAGTGGAGTTCCCGCTGCACCCGCTCGTCCGGGGCCAGGGCCATGTTGTCTCGCAGGTAGTCGAACCCGAACTCGTTGTTGGTGCCATAGGTGATGTCGGCTCGGTAGGCCTCCCCGCGGCTGACGGCTTGTAGGCGCCGGTGCGATTCCTGTTTTCCTCCGCGGCCCTTGTTTTCCTCCTGCTCCGGGTCGTAAATGTAGGCGGCGTCGTGTTGCAGACAACCGACCGAGAGACCGAGGCTGTGGTAGATGGGGCCCATCCACACCGGGTCGCGGCGGGCCAGGTAGTCGTTGACGGTTACCACGTGGACGCCCTTGCCGGAGAGTGCATTCAGGTAGACCGCCAGGGTTGCCACAAGGGTCTTGCCCTCGCCGGTCTTCATCTCCGCTATCTGTCCCCGGTGAAGCGCCACGCCGCCGATCAACTGTACGTCATAGTGACGTTGGCCCAGAGTGCGACGCGCCGCCTCACGCACAACAGCGAAAGCCTCGGGCAGCAGGTCGTCCGGGCTTTCCCTTCCGCCAAGCCGGTCCTTGAATTCGACGGTCTTCGCCCGCAACTGGGCGTCCGACAGGACACGGACAGCCGGTTCCAGGGCATTGATCTTGTCGCAGACCGGGCGGACCCTCTTGACCGCCTTGTCGTTTGTTTCAGTAACCAGTCTTAATAGTGCGGAAACCATGCCACTACCACCTCAAGACCGCAGCTCCTGCCCTATCCACGCCTATAGCAATTCCTTCTTGAACACAAGTCGCTCGATGCCCCACTTGCGGCTGCCCATGATGCCAATGATGCCGGCGCAGGCGAACCACAGGATTGTGACCTCGCCGCCGGAGGCTACGAAGGCTGACCCTGTGTCTCCAGGTGGGTTGGGGAACATGTGCGGCCAGATGCCGTTGGGCGCATGCATCATAAAGTAGGCGACTATCATGGTCACGACCAGCGCCCCGGCCCCCAACCGTGTGAGGACGCCGAACCCTATGAGCAGCGCGGATATGAACTCTACCCAACCTGCCACGTTGACGATGGGCATTGGCGCAGGCACCGGGAACCCCCAGAGGCCAAACGCCTTTTGTGCCCCGTGCAGCGCGGCCAGGAACGCAAATATAAGCCGGAACAGCAGGTAAAACTCGTCTGTAAAGCTAAGAAAAAAACGCCCGAAGATTCCTCCGCCTTCGGGTTGGTCTGCGGACCCGGCCCCCGTGCTTGCAGACATCTTGTCCCCCAACCAACTCAATTTGGCCATTTCCACCCTGGCCTGTGAATCATTGTACCCAAAGTGGCAGGGTGTTGCACGTTTGCAGCGTCAATTTTACATAACGTTACCGTTTGGGCGCTATGGTCTGTTCAGGGATCGTTGTTTGTGGTGATCGATGCGGTTCTGGGAGTGGGTTGGAGTGGGTCAAGGGGCGGCGCCGGTTTCCACCGCGCCTATCAGGTCTGTGATGTGGGATACGCCCCTCTCGCCCATGTAGGATGTCAACTGGTCCAGTATGCGGAGAGGCGCGCGGAGGTCAGCCAGGTTCGCGCTTCCTACTTGCACTGCCGTAGCCCCAGCCAGCAGGAACTCCACCGCGTGGTCTCCGTGGAAGATGCCGCCCACGCCGACTATGGGCACGTCCACAGCACGTGCGGCCCGGTACACCATTGCCACGGCCACGGGCCGCAGCCCCGGGCCGGACAGTCCGCCGGTAACCGCTCCAAGGACCGGCCGCCTTGTTTGGACATCAATCTGCATGGCAGGGATGGTGTTGGAAATGGTCAGGGCATCGGCTCCGGCCTTGGCCGCAGCTTGGGCGATGGGCACAACGTCCGGCACGTTGGGGGCCAGCTTGGCCAGTACCGGAAGGCCGGTCTGTTCCCTGACCGCAGAGACCGCTTCAGAGACCAATACAGGGTCATGGGCAAACAGCGCGCCATACTCAACGTTTGGGCAGCTCAGGTTCAACTCGATGCCCTGAAAGCCCGCGACTCCGCGGGTCATGGCCGCCATCTCACCGAATTGGGCCACGGTCTCCCCGGAGAGGCTTAACAACACGGTGGTGTTCAGCGTGGGCCACCCGGGAGCCTCTCGCTCCAGCGCGCCCTCAATGCCGGGATTGGCCAGCCCGATTGAGTTCAGGAAGATGCACTCTCCATTCTCAACGGCCTGGCGGTATGACGTGGGACTCCACCGGGGTTCCGGGTTTCCCGCCCGCGGGAGCCGGGTAACGGTTTTGGGTATCACCGCCCCTATCTTGCCCAAGTCCATATCGGGAGTGATGCCGCGGCCGTAGCCGTCGTAGCCAAAGGTCCCGGAGGCGATCATGACGGGGTTGGCAATCCTCAGGTGATGAGGATTATGCGGGGCCAAGTCCACCGGCAAGTCTAGTGCCCCATTACAGGTCCGGTGAGTATGGCTGTCGACAGTCTTGGGAGTGGTTGCCATTTGAAACTCTATGTGCGCGTTGGGGTAGAGGATTAGGCGGCCGGAGACACCCGGCCGCCCTTTGGTGTCCGTGGTTATCCGGCGGACCCGTCCTCGGGTGCGGCAAACGGATTGTAGGTGATGGTGTCCTGGCCCAGGTTGTCCCCGTCGCCGCTCAGGAATTGGCCGCCGTTGCTTGTGGCGCTGTCTTCGGGACGCTCGCTTAGGAACCCGGCGTCCACCGGACCGTCGTCATCCTCGTCGTAATCTTCCTCAAGCCCGAAGAAATCGTCGTCCGGCGTTTGATGGACGCCGTCTTCCATGTCCAGGGGTGACGCGCCGCCATCGCCGCCGAGTCCCAACCAGCCTCCGGGAGCGATCCCCGCTAACTCCGGCGCTGGTTCCGGCGCCAGGAGTGCGTCCATGCCGGGGATTTGCACCCGGGCCGGTATCAACCTGCCGATGATCACGTTTTCCTTGAGACCCTGCAGAGTATCGTGGGCGCCGCTGACTGCCGCTTCGGTGAGCACCCGCGTGGTCTCCTGGAAGGATGCGGCAGACAGGAAACTGTCGGTGCGCAGCGAAGCCCTCGTAACGCCCAGCAGCACTGGGGTTGCGGTAGCGGGTTCGCCGCCCTCGGCCAGCACCCTGGCGTTCTTCTCCTGGAACTCGAACCGGTCCACCGTGTCCCCTGGGATCAGGTCGCAGTCACCGGCCAACTCTACCCTTACCCGGCGGAGCATTTGACGCAGGATGACTTCAATATGCTTGTCGTGGATACTCACGCCCTGGGACTGGTAGACCTTTTGCACCTCGTCTATCAGGTGGGTCTGGAGAGCCTCCGTACCCAGGATTTCCAGAATGCCATTTTTCCCGCCCAGGTTCTGTGGGTTATGCGGTGGGAGCGCTCCCCTCGTCAACGGGTCGCCTGCATTGACCGCATCCCCTTCGGCTGCCAGCAACTGGTCCGACGGGGCGACGATATATTCGCGGGATTCCGTGTCTTCCCAGACTACGGTGATCCGGTCTTCTGTGATCTCCGACACGCGCCCGTAGGGGAAGCCGTCTACCTCGGCGATGACCTGTGCCTGTAGGTCGTCCGGTTCGCTGTTTCCCTGGGCGTCATCCGAATCTTCAACCGGTTCGTCCAGTTCCGGTTGCGGACCGGCGGCGAGGACCATTCCCGGTCCTACCGGCTCGTCGACTTCCACCAGGACATCCGCGCCTTCCGGGAGGGCGTAATGGGTCGGGAACTCTTCCCGGCTGAGCACACGCAGCCGGCGGTCCTCTCCATCCGTCTCGATGCTTACCACGCCGTCGATATCTGCGAGTATGGAGGCGTTCTTGGGCACTCGGGCCTCGAACAACTCTTCGACCCGGGGCAAGCCGCTGGTAATATCCTGTCCGGCGATACCGCCGGTGTGGAACGTGCGCATCGTGAGCTGGGTGCCCGGCTCCCCGATGCTCTGGGCGGCGATGATGCCCACCGCCTGTCCTTCCTGAACGGTCTCGCCGGTAGCCGGAAGACGCCCGTAGCACATCCGGCATACACCCCTCTGGCACTCGCATGTCAGGGGAGACCGCACCCCGACCTCGGTGACCCCGGCGGCTACGATTGCCTCGGCGACCTGTTCATTGATATCCGCATTCCTGTCCACCAGGATTTCTCCCGTTGCCGGGTCTACCACCGGTATAGCTGCCATCCGGCCTATGATCCGGTCCTTGAGGGACTCACGGGACGGATCATCGGGCCTCTCGGAGACGAAGTGGGCGTCGTAGGTGCCGCAGTCATCCTCGAGGATGATCACCTCCTGGGCGATGTCGATCAACCTGCGGGTCAGGTAACCGCTGTCGGCGGTCCGAAGCGCGGTGTCGGCAAGCCCTTTCCTCGCTCCGTGGGTGGAGATGAAATACTCCAGCGCCGTCAGCCCCTCCCGGAAGCTGGATACGATGGGAAGGTCGATGATGCGGCCCCTGGGATTGCTCATCAGGCCCCGCATCCCGGCCATCTGCTTGATCTGGGAGATATTTCCCTTCGTTCCGGAGCGGGCCATCATCGCTATGCCGCCATAGTTGTCCATCTCCTCTTCCACCAGTTTTTCGGTCCTGTCGGACGCATCGGTCCATGCGTCCACAGTCTTGGTGTAGCGTTCATCCTCGGAGATCAGGCCGTTCAGGTAGTCGTCTTCGTACTGGCTGACCATTTCCGCGGCCTGGCTCAGAATCTCGGGCTTCTTGCTTGGCACCTGAATATCGTTGATGGCGATGGTGATGCCGGAGTTCGTTGCATAACGGAAGCCCAGGTCCTTTATCTTGTCGAGGACATCCGAGGTCTCATCGTTGCTCAGGAAACGGTGGAGGTCTGAGGTGAGGTCTTTCAGACCGCCCCGGTCCATGAGCTGGTTCCGGTATGCCAGGGACGCGGGCAGGATGTCGTTGAATATCATCCGGCCCAGCGTGGTGTCCAGAGAACCGTCGGGGTTCGTGTTTTCAACCTCGCGGTCTACGTTGCGTACCCGTATGGAGGCTTGCAGGTCAACCAGACCTGCGGAGTGGGCGATGCTGGCCTCATTGAAGTCGTAGAACTCACGGCCTGCCCCGTTGGCCTCCGGCCGTTCCTCGGTCAGATAGTAGCAGCCCATGACCATGTCCAGGGTCGGGGCCACCAGCGGGTCCCCGGACGCGGGCGAGAGCATGTTTCGGGTGCTCAGCATCCCTTCCTTGGCTTCCAGCACGGCCATGCGGGAAAGGGGTACGTGCACCGCCATCTGGTCGCCGTCGAAGTCGGCGTTGAAAGCCGAGCATACCAGGGGATGTATCTGGATGGCGTTGCCTTCAATGAGCACTGGCATGAACGCCTGTATTCCCAGCCGGTGCAGCGTCGGCGCACGGTTGAGCAGCACCGGGCGGTCCCTGATGACGTCCTCCAGGATGTCCCATACCTCGGGCCGGGCCCTCTCAACCATGCGTTTCGCGTTCTTGATGTTGGGCGCGATGCCCAGCATGACAAGACGGTGCATGACAAAGGGCTTGAAGAGTTCCAGCGCCATCCGCTTCGGCAGACCGCACTCGTGCATCTTCAGCTCGGGGCCGACGACAATTACTGAGCGTCCGCTGTAGTCCACCCGCTTGCCCAGCAGGTTCTGGCGGAACCGGCCCTGCTTGCCGCGCAGCAGGTCTGACAGGGACTTGAGCTTGTGGTTATGGCTGCCCTGAATGGGGCGGCCCCGGCGGCCGTTATCGATCAGTGCGTCCACTGCTTCCTGGAGCATCCGCTGCTCGTTGCGGATGATAATTTCCGGAGCTCCCAGGTCCATGAGCCGCTTGAGCCTGTTGTTCCGGTTGATGACGCGCCGGTACAGATCGTTGAGATCGCTGGTGGCGAACCGGCCTCCGTCCAGTTGCACCATCGGGCGAAGTTCAGGGGGCAGCACCGGAAGGATCGTCAGAATCATGTCTTCCACGCGGTTGCCGCTGTTCCTGAATGATTCCACTACTCGCAGGCGCTTGATGGCCTTCTTGCGCCTCTGGCCCGAGGTGCTGTGCATCTCGTTGATCAACTGGCCCCGCAGGGCCTCGAGGTCAATGTCTCTTAGAAGGTACTGAATGGCCTTCGCCCCCATTCCGTCCTCGAAGACTCCGGGGTACTTGTCCTTCAGTTCCCGGTGCCTGGACTCTGACAGGAGCAGGTAGACGTGCAGACTCTCCAGGTCGTCGACTATATTCTGGAAGGTCTCCTCGATTTCCCGTTGCTCTTTGTCCAGCTTGTCGGCCAAGGCGTCCAGTTCCGCCTGGATGGCCATCCTCTCCGCTTCGGCCTCCGGGCTGTCGGCCCCGGCGTTGACTGCGTCAAGTTTTTCCTGAGCGGGCGACCTGTCCTCTTCTGCGTCCTGCCGGGCCTGGTCCAGGTCGAAATCGCGCTTGACCTGGGCTTCTTCGATTAGCTCCTGGCGCTTCTCATCGTCCACTGAGATGACGATGTGCTGCGCGAAGTATAGGACCCGCTCCAGGTTCCGCGGGGAAAGGTCGAGCAACAGGCCCAGACGGCTGGGTGTGGTCTTGCTGAACCAGATGTGGGCCACCGGGGCGGCGAGCTTGATGTGCCCCATGCGCTCCCGGCGCACCTTGGAGCGGGTAACCTCGACCCCGCAGCGGTCGCAGACGACGCCGCGATAGCGGATCCGCTTGTACTTGCCGCAGAAGCACTCCCAGTCCTTGGTGGGCCCGAATAGACGCTCGCAGAACAGCCCGTCCTTCTCGGGCCGCAGCGTCCGGTAGTTAATGGTCTCCGGCTTGGTTACCTCGCCGTGGGACCAGTTCATTATCTGTTCTGGAGACGCTATGGATATGCGGATCGCGTTGAAGCTGGGCGCCTGGGTCTCAATTCTGTCCATCAATCTGACCATTAAATCGCCTCCAGAGGTTGGAATAGCTCGGTATCGTCAGAGATTCTCTGCATCAGAGAGGAGCGGTCATCCTCATTTAGCAGCTCCACGGCCAGACCCAGGCTCTGCAACTCCTTCAACAACACGTTGAAGGACTCGGGGACTCCCGGTTGCCCGATGGGTTCCCCCTTCACTACTGCCTCGTAGGTCTTGACCCGTCCGGCCACATCGTCCGACTTGACTGTCAGCACCTCCTGCAAATTATAGGCTGCGCTGTATGCCTCAAGGGCCCATACCTCCATCTCACCGAACCGCTGGCCGCCGAACTGGGCCTTTCCGCCCAGAGGCTGCTGGGTGATCATGGAATAGGGCCCGGTGGAGCGGGCATGAATCTTGTCCTCCACGAGGTGTATGAGCTTCAGGATGTAGATACTGCCCACGGTCACCAGTTGGTCGAAAGGTTCGCCCGAGCGCCCATCGAAAAGCTCGAACTTTCCGAAGGTGGGCGGGGCGATGCGCCTTTCCCGGTGGACCTTCAGGGCCATCTGCCGGAGATCATCAATCCCCAGCCCGGCGGTGTCCTCGCCGGCCACGTTGCGGAGCCACATTTCCAGGCACGCTTGTTGGGCCTTGCCATAGACTTCCTGGTCCATGAGCCTTTCGCCGTCATAGCCCTGGTCATCCAGCCACTTGACCAGTCTGGGATAGTCAATCTGCGGAGACCCGTCGTTGGGGCCCCCGTCGATTGCCTGCGCCTGCTCGGCGAACCACGTCCGCGCCAGGGCGTCCTCGATTGAGTCGTCGCGTGCGCCGTCGAACACCGGGGTGTTGGCCCGGAAGTTCATGGTGCGCGCCGCCCAGCCGAGGTGGGTCTCAAGCACCTGTCCCAGGTTCATGCGTGACGGCACGCCAATGGGGTTCAGGATAACGTCCATCGGAGTCCCATCGGCCAGGAACGGCATATCTTCCTCGGGCAGGATGCGGGCGACCACGCCCTTATTGCCATGACGGCCTGCCATCTTGTCGCCGACGGAGATCTTCCTGGTCTGGGCGATCCAGACGCGCACCGCCTCATTGACGCCGGGCGGCAGGTCATCCCGGTTGTTCCGGTTCAGTATCTTGACGTCGATTACCTTGCCCCTCTCGCCGTGGGGCACGCGGAGCGACGTGTCCTTCACGTCCCTGGACTTCTCGCCGAATATGGCCCGCAGCAGCTTCTCCTCCGCGGTCAGCTCAGTTTCACCCTTGGGTGTGACCTTGCCGACGAGAATGTCTCCGGGTCCTACGTCCGCCCCGACCCTGATGATGCCCCGTTCGTCCAGGTCCCGCAGGCTGCCCTCTCCCACATTGGGAATGTCCCGTGTGATTTCCTCCGGACCCAGCTTGGTCTCGCGGGCTTCCATCTCGTGCTTTTCGATATGAGTGGAGGTGAAGTAGTCCTCCTTCACGAGGCGCTCGCTGATTATGATGGCGTCCTCGTAGTTGTAGCCCTCCCAGGACATGAAGGCCACCAGCACATTCTGGCCCAGCGCCAGGTCGCCGTGGTCGGTTGACGAGCTATCGGCAAGGACATCTCCCTTCTTCACGATGTCGCCGGCGGCCACGGTGGGACGCTGGTCGAAGCAGGTGCCCTGATTGGTGCGGGCAAACTTGATCAACGGGTGTTGGTGTTCCACCCCCTCCTCGTCGAGGACCACGATGTTCCTGCCGGTCACCGAGGTGATCACCCCGTTGGCCCGTGAGAGCACGACTTGGCCGCTGTCTCTGGCGACCCGTCCTTCGATCCCGGTCCCGATGATCGGCGCTTGCGGCCGGAGCAGGGGGACAGCCTGGCGCTGCATGTTGGATCCCATCAGGGCGCGGTTGGCGTCGTCATGCTCAAGGAACGGGATGAGCGCAGCGGACACGCTCATAATCTGCATCGGGGACACGTCCATCAAGTCCACGGTGTCCGGGGAGTCCTGGATGTATGTCTCGCCCACCCTCACTTCGACCCGGTCGTCTACGAACTGGTTCAGATCGTCCAGTATGGAATTGGCCTGGGCGATGCGGAACCTCTCCTCCTGGTCGGCGGAAAGGTAGATGATGTCGTCCTCCCCCGCGGCCACGAAGGGCTTGACGTGGACCACTGTGCCCTTGGGAAGGGCGCGCAGAGCCGCTATCCGGTTGGCCCGGATGATCGTATCATTGTTTACGATGGTCTTGCCGTCCGAGTCCTGGACAATCTGGGTTGCGGTGCGTCCCAGAAGGTCAGGCGAGTCGCAGGGCAGGGTCTTGAGCACCGGACGGTAGGGCGACTCGATGAACCCGTAGGGGTTGATGCGGGCGTAGGACGCCAGGGAACTGAGCAGCCCGATGTTCGGACCTTCCGGGGTCTCGATTGGGCAGATTCTGCCATAGTGGGAGAAGTGAACGTCCCGCACGTCGAACCCGGCCCGTTCCCTGGAAAGGCCGCCCGGACCAAGGGCCGATAGCCTCCGCTTGTGGGTCAGTTCGGCCAGCGGGTTGGTCTGGTCCATAAACTGGGACAACTGGGACCCGCCGAAGAACTCCCGCACCGCCGCTACCACGGGGCGGATGTTCACCAACCCCTGGGGCGCGGCTGTCTCCGGGTCCACCAGGGTCATCTTCTCCTTGACCATGCGCTCCATCCGGAGCAGTCCGACCCGCACCTGGTTCTGGACCAGTTCGCCCACCGACCGCACCCGGCGGTTGCCGAGGTGATCGATGTCGTCCGGTTGCCCGTCGCCCTGGTTGATGCGGATCATCGTCCGGATGACCGCTATGACGTCGGCTACGGTGAGGGTCATCTTGTCTGCGTTTTCGGTCTGACCCAGACGCCTGTCAAGTTTGTACCGGCCCACCCGGCCCAGGTCGTAGCGCCGCGGCGCGAAGAACAGGTTGTGGATAAGGGTCCGCGAGTTCTCCAGTGTCGGTGGCTCGCCGGGGCGGAGCCGCCGGTAGAACTCAATCTGGGCGCCGGCAATCCGCCTCGCCAGGACCGGGTTGTACTCCTCATCAGCGGGGCGAGCGCCCCATCCGTGTTCGTGGTCGCAGAGCAAGTCCCACAGACTTTGCAGGTCGTCCTCACGGATGGACACGCTGCGCAAACTTTCTTCGCGCGCCGCTTCGGACTTCTTGTCCGACGTGTCGTCCCGCTCCAGCGTCGCTTCGATGTACCCGTGGTTGGGGTCATCGTCCGATTCGGCGAAGCAGGCTTTGATTTCCTCATCGGTGGCAAGGCCCAGGGCCCGCAGGAAGGTGGTGGCCGAGACCTTGCGCTTGCGGTCCACCTTCACTGAGAGCAGGTCCTTGGCGCTGGTCTCGAACTCAAGCCATGCCCCGCGGGATGGTATCAGCTTGGCAAAGCAGAGGTTCCGGTTGCTGGCCGGATTCCTCTCGTAGACGAAGTAGATTCCCGGAGAGCGTACCAGTTGGGACACGACGACCCGTTCCGCCCCGTTGATTATGAAGGTGCCGTTGTCGGTCATCATGGGAATGTCTCCCATGAAGATTTCCTGCTCCTTGATCTCGCCGGTTTCCTTCATTTCGAGACGAGTCCTGACGAACAGGGGTTGAGAGTAGGTGATCTCCCTCTCCTTGCACTCCTGTGGCGAGTATTTAGGCTCCTTGAAATTATGCTCCCTGAAGTGCAGGTCGTACTTCTTGCCGGTGTAATCGGCTATGGGGGAAATCTCTTTGAAGACCTCCGTGAGAGCTTCAGTGGTGAACCACTCGTAGGACTTGAGCTGGCTCTGTATCAGGTTGGGAACGTCCAGGACTTGGGGAATCTTGGCATAGGTCCTAACCTCTGGCAGCGTCAACGGGTGTCCGTTTTCCGTAGCGGAAAATACCATTCTCCCTCTCCTTGGAGTGCATGGGAATCTGCGGTAAGAAGGCCCAGGATCAGGGCACAAAAAGGTACTGGGGTCCGCGGGTGTTTGGAAGAGTTGCCGAAGTCGTAGATAGGGACATGCTACCGTAACGATTCATTATACATGCCTGCCCGGAGTTGTCAACCGGCTGGAAACTTTGGTAACTGTTCAGACTTGATGAGGGGAATTTACTGGGCGGACGGTTCTACGGTTCCGCTGAAAGACACTGGCGTCCGCGGGCTGGTTGTGGCATAAAGGGACAATGGAAACAGG
>DAOUJS010000090.1:0-9695 GCA_034422355.1 Dehalococcoidia bacterium | reverse complement strand
TCAGTCATCACAGGAATCGGAGGTTCTTCGAAATGTCTCTGATCCATCATCAAGCCGTCCCCATCGCGGGTGCCACTACGCCACCTATCATTTCTCGGTTGACTGAGTACTAGAATAAGCATCCGAGGGTCACGGAACCTCTCAAACTCTTGGCGTAACTTTTCCTGCTCCGCACTTAACGTCGTTTGAGCAGCTTCCAGCTTTCCCTGATTTTCCTCGAGGCTCACTAGGCCATCTCTTAACTCGCTCTGGTCATGGTGTATCCCGACGACGGTTCTGGCAACAGCATCGGTAAATTCCTCAAACTGTCTCCTAAACTGTATCCCGGTAATGGTATCAGCAGCCCCGGTGACCCTATCACGCGCGCCACGGGCTGCGCCGCGTATTCGGCTTCCTATCCCCCGGTTAGCATCCTCCACCATGAACCCTCCTCCAAGAAACGCTTGTTTGGCAAGGAAGTATGGCTGTCTGCCCTTATTTTGA
Source organism: Dehalococcoidia bacterium (assembly GCA_034422355.1). Classification (GTDB taxonomy): domain Bacteria; phylum Chloroflexota; class Dehalococcoidia; order Lucifugimonadales; family UBA3495; genus CATOSP01. Next base: position 9,212 of record DAOUJS010000090.1, on the reverse strand, counting down.
ACCCACCTACAGGCTGTTGGCAAATTCCGCCCGCTGGCACCCACTCGTTGACAGGCCCGAGACATCTCCAGAGCATAGCTTCACTGGAACGTGGCGCCGGTTGTCATGGCATTGAGCCTTCTTCTTGCTGGTACAATGATGCTGCACCCCATTCGCCCGGCTAGGGGGTCCAGCCGTTGGCCTGCATCTCGCGCCTCAGCTTGACCAACTTCAGGAGCTTCGAGGACTTGGAACTGGAGCTGCCCCCGGGAGTAGTCGTGTTCTTCGGGGCCAACGCCCAAGGGAAGACCACTCTGCTGGAGGCCGTCTATCTCCTGGCCATCGCCCGCTCCTTCCGCGCCGAAAACGAGCGGGAGGTTGTCCGCTTCGAGTCCGCTGCAGAGAGCGGACAGGCCCTAGTGAGTGGCGACGTGCTGCGCCAGACCGGGGAGCGGACCACCGTCAATGTGGGATACCAGGCCCCCTCCTACAGCCCCGGCCCTCCTGGGAACGGAGGTGAAGGTCTGCGTGTTTCCGCCCGGCCATCGCCGGTCCGCAAGGAAGTCCGCGTCAACCGGGTACGCACCTCCACCGCCGGACTTGTGGGCGCGGTCAACGCCGTCCTGTTCACCGCAGAGGATATCCAACTGGTCTTCGGCCCTCCCTCGGGACGCCGCCGCTACCTCAACATCCTCCTGTCCCAGTCCGACCCTGACTACCTCCGGGCCTTGCAGCGTTACAGCCGCGTTCTCCAGCAGCGCAACCGGCTCCTGCGGATGCTCCGGGACGGCCGCGCCGGCCCCGACGAGATGGCCTTCTGGAACGATGAACTGGTCCGCGAGGGGGCATGGATTACTTGGAGGCGGCACGAGACCATCGCCGAACTTGGACCGCTCTGCGAGGAACGCCACCGCAGCCTCAGCGGTGTCGCTGAAGAGGTACTGGTCCAGTACCTCCCCAGGGTTTCGCCCGGCGAGGACATGCCCGGCACCGAGCGCAGCTTCCGCGACTCCCTGGCATCTGCCGAGGCCCGGGAGCGCGCCACCCACACCACCGCCGTAGGCCCCCACCGCGACGACCTGGGCCTGCGCATCGACGGCGTGAACATGCGCGCCTACGCCTCCAGGGGCCAGGCCCGCACCCTGGCGCTGGCCCTCCGCCTCGCCGAGGCGGCCTACCTGGAGTCCAGACGCGGCGAGAGACCCATCGTCCTCCTAGACGACGTTCTCTCGGAGATGGATTTGACCCGCCGTCGCCGGGTACTGGAACAGACTTCCCGCTTCCAGCAGACCCTGATCACCACCACCGACATGGACGCCCCCCGCAGCTTCTTCGGCCCCGCGGCCCATTTCTTCCGGGTACACGATGGCCGGGTGATACCCCTGCCCAACGAAGGCGCAACCCACGCCGCCGCAGTCCTGCCTGAAACTACCCGCGAATGACCCCGGCAAGCTGTTGGGCCAAAGGAGACAGATATGGACGAAATGGAGATGAACATATCCGCCTATGGCCGTATGCGTAAACATCTGGAATCCAGGCATCCCGGCGAATGGGTGGTCTTTCACGGCGAGAAACTTGCCGGGACTTACCAGACCCGCTGGGAAGCTGCCGAAGACGTTAAGATGTGTTTCGGCCACGGACCATATCTCATCGCGCAGGTAGGCTCGAAATGGATAGATGAGAACGTAAGAGACCTCCAGGCCAAAGCCGCAAAATGGCTGGCTGAAGCAGGCGGCACTGAGCCGCAAATGGAGGATATACCGCGTCGCCGAAGCGAGCTGGTCGAGTGATATTAGCTGACACTTCCGTATGGGTTGCACACATGGGAGATCCACTGCCGGAACTTCACCAACTATTGTCAATCCGTGATGTAGTGATCCATCCGATGGTAATCGGCGAAATTGCCTGCGGTACGATTCATAGGAGAGGAGATTTCTTGTCGTATTTGTGGTCTCTCCCCATAATTGCGGAAGTAAGCCATGAAAGGGTCCTCCAAGAGATAGAAGCAGGCGGATTCATGGGGCGGGGAATCGGGTTCACAGACGCTCACCTGTTAAGCTCGGTTATCGCTGACGGCAGCTCGTCCCTGTGGACCAGAGACCGCCGGTTAGAACGGATTGCAGGTGATCTGGGCGGCGCGTTCTCCGAAAGTCTTGGGTAGTCCAACATCCCCGCCTTCCCGGTAATTGCGATGAGAAATGGAAGAATGATCATCAGTTCTCAAGTCTGCTGACGGATGCAAGAGTATATGCCTGTAACTCAAGAGCAACTGGACGAAATCGCTCTCACCAGGGCCGAATACGACCTCATCGTCGACCGGCTGGACCGGGAACCCAACCCGGTGGAGCTTGGCATGTTCGGCGCGCTGTGGAGTGAGCATTGCGCCTACAAGCACTCCGCGCCCCTTTTGCGCCTGCTGCCCAGCCGCAGCCCCCGCGTCCTGTCCCGGCAGGGGGCCGAGAACGCCGGCGCGGTGGACCTGGGCGACGGGCTGGTTGCCGTGTTCAAGGTCGAGTCCCACAACCACCCCTCCGCCGTCGAGCCGTTGCAGGGCGCGGCCACCGGCGTCGGCGGCATCGTGCGCGACATCCTGGCGATGGGCGCAAGGCCCGTCGCCCTCCTCAACTCACTCCGCTTCGGCCCCCTGGACGACCCCGCCAACCGGCACCTGTTCCAGGGCGTCGTCGGCGGTATCTCCTGGTACGGCAACTGCATCGGCGTGCCAGACGTGGCCGGGGAGATCTACTTCGACCCCTGCTACTCCCAGAACCCCCTGGTCAACGCCATGTGCGTCGGCCTGGTGGAGCGGGACAAGCTCGCCACCGCCTCCGCCGGGGCGCAGGGCAACGTTCTCCTGCTCGTAGGTTCCGGCACTGGCCGCGACGGTATCCACGGCGCGTCAGGCCTGGCGTCCCGTACATTTGAACAGGACCAGGAACTCCGCCCCACGGTGCAGGTGGGCAACCCCTTCCTGGAGAAGGTGCTGATCGAGGCGTGCCTGGAGGCCCTGGGCACCGGCTGGGTGCGCGGCATTCAGGACCTGGGGGCCGCCGGACTCACCAGCGCCAGCGTCGAGTCGGCGGCCCGCGCCGGGCGGGGCATCGTCCTGGACGTATCCCGCGTCCCCCGGCGCGAGCGTGGCATGGCCCCCTACGAGGTGATGCTCTCCGAGTCCCAGGAGCGGATGCTGCTTATTGTCCCGCCCGAGGGCGTGTCGCCCGTCAAGGAAGTATTCGACAGGTGGGACGTGGCCTGCACCGAAATCGGCGTCGTCACCGCTGAGCCGGAAGCAACGGTGGTTGACGACACACAAACGGTCGCCAGCGTCCCCATTACCCACCTGGCCGACCCGCCCCGCTACCGGCTCAAGGGTTCGCCCTCCCCCGACTACCAGGAGCGGCAGCGGCTCTCCCTGTCCGACGTGCCGATGGATGGGCTATGGCCGGAAGCCGTGCTGCTGGAGCTCCTGGCCTCGGGCAACATCGCCAGCCGGGAGCCGGTCTTCCGCCGCTATGACCACCAGGTGCAGACCAACACCGTTGAAGGACCGGGCGGCGACGCGGCGGTGCTTAGACTCAAGGGAACGGCTGCTGCGCGGGGTGGTGGGTGGGAATCAACGGAAAAGGCCATCGCCCTCAGCATCGACGGCAACGGCCGCTACTGCTACCTGGACCCCTACCACGGCGGCCAGATCGCAGTCGCGGAGGTATGCCGCAACCTCAGCTGCTCCGGCGCGACGCCTGTGGCGCTTACCGACTGCCTCAACTTCGGCGACCCCGGACGCCCCGACGTCTACTACCAGCTCGAATGGTGCGTCCGCGGGATGGCCTACGCCTGCCGCGCCCTCGGCGTTCCGGTGGTCAGCGGCAACGTCAGCCTCTACAACGAGTCTATGGGCCAGGCCATCTTCCCGACGCCCATAGTCGGCGGATTGGGAATTATCGAGGACGTGACCAAGCGGGTGGGTTCGGCCTTCCCCAGTGAAGACACGGCCGCTGCGTGGGGTGGCGGGCGGGAGATAGAAATGGTGGTGGCGCTCCTTGGCGACCACATCACCAGGCCCCGTGCCTCGGACCTGGCTGGCAGCGAATACCTGCGGGTCATTCACGGCAAACTCGCCGGTCGTCCCGTGATCGTGGCCGAATACGAGAGGCGGCTACAGGCCCTGTGCCGCCGCGCCGTCGAGGAAGGTCTGGTGGCCTCGGCCCACGACTGTTCCGATGGGGGGTTGGCCGTTGCCCTGGCCGAAAGCTGCATTCGGGGCGGCGTCGGGTTCTCCGGCAGCAGCGACTGGCCCAGGCGATGGGATGCGGCCCTGTTTGGGGAACGCCAGTCCCGTATCCTGGTCTCCCTGCCCCAGTCCGCCTGGCCCGGACTGGAACGCATGGGTGCCCAGTACCGGATTCCGGTACGCCGTCTCGGGACCACCGGCGGGGACCGTTTCCGGCTGGGCAGCTTGCTGGACCTGCCCCTGGCCGACATAGCCTCGGCGTGGAATCACGGTCTGGCGGCTGCTGCGCGGGGCGGTGGGCGGGATACAACGGCTGCTGCGCGGGGCGGTGGGCGGGATACAACGGACGCTGCGCGGGGTGTGGAGCTACGAAATGGGGAAGAAGTAGAGGAAAGGAGGGGCACCCGCAACCGGGCTGGGAATGGAGGAAGTGGACCAGGGACCGATGGATGCGGGCGGGATTTGGAGGAAAGGTTATGAGCGCTCCCCTGCGCGTCCTGTTCCTCACGCCCTACTTCAGGCCCTACCTGGGAGGCATCGAACGCGCCATAGAGCAGCTGACCTTCCAGATACAGGAGTCAGCCGACGTTGAAGCCGTGGCGGTGCTCACCACCAAGTATTCCTTCCCGCGGGTCCCCCAGCCCACCTGGGCCGACCGCGACGTTACCCCCGAGGGCATCGGAATCTACCGGCTCGACGGTTTCCCCCGCCGCTCCATCCCCCTCTACTCGGTGCCACTGGTCTGGTTCTCCCCGATGCAGGTGCGCCGCTACCTGGAAGAGTTCAACCCCAACGTGGTCCACTTCGTCGGCGACGGATGGTTCTGGGGCCACTTCTGGTCCTGGTTCTGGTTCCGCTCCAGGGCCCGGTTCGTGTTCACCCCTTCCTACCACGAACTGCCCGTCAGCCGGTGGTGGCTGCGCCCCATCAACTCCTTCATCTGCAACGTCATGGACAGCGTAATCGCCCTGACCCGCCAGGAGTCGGACCTGGTGCGCCGTGACTACTGGGTCCGCGAGCGCAAGTTGGGCATCATCGGCTGGGGCGCGCCTGTCCCCGGCCAGCAGGGTCTCGCTGCCTCCGAAGTACGGGAGTCCCAGTCTCCCGACACCCCCTTGACCGTCCTGTGCGTGGGACGCCTGGGCAGGCACAAGGGACAGGAGTGGCTGCTGAACGTATACCGGCAGGTGCGGGGCCAGTTCAACCGCAGCGTCCGCCTGGTGCTGGTGGGCCGCGACGAGGGAGACGAGGAGAAGCTGCGCCAGATGGTAAGCGCCTCCGGCTTGGGGGACGAAGTCCTCATGGTCGGAGAAGTCTCCGACGAAGACCTTGCCTCCTGGTACGCCCGCTCAGACCTCTTCGTCCTCTTCTCCCACTACGAAGCCTTCGGCCTGGTGTTCTTCGAGGCGATGGCCTACGGCGCGCCTGTGCTGACCCACGACGTAGGGGCCAACCGGCAACTCCTGACCCGCGGCGCGGTGGTAGTCCCCAGGTTCGACCCCGAACAAGCCGGCGCACAACTGGTACGCTTGGTCAACGACAACGAATACCGCGAATCTCTGGGGCGCGAAGCCCAGGAATACGCCCTGGCCGAGTTCACCTGGCCCGCAGTGGCGGAGAAGTACCTGCGGGTGTACCGGGGGTGAATCGCTCAGTTATGAGATAATCCGCTTACCCCAGATGCCCCGGCCCGTATACCAACGACGGGGAGTGGTAGGGCCTAGCGTACGACGCCTGGACAACTCGATGGCTAGAGGAGAGTCCCGTTATGTTGCCGCCGCCAGATATGATATTGCCACCAGACTATTGGGACCCTGAAGAGCCTGTAGCAGAATGCCATTACTGTGGCAGACTCCTAAATCCTATATATGACTGGTATTGTGTCCGTTGCGACCGTCCGGCGTGTGACGATTGCTCCCAGGCGTGCGTGGAAATTGATGACTGTGACGAAATCACTTGCTCCCGTTGCGTCGAGCCACACTGGTTTGATACCCACACATCCATCGGACGCATGATGGTGATTTGGGAAGGCCCAACAAGATGAGCACCGATGCAGGGCCGCTCTCCCTTGCACAGACGGGGTTGCGGCGCGTTGAAGATGCCATCCTTGAATTGTTGCAGCATAATCCCCAAGGTCTGCGCAATATACAGATCGCAGATATGCTGGGGTTGCGGTCTACCCATAGGGGCAGCCAGCAGAACTATCTGACCTATTCCGTACTTGGAGGACTGGTCGAGCAGGGCAGAATCTCATGGGACGCGGAATCAAAACTGTACACCGTTTCGAATGCTGATAACACCGTCCAGTCGTTGGCTGAGGAAGGTCTCAATCAGATTCAAGATGCCATCCTTGAATTGTTGCGACACAATCCGCAAGGGCTGAGGAATGTAGATATTGCCGAAATGCTGAATCTTCACTCTAATGTTCGCGGCGGACGAAGAAACTATCTGACCTACTCTATACTCGGAGGATTATTGGCGGACGGAAGGATTCTCCGCGATGAAAAATCCAGAACCTACACCAGGGCATAGAGACAGAACCACAGAGAAGTGAGGCAGTTAATGACATCGGAGACCGTTCGCCACGTGCCGGACATCATTCCCTACCGCATGGACCTGCCCCAAAATTTCGTGTGCCCGAATCCCGAATCCAGGGCGGAAGGAATGCTTCAAGCCGACACAATTAGCGAGTCTTACTATCTATTACGAAACCATTTCTCCCACCGCAACGACGTGCTCGTCGATACCGGCGGTTTCGTGTTCTACCAACGCGGCGATATGAACGTCCGCCAGCGTCCCGATGTATACCTGGCATTCGGGGTTGACGAAATCGCAATACGCAGGCGCAACGGATACGTAGTCTGGGAAGCAGGCAAGCCGCCGGACTTCGTGCTGGAAGTGGCGTCGGAGAGCACCCGCCAAGTGGACACGGATACCAAACCCGCCACCTACTCCCGGATGGGTGTAAGCGAATACTGGCGGTTTGACCCCACCGGAGGCGACCTGTATGGTTATGCCCTGGCGGGAGACATACTGGTCAACGGAGTATATCAGCCCATTCCGGTAGCCACTGAATCAGACGGGGAGGTCTGGGGCTACAGCCCGGCGCTGGAGCTGAGCCTCTGCGCATTGCACCCGGAATGGAAGGAAAGGCTGCGGTTTTATGACCGCACTACCGGACGCTACCTGAGGAACTTCGACGAAGAACAGGCCGCCCGTCGTGAAGCCGAAGCGGAAATAGAACGGCTTTGGGCTGAGAACCGCCGCCTGCGGGGGCAATGATTCAATCAAGTCCTGACATCGCACTGTCACCGTGCATCCTCGGCATAGTTCTGCTTTGGTTGGGCTGAATCCACTGGCATTCGCACCTTCCCAACCCCGGATGCGTTACCCTATCATGTCCTTACAGGCCCCAGACCCGGCTTGTCCCCGGGAATCGTACCAGTAGATGCTAATGTCCAATCTCCACGCAAACGAAACGTCTTCCTCACCCCCGGCCCGGCCACTGCCACCGGAATGTCCGGAAATGTCCAGTAATGTCCGGGGAAATATCTCCATCCAAACTCTCAGGAGGCCGTCGGCATGGAACGAAGTGAACTGGAAGCAGGGGCACGCAACATTCTGCTGACCAACCTGCGGCGGGGCGTGGCCGACTGGAATGGCAGGGAGTACAGCTTCGTGTGTCCCTCCCTCACCGGCTACCCCTTCCAGTGGTTCTGGGATTCCTGCTTCCACGCCATCGCCCTGCTCCACCTGGACCAGGACCAGGCCAAAGCCGAGATGACCACCCTGATGAGCGGCGCGCTCCCCGACGGGTTCATCCCCCACATCATCTTCTGGGAGATGGAGAAGCAGCCCGATTTCCTCTCCCGCAACATCGTCGGCATGACATCCCCAAACTACAGCTCCACCATGCAGCCCCCGATAATCGCCTACACCGTGGAGCGCATATACCAGGCCACCGGAGACGAGGCGTTCAAAGACGCCGCCCTGCCCGTGCTGACCGGCTTCTACCGCTGGCTCCGTGCCGTCCGCGATCCCGACGACGACGGCCTGATTGCGGTGATCCAGCCCGAGGAGGCCGGCACCGACTGTTCGCCCAAGTACGACGAGGCGCTGGGCCTGGAGGAACTGACCAACCGGGGGTTCATTACCGCCCTGCGCAAGGTCTACGCCGCCTACGAACCGATGAGAGGCGACGACCACCGCATCCTGGCCGCCGACATCTTCCACTTTGAAGACGTGCTGGTGAACTCCATCTACGTCATGGGCCTCCGCTCCCTGGCGCGGCTGCTGGGGGACTCACCAGAAGCGGATGAGTTCAACCGGGAGGCGGACAAGACCCGCGACGCACTCCTGGCCAAGTGCTGGGACGAGGAAGCCGGGGCCTTCTTCGACCTGTCGGGCGTCGCCGAGACCCCGGTCAAGGTCGTGACCATAAGCTCCCTGATGCCCCTGATCATCGACGACCTGCCCCGGCCCATCGTGGAGCGGCTGGTCAATGATTGGGTGACTGCCCCGGACCACTTCTGGACGCCCTACCCGCTGCCGTCGGTCCCGGCCTCTGATCCCAAGTTCATGCCGGGCAACCCCAGGGGCTTCATCTGGCGCGGCCCGAGCTGGATCAACACCAACTGGTTCCTGTCCCACGCCCTGCGCAGGCACGGCTACCCCGAACTGGCCGACACCATCGTCACCCGCAGCCAGGAGTGCATCGAGAAATCAGGGTTCCGGGAATACTACCACCCCTATACTGCGGAGGGGCTGGGCGCACGGGACTTCGGCTGGTCAACCCTAATCCTGGACATGTAGCAGGGCATGGGCGAACAAAGGCCAACTGCCGGCCAGCAGCTTGGCGGAAAGAACGCTGGGGGGTCAGCTACCGGCGGCTAGTAGACCAACCGCTTTGAAATGATGGGTTACATTGAGTGATGTCGTACCCTATCCAGGCTCTAAAGGTAAGCTCGACAAGCTTGATTACCCATCATTACAAAAATTTCGC
>DAOUJS010000089.1:0-36650 GCA_034422355.1 Dehalococcoidia bacterium | reverse complement strand
TCCCGGGTCCGGTGCACCCAGCCCCCACTCAGCCCGGTATGGCACTCCGGGCAGGACTCCACGGCGTGCTCCACCCGGCGGGTGGGTTCCGTCCGCGGCCGGGCAAAGCCGTGCTGACGCTTCTTGCGCGGCCCCTTCCGCTCCGGCGCCCCCTTGCCTCTGGCGGCGGGCTTATGGCCCGGCATCCCGGAGCCTCGGCCACCGCCTTTGGACAACCGGGCTTCCAAGCCCTCCACCCGCTGGCTCAGTTCGGTGATGATCCCCTGTTGTCCGGCAATGACTGCCAGCAGAGTTTCCCGGCTTGCCTTGGTCAGGTCCAGTCCTGTTTCCATTGTCCCTTTATGCCACAACCAGCCCGCGGATGCCAGTGTCTTTCAGCGGAACCGTAGAACCGCCGGCCCGGTAGATTCGCCTCATCAAGTCTGAACAGTTACTACTGACACTTGCCTGGTGACCGGAGGGTATCCCGTCTGCTATGCTCGATATACGAGCGTCTCCGACCAAGAACTGATGCACCACCTGGCCCGGCTGCCGTTCATCGACGCCGGAGAACTGGCCCCGGTCCTGGGCGAGCCGCTGGCGACGGCGCACCGCGCCCTGACCGGCCTGCTGAAGGACGGCGCCGCCCAACTGCCCTCCAGCCACCGCTACTACCTAACGAAAAAGGGCATCGCCCAAGCCTCCGACGCCCTGCGCTTCGACACGCCCTCGGATTTCGTGCGGGCCTACCCGGTGTCCCGGCAGTGGCTGGCGCTGCTGCTACGTCGTATGGACGCGGTGGCCTCGGTGTACCGCCTGGCGGCAACCCTGTCCCCCGGCGTGGACGTCCTGTGCACCTGTGTTGATTTCCACCGTCGGGGCCGGTTCGACGCGGTGATCACCCTCCACAATGGCCGCAGCTTTGGGGTGGTGCGCCAAGGCCTGGCCCTGCGGCGCCGCTCGATCTACGACCGCCTGCGGGCCATCGCCGAGTACCACTACACCCACCGTCCCTCTGTCGTGCTGGTCCTGACGCCCAGCCCCTGGGAGCAGCGGCTCACCGACGAGTTCTGCCTGAACGCCGACCTGCGGGACTGCTACATGGGCGTGGAGCGCCGGGAGACGCTGCAAGAATGGAACCGTCTGGCCTGGACTTCCTCTAACTGGGTGGTGGGCAGGAGGTACCGCACCCTGGAGCAGGTGGTCTCCCAGGCCGACCCCGGCGGCAGGTTTCCCTGGGAAACGCCGGAGCGCAAGCGCGCCTCCCTGCCCGACCCGGAGCGGATGGTCCAGTCTGCTCCGGCCTTCGGCGTCAGCCCCTCGGAGAAGCGCGCCCTGGACCTGATTACCGACCACCCCATGATCCCCCGGGAGCACCTGGCCCGCTGGCTGGGGGTCTCCGACGGCCGCATCAGCCAGATGACCCGCAGCCTGGTGAACGATTGGGCCCTAGTGGAACAGCACGGCAAGCGGGGCGACATGCGCTACACGCTGTCGGATCTGGGCATAAGGTACATCACCCGCCGGGACCGGGCGCAACTTGCCACCACGATGGCCGCCTGGAGCACGGAGCCGATTCCGACAACCACGGACGGCCCCGGCCCCTGGGACACCGCATCCACACCTGGGAACGCCAGACCAGCCACGCCGACGGCATCACCTGGTTCCTGTCGGTGCTGGCTGCCGAGGCGAGGGCCGACAGCACCAGCGAACTGCAATGGTCCGTGCCCACCGCCCGCTCGGACCGGGCCTTCAACCGGGGCGAGGACGCCATCGCCCCCGACGCGGTGGGGCACCTGCTGACCGATGGCCTGCACGTGCCCTTCTACTTCGAGCACGAGCTGCGGGCCCGCCACCCCAGGGGCGTGGCCGCCCGCCTGCGGCCTACCTCCGCTACTACCGCTCCGATGCGCCCCGGGAGGACCAGCCGCCCTTTCCCACCACGCTGTTCGTGGTGGACACCGAGGAGGTGGCGGAGACCTACGCCAGCACGGCGTCCCGGATGACCGCCATGGCGCTGCCCATCCTGGTGTCCAGTAGGGGGCTTCTGTCCTATAGGGGAATACTGGGCCGGTCCTGGCGTCCCCTGCGGGATGCTGACAGTCCACCCCTGGCGCTGCCCGAGCTGGGAGCCTGGGGGTGGGACAGCCTGCGCCGACGGATGCACCGGCTGGAGACACGTTAGTCATGCTGATACGGCTTCTTCTGCCCGTTCTGTTGTCCGGGGGCGCAAACAGCCGTTACGGGGGCGATTTCGGGAGTGGCCGGGACACCGCGACGCATCGTCCGGCCCCGAATCCACGCAGGAAATGGGCTGCAATTCCCCTTGAACGGTCAAAAGTTGCATTCTTGCAAGCGTGAGAAACCAGGCTAAAACAGTGGGGCGACTTTGGGCCAGACGCCATCGCCTGACGTGTCGCCGGTGACGAGGTGATTGACATGACAGATAACGTCAAAGATGAGGTTCACTGGGTGGACAAGGGAGAGGCGGCACGGGAGTTGGAGGTATCGCTATCGACCCTGGACCGGATGATCCGCAAGGGAGAGGTGGAGGTGGCGAGAGAGGGCCGGCGGGTGTTCGTGAAGCTGGCGGGGCCCCGATACCCCAGCGACCGGGAGCCGCTGCGAAATGCCAGGACCAGGGTGGAACGGCTGGAGCGCACGGCGGGGGAGCTGGCCGGCGTAGCCGACCGGCTGGAGCAGGAGCGGGACCAGGCCCGGGTCGAGACGGAGACCGCATTAGGTGAGTACCGCTGGCTGGAAGCGGAGTTGCTGCGAGAGCAGGACGGCCACCAGCGGACCAGGCGCTGGCTTGCCCGGCTGGGCATCGCCGTCGCCGTGATGGTCGTCCTACTGGCATGGTATCTGCCAGTGTAGGGACGGCTACGCGCCGGGGCGTTGCCGCGTGATGAATGGCAGCAGGCAATTTCCGAAATTGGAGGTCTTGAATGAAAGTTGCCCTTGCGTATAAGGTATCTGACGGGATAACATAAAGCGGCCATGGGTCAATCTTACGACGGCGGGGGAACGGCAATGGCCAGCAAGGAACCACGGGTCGAGTATCCGGCCACGTCCGACGAGATGACGGCTGCGCTCAACGCTGCGCTGGATGAGGGAGACTTGCACCGCATCATGGGCATCATGGGCGAGATGGCCCGCGCTCACCGGATGAGGCGGGTGGCCCGGGAGACGGGCCTGGGCGAGAAGAGTCTGTACAAGTCCATGCGGGCCGGGTCCAGCCCCGAGTTCAACACCGTGCTCCGGGTGCTCCGGTCCCTGGGATTCCGGTTGCAGGTCATCCCGTTGGCCAGCGCCGGCGGCCAACAGCCAAGGAAGGAAGGAATATAGAGGGTATGACGAAAATCGCGGCACTTTTACTGACATCAATAACCTTGGTTGGATTGTGGGCCGGTTGTGGAGGCGGAGAGAGCAAGGAGGACATAGCGACCGCAGTGGCAAAGGAATGGGTTAACACGAGCATCGACCTGGTTTCCGACGCCACCGTGGAGCTAGTCGTTGGCGAGAACCCTGCTCTGACTCAACTGGCGGGAGGAGTAATCGCCGACCAGATTCGCGAAAACCTCTCTTGGACTTACTCAGGGCCGAAAGAGGAGAGCGAGGACAGGTACTCGGTTACCGCTACCGCCGTGGCTGATCTCAAAATCGGCCTACCCCTCTTGGGAGAGAAGGAATATTCGGTGTCTGCACCATTCAATCTCGAAATAGATACCGCCGCCCGCACTGTCTCAGAATGGTCTCTCGATCTTCCCTCGGCAAGGGTAGAAGAGCGGTGATGATGGGAAAACGCAATACACGAAGGTAGTTGTCTCCGCTCCCTGAGCACCGTAGACCACTGCACGGACAGGGAAAGGAGGACAGATGAAAAATCAGCCGCAACCCATCACCCCGGCGGCCCTCTGCGCCCGGGTCTCCAGCGACCGCCAGGATGTGGACCTGTCCGTCGCCGCCCAACAGTCTTCCTTCCGGCAATGGAGGAGATATACCGCCAAGCGTCCCAGGCCGGTGTGGATGTGGTTCCCGGCGAACGGCAAGTACCGGACCGGTCTGAGGCCAAGACGGATGATTGTTAACGGACCCGTCTCGGCCCCGATTAGCTCAATCCAGGCATATGCAAGGCTCATTCCAGGCGCTCTGACCGGAAATATGGATCCGGCGTGCGGTGGGCGGATTCTCTACTTCCCTGGGACCGAAGGCCCCATCTGAGAACTTGGCAATGACCCAGCCAACTAGGCTGGCCATGTTAATCCCTCGTCTCCCCCCGTCGCCCGGTCGGCGGCAACCCGACGGTCATAGTGAACATATTCGTGTCGGGGGTTCAAGGAAATGAAGTGGTCAAAATCCTGAACAGCCCGCCGGTACTGGCCAAGGTGCATTCGGGCAATGCCCCTGCGGTAATAGGCATCCGCGTGCGACGGGTCAAGTTCTGTCGCCTGGTCGAAGTCGCGGACCGCTGCCTTCAGCTGGCCTTGGTCCAGGAGCGTTGCACCCCTTGAATAGTAGACCTTGGGATCATCGGGACACAGTTTGATTACCCGTTCGTAATCCCGCATCGCATCGTATACCTCGTCCAGATGCCCGTAGGCGATGGCCCGGTGCAGCAGAAAGTGGGCGTCTACCGGGTTGTCCGTGATTTCGGCAGAGAGGCGCTCAACTTTTCGGCGGAGAGCCTCCTCGCTCAGGGCGTCAGCCAGCCAACGGTAGTACTCCAACACCACCGGCAACCCCGGTCCGCATTCGGCCTCGAATTCTCTTGACATTTCAGTCCTCCTGTTCATTCGCGTCGCCTGGGCATTTGGCAGGGCCGGATGATGGGTACCCCATATCTAACCCGCTCTGTGGCTCGTCAAATGCGGCCGTTGCTTCGCGTTCATGTGAACCTCCGCCACCGTCATGCTCCGCAAGGTTTTTCTCCATAGAGTCGAAGAACTCTCCGCTTTCGAAGAAAGGGCTTTGACCGAAATCGCTCAAAGCCCCGCGATGCTCGCCGAGGGCCATGAGAGCCATACCCCTTTTGTTGTAGGCGCAGGTGTAGTCCGGGGCCAGTTCAATGGCCCGGTCGTAGGCCCGGACGGCGGCTTCGTATTGGCTCAGGCAGGCCAATGCCAGCCCCTTGCGGTAGTGAGCGGTTTCAAGGCCGGGCCGGAGGCAGGTCACCCGGTCGTAGTCTTGGACCGCTTTGTCGAACTGGCCCAACTTGAAGTGGACGTCTGCCCGGCTGCGGAGGGATTCCACGTGTTCCGTGTCGAGGTCAATTGCCCTCCCGAAGTCCTCCAGCGCCTGCTGGTATTCACCCATCCGGCAATGGGCGCGGCCTCTCCTGAAGTATGATTCGCTGTCCTCCGGAGCCAACTCGATTATCCGGTTGAAGTCCCTGAAAGCCTGTTGGTGCTTCCCCTGGAAGCCCAGGGCGCGTCCCCGCAGGTGGAGGGCGTCGCAGTCTTCCGGGTCGATTCCCAGAATGGAGTTGAAGTCGGCGATGGCCTGATCGTACCTGCCCCGGCCGAGGTAGCCCAATCCCCGTTCATAGAGGACGTCCACGTTGGCTGGGTCCAGGTCGAAGATCTTGGTGTAGCCGGCGACGGCCATGTCGTACCGCCGGATACCGGCATCTGCGAACCCTTCTACGTCGTAGACCTCGCACTTGGCGGGGTCAAGGCTGAGGGACCGTTGAAAGTCCTGCAGGGCGGCGGCGTTCCTGCCTTGGCTCACCAGCGCGATTCCCCGGCCAAGGAGGGCGCGGGCATTGTCCGGGTCGAGGGAGAGGACGGCCTCGAAATCGCGGAAGGCGCTGTCGTATTCCTCCTGCCGCAACTTGGCGGTCCCCCTGGAGCACCGTGAGAGGTTGTTGAGCGGCTCCAGTCTGACGGCGGCATCGAAGTCCCGGACAGCCAGATCAAGCTCGTCTAGGTCCAGGTAGACGCCGCCTCTGGCGTGGTAGGCGAGGGTCATGGCAGGGTCGCAATTGATGGCCCGGCTGAGATACTCCACCGCCTCCTGCTTGTAGCCCTGCTCCGAGCAGGCGCACCCCCGGTTGAAATGCGGTCTGGCGAAATGGGGGTCAAGGTCGATGGCTTCGTCAAAGTCCCAAATGGCAATGTCCAGATCGCCCAGCTTCGCTAAGCACACCCCCCGGTTGTTGTAGGTTTCCGGGTTTCTCTGGTCCAGGCCGATGGCAACGTCGTAGTCCTTCACCGCCAGTTGGTACTCTCCCCCCTGGGCACGGACGCCTGCCCGAAGGCAGTGGGCCTCGGCGTTGTCTGGTTCCAGTTCGATTACTCTGCCGAAGTCCTCCTCCGCACGGAGGTCGTCGCCCATCAATTGGTAAAGCAGTCCCCTGATAGCGAGGGCGGCGGCATTCCCCGCATCGTCCTCTATGTCCTTGTCCAGCCGTGTCAGTGCTCTTTGACTCTCCTGGTGACTCAGGCATTTCAGCATTTGGCGTGCAGGGTCCCCGCGTTGGCCGGCCCCGTACAATCCATACGGCTCCCTGCGTTCTCTGTTCATGGTATTCCTCCTTTGCTGTATTCTTATGATTGGCACCCGGGTCCCGGGACTGAGGTGTGCCACGGCCAAGGGTATATCCTTATAATAGCACAGATGTTCTCAGCATGAAGGTGGCCTTGGCAGGTAGAGTCAACTCCTCCAGCGGTCGCTCAGGTTAGGCCCCGAAGAGAAGATAGGATAGGGACAGCCCCACCGCTTTGAGGCTGTCCCTATCTCGACCAGTGTCACGAAACCTGCGGGCCATCGGCTTGGGAATTCTTCAAGTCAGCGGTCCAGGAATAGCGAACTTTTTGGTGTTGGCTGGATAGCTGACAAGTTGATTTGCGTCAATATCAACCAGACTCACTCTGCTTGCCAGATTCCGGGGGCTGCAATAGTATTAGCGCCAAAGGCCGCCGCTGATTATCGGGACAATCACCTGAATCAGCGGTATGAATCAGTAGTCGGACAGGAGGCTGGACCGTGAGCGACAAGATTGCGATTATGGGACCCGGCGCGGTGGGCAGCTACGTCGGCGCTTTCCTTGTACGGGAGGGGTACGACATCACCTTCATAGATATGTGGCCGGAGCATGTTGAGACCATGCGGGCCAGGGGCCTGCGGGCCAGCGGCAGCCAGGGCGATTTCACCATCCCGGTCAACGCCATGCACCTGACCGATGCCCAGGGCATCACCGAGATGTTCGACTTCGCCTTCATCACGGTGAAGTCCTACGACACCGAGTGGGCCACCCATTTCATCAAGCGTTATGTGAAGCCCGAGGGCTTCTTCGTCTCGATACAGAACTGCTGGAACGACCCGATCATCGGCGAGATAGTCGGGGCCGACCGGCAGCTTGGCTGCATCGCCTCCCACATCGAGGTAGCCCTCTGGGAGCCTGCCCACGCCAACCGCGGCGGGGAGCCGGGCCGCGATCACGGGCATACTGTGTTCCGGGTCGGCGAGCAGAGCGGGCAGATTACCGCGCGCTCGGAGAAGATCGCCGGGATGCTGGACTGCATCGACGCGGCCTACGCTACCGACAATCTGTGGGGCGAGCGTTGGGCCAAGCTGTGCCAGAACTCGATGGGCAACGCCATTTCCGCCATGTCCGACATGGGGTCGCAGGACATGGCCCAGGACCCCCGGTGCCGGGCGATCCGCATCCACCTGGCCAAGGAAGGCGCGCAGGTGGGGCTGGCCCAGGGGCTGAACGTGGTGGACATGCAGGGCAAGCCGGCCAGGCTCTGGGCCGAGGCCGACAAGGGCGACGTGTACGAGGAGCTTGACGACTACATGAGCACCCGGGGCGGCAACACCAACTGGCTGGCGTCGATGGCCCAGGACGTGAAAAAGGGCCGCCACTCCGAGATTGACTACATGAACGGCCTCATCTGCCGCAAGGGCCGGGAGGTGGGAGTTCCCACTCCTTTCAACGACGCAATCGTAGACGCGATGCACGGCATCGACGATGGATCCCTGAAGCCCGATCCCTCGGTGGTGGACCGGATCATGCGGGCCGTGGGCCGGTAGCGGCATTGTCTCCCGATTCCGGCAATCTCGCATAGGTAGGATGCCCGTGATAGACCTTCCGACCCTCCAAGCCATTGCCGCAATGGGCGCGATGCTGATGCTTATCGTGTCCCTGTTCTACTGGATGCTCCACAACACGGAGCGCAACATCCGTGAGGAGTGGAACAACAGCATCCGCAACTTTCGCGCCGACATGCTGGACCAGATGAACCTACGGATGGACCGGCTAACCGACCAGATGAACGGCCGGACGGACCAGCTAACCGACCAGATGAACAGCCGGACGAACCAGCTAAGCGACCAGATGGACGGGCGGATGGAACAGCTAAGCGACCAGATGAACGGGCGGATGGACCGGCTAAGCGACCGCATGGACCACTTAAGTGACCGCATGGACCAGCTAAGTGACCAGATGGACCGCAATCACCGGGAGATTCTGGCCCTGCTGGAAAACCACACTCACGCTGACGGTACGCCCGCCGTGTTCCACCGGGTGACCGGCAGCGCGGACGGCTAACCCGCAAGAATACCTTTATCGCACCCCATCCTATCGCGGAGCGGTGAGCAGATGTACATTAGGCTGGAACCCGCCGATTTCTTCATGTACAAGGTCATCATGGTGTTCGACCTGGAAAACCCCGACACCGAGGACCAGCAGGTACGAGACTACCTGACCGAGCATGAGCTTGAACCCAAGTACCAGCGGGTGGGCGAGTTTGAGGAGCGCCAGTGCGAGCTCATGCAGTTCGGCGGCTGCTACCTGGGCAACCGCCACCTTGACGCCATCGGCAAGATTCAGCGCACCCAGGTTGAGACCGAGTTGGTGATGGAGCAGATCGAGGTTCACCTGTCCGACGAGTCCGCCGGTGACCTGGGACTGACCGAGGAGCGGCGCAAGGCCGCTGCGGGCGAGTTGGAGCCGATGTTCCATGAGGATTCGGTCTTCTCCACGGCCGAGAACGGTGAGCTGACGGCGACCCTGGACGGCCCGGCAGTCCGCGAGGCAGCCCGCAAGCTCATCGCAGCCGCAAGAGACTGAGGGTGTACAGTCCCAGGGCTGTTACACCGTGGGAGCCGATAGACGCCTCGCCAGATTGTCTTTCCCGCGTCCCGCGCGGAGGCATTGAGAAATGACATTGGATGCCGCCGGCATACAGGCAATCGCTGCCGTGGGCGCGCTGATGCTGGCCATGATCACCCTGATAGGCGGCTGGACGTACTGGCTCGTCCGGGACGCGGAACGCAACCTCCGAACGGAAATGAGCTTCCACCGTGAAGAGTTGCGCCTCTACCGGGGAGAGATGGGCCGCTTCCGGGAAGATATCCGACAAGAGATGGACCATTTCCGGGGGGATATGCGGGAAGATATGAACCGCATCCGGGAGGATATGCGGCAAGAGACAGCGCGCATACGCGAGGACATGAACCGCAACCACCGGGAAGTCCCCACCCTGATGGAAGGCCATACCCATGACGCAGACGGCAATGCGGCATTCCGCCGCCTGCCGGACGCTGCCGATGGCTGATTATTTCTAAACTAAGGCCAAGGTGGGATGTGCATTTGAGGGGCAGGTGAGACCGGGGAAGGAATCTCGCATAAGGCATTCAGATTTTGACTGCAGGACGGTCTGGCACCGCCGTTTCACTTCATCTTTCCGGCTGGTCAGCCCGGAGAGGAAGTCACTGACCCGCTCCTGTACCCTGGCCCTGGTCCCCAGGCACAGGTTCCCTGTTGCCTGTTGCCTCCTGCCTTGCCCAGCCCCATACCGCCTCACCGGCGTTGAGGTCAGGGCTGTATCCCGGCAGGTTCACCAGTTGCAGGTTCAAGCCCGGCGTCCGCAGGCACTCCCTCAGTACCTCGCCCCGGTGCGCTCCGCCTCGTCCACCAGAGCGGTGTGCTCCGGCACGAAAGCCTCTCGTTTGGCCTCATCAGCCTTGGCCAATCGCTTCCTGGGACGCTTGAAGGCAAATCCCAACCGGTGCAGGCAGTTCAAGCAACTGCTCCGGCACAAGCTGAGGCCGAAGTGTTCTCGGACAAACCAGCGGGCCGCTCTCCGGTTCCAGTTGGCCAGGCCGATGCCCGCCCCGGCGGGCAAGTCCTGTAACGCCGCCCCTCTTCCAGGGCGGGGGGAACCTCCGGACTGCTCGAAAATCAAGGCCCTGGGAACACCTTCGCAGAAGGCGGCAGCCCACCGGCCAATAATGGTATGAGGGCACCTTTCCAGAGCATCCGCTCTTTGTTAGGGATTCTTAGCTACTCGATAGGCTAAACTCCCCTTGCCGGGTGCGCTCGAACATCTCTGCTCAAATGGCCCGCTGCACCACTCGCACCTGGCGTCGAGGACTTCGCACAGCATATTGCCGTATTGATAATCAAACCCTGCCGACTGACCCTGCCCATCCAAGAGGCTGAAATGCGGGTAGTCCGTGCTCGTCGCAATTACCAGGGTCCTGCCGCCTCTGCGCACCCCGGATGCTAACAAGACGACTGCAATGATTATCGCCAGTACCAGCCCGGCAGCGACCGGAATTGTTGCCCGCACTTTCACCTGACCCTCCTCGTCCACGGCGGCATGGGACTACCGGGGAGGGCGTTGCTGCGGATTTACCGGCGCGTGAATAAATTGCTAAACTCAGGCGGATTCCCTATAGACTTTCTGGATTCCCGCTTCGCGTGAATGTCGGGTGAGTCACTGCGCCAGATTCGGAACCACTCTCCAAGCCTGGCGGCAGGCCCCCGAGGGTATCCGGCCTGGTCTTGCGGCGGCAGCCGGGTCAACCTCTGGGAAGGCCGAGGCCGCGGGAGGCGATGATGTTCCGCTGGACTTCGGAAGTACCGGCGGCAATGGTGCCGGCAAAAGCGCTCATCCAGTTCTCCTGGATTCTGCCCTTCAGCGGCGCCCACTTCTCCTCTCGGCCAAGGAACCCATACATGCCGAGGATATCCATGCTGGTCTTGGTAATCCGCTGCACTGTCTCGCTGCCGAAGACCTTGCTCATGGACGCCTCTTTGTTGGGTACAAGGCCCTGCCCCTGCATATAGGCCACGTTGTAG
The DNA here is from genome assembly GCA_034422355.1 of Dehalococcoidia bacterium. Classification (GTDB taxonomy): domain Bacteria; phylum Chloroflexota; class Dehalococcoidia; order Lucifugimonadales; family UBA3495; genus CATOSP01. The sequence continues at coordinate 25,579 of DAOUJS010000089.1, read as the reverse complement.
GCCATGAGCCGCGCCACTTCGCACTCGATGTAACGGTCGGCCAGGGCGTTGCGCACCCAGCCGGTCTCGGCCAGCGGGCGCCCATTGCGCTTCGTCTCCGTAGCATACTCCAGAGTTTCGTCCAGCAGCCTGCGCCCAGTAGCCGAGAAGTCAATGCCCGACCGCTCGAAGTCCAGCAGGGTGACGGCCACGTACCAGCCCCGGTTCTCCTCGCCCACGATGTTCCGCACCGGGACCCGGACGTTATCGAAAATCACCTGGTTGAACTCGTGGCGGTTGGCCATGTTGATGATGGGGCGCACCTGTATTCCCGGACTTTTCATATCCACCAAGACGAAGGTGATGCCCCGGTGCTTGGGCGCATCGGGGTCGGTTCGGGCCAGCAACATGATCCAGTCGGCCCGGTGGGCCATGCTGGTCCATATCTTGCTGCCGTTGATTACCAGGTCGTCGCCGTCCCTGATCGCCCGGGTGCTGAGAGACGCCAGGTCGGAGCCTGAGCCAGGCTCGCTGTACCCCTGACACCACTGGATTTCACCCCTGGCAACCGGCGGCAGGTGGGTCCGCTTCTGCTCCTCGGAGCCGTGGATCATCAGGGTGGGGCCCAACATGCGGACGCCGAATATGTCCCGTCCCGGCGTCCGGTTGTAGGTCAGTTCCTCGCTGAAAATGGCAGAGCGCACCTGAGAAGCCGCCTGTCCGCCGTACTCCTCGGGCCAGTGCATGGTCAGCCAGCCCCGGCCGGCCATCTTCTTCCTGATCTGGACGGTCAGGTCCCAGTCGTCCTCGTCCGGGTAACGTCCGCCGCCCTCCCAGTCTGCGGGCAGCTCCTGCCGGATGAACTGGCGGACGTCTTGGCGAAAGGCATCGTCTTCGGGGCTGAAGGTGAAATCCACGGCGAATCTCCTGCATAAGAACCTACGGTTTAGGTGACGGCCCAAGTCGGGCTAGTGGATTCCCGTTTTCACGGGAATGACGGTCTTGGGGCGGAAAATGCGGATGGTCGAGGAAATAACTGGCGAGTGTTATCACGGGACCCGCCGGGACGCCTCGCCTCAGTTAACTGACCGTCCCTTCACCCGCCCACGGCGACGCAGGTGACGGTCCTGACCACCCCGCCCACGGTATGGATGTTCCCGGTGACGACGTTGCCGACTACGGACATGTCCTCCCCGGTGATGACGGCGATGATGTCGTATGGGCCTGTGACCACGTCCACAGTCTCGATGTTCTCCATCCCCCGCAGGGTGTCGGCAACGTCTCTGGTCTTGCCCACGGCGGTCTCTACCAACAGGTATGCTTTGGTTGTCATCGTGTAACCTTCCCTCGTTATACGGCGGTGCGGAGAGCCGTACATGCAGAATCCCAAGATTCGTGCCTAATTCTACGGTCGGCCCCAGGGGCTGTCAATGAAAACGAAGCCCCGCCCAGAGCCACAGCCTCCGGTTATAATGCACCCTGATGGAACGTCAAATGCCACTGCTGGTGCACGGCGCCGAAGACCTTGGTATAGACCTCGACCGCTGCCAGATCGAGCAGTTCGAGACCTACTTCAATGGGCTGGCCGACTGGAACCGGAGGGTGAACCTCACCTCGGTCACGGACTACGCTGGAGTGCAGACAAAACATTTTCTGGACTCACTGACCGTGTGCCTGGCGGCGGGTAATCCTCTGCCTTCCAGTATACGGTTGGTCGACATCGGAGCGGGGGCGGGATTCCCCGGCCTGCCCTTGAAAATTGCCTTCCCGGACATCCGCCTGTCTCTGGTGGAAGCCACGGGCAAGAAGGCGGACTTCCTGTCCTATCTCACGAAAAAGCTGGGGCTGGACGGCGTGGACGTTCTCCGAGGACGCGCCGAGGATCTGGCCCACGAACCCAACCTGCGGGAGTCCTTCGACCTGGCCGTATCCAGGGGCGTGGCGCAACTCTCCACTCTGGCGGAACTGACCCTCCCTTTTTGCGAGACCAGGGGGGCATTGATAACCCTGAAGCACGGTGGCCCGTTCTCAAAAATGCAGGGCGAGCTTGCCGGGGCTACCCATGCCCTGGAAGCGTTGGGAGGGCGAATAGGGGGGCTGCATCCCGTGAACGTTGCGGGGCTTGAGGACAATCGCGTCGTACTCCGGGTGGACAAGACCGGCCCCACGCCGGAGCGGTATCCCCGCCGCCCCGGCATCCCCGCCAAGCGGCCCCTCTGAGGCGCGGTTTCAAGGCCGCGAAAGGGGCCAATTCCGGGCAGACGGGCCGGTTCATGCCCAAATACACTTGCCAGGTTGTGAAAAATAGTGCATACTCTGGCCATCGATATACTTCCTGGTGGTTCGAGCGAGGTGGCCCCACCCGTTCCCATCTCGAACACGGAAGTGAAACGCCTCAGCGCCGACGATACTGCTCTGGCAACGGAGTGGGAAAATAGGTCACCGCCGGGAGGTATATCAAGCCCCAGACCAGCTCCTTCTTCCTCTGCCCCGAACCCCAGACAGGCACGGGGCACGATTTTGAGCCTTGGGGCCCCGGTTACACGATCATCCTGATTCAGGAGCGCACTCTTCGTTATCAGGACACAGCCGTTTGCCTTTACACATTTGCGGGCCTGAACCTATAATTGACAGATAACCTGAATATCCGGCCCTGACCGTCGGCAGAGCGGCTGTCACGTCCACCACCAGGAGCGGAATTATGGGTAGCAGATTCGAGAAATTCTCCGAGCGCGCCCGGAGAGTTCTATCCCTAGCCCAGGAAGAAGCCCAGCGATTCAACCACAACTATATTGGCACGGAGCACATTCTGCTTGGGCTTGTCCGTGAAACCGAAGGCGTGGCTGCACGAGTCCTGTCCAGCCTTGCCGTAGACCTCAGCAAGGTCCGCTCCGCTGTGGAGTTCATCATTGGCCGGGGCGAAAAGCCTGCCCAGGGCGAGATCGGGCTGACCCCCAGGGCCAAGAAGGTGGTGGAACTGGCCGTTGATGAGGCGCGCCGGATGAACCACACATATATTGGCACGGAGCACTTGTTAATCGGCCTGCTGCGCGAGGGCGAAGGAGTCGCCGCCGGCGTCCTGGAAAGCTTGGGCGTGACCCTGGACAAGGTGCGCGCCGAGACCCACCGCATCCTCAGCAGCAGCCAGGGCAGCAGCAGCCAGAGCTCCCGCAGCAGCACCCGGACCCCCACACTGGACAATCTCGGCACCGACCTGACCCAACTGGCCCGGGCCGACAAGCTGGACCCGGTCATCGGGCGCGAGCAGGAGATCCAGCGGGTGGTCCAGATACTCAGCCGCCGCACCAAGAACAACCCGGTGCTGGCCGGTGAGCCGGGCGTCGGCAAGACCGCAATCGTCGAGGGTCTGGCCCAGCGCATTGCCACCGGAGAAGTCCCCGAGACCCTCCAGGGCAAGCGTCTGGTAACCCTGGATATGGGCGCACTGGTCGCAGGCACCAAGTACCGGGGGGAGTTCGAGGAACGGCTGAAGAAGGTCATCGAAGAGGTGAAAGGCGCGGGCAACTGCGTGCTCTTCATCGACGAGGTACACACAATCGTCGGCGCAGGCGCCGCGGAGGGTGCGGTAGACGCCTCCAACATCCTGAAACCCTCCCTCGCCAGGGGGGAACTCCAGTGCATCGGCGCAACCACCCTGGACGACTACCGCAAGTACGTGGAGCGGGACCCGGCCCTGGAACGGCGGCTGCAACCCGTTCGTGTCGAGGAACCAACCAACGACGAGACTGTCGACATTCTCAAAGGCGTCAGGAGCCGCTACGAAGACCACCACAACGTGGACATTACCGACGAAGCGCTCAACAGCGCCGCCACACTGGCCGCCCGGTTCATATCCGACCGCTTCTTGCCGGACAAGGCCATCGACCTGATTGACGAGGCCGGGTCCCGGGTCCGACTGCGCGGCAGCGTCACCCCCGCGCCGGTCAAGGATGCCATGCAGGTGCTGGAACAGGTGCGCCGCGAGAAGGACGAAGCCATCGCTTCTCAGCAGTACGAGGCGGCCGCCGAACTCCGTGACCGCGAACTCCGGCAGACCGAGGACCTGGACAACCTGGAGAAGGACTGGCAGGAAGGCAAGGAACGCCCGGTGGTCACCGAGGACGACATCGCCGAAGTGGTCAGCATGTGGACCGGCATCCCTGTGACGCGCCTTGCTTCCGAGGAAACCGAGCGCCTCCTGCGCATGGAGCAGGAACTCCACAAGCGCATCATCGGCCAGGACGAGGCCATCCTCAGCATCTCCAAGTCGGTGCGCCGCGCCCGGGCCGGGCTGAAGGACCCGCGCCGCCCCATCGGCGTGTTCCTGTTCCTCGGCCCCACCGGAGTCGGAAAGACCGAGTTGGTGCGCGCCTTGGCCGAGTTCATGTTCGGCGACGACGACGCGATGATCCGCCTGGACATGTCCGAGTTCCAGGAGCGGCATACCGTGGCCCGCCTCATCGGTGCGCCTCCGGGATACGTCGGCTATGACGAGGGCGGGCAGTTGACCGAGGGGGTCCGCCGGAAGAACTACTGCGCCGTCCTCCTGGACGAAATTGAGAAGGCCCACCCCGAGGTATTCAACATCCTGTTGCAGATATTTGACGCCGGCACCTTGACCGACGCCCGGGGCCGGAAGGTGGACTTCCGCAATTCCATCCTGGTAATGACCAGCAACCTCGGCTCCGACCTGATCAAGCGGGAAACGACCCTGGGATTCAGCGTCAAGACCGATGAGGCCCAGACCAGGGACAGTTCCTACACCCGGATGAAGGACAAGGTGATGGACGAAGTGAAGCGCTTCTTCCGTCCCGAGTTCCTGAACAGGATCGACGCCACCGTGGTGTTCCACCAGTTGGACGAGTCCGAAATTCTGGCCATCGTCGATCTGATGATCGATATGGTGAGAAAGGAACTGGCGGAGAAGAAGGTCGAGTTGGAGTTGACCGAAGCGGCACGGTCGTGGCTTGGAAAGAAGGGGTTTGACCCGGTGCTGGGAGCGCGGCCGCTGCGCAGGTTGATCCAGAACGAGGTTGAGGATGCCCTTTCCGATGAGGTCCTCAGCGGAAGGCTCGATACGGGAGACGTCGCGCTGATAGACGTGGAAGACGACCAGATCGTCATCCACAACAAGAACAAGGTCGAGCCGGAGTCTGAGAAAACAGCGGCAACCCTGGCCTGAACCGCTTCTACCAAAACTGGGATAGGTACTGACAGGGGACCCTGCTGAACGGGGTCCCCTTCTTGTTATAATGGCCGAACTCCAACAGGAGGGCAGCCGTATTGACACGCCCCTCAACATCCCGCTCCAGGACCTCCCGCACTGCCGAACGGGACAAGGCCGTCTTCTACTGCCAGGACTGCGGGCATGAAAGCCCCCGGTGGAACGGGTTCTGCCCGTCACCCGCCTGCGGCTCCCAGCGTCCCCTGGTAGAAGCCCCGTCCGGATCCCGGGCCGGGGCAGTCTACACCGGCTGGCGCAGCGCCGAATCCGAGCCGCTACAGGAGCTTTCCGCCCTTGATGCCGGCAGCCAGCCGCGGATAGCCCTGCCCTGCCAGGAGCTCAACCGGGTCCTGGGAGGCGGGATCGTTCCCGGCTCCGTGGTGCTCCTGGCAGGCGAACCGGGCATCGGCAAGTCCACCTTGATGCTCCAGATCGCCCAGCACATGTCCGCCCGCGGGGAGAAGGTGCTGTACCTCAGCGGCGAGGAGTCGCCCCAGCAGATCAAGCTCCGCGCCCAACGCCTGGATTTTCCCGGCGACCAGGTGTTCCTGCTCTCCGAGACCGACGTTGACCTGGCGGTGCAGCACATGGAGGCTATGCAGCCCGCCCTGACCATCGTGGACTCCATCCAGACCCTCTACAGCCGCGACGTCCCGTCAGGGCCGGGCAGCGTTGTCCAGATACGGGAGGCGGGGCTACGGCTGATGCGATGGGCCAAGGCACGCCACGTACCGGTGCTGGTCGCGGGACATGTGACCAAGGACGGCAACGCCGCCGGGCCGAGAGTCCTGGAACACATGGTAGACGTGGTAACTTACCTGGAGGCCCAGGAGTCGGGCGCCCTCCGCACTCTGCACAGCGTCAAGAACAGGTTCGGCTCCACCAACGAGGTAGGCGTCTTCGAGATGACGGCCCAGGGACTGGCCGAGGTGTCCGACCCATCCCACTCATTGCTGGCCCAACGCTATGACGGCGCAGTCGGCGCGGCCCTGGCCCCGGTCATGGAAGGCAGCCGCCCCCTGCTCATCGAGATTCAGGCCCTCACTTCCCCGTCCCAACTGCCGGTGCCGCGAAGGGTGGCCAACGGGGTGGACCACAACCGGCTGCTGATGCTCGCCGCAGTCGCCAGCCGGAGAGCATCCCTGGAACTGTCAGGGCAGGACATCATCGTCAACATCGCCGGAGGCTTGAGAATCAACGACCCTACGATTGACCTGGCGCTGGTCCTGGCTATGGCGTCCAGCTTCCACAACCGCCCCCTGGACCCCAAGATGGTGACATTCGGGGAGGTTGGACTAAGCGGCGAACTCCGTTCCGTTTCACAGGCACAGCGCAGGATACTGGAAGCCCGCAGGCTGGGCATGGAGCGTTGCATCCTGCCCGAGACCGCCGGGGAGGACGGTCTGAGAGTTGAGGGGATGCGCCTGGAGTACGTCCGGACGGTGCGGCAGGCAATCAGGATAGCGCTGGGCGGCTCCAGGGGGGAAACGGACTTAAATTCGGCCTGATTCCTCGACAATGGCTACGACCCTGCGGGCAAAAAGCTCCACCAGGGTCCGGTCGGTTTCCAGGTCTTCATCCTCGACAAGTCGCGGTAGAAGTTGGCGTGAAACTTGTGGCCAAGGCAAGTCCCATAGCCAGGGAAGGGTCGTTGTATTCTTCGGTTAATCTGCTGACTGCCGCCTTCCTGTCCCTGTACCTGTCATGGCCATCCTCGCTTCATGGCTATGGCCGTAACAGCGTGAGACGCCGCGCCCCATAGCTTCTCCGAACCTTGCAGGTTCTCTCCGGCAGCGAACTCCGGCTCCGCGTGCTCCAGGAACTACAAGGCAGTCCGGGTATGTTGTTCCAGGGTCATTTGCGGTTTCGTCGTCATGGTTTGCCATTAGTAGTTGATCAATTGCGTTTGCCGTCCGGTGGTGGTTTCTTATCAGACTGTTGGTGGGCCGGGATAGTCTTCGCGCCGGCCAGTGTCGCCCTCCTGGATGTGGAAGTCCCGCCGGTCATGGTACAAGGACGCCCGGTTGAGCACATGTTCGGCTTCCGTAGCATCCAGGTCTATTTGGTCGCATGGTGTCATAAACCAGTACTTGTAATCCCCAATAAACAGGTATAGTGTCCGGTGGCCAAAGAATGATCCCGCGAAAGCCTCTCCGTCACATATCCGGCGGCACACGGCCTCCACCAACGCCCGCTGCCCGTCCCTGTGGAGCAGCACATACTCGTGCGGCCACGTGTCCCGGTAAGTGACGGCCTCCCGCCACGGCGCGGCGCCAATCAGGTCCGTCAGCTTCATCGACCATCCTCCGCGCCGTCGCCCGAGGTGCCCACGTCGTTCATCACTTGGTCCAAGTACGGTTGTACTACGGCCCGCAGCCGCAATAGATTTTCAGCGATCCATTCTCCTATAGCTTCAAGGTTTAGCATCGGGTCGCTGATCACCGCTTCCGTTTGCAGCCCCACCCAAGACTCACGCTCTCCCTGCTCCCACTCAGCGCCGCCGTTCAACTCAGCATCTATCTCGGCCTGGTATTGGGTCAGCGCATGATAGATATGTTGGTTGTCGGCTCCGTAGACGTCCAGGAAGGCCCACGCCTTTCCCTCGCTCAGACCCGCAGCGTAAATGACATTTGAGTATCCGGTTTGGAACGACCGCCACCTGCCTCGCCATCCACCCCGGCCTACCGGATGCAATCCAGAGCGGCGCAGTTGCTCTACCACCGGGCCGTAGAAGTTGGCATAGTATGTGTTCGTGTTCATTCTGGTCGATGCGGGGGCTGTTCCACGTTGGGATTGCGGCGGTTCGACGACCAACCGGAAGGCGGCGGCTATGGCGTCGCCAACCCGGTAAGCCCTTACCACCACGGCGTACACCGCAATGTTGTCGCTTTCGTTGAGCCACGACAGGATGCTGCGGTGGTAGTCAGTGAAGTCCCGCGCCACCCACACCAGAATGTTGGCGTCGGCGTTGGCTGCGTATCCCAAGAGGCGCAGGCAGTGGGAGTCGTCGGATACCTCCAACTGGTTTTCGATCACCACCTTGGCCTTGGTGCTGACCTGTTCCGCAATGATGTCGACCCGACCGGCATCTGGCAAAGTGGCTTCCACCGCTACCAGTTCCAAGGCAAGGTTTAGCTCGGCCCCCAGCAGGTGCAGATGGTCCGCCAACCACGGCGTGAAGTCCCGGGCCTCATCGGGCCATACTTGCCGCAAGCTCACAGGTTCCAGTGCATATACTTCCGGCATTTTGCCCCTGCCTATCAAGTTACCTATTGGACTGTCAATCCGGCACGAAAATGGAGGGACGCCGGGGGTCAGTATGTCTTGATGGCAGGCGGCTTCAGGAATCGGCGGCTGGCTCCCCCACAGCGGCGGCGTGTTCGTGGGTGAACTCGTGGTCCTCGCAGGCTACCCAGCGGGACCCGTCCTCGTAGACTTCCTTCTTCCAGATGGGCACCGTTTCCTTCAGCCAGTCCACGGCCTTGTGGCAAGCCAGAAAGGCTTCCTTCCGGTGCGGCGACGCGACGGCCACCACCAGGCTTATCTCCCCAATGTCAACGCGGCCTATCCGGTGAGAGATGGCCATGTCCTCGATGCCGAACTCCGCCAGCAACCCCTGTCGCACCTTCTCCAGTTCTTTGACCGCCATCTCTTCAAAGGCTTCGTACTCCAGGGTCACGACCCGTTTGCCCTCAAAGTTGTCGCGGGTGGAACCCAGGAACGTGACCACCGCGCCGTTGGAGTCGCGCATCACCTTGCGGGTCACCTGCTCCGGGTCGAGGGAGTTGGTGGTAATCTCGATCATCTGCAATGCTTGTCCTCCACGGCCGCCCCGGCCCTGCGCCTGGTCAATCGTAAAAGCAATGCGTGGGGCGGCGTTCTCAGTGTCATCCTCCGCTGACCGGCGGGATGAGGCACACATCGTCACCCGGCCGCAGCGCCTGCTCCGGTTCCGCGTACTCGGCGTTCACCGCCACCACGATTTTGACCTCCGGGGGGGCGAGCCGCGGGAAACGCTGACGAACAGCATCGGTCAAACTCGTCACAGTAGCGCCGTCGGGAAGCTCCATAACCAAACTGCTCAGACCAGCCCGTTCCCGGTAAAGGGCAAAGAATCTAACGGTTATCTCCATGCGCCAATTATCGCACAAGCGGAAGGTCAGTGATAGGACTATGTGAGGGTAGCGTCCGTTTTGGGTGTTCGGCCAACCGTCCGCGGTCGCGTGGATTCCCGCTTTCGCGGCAATGACGGTGGGGGACGGTGATTTTCAATAAGAAAGGACTTTGAAATGGGCCTATATGGTACGGGGCATGGGCTTGAACATGCAGCCCTCAACGAAAATATCAAAGAAGTCAGGCGTGGTCTCCAATTCCACGTGTTCGATGCGGCGGGCCATCTCCTCAGCCCCCCGGCGCATCTCCACCGACAGCAGCATCATGGTCGCCCCTTCCAGGGAAGCGTTGCCCACTTTAACTATCTTATCCGGGGGCAGATTGGCGATGAAGCCTATGTCAACGGCGTGCTCGACGTTCAGGTAGTTGGCGAACCCGCCCGCCAGGTATAGCCGGTCCATCTTGTCCAGAGCGACGCCGTAGCCGCGCAGGAGGATGTACTGCCCGGCGAAGTTGGCCGACTTGGCCTGGGCCAGGGCGCTGATGTCTGCACGGGAAATGGCCATCCCCTTGTCCGGCGCGAATTGATAGCTGCCCGCTCCTCCATTCAGCACTCCCAACTCGCTCATCATGCCCGTATGCTTCAGACCGGCCAGCAAGTCCACCAACCCCGACCCGCAGATACCCTGGGCGTCAGCGCCGCCGATGGTCCGGTACGACACCCCATCGCCGCGCACATCCACCGACTCTATGGCCCCATCATATCCGGGCATCCCATAAGACACCTGCCCGCCCTCGAAGGCGGGACCAGCCGGGCAGGAAGCGGCGATCATCCGGTGGCGATTGCCGACCACGACCTCGGTGTTGGTGCCCACGTCCACCAGCATGGCCACGTCGTCAGACATGCCCATCCCCACGGTCAGCAGGTCGGCGGCCACGTCCGCACCGACGTGGCTGCCGATTAGCGGGCCGCCGTAGACGCGGGCTTCAGGAAAGACGCGCAGCCCCAACTCACCGGCGCGGCGGCCCAACGCCGTGGTCTCACGCAGGCCAAGCTCAACGTCCGTCTCGGTGATCGAGCGGTACGGCTTCTCGCCGATGGGCTGCACGTCCAGCCCGAAGAAGAGGTCCCGCATGGTCGAGTTCCCCACCACCACGACCTCGTAGACCAGCCGCCGGTGGATGCCGGTGCGCCGCGCCAGGTCGCCAATCTCGAAGTTGAGGGCCGAGAGGATAACCTGCTGCAACTCCCCGGAGAAGGGGCCGCCATCGTAGGAGATGCGGTGCATGACGTCGCTGCCGCCGAACCGCTGCGGGTTCTCGAAGGACGCTGTAGCCGCCACTTCGCCGCGCTCCAGGTCCACCAGGTTCATGGCAACGGTGGTCGTTCCTACATCGATGGCCAAGCCGAAAATTCCGCCCAGGTAGCGGTCAATCCTCCGGCCATCGAGGTAGACACCATCCCCGCTCCGGGTCGCGGCGGGGCATACCGGGTAGTCGCGGCGGACGGACTCGGTGAGGATACGGGGCTGGCGGCGCAGCACGGCGAACTCCACCGCCGCATCCGCGTCTACGATTGTGGACTGGCAGGCCAGCCGGTAGTTGCCGCCCAGAAAGGCTTCGGCCCCGGTCAACGGGCTGAGAGCCCCCATCCCCCGGCGAATCTCAACGATGCACTCGTGGCAGTCCCCGTTCCTGCCGCAGGAGGTGGGGACTCGCACCTTCAGGTCGTCAGCATAGTCAAAGACGGTCCGGCCGCGGAGAAGCTCGAGTTCGCGTCCGCCGTGGTACAGGGGAGACATGAGGGGATTTTAGCACGGGCGAGCAGCGGTCAGAGTGGGGCGGCGCAATGCCTGGAAACCGGCTGGTGCCGCAGCGCCGATAAAGGTGTAAACTGTGCTGGATACTTCGTCGGCGCGGCCTTGACCGGGGACCGGCTTCGCCGCAATAACCGTTCCAGGAGGGAAAGATGGCAACATTTACGACAAGACCGGTGATCATGGGCACCCGCGGCGTGGTTACATCGGGGCATTACCTGGCCACCGCGGCCGGGTTCCGCATCATGGAACAGGGAGGGAACGCCATCGACGCCGCGGCCGCCATGTGCTTCTCCATTAACCTGCTGGAACCGGCCAGCAACGGCATCGGCGGCGAGGTGCCCACCCTCATCTACTCAGCCAGGGACAAGAAGACCTATGCCATAAGCGGCATGGGCAGCGCGCCCAAGGCGTTCACCATCGACTGGTGCCGGGAGAACGGTATCGACCTGATTCCCGGCGACGGCTACCTGCCCGCCTGCGTCCCGGCGGTGGTGGACACCTGGGCTACGGCAGTTGCCCGGTTCGGGACCATGAGCTTCTCCCAGATACTCCAGCCGGCCATACACCTGGCGGAGAACGGTTACCCCATGTACCAACGGCTTCACGACCGGCTCTCCAACGACCGGGAGAAATACACCAAGCTGTACCCCACCACCGGCGAGGTCTACTTCCCCAATGGGCGGCTGCCGGAGGTGGGCGAGATTTTCCGCAACCCCGAATTCGCCAACGCCCTCAAGGTGATGTGCAAAGCCGAGGATGAAGCCAGGCACCAGGGCAGGGCTGCCGGTATCCAGGCCGCGCGCGACGCCTTCTACAAAGGGCTGATAGCCGAGCGCATCGCCGAGTTCATCGCTGACAACCCGGTGGAAGACGCCAGCGGACAGGCCCATAAGGGCCTGCTGTCCTACGAGGACATGGCCAACTGGCACGCCGACGTGGAGGAACCCGCGTTGACCGGCTACCGCGGCCTGGAGGTCTACAAGTGCCCGTCCTGGACCCAGGGGCCGGTGTTCCTCCAACAGCTTGGCATCCTGGAAGGGTTCGACATCTCCGGCATGGGCCACAACTCCCCCGAGTACCTGCACACCTGGATCGAAACGGCCAAGCTGGCCTTCGCCGACCGGGAAGCCTACTACGGAGACCCCAACTTCGACAGCGTACCCCTGGAGACGCTGCTTTCCGAGGAATATGCGTCGGGCCGCCGCAACCTGATCGGGGCGTCGGCATCGCTGGAAATGCGCCCTGGCGACGCCGGGTACGGCATCCCCGACTTCGATGTTGCCCTGGTGGCCGATGACAACCGCCGAGCCCTGGGCGTAGGGGCACGAGACATCCGGGACCTGGGGCTGGGCCACGCTCACGTGGGCGACACGACCCACCTGGACGCCGTGGACCGGGAGGGCAACATGGTTGCCGCCACTCCCAGCGGCGGGTGGCTGGGAACGTCGCCGGTCATCCGGGGCCTGGGGTTCCCCATTGGCACGCGCGGCCAGATGTTCTACCTGAACCCCGACCGGCCCAACGCCCTCGCTCCCGGCAAGCGCCCCCGGGCAACCCTGACGCCGACCCTGGTGACAAAGAACGGGGAGCCATACATGGTCTTCGGCACCCCCGGAGGCGATGCCCAAGACCAGTGGACCCTGCAGTTCTTCATCAACTACGTGGACTTCGGCATGAACCTGCAAGAGGCGCTGGACGCCCCGAGCGTTCATTCGGTCCACTTCCCATCGTCCTTCTACCCCAGGGCCGCCTACCCCGGACGGATCGTGGCCGAGTCCCGCATTCCCACAGAGGTGACCAACGAACTGGCCAAGCGTGGCCACGAAGTAACAACCACCGGGGCCTGGTCCAACGGCAAGGTCATGGGCATCCGCTACGACGGCGAGCGCGGCGTAATCCAGGGCGCAGCCGCGCCCAAGGGAGACATTGGCTACGCCATAGGCTGGTAGCTACGGGCCTGCGCCCGGCTGTGGTCGGGCGCAGGCCCCGCTCAGGAGAAGACTTATGGAGTGTCCGGACTGCAAGCTCGTCGTTCCGAACGCGGCCAAGTTCTGTGCCTATTGCGGGGCTGGTATTCCCGCGCCGACCACAGAAAAGCGCTGCCCCTACTGCAACGCCCAGAACGCCCGCCTCCGAAAGGATTGGTTCGACAGGGTCCGCCCGCTGCGCTGCCTGAACCTGAACTGCAACCGTGTCTTCGGCAGGTACCGGGTCAAGCGGTGTCCGGGCTGCGGGAGCCGTAAAGCACGCCTCCGAATCGACTGGTACAAACGGGCTCGGCCAATGCGGTGCCGGTGCTGCAAAGCTGTCTATGGCGGCGCCGATGAGAGAGCGCCCAGCAGACCGGTAGTAGGAGAAACGCCACACCTAAACCGCTTGCTGGACCGGGCAGCCAACCTGCACGTGGAATATGCCACTCTGGTAGACCGCGCCCGTGGGATAATGATCGGCACTGCCGCCGGCAACCTACTCGGCTTGCGTGCCGAAGGCTGTAGCCACCAGAGCGTCGCGGCCAGATACCCCGCTGGTATCCGGGACATCGATCCCAAGGAACTTGCCTTACAGATGGACGACGACCTGGCTCAGTCTGTCGAGTTGGCTGAGGCCCTGCTGGATAAAGGCGACACCATCGATCAGTTTGTCAAGCGCATCATTGCCTGGCGGCATAACAACGGCCGGGGCATGGGCCACACGACAAGACAGTCAATCTCCCAACTGGAAGACGGGATGGAGCCACCCCACGCAGCATACGCGGTGTACCGGGCCAAGGACGGCATTGCGCCCAACGGTGGTGTCATGCGCTGTGCCGCTGTTGCCGCCCGCCACCGGACGGAACCCGCTTTGCTAACGCGGATGTCCGCTGACACCTGTGCAGTCACACATTATTCACCGCTTAGCCAGTGGTCCTGTGTAATTGTGAACGCAGCCATAGCCATGCTGTTGGGCGGGTGTGAACCGGACTTGCAAAATCTGCTGACAAACGCTCATGCTGACGGGTGCCCGGACCTGTTGACAGCGGGACGAAAAGCCGGGATAGATACCACTGTGCTGGAACGAGTAAAAGCAGGGCGGGATGTCCCTGAGAGCGCCAGTTGGCTGCGAGACAATCAATCGGCAAAAGGGCACACCATATTGACGCTGCAAGCCGGTCTATGGGCCGCGGCAACGCAACTTGACCTAGAAGAATCGCTGATCGCAATAGTGAACGCCGGTGGCGACACCGACACCAACGGCGCTCTGGCGGGAGCAGTGCTAGGAGCGCGTTACGGCGCTTCCAATATACCGCTTAGGTGGACGTCATACATCGCTCAGAGAGAGCGTTTGGCAGACCTCGGCGAGCGTCTGTTGTCAAGCTAAACTAAAGCCAAGGTGAAATGTACATATCGCCAGACCGGACTGTCGGTGGCCACCCAGTTGGAGCTTATGAAGGTGATATGAGGTGCTGTGGAGTCCTTTCAGTCGTTTTCAAGACCCCAGAAATGCACATCCCACCTTGGTATTGGTTTAGGTTGAGCATCATGAGCACCATCCGGGACCTGGTGGAGCGCGGGGTGAAGATCAAGTCCCTGGCATCGACCGAGTCGGAATGGGCCCGGTACCTGGATGCCGATCCAGGCAGGCCCGAGGCCCTGCTGGCGGACGTGCTGGCCAGCTTCTGCGCGCGGAACGCCCAGAAGGAAGTCGAGGACATCTCGCGCCGGATCGTGGCCGGGCTGATACGTGCCCGGGCCCAGGGCAAGCAACTGGGGCTCCACGCGTGCTGAACGACGACCAGGTGAACGCGATGCAAGAGTTGCAACGTCACGGGAAGAGCAAACGAGCGCTGGCTAAGATTTTTGGCGTTGGGAGGGCCCCAGTAGACCGGTATCTCGACCGCATCAACTGCGTTTGGTGTTTCTGGCGGGCATGTGCAACTGAAGCACTTAGCAACATGGCACAAGCGACCCTGCTTTTCCCGGAGGTCAGGCCTCAGCCTCCAGAAGCCCATTTCCTGCTAAAATCGTAGAACGAATTGATCTATGACATGTGGCGGCATAATCTCGGATTGCCGCAGACAAGGAGACCATATGCTCCAAGACTTGGATCTATTTGAGAAGGACCCGTCCGAGTTGGATGAGGATGACCTCTCGCCTCTTCGGACGGAAGCAGTGGTCACATCTACTGACTGGACTACAGAGACAATTCTCTCGCAGTTGAGGCGTGGAAACATCGAACTGTCTCCTAAGTTTCAGAGACGGGAAGCATGGGTTGATGCTAGAAAAAGCGCATTTATTGAATCACTTTTCTTAGGTCTTCCCGTGCCACAAATCGTCCTAGCCGAACGGCAGGAAAAAAGGGGGGCGTATATTGTTATAGACGGGAAGCAACGACTCCTGTCAATTCGCCGGTTTGGTGTTGAAGGGGACGATGAGGAGTTCGAGCCGTTGAGGCTACGGGGACTCAAGAACAAGAGCACGTTGAATGGTCAAACATGGGCTAGCTTGAAGAATGACCCTCAGTTCCAATCGGACGTCGCGGCATACGAGAATCAAACCATACGAACAGTAGTGGTCAGGAATTGGCCAGATCAGTCATTCCTATATCTCGTCTTCCTGAGGCTCAACACTGGTAGTGTGCCCTTGTCGGCTCAGGAATTGCGGCAGGCTCTAAATCCCGGACCTTTCACAGACTTTGTAGAAACGTATTCGTCCGAGAGCGAAGCTATCAGAAAGGCATTGGGGATTACTGCACCGGATTTCAGAATGCGTGACGTTGAGATATTGATTCGGTTTTTTGCCTTCGCCGACTCGATTGACCATTATACCGGGGATCTGCGGGCTTTTCTTGATGACACATGTCGACGCTTTAACGACCAGTGGAAGGCCCGGCAATCGGAGATCGAAGGATTAGCTCGGCAATGTGATGAGGCCATCGAGCGGACCATTTCAATATTTGGAAGTGACGCATTCAGGCGGTGGCGGGATCCCGATGGGTTCGAACGACGGTTCAACCGGGCAGTATTTGACATCATGACGTACTATTTTCGCGATCCCGCAATAGGTGACCTTGCTTTGTGTAGCAAGCAGGAGGTAAAGGAAGCGTTCCAAGAATTGTGCGCACAGGACGACGATTTTTCTGAGGCACTCCAGACCACGACTAAGAGCCTTCGAGCCACATTCAACCGATTACAAAGGTGGGGTTTCAAACTTCAGTCCACGTTGGATACCGAGTTCGCTATCCCATACCATCGTTAAGGACGGAGAACAGTAGGTTAGCCTACAATATGCCGCTTTCGAGCAGATTCCGTGGCCTTCGAGCTAGAATTAGAGAATTGCGTAACCATTTCTTGCCCAGAAGCTTTGACCCTACTGGAACTTATACTAAACGCCAAATCGACCGCGCCCGGGCCTTTAGACTGTTGGCGCACGCAGAAATAGAGTGGTATTTGGAAGAGGTCGTCGTAGAGACGGCGAACACAGCTTTTAGCATTTGGCAGCAGCGCGGCCTAATAACGGAACCGTTGGTATGTATGGTTGCATTTATGGAGGAGAAGCCAGAGGATGTCCCGCGAACCAAGCCAACAGGGCCAGCCCGCGATTTAGAGGTTCGAATGGAGCGGTCCAAGAATTACTTCAACACATACGCTAAGAGCCGCAATAATGGGGAATTATATATCTAATTACACAGGGGTAGAAGCGGACTGAGCCTACGGACCTTCACCTGACGTTTCACGGCGGAATACAGAGGTGGTTCGTTCATCACTCCCCAGAGACCTAGCAAAAGAGAAAGCACGAGCCATGCAGTAGGGTATGACAGCCAATCCAACAGCCATAGCCGCAGCTGCCCCTTGCTTTGGCGCACTATCCAAAGAGAAGGAATACAGCAATACGAATATCCCCAAAAACGAGGCAATGAACGCGAAAATCCAGAACGCTCTTTGCATTATACCTCCTACCGGGACTTGATCCCGATAGTCCATGCCCCATCCGCTTTGATCTCCAAACTGCAAGGCCCCGACCTTATGCGACGCCCTACCTGCACCAAGTCCGAGCCGTTATACCGGCCAACATCATTGGCCACCAACACCTGGCCACCGTGATTGTCGTGCAACCACACAATGAAGTTGCGTTTCCCGGTGTGACTCAGATCGAAAATCTTAGCTCCCTCAGTCAAGTTGCAATGCCTGACCGTATCTCCCCTCCCCTTCATTTCCACCGGACGCATGGGCACTGGAGTAACAACCCGCGTTGCCTGAGCCTCGACCCGGCGAAGCTCCATCTTGCTCCGGTCGTCGGAAATTCTCAGCAGCAGACCCGCCAGCACTACAACCACCAATACCGCAATGATAATGAACGGAATCGCAACATTCTTGCCCATAGCACCATCCCACTGCAAGCATGAATCTGGTTCACGCCACACAGAACGGAAATGGTCACTATGGACACTACTCCAAGCCGCCCGCCAATGATAGAATCATCAACGGCTCGCCAGAGCCTCGGAGCCTCCGTCCTGGGCGGCGGTTCCGAATTAAGACACCCCAGCATCTTCTACCATGCTGGGGTGTTGTCGTTGTTGTTAGGTCGTGGGTGTTAGAGGACTGTCCGGCACTGACATAAGGAACCCCCTTGTGGCTGGGTTGTGGCTTCCGTCACAGTCGCCAGGCTCCCGGATATATGCCGTCCAAGGGGGCACGTTGGCCACCCCAAAAGGCATATATCCGATTCCATTGTTACCTGATTGACTGTGACTCTAGCATCCTACTCCCTGTCAGCCCAAATAACAACCGCAATAAGAAAGACCCCGGATGTTCCGGGGCCATCTGCTACCTGCTATGGACATTCGGGACCGTAGGCCGCACAATGGGGATTGAGGGTTTGGTGTTCATGGCAACACCTCCTTTCCGGGAGGTATTGCAGATTGGTCAACCGATGCAGTAGACTACCTGTTGACTGCTCCGGCTCCTGCAACACCTACCGGGGCTTTCTGAAACCTCAGTGTTGGTAGCACTGGGGTTTCACTTTTGTGAAGCTACCATATTGGGTATCAGGCCGTCAAATTCCTACCCGTCCAGCCCGTGGTGTATCCGGGTATCCTCCGGTCCTATCAGATCGATGTACCTGAGCCGCTTGCCGTCCGACCCCTGGACCATCGCGGCCATTTGCTCCGACGTATCTAGGGGCCGGATGTTGTGGCGTCCCGCAAACTCAGCGGCATAACGCTCAGTGTGTTTCGGGCTGATATGGTGGTATACCCCGTAGATACCCCGCTTGAAAGTTGCCCAATGGCTCTCCATGCCGTTGGTGTGAACATCATCACGGACATACTCCCCCTTGCCATGCCGGACTGAATCATGGTCGCGGGGAATGCCGGTGTACGCGCTGGCCTCGTCCGTGTAGACCGTGGCCACAGCCTCAGTGTGGCTCTTGACAAAGCCCTGTAGCGTTGGACCATCGGTGTGTTCCACCACGGCGGTAGCTACGCGCCCGGTAGTCCGGTCGCGGACTCCCACCACTGGAGTCTTACCTACGGTGCCACGTCCAGCCCGCTGCTTCTTGCTGGAGTGCTTGTTACCCTCCTTGCCACCGACATAGGTCTCGTCGGCCTCGACCGGGCCGGTAAACAGGTTAGCATCCAGATCGTGGCTGTCGTTGAGAGTCTCCCGGATACGGTGCGCCAGGTGCCACGCGGTTTTCTGGGTAACTCCCAAGTCCCGGCGCAACTTCATGCTGGAAACACCCTTCAGGTTCGTGGAAAAGAGGAAGTACGCAATGGCCCAGGTGCTCAGTGGGAGCTTGGACCCGTGCATCAAAGTGTTGGTCTTGACTGAGAAATCCTTGCGGCAGGTCTTACACCGCCAGGGCTGAGGCTTGCGGTTCTTGCGCTCCTGAACACCGTCCATTTCGTCACAGAACGGGCAGACCACACCATCCGGCCAACGGGTTTCGATGAACCACTGTTCGGCGGTAGCTTCGTCTGAAAACTTCTGGACGACCTCTACCAGGGTGATGCCCTTGCGGAAGAATTTGCCCGGTGCTTTCTGCTTGCCCATCACTGCTAACCTCTACCTATCCTATGGTAACAGTTTACACAAAATGGGCTAAATTGTCAAGTGTTTGTGTGATAAAATGCAAAACCGGAAGGTGGTTGGCGTCACCTTCCGGTTCTTAGGATGCCCCCGTAGCTCAACGGATAGAGCATCCCTCTCACTAAGGGCGCGATGTGGGTTCGACCCCCACCGGGGGGGCATTAGGTCTTACTTTCCTCAGCCTGTTTCGTCCAGTTCTTCATGTAGTCCCACTTCTTCTTGGGAGGCCCCTGCATACATGCCCTGGCGATCTGTTCCGGTGTCATGTCAACAGGCTCCCAAAGAGTGCCAGTCCGTGCGTCCTTCATGTCGTCTTTCTTCGTAGCCATTAGCAACCTCTATGAACGTTCCCGGAGAATGGTTAGAACTTCGTTCATGTTCTCTTGTAATGCAGCCACCATCGCCGCCAAGCTGTCTAGGTCCTCCTTGGTGGCAAACCGCTCCAAGTCTTCCTTGGTGGCGAGTGTCGGGATAACTTCCTCAAGCCGCGTTACCCGTGATTCCAGCGTGGCCATACTGCCTCCTATACATGCACTTGCATGATAGGAAACTGGCCCTATCTTGTCAAGTGGCCTTGCTTCTCAGGGGAGGTTGTGTAATTTGATATATAATTCCCCAATAATGGGATAACGGAAAGGAACGTATTGAGGCTTCTGCTTCCGATAGGGATTAATGAGTCTGAGATCGACCCAGTGTGGTTGGCCACGACGGATTCCTTTGGGCAATCGCGTGGACAGACCGCTCATTTGTCGAATCAGGTTTACAATCCCCCAGACCCAAAGAACGAGTTTGAGATAGTCACTCAGATTGTCGAAGGGCTATCGGATGTCGACGCAAGGTTGCTTCATTTTCGCTCGCTGTAGGCCATCTTGCTACTGACCGACGATTCCTTGTGCCGAAGAGATTGGCCAGCCCTGAATTCCTAATGGCTATGAGTCAGTCTAGATCTGACCACTGTCTCGCAAGGACAGAATACCCATAGCCTAGGTTGCACGGTTTCACAACGGCGTAGTTTCCTGCTAAACCAATACCAAGGTGGGATGTGCATTTCTGGGGTCTTGAAAACGACTGAAATGACTCCACAACTCCTCACATCACTTTTAGGCTCCAACTGGGTGGCCACCGACAGTGCGGTCTAGCGATATGTACATTTCACATTGGCTTTAGTTTAGTAGAGCAGACGAACGCACCCACTGGCGGTGATGTTACTCCTTGCCATAGTTCAAGATTGCGGTTATAGTTTTACATCATCCCCCTACGGGCCTGCGCCGCAATTTGTGGCTGTAGTGTGTTGCACACCGCAGGTTGCAGGCGCTTCTATTTGCAAGGGGCGGGGAGAACCTATGTTGACCCAAGAAGAATTGGTGGAACGGCTGAGACATTGGGAAGTGCGAGTCACTCCACAGCGTCTGGCCATCGCCGAGGCTGTCCTCAACTCTACGGACCACCCGACCGTACAGCAGATACACGAGCGGGTGCGGGACCATTTCCCGTCCATGACCCTTGCGACCATCTACTCCACCCTTGGCGTCCTCCAGCGCAGCGGGCTGATCCAGGAATTGCCCTTCCAGAAGATGTCCCGTTACGAGGCCAACATGGAGCCTCACGTAAACCTGGTCTGCATAAACTGCGAGGAGGTCATCGACACCTACACCGGACAGGACATGGTGGTGCGGCTCAAGAACCGGATTTCCCGCCAGTCCAACTTCCAGGTGGCCTGGCAGCGGGTGGACTTCTACGGTTGGTGCCCCCGGTGCACCGCAGAAAAGCGGGAGACTCAGCAGGCGGGGTAGCCTCGTACCCAACAATGCGGGGCAACACAGCGCTTTATCCCGCCATCAAACATGGTCAGTTATAAACCCCTCATGACCAATGCCGGTCGCTTACCGGCGGCCAATCCCACTGACGGACGTAGCCATGATCACGGGCGTTATCGGCATAACTCTCTGGACCGATAATCTGGACGTGATGTTCGACTTCTACCATGACGTGGTGGGGCTGCCCCTCCACGCCAGGCACGACGACTTCATCGCCTTCGAGTTCGGCGGCTTCCGGGAGTTCCGGTTCAACCTGGGCCTGCACGGAAATGTACAGGGAGAGTCCAGGGACCCATACCGGATCATGGCCAACTTCGGGGTGGACGACATCGACGAGGCTTACCGGCGCATGTCCTCCCACGGCGTGGAGTTCCTCCGGCCCCCGGAGCAGGAACACTGGGGCGGATGGGTAGCCACGTTCAAGGACCCCGACGGCAACATCCTCCAGCTATTGCAGTTGCCGTAGCCGCTTCCGATGCTTATGGCCCGTCAGGTAATCAGCATCGCGTCGCCGAAGCTGTAGAACCTGTACCGTTCCTCTATCGCGGCTTGGTACGCCTGCAACACCCGCTCCCTGCCGGCAAAGGCCGATACCAGCATCATCAGCGTCGAGCGGGGCAGGTGGAAGTTGGTGATCATCGCGTCCACCAGCCGGAAGCGGTGTCCCGGCAGGATGAACAGGTCAGCTTGGCCGCTCACCGGCCCGATACTGTTTCTCCCCGAACTCTCCAAGTCCCGGCCCACCTGTTCCAGCGTCCTGACCGACGTGGTCCCCACCGCGACGATGCGTCGCCCCTCTCGCCTGGCCCGGCCCAGGGCCTGCGCCGCCTCCACGTCAATCTCGAAATACTCGGTATGTATCTTATGTTCAGTCGGGTCGTCCTCCTGCACCGGGCGGAAGGTATCCAGGCCCACGTGCAAGGTGACGAAGGCCATCTCCACACCGGCCCGGCGTAACTCATCCAGCAGGTCATGGGTGAAGTGGAACCCCGCTGTGGGGGCTGCCGCGCTGCCCGGGTCGCTGGCATACACCGTCTGATACCGCTCCGGGTCCTCCAACCGGGTGTGGATGTACGGAGGCAGCGGCGCGTGACCGGAACGGTCGATTACGGTTTCATCAGCAAACCTGATCAGCTTCACGCCATCTTCCTCGGAGGCGCATACCTCAACATCGTAGCCTTGGGCCGACCCGCCTGATTGACGGTCGGGAATGTCGAGGACCACCCTCGCGCCGGGCTGCAATCGGCGTCCCGGCCGGGCCAGTGCCCGCCATACGCCCAGCTCGACCCTGCTGAGCAGCAGAAGCTCCACCCTGCCGCCGCTCTCCCTGCGCCCGAAGAGCCGGGCCGGTATGACCCGGCTCCGGTTGAAGACCACCAGGTCTCCGGGACGCAGATAATCTCCGATGCCGGAAAAGCGGTCGTGCCTGATTGCGCCGGTGGCCCTGTCCAGCACCAGCAGCCGGGAGGAGTCACGGCGTTCCAGGGGAGTCTGGGCGATCAGTTCCGGGGGCAGGTGGTAGTCGAAGTCGTCGGTGCGCATACCAGAGAAGGTTGAGAATAGGAAACTGGAGAGGCTTTCCCAGGTTACGGACGCCCGTGAATGTGGATGCGGGCCGCGGTCAGCGTGTTGACCAGCAGCATTGCGATGGTCATCGGCCCAACGCCGCCCGGTACGGGAGTGATCGCCGCCGCCTTTGCCGCCACCGGCTCAAAGTCCACGTCCCCCTGCAAGCGGTAACCGCGCCGCCGGGACGGGTCCTCGACCCGCGTGATGCCCACGTCGATGACGACCACGCCCTCCCTCACCATATCCGCCGTGATCATTGCCGGCTGGCCCGTGGCGGCCACCAGTATGTCCGCGCTGCGGGTGAACGACGGAAGGTCGCTGGTCCTGGTGTGGCACACTGTAACCGTCGCGTTCGCCCCCTCCCGGCGCTGCATCAGCAGGTTGGCCAGGGGGCGGCCCACGATGCTGCTCCGACCGCAAATAACAACGTGCTGGCCCGCCGGATAATCCTTTAGACCTTGGGTTTGGCCGTAACGGACCAGAATCTCCCGGATTCCCGCCGGGGTGCCCGGAACGAAGTCGGGGATGCCCTGGACCAGCTTGCCCACGTTGTGAGGATGCAGGCCGTCCACGTCCTTGTCCGGGCTGATGGTCTCGATTACGGTCTGTTCACCCACCTGAACGGGAAGGGGCAGTTGGACGAGAATGCCGTGAAACCGGGGGTCCCGGTTGAGCCGGTCTACGCACTCAACCGCCTCAGCCGTTGACGACTCGGCGGGCAGATGGAAGGTCTCGCTGACCACGCCCACCTCGTCGCAGGCCCGCCGCTTGTTGCGGACATACACCGCCGAGGCCGGATCGTCGCCCACCAGCACCGCGGCCAAGCCGGGGGCCACGCCATGCTTCCCCTGCATCTCCTTGACCCCCACCGCAATGCGGCCCCGCACTTCCGCAGCCAGTGCCACTCCGTCAAGTATCTCTGCCAAACCATACTCCCGACCGATGCCGTCACAATCATAGCATGACGGGGAGCCTCAACGATGGTGGGAAACCTATCGGGTAAGGAAATTTAACCTAGCTGAAGTCGCTACCGGCCAGCCGCTGGGCCTCGCCAAGGTAGCCTTCAACCTCACGGATTCTGTCCCGGAGCATATCGGGTTCTTCAACCAGTCCCCAGTAGAAAAGATTGCCGTGCAGCTCTTCCTGGGCATGGAGGTAGAAATCATAAAGGTCTTTGAAGGCCGGGTCCCGGTAGGCCAGATTTCCCAGCCCCCTGCTGACCCTGGGAGAAATTCTTGGTATCTCACCCGTCCTGGCGGCCACCAGTCCGGTGCAGGCCCGGTTCATGGCGCACCATGCCTTCTCTCCAGCGTCCCGCAGGTCTCCCTGAGCAAGCCTTTCCTGGGCCGCGGCGTACATGTTCCTGGCGTCGGCAAAAAGTGCAGCGATGTCTGCCGTGGTTGTCATGTTTTCTCCGGCGAAAACGAGGGCAAGCGTCTGGAGGACGTACCCTGGAGTGAAGCAAATCCTTTGCCGTCGCAATCATAGCATGGGCGAAATGGCGTCTCAACAAAGATGAGAGTCCCAACGGAAAGCCCCTTT
This sequence comes from Dehalococcoidia bacterium, assembly GCA_034422355.1. Classification (GTDB taxonomy): domain Bacteria; phylum Chloroflexota; class Dehalococcoidia; order Lucifugimonadales; family UBA3495; genus CATOSP01. The sequence continues at coordinate 1,450 of DAOUJS010000089.1, read as the reverse complement.
CCACTTGGGAAAGGGGCTGCAACGGACCAATTGAAAGCCGGGGCAACGGCTAATCGTCCGCGGGCACGGCGCTTTCGACCTTGCCCTTAAAGGCGGGCATAACGTCCCTGGCAAACCACTCCAGTTGCTCTAGGATGATGTTCTGGGGTGTGCCCACAGGGTGGCTGACGCCCACCCGGTCCAGGCCGGGGTAACGCTCCTCCACCTGCTTCAGTTGCTCGATGACCCGCTCCGGCGGGCCGCACAGCACCGCCCCGGACGCAACGGCCTGCTCCATGGTGGGCAGGTCGGCCAGCGGCGCACGGCGCGGGTCGGCGATGTCTCGCATCTGCTGTTCGCTCAAGCCCCGGTGCAGGCGCAGGGGACCGAACATCTTCACGTTTTCCTCGTAGAACTTGGCGGCGTCCTTGATGCCCTGCTCCTCGGAGTCGGCCAGGAAGAAGTGGAACCCCACGCTCAGGTCCTCGCCCAACTGGACGTCCCGCCCAGTGCGCAGGATGGCGTCGCGGAAGTCCTCCATTGTCTTATCCATCACGCCGCCCTCGGCGACGCCTCCGCCGATGATGCCCTTGATGCGGTGCTTGGCCATGAAGTCCAGCGCCCGCTGGGTCCCTCCCTGGATGGGCTGCCAGCACTCCACCGGCAGGTACTTGGGCCGGGGCACCAGGGTAATCTCCTCAAGCTCGTAACCCCGGTAGGGCACGGCGGGCGGAATGTCGTAGTAAGCGCCGTGGTGGGAGAAGGAACTCTCGTTGAAGGCCTTCATCATGACCTCCACCTGTTCCTCGAACATCTCCCGGTTGGCGTTCTGGTCCAGCAGGGGCGCGCCGAAGGTCTCAATCTCGCGGGTGTGATACCCGCGTCCCACGCCGAAGACCACCCGGCCATCGGTCAGAATGTCGGCGGTGGCGAAGTCCTCGGCCAGCCGCAAGGGGTGCCACATTGGGGCGATGTTGAAAGCGCATCCGACCTTGATGCTCTTGGTCATGTGGGCCAGGTGTACGCCCATCATCAGCAGGTTGGGGATGCACTCATAGCCTTCGGGCTGGAAGTGGTGTTCGGCCATCCAGAAGGTGTCGTAGCCCAGCCGGTCCATGAGCAGGGCAATGGATTCGGACTTGTCGAACACGGAGGCCAGGTGTTCATCGGAGAAGGAGCGGTCGTTGACGGGAATACCCGCATAGCCGACGTTGTCCATGTCCACGTGGCCGGCAAAAAGACTGTCGAACTTATCAATCATGGTCTGTCCTCACGAATAAAAAGTCCAGGGTCGCCGAGGGCCGGGATTGAGTCTATTGTATCCGTGCGCTAACGGGTGTCAACCCGAGGCGGTCTGGCGTAACTGTTCAGACTTGATGAGGGGAATTTACTGGGCGGACGGTTCTACGGTTCCGCTGAAAGACACTGGCGTCCGCGGGCTGGTTGTGGCATAAAGGGACAATGGAAACAG
>DAOUJS010000088.1:0-18814 GCA_034422355.1 Dehalococcoidia bacterium | reverse complement strand
CTTGCAGAGGGTCCTGGGGCAGCCGCCGCTTCCGGCACAACGGACAGGTCCGGGCCATGAATACGTGCTCCGTGACTTCCGCCGGGGCTGCCGGAATGTCTATGACTTCCCGGTCCGCTGCACCCAGCCCCCGGCGAGAGCGGTATGGCATTCGGGGCAAGACTCCGGGCGTGGACCACCCGCCCGGCGGGTTCCGTCCGCAACCGGGCGAAGCCGTGCTGACGCTTCTTTCGCGGCTTCTTTTCGTAAGCCGCCGGCTTCTTGCGCCTGGCGGCCGGTTTATGCCCCGGCATCCTGGCCCCCGGCCCGCCCCCGGACAGCCGGGCTTCCAGGCTCTCGACTCGCTGTCTCAGTTCCGCGATAATCTCCAGCAGAGTTTCCCGGCTCGCTTGGTTCAGGTCGACTTCCCTTTCCATAGCTCTCTTATGCCACAACCGCGCCCCCGACGCCAGTGTCTTTCAGCGGAATCGCAGAACCGCCGGCCCAGTAAATTCGCCTCATCAAGTCTGAACAGTTACCAAGCGCACGCCCCTTTGCCGCACGACAAGCACAGGTATACACTGGCAGCAAAAACGGGTACGCATGTTCCGCTCACCAGGAGAAGTACGATGACGACCGTACACGCCGACTACGCTTACCGCCGCCTGCCAAAGGCCCGGCGGGGCAGGCAAAGAGGACACAGGACCACGCAGGAACGCCGCAGCAGGAACCAATACGCCAACCGGCTCCTCCAAGGAATCCGGCGCATGCAGGAAGAACAGCAGGAACAGGAAACGAAACTCCTGCAGCTGGCCAGCGCGGAAAGGGGCCTCCAGTTCCTGGGGAGAACGACCCAGAGGGAATATGAAGTCCACGGCGACAACGTTGCGGTCCAACTGAACAACACCGGGCTGAGCAACCTGGAACGCGGAAACCTCGCCAGGGCATTCAGGAATTTCAAGGCCGCCCTGGCGCGGGACCCCGACCTGGCCCTGGCCCACAACAACATCGGTCTGCTGTATTTGGAAATCGGAGAACACAAGAGCGCGGAAGACCACCTGAACAAAGCAATAGAGCTGGACAAAGACCTGGACATCGCGTACTCCAACCGGGGACTCATGCGGACCGAACTGGGCGAGTACCAAAATGCCTCCGAAGACTTCGAGAGAGCGCTGGAACTGGATCCGGACGACCCCATGCACTACAACAACCTAGGCGTGCTGTTCCTGGAAACGGGAGATTCCCAGACAGCCCTGGAACTCTTCTACGAGGCGGCCCGGCTGGACCCTGGAAATCAGATGTATTCGACCAACACAGATATAGCACTCCGGGAAAACGCCAGGCCCGGCGAATTCCAACTGGTCCCCAACCAGAGCGGACTGCAACCGGGGATGGAACACCCCAAGGCAATGAAACAACTGCTTGAGGACGAAGACGCAGGGCACTACCTCCGTGCCCCGCGAGGAGAAAAATGATAGTCCCCGACATCAACCTTCTGGTCTACGCCTACAACAGCAGCGCACCCAGGCATGCCCAGGCAAAGTACTGGTGGGAAAGGATGATAAGAGGAGAGGAAAACGTCGGCATACCCTGGGTGGTATCCATGGGGTTTATCCGGCTCATGTCCAGCCGCAGCGCCGTAACAGAGCCAATGTCACCGCCCGAGGCGGCAAAACATGTGATGGACTGGCTACGCCACCACCACGTCAAGCCGCTCAATCCAGGCGAGCGCCACATGGAGTACCTCCAACGAAACCTGGCAGTGCCAGGCAGCGGAACTAACCTGGTGACGGATGCCCATATTGCGGCACTCGCCATGGAAGCCGACGCGGAACTTCACACATCCGACACAGACTTTGCCAAGTTCGCGGAACTCCGTTGGCACAATCCGCTAGCCTGAGGGAAACTCGCAGGCGCAAGACCCACCCAGCCTGACAGGAGAGCAAGAAAGCCTCAACTTCCAAGCGCACCGCGACAGCACTGCCCGGGGCCTCCCGCGGGGAATGAACTCCCTGCAAACCAGAAACCAGCAACAGGAAAAAACATGAACGCCCGGCAGGACATAACGGTAATAAGCACCCGGGACGGATTCACCGCCGCCCTCCGGTAGACGGACGCTCCGGGAACCTGGGAACTCACCTGGACCGGAACCCCGGACTCCGGACAGGCCCGCCGGGCCCTGGAAAACGCCGGCGAGCAGTTCAGCGTCACCTGCTCCCCGGACCAGGAGGGCATGGAGAAAGCCCTGGAAGCATCGCTCCGCCACGGGGCCGCCAGGACGGAAGGCCGGTGGCTGCTGGAGCTGATAGTCACCGCGAAGGACGGGTTCGTCCACGACGACTACGACTTCCGGACACCACTGGGCCGCATCACATGCCCCGCCTGCGTCCGCAGAACCTCCGAAATCCGGACCCGGAAGCGCGAGGAGACACTTTCCCTCCGGCAAGCTGGCCCCCGCGAGGTGACAGCGCACATCCGGCCCGTGACATACCCCACGGTCACCTCGACCTCCGCCCCGGCGTCAAAGGGAACGAGACTGGGGTAGGGGGACGGAGCCTGCGCGCCGCAGGCACGGATGTTGGCGCTGAACGGCCCGAACACGTGGGAGGTCAGCGGGTACTCCAGGGCCCCTATGACCATTCCCCGGCTCACCCCCAGGGCCTGGGCCAGGTCATCGGCAGACTTTTCCGCCCTGGGAATGGCCTCGCGCCGTGCCAGGGATAGGGCGCCTTCGCAGTTTTCCTCCGTCAAGCTGTAAATGATCCCGTGGGACTCGTAGCGCCGGACCACCTGCTCCACCGCCTCCAGCACCTGCTCCCGCTTGCCGGCCAGCTCGGCCAGTTCCACCGCCACGGAAATGCCGGCGGGGCCGTACCTGGCCAGCCCCCCGAATTCGACCGCTTCTTCTGAAATGCCCAACTGCGCCAGGTTCTCCCTTATCTGCCGGCGGTCCTGGCCCGTCATCTGCTCGGGTCCCGACGGGCCATAGTATTGCTCGGGGACCACCACCACGTATGCCTCATCCGCCGCCACGGTAACCGCGCCGGTGGCCGATACCGTCAGACCGCCTTCGGTGGGAACGGCCTGGGGAGAGGCTGAACTGTGGGAACCGTAGGAAAACCGGCCGCCGGAGAAACCGGCGCTGAGAAGGCCGGCCGGCACGCTGGACGGTACCGCGGCTGCCCTGGAGCTTATCAATCTCAGGGAACCGCCCGCCGACTCCGGCGACGCCGAAACTGCCGCCGAAACAACCGTCGGGCCGGCGGCGGGCCCGGTGGCGGCGGCGGCGGGTTCCGTCGCCCTGAGAGTTTGGACCGGTCCGGCTGCCGTCGGAACGGAAGTGGCTGCCGGGGACACGGTTGCCGCCACAGGTCCCGGGGATGAAATCGGCGTTGACTCAAGGGGGGAAGGCGGGGCAGGGTCATCCCGAGCGCAGGCCAGGGACAACCCGGCCACCACCGCCGCCACCAGGTATACCAGCATAAGCCTGGTCCAACAGTTCATCATTCCCTCCGGTCCGTGTGAATCTCCCACCCCAAGAGGAAGCTCATCGTGGTCCAGTCCACCTTGTCCAGGGTCGCCGCTCCGGTGGGCCACAATTTTCTTACTGTCCATGGAGCCGGAACCTGGCGAGGGAAATGATACACCAGATTACCCAAAAGAGATAGTGAAAGATACGCAGGGGATATAGGCGGTCTGGTATTGTTTTCTACCGGCCTTTCGCGTCTCCCCGCCCGGAGGGGAGGCCCGGGACTTACCCGGCCCGGAAAGTTCGGAGGCAGACGCCCCGGCTCCGGGGAGCCGGCCCCACCGGTGCAGCAGGCCGTTGACCACAGGCCGAGTGGAGGCATGATAGCCATGTTCGACCAGGGCAGCAACAGCAGGAAGCCGCGCCGCCTCCTGGGGACGGTCATGCCCGTTGCTCCCCGGCCCGTTGCCGGGCCGGGCGTTTCCGCAAACGCCAGCCGGTAGGGGCAACTCTCTTTTTTGAGCGTAATTGATACTTGATATCATTCAATGGACAGTTATGAGACTATATCTCAATACCGCAGTTGATGATACCAAGTACCGGCCGGGCAGCCGCCGGGACTGTCAAACGGCTCCCCGGCCCAGCGGCCGGCGCTCTCATCGCCGGCGCAAGATGAGACCTGCCGCACTTCCGACGGCAAACGAGGCCGTCCCGTCCTTCGCAGGGCGGGACAGGGGCTGCGCCAAAGGGCCGCTTTCCCGGGCGGGCCGGTTTTCGCGCCTGCTGACCGTCATGCCCCTGGTTTGGCCGCCTTTTCTCGTTCAGGGAGCGCCGCCCGGCGGAGCATATTCGCCCGGCGGCGGCAACCAATCCACCAAGGAGGATGTGCCAATGTAGGATACCCGCCCGCGCCCTATGCGTGACACCAAGACCACATACCGGGAAAACAACACATATAAGGAGGACCAGGCAACCCATGATGGATACCATTATCAAGGCACCCAGGCGCTTCACACTCTACGGGGCGGTACTGGCCATGGCCGCTCTGGTCATCACCCTGATGGCGGTGGCCTACGCCACCGGCCCGGCCCAGGCCCAGGGTAACAGCGGCGGCACCGGCACTGGCGGCACCAACGGCGGCGGCGGCACCGGCACCACCGACGACTCCACCAACCTCGCCACCTACCCCGACCCCCAGCCCTGCGGCCCCGGTGCCGGGACTGCCTTCCAGCCCGAGCCCCACGAGGTGAGAACCGGCCACTTCGCCTTCTTTGACGCCTACTGGCGCATAACGGGCCGCAGCGTGGAAGGCGACTCGCCCGACATCGGCGTCCTCTACATCAACGAGTGCCCGCCCAAGATGGTCAAGAAAAAGCAGGGCCGTGGTAGTAAAACCGTCCGTGAAGTCTCCAACATCGACATCGAAGAAGCCATCATGCACGTGCTGGACAAGCACAAGGAAGACGTGGTCGCCACCAACGCCGAGGCCACCGCCGGCCAGTTGTCGCTGGAAGAATACCCGGCTGTCCGCAAGGGATTGGGTCTTGAAGAAGGTGACCCGGTGCCCGCCGGGACCCAGGTCTGGTGGCTGCGGCTGGATGACCCGGACACCACTACCGGCGCGAACAAGGACGAGACGTCGGACCTGGGCATTGGCTTTTCCACTGCCCTGTTCGACGGCGATTACTGGCATCGGCCAGGCATGGATGCCAATGGCAATCCTCACAAAGCCATGCGCTGGAAGCTCGAGGCGGAGAGCTACCCGGGCGACCCGACCAACTCCGCAGACTTGCTCCACTTCTTCGCCTACAAGGCCCCCAAGGCCGGCAACGCAAGGGCGGAACTCGTCTGGGACGGTTTCAGGCCCGGCGATGAAGCGACCGACATGGTAATGGACCCCGGCGAGTACGAGGCCCTGCAGTGGGTTTTCACCAAGCCCGGCACCTACGAGCTGTTGGTGGAGATACAGGGCCATGTCCGCAAGAACAAGCCAGACGGCGCAGGCCAGGACTGGAAGCCCATCAGCAGCAACGAAACCGAGGCCAGGACGGCGACGTACACCTTCCACGTGGGCGACAAGCTCGCCGAGACGGAGCCGCCCATATTCGGCGTCAACCGCAGCGTTTCCGAGAACTCCCCCGGCGGCGTCAAGGTCGGCGGCCCGATACCGGTCTATAACGCTGATGCCGTGACCCTTTACTACGACCTGGAGGGGGACGGGAAAGAGAACTTCAAGACGGTAGCGGGCACCAACCCCCACACCGTCCAGATAGTGGTTGCGGACGGCGCCAGCCTGGACTTCGAGACGAGGCCCTCCTACGACCTCGAGCTCACCGTCACCGACAAGCTCAACCACGAGGGCGACAAAGACAGCCCCGAACCCGTGATCGACGACACCATGATCGTCAGGATATCCCTGGAGGACCAGGAACCGGGGTTGAAGATCCGGGCTGACCGGGAATCCCTGCCGGTTGGCGATACAGTGAACTTCACCGCCTGGTTTGAGCCGACGCCGGAACGACGAGGCCAGACGCCCGCCTACCTATGGGGAGAGGGATTCCACCCAAACAATCACCGTACTCTGTGGCATATTCTCAGCCTCCCTGACGCCGGTCCCACCTGGTCCATTCCGCAATCGAGCCCAACGACCAAGACGTACCGAGCGGCCGTAGAGTGGGCAAACGCAGACACACCCTCCATGCTGCCAACGTTCGTGTTTTCGAACGAAATCACAATCACCTGGGGGAACTAGCCGACCCCGGCAAGCCGGGCGGCGGTACTTCACCGCTGCCCGGCGATACGGGGGAAGGTAAGCAGGTCATTTGGTTCCTTCCCCCTTGATGGCCTCACAAGGGTAGGCAGGAGTCCCTTCCCCCTTGATGGGGGAAGGCTAGGATGGGGGTGACCCCCCTGAATGGCTTTGAAACAATTGGTTAGTCCCTTCCCCCTCGACGGGAGAAGGTTAGGATGGGGGTGAAACTCCCCTCAATGGCTTTGAGACAGTTGGTTAGTCCCTTCCCCCTCGACGGGGGAAGGTTAGGATGGGGGTGAACGGATGCAGCCAGCAAACAATACCTCCAAAGCGCGGCAGTTGAGGAATAATCCCACAGACGCCGAACAAGCATTGTGGAACATCCTGCGCAAACGCCAGGTATCAGGTTACAGATTTCGCAGACAAGCGCCGATAGGACCGTACATCGTTGATTTCCTATGCTATGAAAATAGACTTGTCATAGAAGTGGATGGCGGGCAGCACATGGAACGAGCGAATTATGACGCTGAGCGCACTGCATGGTTGAAGACTGAAGGTTTCAGGGTGATCAGGTTCTGGAATAATCAGGTGTTGGAAGAGACGGACGCGGTGCGGGAAGCGATATTCATGGCTGTTCAGCGGCTATCACCCCCCATCCTAACCTTCCCCCGTCAAGGGGGAAGGGATTTTTGAGTAGAAACAACGCCCCCGCACTCACGAATCTGAATGACATTAGCATCCCACATCCTCTTTCGCCTCGTGACGACGCTGGTTGTCTTGATGGGGGTTGTCGCCACCGTCGCCGCTTGCACCAGTATGATCCACGCCCAGCAACAGCCGGACGATCCCCCAGCTTTCCTTGCCGACCTGTCGATTGATTCCGAGCCAGTTTGGATTGTGCAAGAACAGTATTGGAGAATTACCGTGCGGAACAACCCGGTCGGGGACGCGAGACCGAAGTTTAGCGTCGTGAAGGTGAGAGTTGTCATAAATGATGGAATCGGCGCCCCAGTCACGGAAGTGCACACCCTCCGGGACCTGCCGGCCGGGCGCAGCGCAGGGCTGAATGTTCTGTTCCCAACAATCGCACCAGGAGTCTGTGGTTCGTCGCCGGTCCTGTCGCGGATTCATGCCAAAATCATCGAAACAGCCCCCTTGGAATCTCCGGCCTTACGGTTCAACAATGCCACGGAGAACGTGGGCATGGCCTGCCCTGCCAGGAAATTCACCAACGGAGACGCCGGCGTCAAGGAGGTCAGCGTATCCGACCGGTCTCCGCAGCCAGGGGGAGCGACGACCTTCACGGTGACAGCTAGGAATGACGCTGGCCCCCCCGTCCATTTCGGCGCTGACCAAAACAATGTTCAGTTTGACGTGCAGGTCAAAATCGGACTATCGCAGGGCCTGACCCTCGCCGGGACTCAGCCGAACCCGCCGTCCGTCACGATGTTCGACCCGGCCACCCGGACCTGGGACGTGGGCATTGTGCAGCCTAACGTGGAAAAGTCGCTCCCGGTGGCGGTCAGCCTCACCACCGACAGCCTGGCGGAGATTCCCCTGGAAAAGCGGTGCCTGACGGCCGACGTGAGCAGCGCCAAGCCCTGGTTCGCCTGGGACGGCTCGAAGCGGGAGAACGACGCCTACACTGCCTGCCTGGGGACACCGCCGAAAGTGCTGTTGCCCAGGGGCAAGACAACCCTATTCGATTTCTATCCCTGCGTCGACGTTGCTGCTTACCCCTGCACCAGCGCGAACACGCTGGAACTGGTGGCGAGCAGGGAGTCAGCGTCAGGGCATATCATCCCTGGTAGTCTAATCGCGCAACCTGATGAAATCCTCATCCATATCAGTGACCCCGAGGGAAGGACACAAGACACCAATAGCAAGCCAATCTGGCCAACCTCAGGCATCTTCGATTTGAAAGATTCCCAGGAACGCCTTCCCGATTCAGTTTGGAGCGCCGCGCGCGAAGACCTGACCGTAACCGGACCCGACGGCGGGCAGCCGCCGGGTTCCTTCACTATGAGATTCGATCCCGGCGTCGAGCTACCACCCATAGAAATCACCGACACGACAAAAGTGACCGGAGATTCATTCGACCCTGGCTATGATGTAGATATATTCCTGGATTTCGGCAGTTTGGGCACCTACGTCTTGACCATGGACATCAGAGCCACGCACAGCACCGCCGGAACTTTGACCAGCAGCGGCACCTACACCTTCCACGTGGGGCCGTTGGCGGACATGGAGTTGCGGCACGCTGGGACCAGCCCCGCCGTGCCCGCTGGCCGACGGGGCTACACTGTGATGGCATTGAACAACGGGCCGGAGGTTGCGCCGGACGTCCAAGTGACGCTGAACGGCGTACCGGAAGGGGCCGAGGCCGTCCCCAGCCACGGGAACTACACCCAGGGGACCTGCCAGGACGGCATCTGCGAAGGCGTCTGGGCTATCGGCGAGCTGGGCCTCGGCGACTACCGGGCCTCCGGCCATGCCAATGAAGGCCCGGCCCTGACCCTCATCACCGAAGTGGCGATGCCCGCTGACATCACCGCCGCCATTGCCAACACCCAGCCCTACACGGTCTGCATCGGCAGCGACGGTGCGGACGTGGCACTCACCACCCCTTCCAGGACAGCCTGCACGAACGAGGACGCCACCAACAGTTGGCACAGCGCGGCCTACTACGACCACATCGAGAGGAACAACACGGCGACCATCGCGGCCCACGCGGGGAGCGGCGATGGCCGCCCGGACGCGCCGGAAGGCGTGAAGGTGACGGAAACGCCGGTGGCCAACATCTTCGTGTGGCAGCCGGTGAAAACAGTGAACGGACATGAGGTGGCCCACTACGAGGTGCAGCGCTCGGCCAGCCCCTGGATGACGCTGGACTCGGACGTGAAGGGAACGGCTTACGTGGACATGACTCCCGCCAGCGACGGTCCGGAATACCGGGTGCGGGCGGTGAACATCTTCGGCGTACCGGGGGCGTGGTCCGAGGCGGCAACGCCCCACCTGAAGCCGGGCAGGCCGAAGTCCCTCACCGCCACCGGCCAGAGCGACACCGTGGCCGGGCTGTCTTGGGGCGCCCCCGACCCCGTGGACGGCGTGACCATCACCGGCTACGATCTGGAGTTCTCCAAGGACGGCGGCGCCACCTGGACATCGCTGGCGGCCCCGGCAACACTGGGACCGGGCGCAACATCCTACACCCACACCGACGCCACTCTGACGGCGGCCAGCCTGACGCCGGAGGTCCTCCGGCAGTACCGGCTGCGGACGGTGGGAACCGTCGAAGGTTCGACGGTGAAGAGCGACTGGGCCACCGCCACCCTCACGCACCCGAAGCCGGGCGTTCCCAAGAGCTTTGGCGCCACCGGTGAAAGCGCGACGCAGGCCACCCTGTCGTGGAGCGCGCCCGACACCGAGGCCCACGTGACCGTCACCGGCTACGAGCTCGATCTTTCGACCGACGGCGGCGTCACCTGGAACTGGCTGCCGGCCGGGCAGACCAGGACCGTGCTTTCCGCAACGACACTGACCCACCCCCACACCGACAATACGCTGGGGGCGGATGCTGTCCGGCAGTACCGCCTGAAGGCGGTGGGCACCGTGGGCAGCGTGGCGGTGCAGAGCGGCTACGCCTACGCCCTGGCCACGGAGAACTACCCGTCGCCGGGAGCGCCCAGGGACTTCGCGGCGACGGCGGCCAGCGACACGGAGGTCACCCTGACGTGGAACGCGCCCGAAGCCGTGGCCGACGTGACCCTCGCCGGATACGAACTGGAGGTCTCCATCGACCGGGGCGTCACCTGGACCCCGCTGGCGGACCAGTCAACACTGGGACCCGGCGCAACTTCCCACCCCCACACCGACGCCGCCAACCCGCTGTCGTCGAAGCCCCGGCAGTACCGGCTGAAGGCGGTGGGCACCGTGGGCGGCTCCGAATACGAGAGCGGCTGGGTGTTCGCCGTCCCGGCCGGGGAGGTGGGCCCGCCGCGGAACCTGACGGCCACGGCCGACGGGAGAAACCGCATCGGCCTGACCTGGGGCGAGCCGGCCTTCGGCGCGGACCTGGTTACCGGCTACCGCATCGACTACACCCCGGCCGCCACTGAAGATTGGCGGACGCTGAGGCACAATTACCGGACCATGCCCAGGAGCGACCAGCACACCGGCCTGCTGCCGGGGGACCGGTACTGCTACCGGGTGGCGGCGGTCTACGCCGGGGGCACCGGTCCCTTCGCCGCCCGGGCCTGCGCCACGACGGAGGGCGCGCCGGAGGAGCTGCCGGGGGAGCCGGAGAACCCGCGTGTCGCCCGGGTGGGCAGCAACTACGTGACGCTGGAATGGGACCCGCCCAGCGTGGGCGGCGCGGTGGAATACTACGAATGGCGGTCCAACATCCACAACCCGGTGAAGGTGTCGCCCCGGACGGCCACCAGCGTGACGGTCCGCGGCCTGCCGCGCTCCCAGACCTACGGCTTCCAGGTGCGGGCCGGGAACAGCTACGGACCCGGCGGCTGGTCCAGGTCCGTCCCGGTGGCGCTGCACCGGCTCGGCAGTGCGGTAAAGGCAACCCCGGACGAACTCGAAGTGGAAAAGGGCGGTTCGGGCAGCTTCAACCTGAGCCTTAGCCAGGCTCCCCGGTGGCCCCTGATGGTGTATTTCACCTGGGAGGGCCCGGATTGCCTGACCGAATCGCTGTTGTACCAGCAGGGCAAGATCCTGCTGCCCAACCACCCGCCTCCCAGCAAGGAGTTCTGGGAAGACTTCTGGTGGGGTCCGCCGGAGGACCGGTGGGCGCGGCCGTGGCGCGAGGGGCTGGACATCCTGGTGGACGCCAAGGGCTGCCAGGGCGGAGAGACGGCGGTGGTGGACTACGATCTCTCGACCGTCCCGTTCAGCAACCTGGAGGGTTTGTCGCTATGGGAAGTGCTGGACCTGAACGAGGCGGAATGGCGGGACAAGTGGGGCGTTGACCCGTTGGAGGGGATCAGCGGCCCCAGCGTGAAGCTGACGGTGGCGGACAGCGGCCCCACCGGCAACGTCGGCGGCCAGCAGAGCGCCCCGGCGGTGCCAGGCCAGCCCACCGCCGTGACCCTGGCCCTGAGCCAGGCCAGGGTGAGCGAGAGCGGCGGGGAAGTGACCGTCACGGCCACCCTGGACGCCCCGGCCCCGGAGGGCGGCATGGGCGGTTTCCTGTTTGCGGGTGAGGACGGCACGGCGTCCGCGGACATCGACTTCACCATGCCGTTCGAAATCTTCATTCCGGGCGGACAGCGGTCGGGGACGGCCACCATCTCCATCACCGGCGACGACGTGGACGAAGCAGACGAAACGGTGGCGCTGTCGGCGCTGTTCGACATGGGCACGGCCCTCCTGGAAGACACAATCACGCTCACCATCACCGACGACGACACCGCCGGGGTGACGGTGAGCGCGGCCAGCGGGCTGGCGGTGGAGGAGGACGGAACGGCCAGCTACACCGTGGTCCTGGACAGCCGGCCCACGGCGGACGTGACCATTGCCGCCAGCAGCGGCGACGCCGGCGCGGCCGCGGTGTTCCCGGAGTCCCGGACCTTCCAGCCGCCGGGCTGGAACATCCCGTTGACCTTCACGGTCAGCGGGGTTGGCGACACCGACACGGATGACGAGAGGGTAAGCATCAGCCACGGCGTGACCAGCGGCGACGCCAAGTACGCCGCCGCGGCGCCGGCGACGGTCCCGGTGGCGGTGACGGACACCACGCCGCCCAACCAGCCCCCCACGGTGTCCAGCGCCATCGCCGACGCCACCATCGTCAACGAGAGCGGGACCCACCGGGCATCCCTGTCCGGGGTGTTCAGGGACGCCGACAGGGATGCGCTGACCGTCACCGCCGCATCGTCGAATACCGCCGTGGCCACTGTGTCGGTGTCCGCCGGTTACTCCAGCCTGACGGTGAGCGCCAAGGCGCGGGGGACGGCCACCATCACGGTCACGGCGGACGACGGCAACGGCGGCACGGTCCAGGATGCGTTCACTGTGACGGTCAAGGCCGCGCCAACGGTGACCTCGGCCATCGGCGACGTGTCCGGCCTGGAGGCGGGTTCCACCCGGGACGTGTCCCTGTCCGGCGTGTTCCGCGATGGGGACAACGACGCCCTGACCATAACCGCCGCATCCTCGGATGAAACAAAGGCCACGGTGTCGGTGGCGCCGGACGGCTCCAGGCTCACCCTTGCCGGGGTGGCCCAGGGCACGGCGAGCATCACGGTCACGGCAGAGGACAGCGACGGCAACCGGGTCAGCGACGAGTTTGACGTTTCGGTGGCAGCCCCGCAGCAGCAGGGTACGCTCAACCAGGCCCCCACTGTGGCCAATGCCGTCGCCGACGCCACCATCGTCAGCGAGAGCGGGACGCACCGGGCATCCCTGTCCGGGGTGTTCAGCGACGCCGACAGGGATGCGCTGACCATAACCGCCGGTTCGTCGAATACCGCCGTGGCCACGGTGTCCGTCGCCGCCAACTACTCCAGCCTGACGGTCACGGCCAAGGACGGCAGCGGCGGCACGGTCCAGGATGCGTTCACTGTGACGGTCAAGGCCGCGCCGGTGGTGGAGTCAGCCATCGGCGACCTGAGCCTGGAAGAGGGCGGGACCCAGGACATCTCCCTGTCCGGCGTGTTCAGCGACGCCGACGGAGACGCCCTGACCTTCACCGCGAGCTCCTCCGACCTGGACGTGGCCAACCCCCTGGAATTACACGGCACGTTGACGATAATCGGCGCTTTGGCCGGGTCGGCCACCGTCACGGTGACTGCGGAGGACTCGGACGGCAACGCGGTCAGCGATACGTTTGACGTGACGGTGACCGCCCCGCAGCAGCAGGACCCGGCCAACCAGGCCCCCACGGTGGCCAATGCCATAGCCGACGTGACCATCGTCAACGAGAGCGGGACGAAGGACGTGGCCCTGTCCGGGGTGTTCAGCGACGCCGACAGCAACTCGTTGACCATCACGGCTTCTTCCTCCGCCGAGGCCGTGGCCACGGTGTCGGTGGCCAGCGGCTACTCCAGCCTGACGGTGACGGCCAAGGCCCGTGGCACGGCCACCATCACGGTCACGGCGGACGACGGCAACGGCGGCACGGTGGATGACGCCTTCACGGTGAAGGTCAAGGCCGCGCCGGTGGTGGCCGCAGCCATCAGCGACGTTTCCGGCCTGGTAGCCGGGGATACGAAGGACGTGTCCCTGTCCGGGGTGTTCAGCGACGCCGACGGAGACGCTCTGACCATAACCGCCGCATCCTCGGATGAAACAAAGGCCACGGTGTCGGTGGCTGCCGGCGGGTCCAAGCTGACGCTTTCCGGGGTGGCCGACGGCACGGCGACCATCACGGTAACGGCGGAGGACACCGACGGCAACACGGTCAGCGACGAGTTCGACGTTTCGGTGGTGGGGCCGCCCTCGCCGGTGGAGAACCTGCGCTGCGTTGCGGAGCCGGAGCGGGTGATCTTCCTGTGGGACGCCCCGGAGTGGTCCGGCGGCGAGACCTACGCCTACGACTACGAGCTCACGCTGCCCGACGGCAGGATCGAGGCTGGCCGGTTTATCGGCCTCACCCTGCTGCGGCGGCCTGGCGAGTACCAGGTGGGCACGGAGGCCAGCATCAGCGTCAAGGCGGTCTACCTGCTTGCCGACGAGAGCGAGGTGTACAGCGAAGCGGCGGCGCTGACCTGCACCGTCGCCGGATAAACGCCAACGCTTGCGCCAAGGGCGGCGGCGCAACGGCCGGAGCTGGGGAACGGGAAATTCCCAGGGGCAGGATAGCGGGCCGGGACAGGCTCGCAGCCTGCCGGAGCCTGTCCCGGCGGGTTCCGGTATGGAATACCACCGGCTGTACCACTACCGGAAAGTTCGCAGTGCAGCCCTTTAGGCTCACTCGCCGAAGTGGAGGTCGGTAGTCACGCTCCTCTTCGACGGGTTCCTCCGGTGGCCATCGCCATTGACCGGCCCCACACCATGCCTGTAGCCGTTGGCACCGCTGATGTGGACTTCAACCACCGCAGGTTCCGGCTCGGCCTCGACAGCCGCCTGCCGTCGTCCGCCAGGAACTGTTCCAGGGATACCTCCGAGTCCCTGGCCCCGACGAAGGCTGCCTCAACCAGCTTAGCGTCAGCCTCCCGTCTCCCGCTGAGGGTCTGCAGGGCCAGCATCAGGTCGTCGCCGTCGTCACCGGAGGCGGCCGGTCCATTCCCGGGCAACCTGCTCTCCCCAGTGATCCTTGCAGCTTCCTGGCCGCGGCCATGAGACCACCACCGCCGGCCCGCTTCTGTCCCTTGCCCCGAAACCGGAGCGGATCCCGGCAATGGTGTGGATGGCGTGGCCCGTTTCCGGCCACGTCGACGCAGAGGGTCCAGTCCCATCCATCCCCGTTTGCACCGGGCGAGGACGGGCCACCCCGTCCACTCCCTATCCGATTGTACCGGTGCCTCCACCGGTCATTGTCGCGGCCACGCCCGTCCATACATGAACGGGATGTGTTCCCACAACGTGCATGCGGCCTGCCCATGGATTCATGGGGCCTGGCGACAACCAGCGCCCGGGCGGCCCCGACCAGGCATGAGTCCCCGGCTGGTTGCAGCAGCATGAACCCGGCCGCTCCGCCCCGCGCAGGGGAATCAGCCACTTCCTCAAGGAACGCACGGTACACCGGCGCCCGGTGGGAGGCCGGAGCGAATATGAACTGCGATCTCCCGGCCCGCCGCCGGAGCAGGCACATCCTCCCGGCGATGGAGACCCCCGCGTTCTCCTCTTCCAGGCATATGTGAACCCGCGTATTCCCGGAATCCAGGCCGGTCCCCGATCGTCATCGCCCGGCATTGCCAAATGATAAAACGCGAGCCGCTTCCTATAGTTCACAATATCCAGTAACCGATTACTGGAGGTGACCACTCATGATTCGCTTTGCTGGATGCCGGTACCCGATCCATCCCCTGGCAATGGACCTGCCCCCGCTGGTCCCAGAACGGTATGCCCGCCTGTTGGCCAGCATCATCGCCTACGGGCTCATGCACCCTGTAACCGACTGGCAGGGCCGGTTCACCAACGGGGTGCATCGGCTCAGGGCCTGCACCGAGGCAGGACGTGAACTCCGCAAATCTGCGGATTATCACGCAGGAAGAGGCCGCCAACTCCTGGGAGTCTCCCCGATGCAGGTTTCCGGCGCCAGGCGGGTCACCACAACCCCGCAAGCCTCCAACCCGGTCCCTGCTCCCTGCACACCTCCTCACCGCCCCGGTTCCACGGAAATGCTAAAACGGATCCCCGCCGCCCTCCGGTAACATGGAATGAAGGACCGCAGAGGGAGCCGCCACGGCGCCTGGCAAGGAGGTGACGGTCACAGCATGTGCACATCAGAGGGCGATTACCCCATCAGCAAACTGGCCACGGCCTTCCGCGACTATACCCAGGAGGAGTTCGATGGCCTCAAGTTCAGCATGGCTGAACTGGGACAGACTGACCCCATAATCCTTCTCGGCAAAGAGGTCTTCGACGGCCGGCACCGCCTGCGAGCCTGCGACGAGCTCGGCATCACGCCATTGTTCGAAGACCTGCCGGACGGCGTCAATCCCATCAGGTACCTGATAGCGAAGAACGGCTCCCGGAGGCACAGACGCCCAGCGAGCGGGCGGTCGCTGCGGCAAAGCTCGCCGCCTGGTCCAGGCCAGGCGGCGACAGGAAGAGCGAGTCCTACCGGGAAGACCATTCCGCAAATTTGCGGAATGATCCGGACCAGCAGGAGATCGCCAGGCTGCTCGGCGTAAGCCCAAGGATGGTCAGCCACGCCGCCCGGGTGCTGTCCGAGGATGGCCCTGCGGCCCCGGCCGTCAGGGCCGCGGTCGAAAGCGGTGAAATCAAGGTCAGCGATGCGGCGCGAATAATCGACCGTCCGGCGGAAGTCCAGGAACTGGCCCTGGAGCGCGTCCGGTCCGGGCCCGCCCGGACCGTGACCAACGCAGTCAGGCAGATCATGGAAGAAGGGAATGAGCAAACCCCTGCGAGTCCGCCCGCCGGCCTCTACCGGACCATCGTGGTAGACCCGGTCTGGCCCGCGGCAGACCCGCGTACCGGTGAACTGAACAACGGTCCGGACTCCGCCCCGGCCGGCATGACCGTTGAGGAGATCGCCGGGATGGAACTGCCCCTGCACGATGACGGCTTCGTATTCCTGTGGGCCACCCAGCAATGGCTGCCCCATTCCCTCAAAGTCCTGGAGCAGTGGGAATTGGAGTACCGGTTCACCATGATGTGGCAGAAGCCAACGGGAATCCAGCTGCCGAACTCGCCGGATCACGACGTGGAGTTCATCGTGGCCGGCTCCAGGGGCGAACCGGGGTTCACCAGCAAATTCCGCTTCAGATCGGTAATCAAAGCGCCCTGCAGAGACCCGGTGGCCGGTCACACAGTGAAGCCCCAGGAGTTCTATAATCTGCTGAGCAAGGTGACACCCGGTCCCCGCCTGGAACTGCCCGAGAGCGGCGTCAAGCACTGGCCGGTCTGGCAGGAACGGACGCGCTGACGCCCGGTCCCAGAGGTCACCCCCCGGCCATTCCGTGGGTTCCGTTCGGATGCACGGCACGAAACCAAGCTGACCGCGCGTAATTGCCAGCGGTGGTCCGCTCCCCGTAGACAGGCGCCGCACGTAACTCCGCGATCTCTGGTCATGACAACGCCTTCTTCCAGGGCCCGCCCATCCATACCGCACTCTGTGAATCGGCCATCAGTGAAGCCTTCATGCACCGGTACGCCTGCGCCGGTGTCAGTCATGAAGCCTGCGGGCGCGCTTTGGTTGTCCCGCTGTACCCGGGTGAGGATGGCAAAGAGTTCCGGCGGCAGTTGCTCGAACCTATTCCAGGCCAATGCCGTTCCCCGCCAGTTGTCCGGGCGAAATGCCAGCAGTCTCCCAGGTTCTCCTGGAATTTGCTTGCCACCCAGGAGAACCAACCGGCAAAAAGAGGTTGGTCCCCGCGCCATTCCCCTGTGCCGAAAGCTGCGTGGACCAATGGCAGCCGCCGGGACGTAGCGTCCTCTTCTGCCGTGTGGCCGTGGACGTCGCGGGCCTCGTCCAATCCCGGTCTGCCTTCTCTCTCCCTCCACAGCCTCATGGCCTCTCGGTCCTGCGAGGTCGGCTACATCTTTCGCGACCCGGCCATAGCCGACGCGCATATCCGGCAGTGGGCGCAGATCGCCGCCCGGTCGGAGGACCTTGACTGGACCTCTGAGTCCGTCGACCCCCAGTGGCGCCTGGGTTCGTAACAACGTCCGGCGGCCATGGAGTGCGGCGGCCCATGGACCGGAGCCGCCGCTGGATTACTGACAGTTGCCCCTTTCACAAGGCAGACGTCTTTTGACATAATCGGCCTATGCCTCCCCAGAGAGTCTGACCCAGGAGTCGGCAGGCCCATCAGCGCCCGAAAGGCCAACAGGACTGAGAGAAGGCGCTACGAGAAAGCGAATGGTTAAACTGAACCGGGAGCAGAAGGCGGAACTCGAAGCACTGGAGGCTATGCCCGACGCCCAGATCGACTATTCGGAGGCCCCCAATCATCCCATCGACTGGTCCAAGGCCAAGGTCGGGATGTTCTACAAGCCCGGCTGGCAGGACGTCACCCTCAGGCTGGACCGGAACGTCGTCGACTGGTTCGAGGAACGCGCCGAGACCCCGGAGAAGGCCCACCAGGAGATCAACCGGGCCCTCATGGAACATATCCAGCGGGAACGGTTCCAGGGAAGAAAAACGGCCAAAGGACTGTGAGACTCCAACGAAAGAATGCCAGAAGATCCGGACACACTCCAAGAGACGCTGGATAGCATCGTCCTCTATGCCTACGAGACTAAAGCCGCCGGCAACCTCCTCAGCCTGCTCAGACAGCACCTGGGCCTGAGGAAGGCCCGTATCCTGAAGGGACCGAACCGGGAGGCCGACGAGGAGTTCGCCAGGAAGATGGACCAAGCCCAGGAGGACGGGTCCATCACCGAAGAAGAGTTGAACCAGGCGTTCCTGCTGGACGTCATCGCCTGGGCCAGGGACCTGGACCGGGGCGACGTGTACGCCTGCGTGGAAATCTCCGTCACCGTGTGCGAGCGCGATGTGATTCGGGCCAGGGACATGGCCAGGGCCGTCAGCAGGGCCACGGGGACCCCGGCGGAAGCGGTGGTGATCGGAGAACGCACCGACGGCAGAGCCGCAGGGATGATAGAGGAGGGAGAGGCCCGGCTGGTCATCTACCCCTACGGCTGAACGTAGGGACCCGGCACTCGGAGACGGGAACGCTCCAGAGGAAAAACACGTGCAACCGGCAGACCGTAACACTCCTGAGAAGCAGGACGGCTCCACCGCCGCCGTGCGGGAGACGGACGAGACCGGAACGCGGGGGCACGGCCCACACCGGGCTGGTGGCGGAGATGTGCACGCGCCCGGCGGGAATAGAGAAGGGTTGACGTCTAAACGTAGGTTTGCTAACAATCCCTAACTAACGCTATAATACCGGCTATGCCGTATATACCCGGCCGCAAAGCTGCGGCACTGCTCGGAATCCACCAGAACACACTCAGGCGATACGCTG
>DAOUJS010000087.1:0-5573 GCA_034422355.1 Dehalococcoidia bacterium | reverse complement strand
CGGACCCCGGTGAAGGTTGAAGGGGCGCAGTGCCCAACGGTGGAACCCAGGGTTCTGTGGGACCGAATGGATGCTCAGGGGTGGAGTCAGAACGAGACGGCCCGGCGGGCGGGCATCAGTTCCTCGCTCCTCTCCCAGATCATGAACGGCAAGCGCACCCCGTCGGGGCCGGTGCTGAAGAAGCTGCACGGGGTGCTGTTCCGTCCGACGGCGGCGGAGCTGGTGGTCCCCGCCGAGGTGAAGGTGCTGGCGTGGAAGAAGGGTTCCCGGAATGGCGTGGTGATCCAAGGCGCCGGTGGGCCTCACAGCGGCGGTAACGGCGGCGGGACCGTTCGCATCGGCGGCCGGGTGCCCTGGGGCGCCCAGGTGGAGTACGCTTACCGCTCCGGCTACGACAGCCGGGGCCGGATGTCGGTGACTCACGTGGTCGATGAGCGGGGTTACGCCGTGATGCTGAAAGAACCGGGGGCGGAAGGCGCTTAGCATAACGGCGGCCACGCCCACATCCTTCCTGGTCTGATGCATCTCCGGGTCCCGCTCTCCGGTACGGTTCTTGGTGGACGGCGGCGCCTCGATGATGGTGGCATCCACGATGGTCCCCTCCCGCAGCGTCAGTCCCTGGGATTCCAGGTGGGCGTTGATTTCCTCCAAGAGGCCCGGTCCCAGGTTCTGCCGTTCCAGCAAATGGCGGAAGTTCAGGATGGTGGTCTCATCGGGCAGGGGGCCGGAGAGCTTCAGCCCCACGAAACGCCGCACCGGGTCCGGCTCGTAGAGCAGGTCCTCCATACCCGGGTCGCTGAGGTTGTAGAAGAGCTGGACACAGTGGGTTCGGAGCATCACTGACAGCGGGTAGGGGTGGCGGCCCTTACCTGCCTTGGGATAGAAGGGACCGGTCCGCTCCTCCAGACTCTGCCACGGAATCAGACCGTCCATGCGCTCCAGGAACTTTTCCCGGCGGGTCTTGCGCTTCTTGCCCTGGTATTCCCAGGCCGGAAAAGGCCGGCTGGTCCATCATCCATTCACCCCCATTCGTCACTGACCTCCCCGTATGATGATTTTACCTGCCAACGCCAGACTTGTTCAGAGTATCTAAACTGGCCCCGACCGTCATTCTCCGGGAAGGCGCATGAGGAATCTCCAGTGTCCGGTTGCGTGACGAACACCAGAATGCCGGATGGCCCGGCGTCTTCCCAAGGTTCATTCCGAGCCAATTTCAGCCGCTGCATCTTCCCCAAGTCAGCGGTTGGGTTGTGCTCCGGCTACTTGACCCGCCGGCCGCGGCCGGCGGGTTCGCGGGCCGTTGAGGCCCCTTCCAATGAGGGTGTACCGGACGCCAAACTGGTAGGTAACCAGCAGGACCAAGGTTACGCCGACGCATACCACCATGTACTTCAGGTGGTAGTGGATGGGCCAGTCGACCACCAGCATCTGGCCGGCGATGACCAGCGGCAGGTGGGCCAGGTACATCCAATACGACGCGTCGGCGAGGTACCGCGTGGTGAAGCTTTCACGGGACGCGATCCAACTGAAAAGCCCCATCAGCCCGAAACACATCAGCCAGGCGCAAACGGTTTCAATCAGCGTGCTGGCCAGGGTCAGCGGGTGTCGGAACATGAAGGCGTCGGGGACGGCCCCTAATTGGTTAGCCGCGGCGTCCCTGATGGGGCCGGCTCCTTCATAAGTCGCTATGTATCGCTCCAGCAGGTAGAAACCGGCGACAAAGGCGGCGACGGCCGGCAGCAAAGCGACCGTCCACCAGGGACGAGCGCTGATACCCCGCTGGTAGAAGAATACCCCCAAAACGAAGAAGCAGGCGTTGTAAAGGATGACCGCCGATTCTTTCGACACAAGCTGCCCAGCTACATCCCCTCCGTATATCGGCTGAACCATCACCAGTGAAATGGCCATTGAAATCGGGATTACCAGCCACCAAGCCGCGGGATGCTTGAACTGCATGCCCAACCGGGCCACCAGGACCAAGCAACCGGCCATCAGGAGCAGATGCCAGAGAAACCAGAGATGCCCGAGGGTGCCGAACACCCATACCAGCGGCAGCGCCCAAAGCGGGAAATCGTATGGTTCCCGGTATCCGGCGGCATGGGCAAGAAGCCAGACGCAGAGCGGGATGATGGTGCAGCAGCCGACGATAAAAGGGAGGCCGATGCGCTGCAACCGGTGCACAGCCATCGCCCGCAAGCTCCTGCGCTGCCAGAGGAGGGTGCAGAAAAAGCCGCTGAGCAGGAAGAATACCGGCATCCGGAAGGCGTGAAGGGCCTCAATCACCAGCTTGTAGGTGGGATCGCCGGTGGCTGCCTCATCGTGTATCGGCCAGATGGGTATCGCCTCGGGCAGCACGAAAACGCCGGCATGCAACACGATGCCCAGGAACATCGTCACCGCCCGCAGCACGTCCAGGTCGTAGAAACGCTGTACCGGCGCACCGGCGTTCGCCATGACAACGGCCTCCCTTTACTGCCTCGGCCGCAAGCGGACCTTGAAACTGTGGTGCGGCCGGGGCGTCGGCGTCTGCTTTATCTTGAGTTGGTATCCCGGCGGGTCCAGGGCTATTTCCGCCCGGTGCAGCATGGTGGCAATTGTCAGGAGCATCTGCACTTGGGCGAAGCCCTGCCCAAGGCAACTGTGATGGCCCAACCCGAATGGAGCGTAAGCGCCGGGCTGGGCGTTTTCGCGGCGCTCGGGCGAGTAGCGGTCAATGTCGAAGCGTTCCGGATCGGGAAAGAGCTTGGGTAGATAGTGCGGAACGCTCAGGGCCACGATCAAAGGCGTACCGGCGGGAATCCGGTAGCCGGCGAAGTCGAAAGAATTGGTCACCGTGCGAAAGAGGGCGGGGGCTATCGGGTACATCCGCAGCGTTTCCAGGATCACCCTTTGGGTGACCGTCATCCCGTGGAGTTTGTCCACGTCCGGCCCCCCGCCGGCAAACAGCCCGTCGGCCTCCACCCGCACCCGTTCCAGCAAATCGGGGTGCTTCAGCAGGGCGTAGAGCATAAACGCGGTGGAGGCGGACACCGTCTCAATGCCAACCAGGAACGGCCCCATCACGTTGATGAACAGGTCCGTGTCCGGCATGAAGTCGGGGGAGGATCGGTGGAGCTCCAGCAGGTCGTCGACTATGTCCCGCCGGTCCCCGGTGCGCAGCTCCGGCTCGTGGGACGCCAGCGCCTTCTCGAACAGCTCTTCCATGCGGCGCAGCGCCCGCTTTATTCTCGGCATCCGCGACATGAACCGCGGCTGGCGCTTGGTCACGTACACCGCCAGCATCATTTCGCCGAAAGCAATGGTGTCTTCCAGGTAGTCCAAAGAGGAAGTCCCGGCCGATATTACGGCTATCTGTTCGGTTGATATGCGCTGGATGGTGTGAAAACCGCCTATGGGCCGGTCCGGGGGGAGCCGGGACATTTCGCTTTCCGCGACGGCGACTGCTTGGGACATTTGCTGCAGGATGATTTCGCGGGAATAACCGTGCCGCTGGGTTTTCCGCAGGCGGAGATGCTCCGGCCCATCCATGCCCAGCAATATGTTGGACGCGCCCAGGTCCTGGCCCATGCCTTCGACCAATTCGCGGTTTCTCAGGTGGGCCTTGCCTTCCCGGATCATAAACTGGTTCGCTTCCCGCCCGGCCATCACCACAATTTTTCTGCCGAAGGCATTCACCTCAAAGACCGGGCCCAGCTTGAGGTACTGCTTGGTCAAGAAGGCGCGGAGGTCACCGCTCAGATGGAAAGCGTGGCCGGCCACCGGCAGCCCCCCGGAGGCCCGGGGCCACCCGCCGCCCTGCTCCCGGATGACCCGGGTCAGGGCCTGGGACTCCGCCAGGCTCAGGTTGCGAATGGCGTCAGTCACCGACCGCCCCACCAGCTCCAGGCGGGCCAGCAATTCGATCCG
This sequence comes from Dehalococcoidia bacterium, assembly GCA_034422355.1. GTDB lineage: Bacteria > Chloroflexota > Dehalococcoidia > Lucifugimonadales > UBA3495 > CATOSP01. The sequence goes on along the minus strand of DAOUJS010000087.1, from coordinate 1,667 downwards.
TTCCCGGACTTCCTCGTATTCCTCCCGGTCCAGTATCTGCCGGAATATGTCGCAGGCGTTGGCCAGGCTGATGAGGATGCAGTCGCGGGGGGCCGGGATGCCGTCGCTGTACAGCACGTCCCGCAGGCGGGTCTGGATTTCCTGGCTGGAAGCCCCGGCCAGGGCAAGATGCGGCGGATAGCGCCGCGAGCGGGCTATCCGCCGCGAAAGGGAGAGCAGCCCCCCATCGTCCGTTTCCAGGATGCCGGCCTCCAGCAGCCGGGCCTGCGCCGCCTCGCGCAGTTCGTCGCTCTGCCCGGCGATGCGCCGCACCCAGAACTGGGCCGGGCGGGTATCCCCTTCCTGGGCAATCTCCGCCAGCGCCGGGTCCAGGAGGGCGTCGCCCAACGGCGTGGGGTCGGTGACGTACAGCGACTCCACATCGGTGTCAATGCGGTTTTCCAGGGCCAACTCCATCAGCACGGCCCCGGCCAGCGCGAAGCGCTTGGCGCGGTCCGGGATGTACGCCTGTTTGACGTTCTCTCCGTCAATGATGAGGGTGAGCAGTTCTTCGGCGAATGTGAGCATGTCCCCCGTAATCCCCGCGCCCGGTCAGCTGGCCAAGGAGTCCATCCCGCGATATTGTCAAACCCGTGCCCCATTCCCGCCGTCCCGCGGCGTCTCCCGGCGTGTTATAGAAAGCGGAGCATTTGCGGCAATCCTCGCGTTTGTTTTTACCCGCAGGTGGATGTCTTCACCTGTTCGGGCTGTGCTTTCGCCCGGAGGCCCTCCGCCGGGCGTTGGTTCACTTGCTGGGAGCGGGAGTGGCGGCATTCCGGCCCCTGACCCGCACGCACATTCATCACCCGGGGTTTCGTTTTCTTCCTGCTTGGCCGGCCCGGCCGCCGGAGGGAAGCGGCTTGATGGCGCGGGTTACGGCGTATCCTTGCGGCTCCAGCCGGAGGCGAAGATCGTTCCGTTGTCGGTGACCATCCAGAAGCGCATATCTTCGGTGCTCACCCATTGACCCTGTGTTCCGGCTTGGGCCGCCCCGTCCATCAGGGATTCGTGGATCTTCGTTCCCAGCATCCGGGGGTCCGAGTGGTGTATGACCGTCCCGCTTTCGTCGGCGATGAAGCCGGACCACTGCCCTTCGACGCCCTCGGCGTTGTTGTAATAGTTGGCCGCCGACCTCAGGGCGGCGAACGCAGTTCCAGGGTTGCGGAAGTATTCCTGCACTCCCGCCACGCCTCCGGAACGGAAGGCCTGGACGGCTAGGTTCATCATTGCCTGGGTGAACTCGTCGGCGTTGATGTACCAGCCGGAGGCGAAGAGCAGGCCGTCATGGCGCACGACCCAGACGTTCTTCATTTCCAGTTGGCCGGCGCCGGCGGAACTGAAGGAGCCGGCCTCCGGCTTCTGGTAGACGTAGGACACCCACTTGCCGTCCCCGGTGGCCGAGAGCATGTGCTTCCCGAACTCGTAGCCGTTGGCGTCGGTGCCGACCCAGCCCTTCAGGTCCAGGCCCCGGCGTTCCGGGTCGGGGTGTCCGGCAACGATGTCTTTCTCGTCGACGATGAAGACGTACCACTGGCCGTCGATGCTGTCCGCCCGGTTGTAGTGGGCCAGGGTGGCGTCGAGGCCCTGGGTCTGGTAGCGGGCGATGGCGTTCTGCACGAAGAACCTGG
>DAOUJS010000086.1:0-59659 GCA_034422355.1 Dehalococcoidia bacterium | reverse complement strand
GCCGTCGCCGCCGGGGAACGCTCGGGCACGGGGGTGATCGCCGTGGTGGACGACCACCTGGACGAGTTCGGGGAGGCGGCCTACATCGTAGCCTTCGCCGCCCTGGATTACGGAGACCTGACCGGCAGGGCCGTCCTGACCATCCTTGACGACGACATCTCCGGGGTGACGGTGAACGCGGCCAGCCCGCTGGCGGTGGCCGAGGGCGGAACGGCCACCTACACCGTGGTCCTGGACAGTATGCCCACGGCGGACGTGACCGTCACGCCCTCCAGCGATGACGTTGGCGCGGCCACGGTGTCCCCGGCCTCCCATACCTTCCAGCCCTCGGCCTGGAACACGCCCCTGACCTTCACGGTCAGCGGGGTTGCCGACGCCGACACCAGCGACGAGACGGTGGCCATCAGCCACGGCGTGACCAGCGCCGACGCCAAGTACGCCGTCCTGCCGGTGGCCACGGTGCCGGTGGCAGTGACGGACACCACGCCGCCGGGCCAGTAACAGCAGGACCCGCTGACCGTCACCGCCGGGAGGAGGGGGGCGGTCGGGGCAGGGTTCCCGGGGCACGACCTGTTACGCGCGGGCGTCCGGCTGCGGTTGGACGCCCGCGTTGGGTTGCGCCGGACTTGGCGGGCAGGTGGCCGTGGCTACAGCGCAACCTCCTACCGGAAAGCTCCCGCTACAGCCCCCTTGGGCCAGCCGCCGGCAGGTCCTGGAATCCGTCTATTGCCACAGGTCGGGGTCGGGCCGGTTCATCAGCACGAACCCCAGGTATCCATACCAGATGACCAGCAGCACGTAGAAGCCCCGGGCCAGGGTGATGAAGGTGTCCCGGCCCTCGTTGTTGAGCACGGCTATCATGAAAAACACCATTACGGCCAGGCTGACAAGGGAAGCCAGCAGCGAGACTATCCGGTTGAAGTCGTCTCTCGTGGATAGGCCCAGCGCGAAGATGAAGCCGCCAAACCCAAGCGAAATCCCGCCGGCGTAGAGGAGAGCGAAGCCGATGTTGTAGACGGGAACGACGCTTGCCATGGCCTGGTCGCCGGTCTGGGCATCGGCCAGGATGAAGTCCATGCCGCCGGATAGAATCCAGCCGGTCAGTCCGGCGAAGATCATGAAGAAGCCCATCTGCACCAGCGCCTTGCCGTTGCCCTGCAGGGTCACGTTCCGCATCAGCGCGTAGAGGCCGGAGAGTATCAGGGTCAGGCCAAGGATTATCCCGATGTTGGTTACATTGGTCAGCGCGGCGTTGGCGCTCTTGGCCGTTATGGAGCCGGCAGCGTCCGACACCCTGGCGCTGTCTATCAGCAGCCCGCCCGGCTCCAGGAGAAAGAAGACGAAGGCGATTATCGGGCCGAATATGAGGGACAGGCCCGCCAGCCGGTTCACGGATATAGTGCCCATGTTTGGACCTCCTTTGCGTGATGTCATGGGAGGGACCCATTGGGCCCGGTCCCTCCTGGCACACATCCTGACGCCAGTGTAGCGGCATTGCAATAGGAAAATGACCCGCATCCGGCAGTCTTGCGGGGCCTCCGCGCAGGCCGACGTGTCCATCCGAATCCCGGCGGTTTGAGGGCACAAAAGCCGGGGAAAATGGGGTCTGTGGGAAGGCGCGGGATACCGTATGACGCCGGGTGGAAGACTCCGGCCCTGAACAGTCCGCGCCCGCGGGCAGCCCCGTCCATCCCCTCGTCCGGCAGCTCGCCGGGTCGCGTATGTTGGAACAAGCGAGGACGTCATCCCTGGTTGTGAGCCTCTCGACGGCCCTGGGAGTTGGGCCTGGGGCCGGCGGGTCCCCCTGCCCCGCTTCAGCGGGGAAAGGGAGGTGTGGCAGGCCCGGCTTGCCCTCCTGGTCCCGGGTCCGGGCATGGCCTCGCCGCAGGTTTCGCGCCCGGCAAACCCGCTGGGCAGGCAGGGGCCGGAGGTCCGGCCAGGGTCCGTCTTCCCGGGTGCGCGAAGCCGCCCTCCGCGACGCGCGAAGACCTGCCCGTAGGCACAACCGGTATGCACAAATCGAAGTGCAGCGGTTGCCCTATTGGTCGAGCACTCGGCCTTCGGAGCTGATTTGATAGACGCCGGTGTGGTCGCTGCCTTCCGAGCCTACGGCAATGTGGTACTTGCCGTAGGCGGCCGGTTCGAAGGTGATGGAGACCTTCTTTCCGCTGCTGCTGGCGGTGCCCGGAATCAAGTCGCCGTTTGTATCGTAAATTCCCAGTATCTTCAGGTCCCTGGCCTGGTACTCCGTGGCGAACCTGTCTTCAGTCCACAGTTCGATGGTGTATTCGTGCTCAGTCTTCAGGTGGATCCCAACCCAGTCCACGTCGGGCTTGATCTCCCTGTACCAGCTCCAGTTGTCTCCCAGGTACCCGGAAATGGCCGTCCAGTTCATGTTGTAGGTTGGCATGAGGTTCAGGCCGTTGCTCTCGTCGCCGGCCACGTCCATCACGTAGCCGTCCGGCCCTCCGGACCACGGGTACGTTTCCTCGCCGTCCACGTTCCGGCAGACGTTGTTCACCCGGACCTTGGATCCAGGTCGTGGTCTCTGTCTCATCCTGAAGCGGTGCAGGTTGGTGGCCGGTATAGGAGCGGTCGTAGTCCAGCGGCAGCCTGCCGGACACGTCGCCGGTGCGGGTGAAGGGCGGAATGACCCGGTATCTTCCATCGTAGAATTCGCTGGTTGTCGAGGACCCTGTCACCGTGGGTATGTCGTTGTCCTGGACCTAGATCAGGGCCGATGCGTTGCTCAGGGCGATGTAATCGTCGTCCGCGTCATTCAGGACCGTGGCGTGGTAGGTGCTGTTGCCGTAGTTCAGGCTGTCGTCTGCGGTCTGGCGGGTGACCGTCACGCTCTGGGTCCCGGCCGGGAAGTCCACCGTGATCTGCTCGGTATCGAAGTGGATGTGGTTCTGCGGCGTGGTGATGCCCCAGGTGGGGTCGTCCAGGTCCGCCTGGGTCACCCGGTACCTGACCCGGTTGAGCTCGAGCCGGGCCCGCAGGGCGTTGTCCGTGGGGGTGGTGCGGGAGACGGTGAATGACACCGGCTGGCCCTCGTTGACCCAGTTCTGGTCCTTGGTGACGGACACCGACGGCTTGACCGTGTCGTCATCGTAGATGGTGAAGGTGTGGGAGTTGGGCCAGCCGGCCCGGTAGTTCGTGCCGTCCACCAGGGTTACGGTCAGCTTGCCGATGGCCTCGGCGGTGGCGTCGTTCTGGGTCTGTATCGTGACCGTGGCGGTCCCTTCCTGCGTGCCGAAGCTCACGGTCGTGGGCAGGGCGCCGGTGGTGTAGTCCCCGGTTTCAGCCACCTCCAGGGTCACCGTCAGGGGGTTCCTGCCGGACCTGGCCAGTTCCAGGGTTATTGGCTGTCCCTCGGCCACCCGCAGATCGGGGGTGAGCAGGCTGACGGTCTCCAGGTGGGTCTCCCGGACCGTCACCGTATCGCTGGATGGTCTTCCCACCCAGTAGGTCCTGGGTTCGCCGATGGCCGTCGGGTCCAGCAGCGTGGCGGTGACGGTGTGGGAACCGTTCCTCTGCCCGTCATCCGTCGTGGTGATGGTGTGCTCCACGGTGGCGTCGCCTGCCGGGAACACCACGGTGTCGCGGCGGTTGCCGGCCTGGGGGGCGGTCTTGGCGACCTGCAGCCACACGGTCAGTTCGCCGGCCGTGTTGCCGGTGCGGCTCAGGGTCATGATGACGTCGCTGCCCTCGTCAACGGCCTCCGCCTGGGCTTCCACCGTGACCGCCGATTCGTCGTCCTCGATGACCCCCTCGTGGACGAGGTTGGCCACGCCGTCCTGGAGGACTGCGTTCACCGGGTTTGACAGGACGATGTGGAAGCGGTCCTTGTATCCGGCGATGGAGTTCTGCAGGACTTCCACCGTGACGGCGGCGCTGGTATCCCCCGGGGCAAAGGTGAGGGTTCCATTGCTATGGATGATATTGAGGCCATCGCCGGTGAAGTCGTCCCGGGCGCTGTAGTCGGCGGTTACGGTCTTGAGAGGGGGCACGGCCGCGAGCAGGTCCACCCAGATGTCGACGGTCCCGGCGCCTTCGCTGACCACGGTTTCCGTGTCGCGGAACCCCAGCACCGGCAGCGGGTCCTTGTTCCGGACGATGATGCTGGCTGATGAGTTGCCGGCGTCGATCTCGTAGGCGTCGTCCGCCAGCAGCTCGACCGTGAACTCTGCATTCCCGTCGTAGCCGTCGTTGCGATGGGTCAGGTAGGCCCGGGTGGTGGACGAGGACCCTGCGGGAATGGTGTGGGTCTGGTTTCCCAGGGTGCTGTCGTAGACGGAATTGCCCGTCTCCGTGTGGTCCACCCTGACCTGGAGTGGTTCCCCGGTGTGCCCGTTCTGGGAGATGCGGTAGTAGAGCAGGTTCCTCTCGTCGACGCGGGGGGGTAATGGCCTCTAAGCTGACGACGTAGGGGTCGTTGTCCAGGATGGCGCCGTTGACGGTGACGGCGCCCGCCAGCACCCAGAACTCGGCCCGCCCTGGGTGCAGGGTTGCGGCGTAGCGGTGGTCCGGCCCCCGGAAGCCGTCGTCAGGCTGGCGGTACGTGAAGTGCAGGAGGGACATGCCCGGGTCCATGCCGATCACGTGGAACCGCTGGTCCCCCACCGGGCCAGCGGTGATGGGGATTTCCAGGGGGTTCTTGTCCTCTCCCGTGCGGACGATCTGCAGGACCAGGCCGGTGCCCTCCTGGACCTCGGTGTGGTTGAAGCTGATCGACACCTGCGGCGCCACGTCGTTGTCCGCCACCTGCACGGTCAGGGAGGTGGATCCCACGATGTCGTAGTGCGGCTCCTGCGCCACGGCGAACGTAATTGCGTTATCGGGGATGTCCCGCCAGTCGTCGGGTACGGCGATGGCGACCTGCTTGGTTGTTTCCCCGTCCGCAAACATGATGCTGGAGGGGACTTCAACCGCTTCCGAGGCGAAATTGCCCTCAAGGAACCCTCCGGGGTCGTCCATTGAAACGCCGACCAGCAGCTCGCCTGCGGTGTTGTTGCCCCGGGTCAGGGTGAAGGTGGCGGTGTCGCCCTCCGTGATGCTGGTGTCGTCCACCGAGAGGGTGATGGTGGGCCGGTCGTCATCCAGTATCGTTGCCTTTTTCGTTGAGATGAGCAACGTCCGGTCGGAGGACGTGGAGGGTATGAGCAGACTGGCCATAAAAGTATCCCGGGGCTCATACACGGAATCATCCCAGGCGGTGACGGTCAGCGTCTCGGTCTGGGTCACATATTCCACAAACTGGTCCGTCATAGGGACCGCGGGGAATACCACATCGTGTACCTGGTCTGTGGGGTTGGCGCCGTCGGCCATCACCTGGTTGGGCTCCCAGGTGCGGACCTGGACCGGGTAGGACTCCAGGGGGTTCCCGAACCTGCGCTCCAGGGTGATGGTGACGTCCTGTCCCTCGGGCACCTGCTTGGGCTCGACCGATTTGATCTTGACAAGCGTTCCCAGCACAAGGTCAGGGAAAATGGTCCTTTTCCTGTCCCCGGTCACCGTCCAGTACTGGGCTTCGTCTGCGGCGCTGAGGGCCGTTCCGCCGGCGGCGTCCTCTATCTGCTTGATCTCAGCGGGGTATTGCCACAGGCTGTGGTCGGCCAGCCCGTTGTCCAGCAACTCGATTCGCCCGATCACCTGTCTCTGGTTTCCCGTCAGGGTCAGGGGGAACTCCTGGTAGCGGTTTCCCGTTTCGGGGTCCGTGGGCCAGCCGGAGTGACGGGGGCTGTCCCAGCCGCGGTTGTGTTCCACCCGGACGGTGAAGGTTGCGGTCCTGCCGGCATCCTGGGCGCGGCGGCTGACCAGGAAGTGGGCGGGATGGGGCTCCTGCAGCTCATTATCTACTACGAACCCGCGCCCGTCCTCGTAGTCGAAGGTGCCCTCCGCCGGGCCGGGGGTGCATGTTCCGCCCCCGTCACAGGTCCGGTAGGACTCTCCCTGTTCCCAGTGCTGGCTGTCGGGGCTGATCCGGCCCCACTTGAGGGTGAGTTCCTGCGCAGTGTCGTTGTCGGTGACCGACAAAGTCGTGAGGGTGCCGAGATTCCCGGTTTGTTGCAGGAGGTAACCCGTTCCGGGCAGGACGCGGACTTTGACCAGTCCGGCGACTTCCAGGTCCCGCTGGTCGTCGGGGAAGGTCAGGGTGATCGTCTGGGTGGTTGAATTGGCCGGGAAGGTCACCTGGGTGGGGATGGCGGGGGCCGGGTCCCAGTGGTTGCCCCGGAGCCGGCCGTCAGGGTCATCCACTCCGATGTTCACGGTGAGCGGCTGTGCGGTATCGCCCCCGGTGCGGGTGAAGGTGACGGTCGCGCTTCCGCCCTCGACAATGGAGGTGGGGTTGGCGGCCACCGTCACCAAGGTGCTGCCGCTGGGCGGGTCGTTGATCTCGACAACGGTCCTGCTGGGCTGTCCCTCGGTGTAGCGGTCAGCGCCGTCCACCTGGCCGATGCTCCGGATTGCCGCGATCAACTCGTCGGTGCCGGTCTCGGCGACTCCGTCCACGTAGGGGTAGACCGTGAATTCGGCGTGTCCGCGCCAGGCCTCGATGGTCACGTCGTGGTCCTGGGTGCTGGGGTTGGACCCTCCGCTCCCCCTGTTTGGTTCCCAGGTGCGGATCTGCACGGTCACCGGGTCCAGGGCGTAGCCGGCTTTCCGCTGGACGGGGAACTGCACCTGGTCCCCCTCGGGCACCGGGTGAGGCTGGGGGTCCAGGAGGTTGATCTGCAGGGAGACCCCGGCGTTGCTTGCGTCCAGGTCATATTCCCTGTCTCCATCGACGCTCCAGTACTGTGCTTCCACGTCTGAGGTCAGTTCTACACCCGTGCCGGCGTCGGTGAAGGGGAGAATCCGGGCGGAGAAGTTCCAGTCGATATCCTGGCTGTTGTCCAGGACCTCGATGCGTCCGACGACGCTCCTCTGGCCGGGGGCAAGTGTGAGGGGAAAGTCCTTGTAGTGCTTCCCGGTGACCGGGTCCAGGGTCCAGCCGGAGTGGCGGGGCGACAGCCAGCCCCGGTCGTGCTCCACCCTGACGGTGAACTTGGCGGTCCTGCTCTTGTCCTGGCTCCTGCGGGACACCTGGAAGTGGACCGGCCAGTAGGTCTCCACCTCGTTGTAGAAGTCGAAGGTCCGCCCGTCGCTGTAGTGCCACGTGCCCTCGGCGGGGCCGTTCATGCAGGTGCCGCTGCACTGGAGGTAACTCTGCCCCGGTTCCCAGTCTGAGTCGCCGAAGTCGATCCAGCCCCACTGGAAGCTCAGTTCCTGGGGCACGTCGTTGTCGACCACGATGACCTCGGCCCTGGTGGACAGCCCCGTGTTCGCCGGGTGGTATCCGGAACCCGGCAGGACAGTCACCGAGAAGGCGCCCGCGGCCACGTCCCGCTCGTCGTCGGGTGCGGTGAGCGTCATGGTCCTGGCCGTTTCGTTGGCGGCGAACGCCACCTCCGTGGGGATGTCGGGTGACGGGTCCCAGTGGTTGCCCCGCAGGAATCCATGGGCGTCGTCCACCCGGATGCCGACGGTGAGCGCCTGGGTTGTGTCGCCGCCGGTGCGGGTGAAGGTGAAGACGGCGTCCTGCCCTTCGTTTATGCCGGTGTTGTCCACCGTCAGGGTCACGGCGGCGCTGGTGCCGGGCGGGTCGTTGATTTCCACGGCAATGAAGTCGCCCGTCTCGCGTTCGTAGCTGCCCCCGGTCACGGAGGTGATCCTGGCCCGGAGCCGGTCGGATCCCGGCTCCTCGTCGGTGTCCACGTAGGCCTGGACCGTCAGCGTCGCTGTGGCTTCCCAGGGCGGGATGACCACCGTGTGGAACTCCTGGCTTGGGTTGGTTCCTCCGCTGTTCCGGTTCGGCTCCCAGGTCCTCACCTGGACGGTGATTTCCTCGGCCCGCTTGCCGTCCACCCGTGTGAGGGTGTAGACGACCTGGTCTCCCTCTTGGACCGTGGTTGCGGTGGTGGAGAGGGTCACGGTGCCGGTGCTGGCGCCGGAGTCGCTGGCCCCTATCTCCGTCTCCCGGAAGACGGTCTTCACCGTCCAGTAGAGGGCCTCGGTGGCGCTGTCCAGGTCGTTTCCCTGGTGGTCCTGCAGCGGGAGTATCTCGGCCGTGTAGCTCCAGTCGTCCTCCTGCTCCCCGTTCTGGGTAACGGGGATTTCCTGCTCGACCTGGGTATCGGTCCCGGTGATCTCGTAGGAGTAGTCCCGGTAGAAGATCCCTGCCCCGGTGTCCTCGGTCCACTCGTCCAGCACCGGGTCCGGCCCACTCCGGTCCGTGGTCACCCGGACGGTGAACCGGGCGGGGTTGCCGGTGGCGGTTGAGCGTCTCTTGACGATGAACTTGAGCGTGTCTCCCCCCTGGCGTCGGCGTCATTGGTCCCGTCCTTGCCGAAGTTCAGCTCCAGCTCCTGGGCGTCGTCGCCGTCCGTTACGGTCACGTGGTCCGCCACGGGGACGTCTTCCGGGGTCAGCGCCCCGCTGCCGGGATGCAGCAGGTAGTCGCGGGAGGGGAGGAGGGTGGCGGTGACGTCCTCATTCGGGGTGGTTGCGTCCCGGTGGTCGTCGGGCAGCGGGATGGTCAGCGTGGCCGAGGTCTGTCCGGCCGGCACCACCACCCGGTCCGGCAGTTCGGGCGGCGGATCCCAGTGGTTGCCCCGGAGCCTCTCTCCCGGGTCGTCGATCCTGAGCAGGACGGTGGTGTCCTGGCTGGTGTCCCTGGTCCGGCGGACCAGGAACTGGACGTCGTTGCCGCTCCCCTCGGTGATCAGGGGCAACACCGGCTCGATGTCCGCCACCGGGCTGGTGGTGTTGTCGTAGTAGGAGAGGACCTGGATGGCCGCCAGGCTGGGGCTGCCCACCTGGTAGCCGTTGTCCGAAGGCGCCTGCACCTCCGCCCTCAGGTCGCCCTCCCGGGCGCTCCGTTCGTCGTTGTAGACGGCGACCCTCAGGGTGACGTCCCGGGAGAGCCTGGGGAAGGTCACCTCATGGACCTGCTCGGTCAGGTTGCCGTGCACCGGGTCGTCGTCGTGCTCGGTTTCCCAGGTCTTGACCAGGACGGTCTGGGACGAGACCGTGCCCCCGGCCCTCCGGACGGAGAACTGGGCCAGCCCGCCCTCGTAGACCACCTGCTGCAGCGGGTGGACTGTCACCTGGTTCAGCGTCGCCTGTGCCTGCGCGGCGCCCGGCAGCAGGGCGCCGGCAGACATAAGGAGAGTTGCCGCCATCATGGCGGCCAGCAGCAAAGGCCCCGCGGGGCGTTGTCTTCCGGGGGTCAGGCGCATGCCGGTGTGTCCGCTCCCTGCCTGGGCGTTTCGTCCGGGTCCGGGCTGTCTGTGGGGGCGTATCCGGCCCCGTCCCGTCTGGGCCGGGCCGTCTTCGACCGTTCCAGGGAGGCGTGGTTGGCCATGATCTTCGAGGTCAGGGAGGCGAACGCCGCCTTTTCCTCGTCGCAGACGCCCTCCGAGAGGGCGGCCTCGTAGGCCTGTACCTGCCGGTGTAGCCGGAGGGCCAGTGCCCTCCCCCTGCCGGTCAGCATCAGCAGCACCACCCGGCGGTCGTCGTGCCGGCGCCGGCGGCGGACCAGCCCCCGGTCCACCAGGTTCGTCACCATGTGGCTGACGTGGGGCTTCTTGACCGGCAACATCTGCGTCAGATGGGTGACAGTCCAGTGCTCCCGGGCCAGGAACAACCTCAGGATCGCGAACTCCAGGGGCAGCAGCCCTTCGGGGGCCGCCAGCTCCGCCACCCCGGTCGCCAGGGTGTTCACCAGGCCGTCCACGCAGGAGCTCAGGTCCACCGGCGCTCCCTCCGGCGCGGCGCCGCGTGGCTGTTCACCGTTCTCGGTCACTTATTCCTCCTTCGCGTTGTGTTTTCGGTAAACTGTTCAGAACTGTAGTTCCAGGGATTCGCTGAGTGCTGGGGATCAGAGTCTCTCCTGGGGTTTGCTGAAGGTTTTCCGTTGGGCGGCCTATGGGGGGGGCTGTGTTGCCCTGAGCGCCGCCGTCCGGACGGCGGGATGCGCACAGTCCGGGGTCCGTCCATCCCGCCCTGCCCTGTTTTCCATGTTCCGAAAGCTCCTGTTCCGGCGCGCTGATCTCTCCAACAGAAAACGGTACATCCCGGCCTCCGGTCCGGGAAAGGTTCGTTTGTACCTTCCTGAGCGGTGAATTATGTAAAGCCCCGGAGTACGAATGTATCCGGCCTGCGGGCGAGCCGTGGGCGGTTATCGTCGCGCCGCGGCGGTCTATCGGACACGGCGGTGCTCCCGGCGACGCCTTTCTGGTCCCCCGGCAGGCCTGGCAGGTTTGTCCCGGCGGGGCGCGGGGCCGGTGCCGACCGGCCCTGTGGTTCTTCCGTACATCCGCCTGTGGTACAAACGGATATTCGAATGCCCATAATGAAATATCCGTTTGCATCTGGCGCTCTGCCCGCCGGGACCGTACATTGGGCGCTGCGGCCCGCACAGTCCGGCAGCATCTACCCGGAGGTGGGTCAGGATGAAGAGTCTCCGGACCCGTGTGCAGGGGCCCCTGTCAGGGAGTTGAGCATGGTGAAGGCCGTTCGGCGCGTCGTCGCCGGGTACATCGGGAGGGCGAGCAGCACTGACAAGCGGGACATCTACCGGGAGGTGGTGGCCTCCATCTGGGTCCGGTCGTTCCTCATGGCTGGCTGCCTGGTGGAGACCAGCTACCGGGTTGCCCTGTGGTCCCTCAGCCACGTCCTGAACACGCTGTACGGCCTGGGGCTTGCGGCCGTGAACGGCTACGTCTACCTCCGGTTCCGGTCGGACCGGCTCACAGGCCCGGGGTGGCCGCTGCTTCTCAGCGTGATGGACGTTGCGGCCATCTCGTTCAGCATGTCTCTCTCCGGAGGGATTGAGAGCCGCTACTTCGTCCTGTACTACCCGACGACCGCGGTGTTCGCCTGGGTGTTCACCTCCCCGTACGCCAGCATGGGCTGGGCCACGATGGTGGCGGCGGTCTACTGCGCCGTTTCGCTGCTGGCCGGGCCGGGACTGGACATGGCGGACTTCCACGACAAGCACCTGTTCTACCGGGTCCTGGCGCTCTACGGGGTGGTCGGGTTCGTCAACGTGCTCACCAGGTTTGAGATGTTCCGCCGGGTTGAGGCGGTGGAGCGGGAGCGGGAACTGCAGCGGGAGCGGGTCGAGCTCTCCCAGTCGATCCACGACACCGCGGCCCAGACCGCCTACCTGGTCGGACTGGGGATCGACGGCGCCATCCGGCTGGCCGGCGACCGGGACCCGGAGCTGGCAGCGAAGCTGGCGGCGACGTCCGCGCTGTCCAGGTCGGCCATGTGGGAGCTCCGGCGTCCCATCGACATGGGCCGGATCTTCGAGGGGATGGAACTGGGGCAGGTGCTGGAGTCCCACGCCCGGACCTTCGCTAGGATCACCTCGGTCCCCGTCGAGGTGGCGCGGTCCGGCGAAGAGCCGCCGCTGGCCCCGGAGGTCCGGACCCGCCTGTTCTCCGTCGCCCACAACGCCCTGGCCAATGCCCTCCTGCACGCCGGGGCTTCCAGGATTGAGGTCAGGCTGGAGTTCCAGGCGGGCTCCGTCCTGCTGTCGGTCTCGGACGACGGGGTGGGGCTTCCGGAGGACTACGCCCGGAGGGGCCGCGGGTTCAGCGGCATGGGCACGGACGCGGAGCGGATGGGCGGGAGCCTGGAGGTGCAGTCCGGCGGTCCCGGGGAGGGGACGGCGGTGACCTGCGTGGTCCCCCTTGAATAGGAAAGACAGGAGTTGGATATGTCATCAGACGGCTTGATCAGGGTGATGCTGGTGGACGACCACCCCCTGGTGCGCAGGGGGATCAGAGAGGTCCTGGAGGACGCGGGAGGCTTCCTGGTCGTCGGGGAGGCGGCGGACGGCCTGGAGGCCGTGAGCGCGGCGGAAAGGTCGCGTCCCGACGTGGTCATCATGGACGTCATCATGCCGGAGCGGGATGGGGTGGACGCCTGCCGGGACATCATGGACCTGCTGCCGGAGACGAAGGTGCTGATGCTTACGGCTTCCCCGGAGGAGGCGGTCCGGCGGGCCTTCGCGCTCCTGCGCAGCGGGAATTGGCCGGGGAGCGGCCTCCGGGCGCTCCCCGCGAACGAGCGGGAGGTCCTGACCCTGTTCGCCAGCGGCAGGTCGTACGCCCAGATCGCCAAGGCCAGGGAGAACAGCACGGTGACGGTCCGGAACGTCATCTACCGGGTGCAGGACAAGCTGGGACTCAAGACCAAGCAGGAGATCGTCGTCTGGGCGGTGAGGAACGGCCTGCTGGACGAACCGCCGGAGGGCTGACTCAGCCCCGGGTTTTCGCCGCCCTTCGGACTCTGAGTCGCTCCGCGTTCTGGTTCAGCCGGACCGTGTGCCGGCCGCTCTCCACACCGTCCCGGGTCCTCACGTCGATCCAGACCGTTCCCGGCTGTGGGTCGTTCCGTAGTCAAACGGGATTTTCAATGCTGTTCACCGACGCGGACGTCTTCGGGGAGCCGGGTTCCGATGAACAGCCAATCGCCGCTGTGCTTACCTGGGATGCTTTCGACGCCGGGGCAGGTGCTCCAGTCGATGATTCTTGCACTTCCTTGTCAGGGTTGGTCTAGGTTTCTGACCCTGCCCCTGCGCTGCTCGAGGTCTGAATGTTTTTTCAAAAGTGATCCCACAGGGATTGTGGCTGAACTGGGACAGTTGCCAACGTTGCCAACCGGCGGTCGGACCACTTACAAGGGGCCGCGGCTGCATGTATCAGATCAGGAGAAGGCCTGACTTGGCGGCTACGATTCCGGCCAGGCTCTGTTGGCTGCACAGGATGCGTCGTTGTTTCACTCAGGACTCGGCGTGCGGTCCTCCAGCGGGTGCCAGTATACTGCTCCGTACTCCACCGCCTCTGCCGCTTCCCGGTCGTTCCTGACGCTGGCGACGGCGGCCTGCGCCGGCTTCCCGGTGAAGGACTCGATGAGCCTGGCGTTCCGGATGGCCCGGTCGCAATCCCTGAGGTCCGCAGTGAAAGAGACCTCCATCGCTATGTAGCGGGTGTCGGTCTCGTCCGTTGCTTCGATCACCAGGTCGGCGTTCCTGAAGCTGCGTCCCACGTCCCTGGGAAGGGCGTTTCCCGCCATCTGTCTCAGGTCTGTGGCACTGAGGGTCCGGACAAATTGCAGGCCCATGTCGGATGCTATCCCCTGAGCGTCCTGGACGGTGCGGGTCCTGGCGAAGTCGCCCTTGAGGGTGCCGAGATCCCCTTCGATGCGGTCGAACCGCGCATCTATGTTGATGTGCGTTGTCCTGTGCTCTTCGACGAAGGCGTCGAACTTCTCGTTCTGCGCTCTCTGCTCCTCCGCAAAGGCGTCGAATTTCACCGGGAGCTGCAGCAGGTCCTCGCCCAGTATCTGGGCCCGCACGGCGTCGCGCCACTGGGGGTTGTTCCTGAGCGCTTCGAGGAAGCCGTCCTGGCTGTTGATGGTCGTCATGGCCCCAATTATACTCCGTTCCCCGCCGCTTGGTCTGCCTGGTGGGCCGTGTCTGCTTCCTTGGCCGCGGCCTTTCTCTTGGCGTCGCTGTGCCTGTTGGACTGCCTGTGCGCCTCTGTACAGGCAGGGCAGCGGGTCTGGCCGGGATTGCTGGTGCCGTGCAGGACCTGCATCGTCCGGTTTGTTTGGCTATCCGTCGTCTATCTTGTGCATTGCGCCTGCGTTGCTCTCTACGTTCGAGGGTCCTGCTCCTTTTCCGGTCGTACTCCCTTCGGCGCGTCAGCCTGTTCTCTTCGGCAGCTGCTATTTCGTCGGGCGTTCGGATGGGCGTTGGCTTTCTCGGTTTCTCCTGGGCAATGGTCTTCGTCGGGGCTTCTCTCACGTCCCGGTTGGTTTGCCCGTTCCTTCTCCGCTTCTTCTCACTGAGGTCGATGGTGTATTGGAAAACTTGTCCTTCCGTCTGACTGATGCCGGTCCGTGTAGGACTCCTTCCAAGGGTTCGTGCCCGGTGGGCGTTCTGCCCTGGAGTGCTGGGGTTGAGGGCGTCGCAGGCAAGCTTTGACAGACGACCCGGCAGCGACCAGCACCATGCCGGTAGACCTGATGATGCGATTATTCCGTCGCCAAATACCTGACGCGACCATCGCGTCAGGACAGTCTATTCGACAATCTTCTCAACTTGTCACCGATATGTGCGGCCCGGATCAAGTCCAACGCGGGCGGGCGTTTCGGGCAGGTCTGGCCGGAAGAAGTCCGTTGCTCCGGTATCGGGGGGAAGGATACCCATCTGCCGCCCCGGATTCCGGGGAGGGATGGCACTTTTTTTCTCCCTACAGTTGCCTCTACCGTTCCATCCGCAACTCTCCACAACCCTCAGCGCACGTAAAGGGCTTTTCCTAGCTGAAGAGCCCTTTGGTAACCGTCCACAACCCTCCAGAAACCTCTCTGGAACGGTGTCCTGCGGATTAAGAGCCCATCCTAAAAACTGGTAGAAACTTGCAGGCCCGTTGAAGGGAACCAAGTCAGGGTTGCCCCTATACTGGTGTAATGAGCAAAACGAAAGACCCCAAGCCGCCACGTCCGAAACGGACTGGCCCGGCTGCCAAGACCAATCCCACCACCGGCGGATTCCAGATTTCCGACGAACTCTGGGCAGTGCTGGAACCCCTGATTCCCGAACATGTGAACACCCACCGGTTCGGCGGCGGCAGGCCCCGGGTTCCCGGCCGCACCTGCGCCAATGGCATTTTCTACGTGCTGCGCACCGGCTGCCAGTGGAAAGCCTTGGACGCCACGGGCATTTGTTCCGGGTCCACGGCGCATCTGCGCTTTCAGGAATGGGTGGCCGCCGGGGTGTTCCTGGATCTGTGGCGGGCGGAGCTGGAACGCTATGACGAACTGAAGGGGTTGGACTGGAGTTGGCTGAGCATGGACGGGGCCATGACCAAAGCACCCCTGGGCGGGGGGAAAAACCGGCGCAAACCCCACCGGTCGTGGTAAGCGGGGCGTCAAGCGCAGCCTTTTGACCGAGACCCAGGGCGTCCCGGTGGGTGTGGCGGTGGACGGCGCCAACCGCCACGACATGAAGCTGGTGCGGCCGACCCTGGACAGTGTGGCGGTAGCGCGTCCCGATCCCACTCTGGAACAACCCCAGGGAATGTGCCTGGACAAGGGCTACGGCTTTGACGAGGTCCGCCGCACGTTGGAAGAGTTCGGCTTCACCGCCCACATCCGCAGTCGCGGCGAAGAGGCGAAGGCCGTCAAGCGGGAGGCCGGGTTCAGGGCGCGCCGTTGGGTGGTGGAGCGCACGCACGGTTGGTTGAACCGTTTCCGGCGCATCCTGGTACGCTGGGACAAGTCTCCCGAGAACTACATCGCCTTTCTGCATTTCGCCTGCGCCCTCATCGCTCTCAGAGCAGCCGGGTTATTAGGATAGGCTCTTATACCTGGGACCCGATTTTGAAGAACCCGAGTACCGGGAACGGGGAGGGTTGCACGCCGGCTCCCACATGGCAATCACTTCGGAGCCGGGGACGCGGGGATTTCCCCGAGCGATTTACCACGAACCGGCCCACTATTTCCTGGGGCCAGATGAATTCCCCGAGTGGCTGCGGGAGGGCGGCGCGGACTACTTCGCCTACCACGCCCTCGCTGCCCAGCGTCCCAACCCGGATGGCATCCTTGAATGCCTGCAAGTCCAGCGGTCCAAGGACGCCTCTGAGTCCTGCCAATGTGCCACCTCTTCAACCGCCGGGGGCCGGTCAACAACATCCGGGGACTGGTGAATTACGAGGAGCCCCAGCTGACCGGGCTGGTCATAGAATTCGGATACTCCCATTTCAAAAGCTGCCCCTACGACTTGGGACTTTCCTTCCTGCTGGGGATTCACAACACGCTGGACCCCGAGATGGTTGCCGTCTCTTTGCGGGAGGTGTACCTGGCTGCGAAGGCATCGGCCCGTCCCGTCAGCGAAGAGGAGATATACCAGTCTTTCCTGTCCAATACGCCTCTGGGCTTGGAGGAACAGTTTCGCATCCTCTACTACTACGAGCACGGATGGCCTATTCCCTCGTATACGCCCACGGGCCCGCCTCAGCCCATGTCGCTCCATTTCGGCCGGCCCATCTCCGGCCGGACCACGCCGGGGGACTACCCATCCCCCTCGGACCGGGATACGCTGGTGGGGATTTACCACGCCACCGGCGGGGAACGCCGGAAGAACAGCCAGAACTGGCTGAGCGGTCTTCCCCTGCCGGACTGGCATGGAGTTGAACCCCGCTTTCCGGAGTCCAATCCGGCTGCCGGCTACCGGCTTACAGTCCTCAATCTGGCGGACAACGGGCTGACCGGGCCAACCCTCCACAAGTGGGCGACCTGACCTGGCTGGAGGAATTGCGGCTTGGTTCCAACCGGTTGACCGGGCCGGTACCACCGGAGTTGGGACAACTCACCAACCTGAAAACGCTGCGTCTCATCGGCAACCAGTTGACTGGCTGCATCCCGCCGCCCTTGCGGAAAGCCCCGCAGAGCGACCTGGTGTGGCTCGGCCTGCCGGACTGTTAGGGAGCTGGGTGCGCACGGGCACCTCCCCGAGTGCCGGTTCAGGCTGGACTCGAACGCCTTTCCCTCTCTGACGCCGTCCATGACCTGTTCCAGTGCGGTGTTTCCGTGCTCCGCGAAGATTCGAAAAACGACCTGGAAAAACTGGGCCTGCCGTACTGCTGACCTCATTCGATGCATCCCACGGCTTATATCGCAACTCTGATGGGCTGGTAGAACAACAAGCTTTCCAAATCAGAACTGGAATATCCTCCGGGAAGCAGTGATCTGTCCACGGCCTCGTGACCGCGAGGCCTACGCCCGCCAGTTATAATCTTCATAGAGTCAACTGAGCACCTGACAGGAGAAAAGTACATGGGTCCCGAAGAGCAGGAATCAATTCTCCAGAGACGCGACGCCGCGCTGCAACGCCTCGATGAAGGGCATCAGGCGCTGCTGGAGTCGCTGGAGGGATTGGACACCGAGGAGGCGTTCCTCGGCCAGCGTTGGTCGGTACGCGACGTCCTGCTGCACCTGGACTCGGAGCGGTACGTGGACGCGCTGGAGAAGATCGCCCGCGGCGAGATGGAGATGCTGCCGCCCTTCTCCAGCCGGGAAGAGCATTTCCGGCGGGAGCTGGAACAGCAGGAAGCAACCCACCAGCGGTTCCGCGCCCTGCTGACCGAGCTGACGCCGGAGCAGCTGGCTCGTCCGGCAACGCCGCCCAACCCTGAGAACTCCTTTCCGGGTCTGACCCTGCTGGAGCTGCTGGAACGCTCGGCCGGCCACGAGGCCAGCCATGCCCGCCAGATCGGCCTCACGCGGCAGTTCGTCGCCGCTTTCCGTTCCCAGGACCGGGCGCTGAACATCGTGGCCCTGGGCGACGGCGACATCTCCCGGTTGTCACCACAAGTCAAAGACCTGCTGAACATGGCGGACTACGTGATTGGTGAGCCCGAGGCACTGGACGCCGTTGGTCACATCGTACGAGGCGTTCAGCTTGCCATGCGTCCCGACAACCGTGAGGAGTTGGTCAACCGGGCTGCCAGGCAGGCACGGGAGGGGCTGTGGGGCGTGGTCTGCGTTATGGGCGACGGCAATGCCGATGACGAAATAGTAGCCTTGGCCCGCCGTCACGCTGACACCGTGGTGGTCCATGAGATGACGGCGTGATTACCCGAATCTGGACTATCAAGACCATATGATGCTCAGGGGCATGGTTCCCTGACCCGCCGGACTCGATTCCAGGGCATCCTCGTCGCGTCCCAACGGCACTCCGGTCTTCCGCTCCTGGCCCTACCAACTCAGGTAGAGGACCATGCTGCCTCCGGTCTGGTTCGCCTTGAACCTGGCGACCACACTGGCCCGCTGGCGCTGGCTGTGTGCCTGGTTGACCGGCTGGCTCACCCTGAGATCCAACTGTTTGGAGAGCTTTATGTGGTCCTCGGTGCCGGCGGCCCGGGTAGCGGTGCAGTCTGTTGCTGGGCGGGAGCACGATGGGGGAATCCCCGACCCCGTCCGGCTGGACTGTGTGCGCTACCTGTCGTTGCCGTCGGCTTAGAGGCCGATTGGCCTTCTTCACCGTCCCTCCGGTGGCCTGGAGGGTCTTGAAGCTGAGGTTCGGCTCCACGCTAAAGACAGTGCCGGGAGGATGGTCCCTGATATGCACCGGCACAACCTGCTCAGGCTCTTTCGCCACCGTCCTCCATCGGTCTGTCCAGCACCGCCAACCCCGCAATCCGCGTAGACCGTCGCCACGACTCGGTCCCATGAGCAACGAAGGCCAATCCTCAGACTGGCTGCTGGGAACGACGGAACGGGGAGCGCCGCCCGAGTGTGGCTATTGGCGTGAGTGTTCTTTCAGCCTCCTCTTTGGATGGCCTCCATGAACCGGTCTCGGATTTCCAGCGGGGAGTGAGAGACCCTCGGGATTCCCTCGACCGGAGCGATCCCGACTTTGACCAGAAGCAGGACCGGCCCGTTCCCCAGGGCGCACACCGACAGGGCCCGGTCCAGTGCCCCGACCTCGTCGGCCCGGGCTATGCGGGCATAACCGCAACTCCTTGCCACCTCTCCGAGATCCACCTTCGAGCTGATAGATGGTTGGCCCCCTGTGGACTCGTACGCCTCGTTATCCAGAACGATGTGGACCAGATTGCCGGGACGTTCGGCCGCGATGAGAGGCAATGCGCCCAGGCTCATCAGGGCACTCCCGTCACCCTCGATCACGACCACGCGACGCTGAGGGGTAAGGACGGCCAGTCCCAGTCCAAAGGAAGAAAGGAGACCCATGGAACCGAGCATGTAGAAATTGCCGGGCCGGTCCAGAGCGGTAAATGCCTCTCGGGAAATCATCCCCGTGGTGCTCAATACGAGATCGTCATCCGTTAAATGTTCCAGGATTGTCTGTATGGCCCTGTACCGGTCCATCACTCAAGCACCCCCGGCCGCACCAGCAGAGCCCCAGGCACCGATAACCCCTCGATGGCACTGAGCAACCGGTCCAGGGCGAACTCCAACTCACCCGGCTCCAGGATTTCAAACGGCATCTGCAAGAGGTCGAAGATGTCCACAGTCTTTTCTCCCATGATCCAGTGCTCCGGGGCGTCATTTGGCGGGCCTCCATACCCGCGCCAGCCCACAACCAGCAACGCAGGAACCCTGTACAGGAGGTTGAATGAGGTGAGTGGGTTCACTATGTTTCCGATGCCTGAATTCTGCATCATCACGCCACCCAGTCCACCATGGAAGTAGGCCGCACTGGCCACGCCTAGGGCAACATCCTCCCGCACGGCGGGTATGTAGCGGATGTCCTGATCGGCTGCCATGGCGTTGTAGGCGCCCTGGAATGTGGAGTCGGGCACCCCGGAAAAGAAAGTCAGCTTTCGGGCCTTCAGGGCCTGCCAGAAGGATGTGGGATCAATTGCCGGTCTATCATTGGACATGCGTCTAGATTACCATAGTTCGTCCCCATTCCCTGCTGGCAGGCGCATCGCCTCCAGACCCTCTTCGTCCATCCTGGGGCAAATCGACAATTGCTATCCCCATATAACCGGCGGGACATGTAGAGGGCTTAGAAACCATCTCAAAGCAGGTTTGGTCTATAGATGAGATGTCGGTGAAGGGCAGGTTAGGATAAGGGAAACGAGTGTGCTGGTGGATGATGTTAAAAAGCGATACCCTGCCTGCCATATGGGAGGTCCCCGATGATCTCTGGGAGCAGATTCACCCGGTCATTGCGGAGATGGACCCGGCCATATCCACGGGACTCAGGCGTTCCGGCCCGAGACGAGTCTTGGACGGCATTATCTTCCGGATGCGCACCCGCTGCCAATGGAACCGGCTGCCCGGGGAAATGGCAGACGACAGTACCATTCAC
The DNA here is from genome assembly GCA_034422355.1 of Dehalococcoidia bacterium. Taxonomy (GTDB): domain Bacteria; phylum Chloroflexota; class Dehalococcoidia; order Lucifugimonadales; family UBA3495; genus CATOSP01. The sequence goes on along the minus strand of DAOUJS010000086.1, from coordinate 39,759 downwards.
CGGACCTTCCAGCGTTGGGTGGAGTTGGGAGTACTGGAGCGCATATGGACGGTGCTGGTCGAGGAGTGGAGGAACTGGGCAGCGTGGATTGGGAATGGCAAGCTGCCGATTGCCCCATGGGCAAAGCAGGTTTGGGGGGGACTCGGTGGGCGGCAACCCCACGGACCGGGGCAAGGCTGGCAGCAAGCGGAGCATCCTGGTTGACGCCGGGGGAGGGCCGCTGAGCCTGGTGGTGGCTGGGGCCAACGTTCACGATACCAGGCTGCTGGCCATGACTCTGGAAAGGGTAGTGGTGGAGCGGACTCTGGCCGGGATGCCCAAGTGCCGGGCGACCCTGGTGCGCTGCGACAAGAAAGTATCCAATTACATCGGCCAAATCCAATTGGGGTGCGTACTGCTCTGGTTCCGCCGCCAACGGCAACTCAAGTTTTGAGATAGTTTCTTAATCCAGTGGGCGACTGTATCGTGAACGTCAATGGGTCTTCGAGAATCCAAATACGATACCCCTGGGGACCTCCGCAGGACGATTGCCAAGTCCCGCTGCCAAGGTTTGGGTTGGTCCCGGTTGGAGCCGTCCAGCGGACTACAAGGGGGCCACATGTTGCACCCACTGGATGGAACGGTTCCGCCAGGGTTGGACAGGTGTGATCTGATATACTTTATCCGATATTGGTGGAGGAGCTTGGGTTGGTATGAGTTCTTCTGATTCTCAAAAAGTTGTTTGTGTTCTTTATCCCGATCCGGTGGCGGGCTTCCCTCCCAATTACGCTCGCGAGAGTATACCTGGCCTGGCCTGTTATCCCGACGGTCAGACCTTGCCCACGCCGGGGTCTATCGACTTCTCCCCGGGCCAGCTCCTCGGGTCTGTTTCGGGAGGGCTGGGACTGGAGAGGTTCCTGGCCGAGCGGGGACACCGGTTCGTCGTGACGTCGGACAAGGATGGCCCTGATTCCGTTTTCGAGAGAGAACTGCCCGACGCCGATATAGTCATCTCCCAACCCTTCTGGCCCGGATACCTTACCGCCGAGCGCATTGACAAGGCCCCCAACCTGAAATTGGCCGTAACCGCCGGCATTGGTTCGGACCACGTCGACCTCCAGGCTGCCATCGCCCGCAACATCACGGTATGCGAAGTGACTTGGTGCAACAGCATCAGCGTCGCTGAACACGCCGTCATGCAGATGTTGGCCTTGGTCCGGGACTACATCCCCCAGTACGGCTGGGTGGTCCGGGGCGGCTGGAACATTGCCGACGCCGTTTCCAGGTCCTACGACATCGAGGGAATGGACGTGGGAGTCGTTGCCGCCGGGAGGATAGGACTGGCGGTCCTGAAGCGAATGAAGCCCTTCGACGTTAACCTCCACTACACCGACCGGCGCCGGCTTCCTCCCGACGTGGAGAGTGAGTTGGGCCTCACCTTCCACGAGACCGTCGAGTCTCTGGTCGGTGTGTGCGACGTGGTCAGCATCCATTGCCCACTCCATCCCGAGACCGAGAACATGTTTGACGACGCCCTCATCGCCAAAATGAAGCGCGGGGCCTACATCGTCAATACTGCCCGCGGCAAGATCTGTGACCGGGACGCCATCGCCAGGGCCCTGGACAGCGGGCATCTTGCGGGTTATGCGGGCGATGTCTGGTTTCCCCAACCGCCGCCCAATGACCATCCCTGGCGGACCATGCCCAACCACGCCATGACTCCCCACACATCCGGATCCTCCCTGTCTGCCCAGGCCAGGTACGCCTCTGGAGTCCGCGAGATTCTGGAGTGCTGGCTGGACGGGCGGCCAATCAGGGATGAGTACCTCATTGTGCAGGGAGGCGCCCTCGCCGGCACCGGGGCCCAGTCCTACACCGAAGGCGACGCCACCGGCGGTTCCGAGGAAGCCGCCAGATTCACCGCCGGTTAGTCGGTCGCCCTCCCCGCCGGCAAGGAACTATCTCAAGAGTCCCTTCCCCCTTGATGGGGGAAGGCCAGGATGGGGGTGACAGGCTGGGACATTGTCGTCACGCCAGACAACCGGGAAATTCAAGAACCTGTCCCCGAGTAGGCGGGGGTTGGTTCTGAGATAGTTTCTTAGGGCAAGTAGATGCTTCTTCTTGTATCTTGGCGCTCAGTGCGCCGCAGGAGCGCCTTGGAGCCTGACTCTGGCCCCTCCTTTCCACCCGCATCCTGTTGACGGGCTCGAACAATGTGTGCGCAATCTCCACCTGTCCGCGCGGCGACCTGTCGGTGCAGGTCTGGGGAGAGGACGCCGCCGACCCCGTTGGCGCCTGCCACCCGCTGGGCGTGGAAGTGTACCGGCCCGGTCCGGGACTGTTGGAAGGTTGGCAGTCCCCGCCGGCGGTAGATTACCGAGGCATCCACGGGCTTGACCGCCAGTGAATTCAGGCTTCGTATATGCGAATGAAGCGAGTATCCATCGACAGAGGGGAATCAGCCGGAGGGCGAGATGATAGTTGTAACCGGAGCGGCGGGCAGGCTGGGACGCAGGGTGGTGCAGTTGCTGGTAGACCGGGGCAGGGAAGTGCTGGCCACGGACCATGTGGAGGCGCATAACCTGCCGGCGAGGTTCGTGCGTTGCGAACTCGGCGACTCCGCAGCGGTGCATGACATCCTGAGCGGCGCGGAGGCCGTGGTCCACATGGGAGCCATCCCCGGGCCGTCGCGCGCAGAACCAAGGGCCATCTTCGAGAACAACACACCAGCCGACTTCAACGTCATGATGTCGGCAGCGGAGCTGGGGTTGCGACGCGTGGTGTTCTCGTCAAGCGCTTTCGGCATGGGGTGGGCCCACGACGGCAACGCTTTCGTGCCGCGATACCTGCCCCTGGACGAGGAGCACCCCATGATGCCCTTCGAGCCCTACGGCCTGACCAAGCAGGTCGGCGAGGACATCGGCAGGATGGTCGCACGCAGTTCCAATACCACCGTGGTCAGCCTTCGGTTCACCAACGTGGCACTGCCCGAGGTGCAGGCCGAGTTCCCGTGGCCCGCTCCCACGCCCGAGAACCCTCTTACCCTGGTGATGTGGGCCTACGCCGACGCGCGGGACGTGGCAGAGGCGCAGGTGCTGGCGCTGGACGCGGAGATCGAGGAGTATGAGGCATTCATGCTGGCCCAGCCCTCCAGCCGCTTCGCGGAGCCGACCGTAGACATCGTCAGGAGCAACTTCGGCGACCGGGTGGAGATAAGGGAGGGACTGGAGGGCACGGCCAGCGTGATCAGCACGGAGAAGGTGCAGCGCATGCTGGACTGGAGACCTCGCCATGACTGGCGGTGAATGCTGGTCCCGGTGTCAACCCACATTTTCCCTCGGGCTGCGATACACCAGAGGAGTCTATCAAAGGGTCGGGTGGGCCCGAGAAATACTTGAGCATGAAGTAGACCACCGGGATCTGGGGGCAGGACTCCCTGTCAACGCCGACGAAGTTTTGACCCGGAATCGCCGGTGCTTCATCATACTTGCACAGCGGGTGGCCCCAACTCGGCCACATCTACTTATCCAGGGATACCATTCCCAAAACTGGCATTCCGCTGGCTCAGGATCCGGGCGGCAGACCAATCGTTTCGGAGGAGGCAAGGTCTGAGGTGGCTGTATAGATTCTCTCAAGGGTATTGTGCAGGTAAACCCTGGCGCGCTCCTCCTGGTAATTGCAGTAGCCTCCGGTGATTATCCAGAAGATGAAGACTTCCAGCATCGAGAACCGGTAGTCAAGAAAGCACTCCTCGAACGGGTAGCCCCTGACGCCGCCGCCCTCCAGGACCGAGTGATATTCCCGCAGAAGGTCCATCTCCACGTCTCTCCGCTGCTGTGGAGGAAACGCCTCGCTGATAAACGTGGCGATATCATAGGCGCCGCGGCCCCGTCCGCAGAACTCCCAGTCGAACACCACCACTCCCTGGGAGGCAGAGCTTTCCGGCAGGAAGCAATTGTCGAGCCGGTAGTCTCCGTGAACAATCGTGCAGGGAGGTCTTGAGAGCCGGGCCTTGATACCAGGGACCTCTGGATTCAAACGGTCGCCCAGGAGCCGCAAGCCTGGCGGCATTCCGGCGCCGGCCTTCTCGATGAGAGCGCTCCAGGCCCCGGCATATATCTCCTGGTAGGCGCTCGCTTCATCCTCTCTCAAAGGCATCCAGTCCAATCGGTCCAGCAGCGGGCTCCCCCACCAGGAGGCTTGGAACCTGGCCATCTGCGCTATGCAACGGCGGGCCTCATCCATGGTGCAACCGGCTACGCTGTCGCCCTGCCGGACAGAACTCAAGTCCTCCAGCAGCAGCGCCGTGTCTCCAGTGCTTGTATCCAGGCCGGAGTAACAGCTGCGAGGTGTCCGCAGGCGGGAGCTGCTTGACAGTTCACTATAGAACCGGACCTCTCGCCGGTTCTGCCCCAGCCTGTCAAAGACCGCCCTGAGCAGCGGGTCTGTCGACGGGAGCTTGGCTATCACAGTGGGCGGCAGGTCCACGGAATCGGTGTCGTACTCAAGACCCAGCCGGAACAACTGGTTCATGAATCCCTTGCCCTCGGCTATGGTCTCGGCCGAGTATCCGGCCACGGAGGGACTGCCGGCCTCCCGGTTGGCACAGAGAGCCTCGGTCAGCCAGCAGGGGGTGATGTCCGAAAGCGCTCTGGGAACTCTCAAGCCGCTCATCTCGGGCCTGTAGCCATCCAACCGGCGGGGAGACGGAGGTTTCCCGCCGTCATGGGCCTTTGCGAGCGAAAAAGACGCAGTGGTCCATGGGCTTTGGGTCCCTGAAGTACATCACCCCGCCCAGTTTCCCAGCCTCCTCCGGGGTCACCCGCAGACCCTGTTCCCTCAGGACGGAGAGCACCTCTTCCACCTCATAGAGTTGGAAGGTCCTGTCGGCTGTGTAGTCCCGGTCGTAGACTGTGGCGATTCCGCTCCCGTGCTTGAACATGAGCTGGAGCACGCCGCCCGACTTCAGCACTCTGGCGAACTCAGGCAGCGTAACTCCCAGGGCGATGCCAGGTTCGATGTGCTGGATGACCGCGTTGCACAGGACGAACTCAAAACTACCGTCCGGATAGCCAAGAGGCTCACGGAGGTCTGCGACCTCCACCCTGGTTGCTATTTCGGGATGAAGCCTGCGGGCCTCCAGGATGTTCTCATCCACCGCGTCCACGCCGTAGACGTCGTACCCCATCTGCCAGTAGAAGAACACATCCCGTGCCCCTGCGCCACAGCCGGCATCCAGCCCCCGGCAGCCCGGCGGGATAAGCTCCTGGAGACGTTCCATGAGATCCCGGTCTCCCCCGAGCATGGCGTGGGAGGCATCGGTGTAGACCGACTGGATGAAGTTGTGGCTCACCTCGGCGTAGCGCTGGGCGTGATGCCTGTAAAAGGACTCTGAAAAATCAGGGGCGTTACTCATCGCTGGATCATCGCTCATCAAGATGGATAATCACGTGGAGAATAGGTCGATGAACTGCCCGGTCATAATGACGGGCGCCTGCGCCGCCAGGTACAGGGCTGCCTGCGCCACCTCTTCCGGAGTTATCCAGTCCGGGTCTCCTTCGGGATTGCGAGTCCGGGCCATGTCCGTATCCACCCAATCGGGATTGATGCCGTTCACCCTGATCCCGTAGGGACGCACGGAGTGTGCCAGGGAAGCAGTATACCCCGCAACGCCCCACTTTGACGCCGCATAAGCGCCGTAATCCCCCTCCGGATGTTTGGCGGACGACGACCCAATGTTGATGATGACGCCCTGCTCCCGTCGCATCATGTGAGGTATTACGGCCCTGCACACGAGGTGCATGCCGCGCAGGTTGGTGTTCATCACCGCATCCCACTCCTCCATCGTGGTGGCCCAGACCGGCGTATCGTAGGTTATGATACCCGCGTTGTTGACCAGCACGTCAATCCGGCCCCGCTTTTCGATGACGCGCTCCACCACGCGCGCCGGCTCATCGTCCTGCGTAACGTCCAGAGAGAGGACCTCCGCCTCCCCTCCGGCGGAATTTATCTCACGCTCCACCAGCGCCAGGCGGGCCCGGTCCCGTCCGGTCAGGACGGTCCGGGCGCCTTCTCGGGCAAAGCACAGGGCTACGGCCCGGCCAATACCGCGACCGGCGCCGGTAATCAAGACCACCTTGTCCTTCAGCAGCATTCTCCGTCTCTTGCCTCAGATTGCGGCCCCTGCCGGCAGGGTGCCTGGAGCCAATACCCCATCCGGAGACCGAGAATCTCCACATGGTCAGCGCCTGCCCCACCGGGCACACAGCTAGATTCGTAGCTCCATCCGGGGCGACAGCAGGCGTTCCGGCACCCCGGTTTCCCGCATGAACCGGACCAGTCTCTGGTGAAGCTCAAATGCCACGTCCGTGTGAGTCCCTATCACGCTGTCAATCTGGTTCTGGTCCGTGTCCAGATTGTACAGCTGGGATACCCCGGGCAGGGGGCTACCGGCTATCGACTAACAAGAATTGTCAGGGAGCGGCGGCCGCAGGCGGTCTGGGGTCGGCATGTTGATCCTCTGCCATCGCCCGGTGGCGTTCTACCCTGGAGTGCTGGGGTTGAAAGCGGCGCGGGCGAGCCTTGACAGGCCGCGCAGCCGCGACTTGTACCATCCCGGCAGACCCGAAGATGCGATGGCCCCCTCAACGACTGCCTGACACCGGCCATCGCATCCGGGCAGTCTGTTCCACATCCCCTTGAACTTGTCACCAACATGTGCTGCCCGGATCGAGTCCAACGCGGACTGGGGTTTTGATCGGGTCAGGCGTGGCAAGCCCTTTGTCACTGGCTCGGGGGGATACCCATCCGCGGCCCCGGATTCCAGAGAGGGATGACCTCCCCATTATTGCCCGTGCCGCCGCTCATGTCTGCCGCTCACGTTGCAAGTAACTGTTCAGAGTTGATGTGACGAGCGCCTGTGAAACGCTGGGACAGGTACACGCTCAAAGCTAAGTTGGCCTGTCGATGACACTGCTTATGGATAAGATCCCCTTAAGTCTGAACAGTTACCGTTGCAACTCTCCACAAACCTTCAGGGCACACAAAAAGGGCATTTCAGCTATGAAAAGCCCCTTGGCAACTGTCCGCAACCCTCCAGAAACCTCTCTGGAACGGTGTCCTGCGGATTGAGAGTCCGTTGCTCTGCCAGTTGAGCTAGCGGGCTGTGAGGTGACGGTTTTTGACAGCCTCACATCGAATTAAGCAATAGTGCTGCGGCATTGTCAATATGTGGTCAACATCGCACGTGTCCCGGACGGGCGGCGCGGTGCGGCTTGGCCGCTCCGGGCATGGGGGTCAGACGCCGTGATCAAGGCGGTCTATCAGGTATTGGGGAAGCCGGGCGGCTTCCATTTTTCTCTGCGTCTCGGCAATATCGTAGCTTACGCGGTGGCGCTCAATGGTATGGTTGCCCTCATCGAATATCGCGTAGCTGGGGCGAGGGTCGCGGTCGCGGGGTTGGCCGACGCTGCCGGGGTTTATGATCAACCTTTCCTGTTGCAGGGGGAATACCTCGTCCTCGGTGAAGGGTCTGAATTCGGGGGAGCCGCCATTCTCGGCGCAGATGAAGGGTATGTGAGAGTGACCAACCAGGCAGTACCGGGTGGAGAGCAGCCCCAGGGTGGCAAGCGCGGCGTTGGAGTCCAGCAGGTATTCGTCGATTGGCTGCCGCAGGCTGCCGTGGACCAGGGTGAATGGGCCTCGCGTCTCGGTGAGAGGCAGCCCGGACAGAAAACCGGCGTCCCCCGGGGAGAGATTGGCAGCGGTCCAGTGGGCGGCAGCGCGGGCCGCTCCGTTGAAGTCGTGGACCGGGCGCTTGCCAACGGCAGCGTAGTCATGGTTCCCGGCGACGGCCGCCAGGTCATGCTCCTGCAGCAGGGATATGCAGGCCCCGGGGTCCGGGCCGTAGCCCACCGTGTCCCCGAGGCACCAGACTTCATCGAACCGTCCCCGGCTCCCGGCATCGGCCACCACGGCCCCCAGGGCTTCGATGTTTGAGTGTACGTCGGACACTATGAGCGCGCGCAATTGTGCTCCTTCCTTGCCGCAGGCTGAATTCAATCATAACCCTGCTCCCTGCCCATCGGCGAGCAATGCCGGCAGAGAAACAAAGTCTATTCCAGGCTTTCACTGCATCCCGGCAAAGGCGCGTCCGGGCCGCGTCTGCGTCACTTGCCGCTTGCGAATGCCGCGAGTATACTGCCACAGGTGGGCCGTCTGGCGTCAAGGCTCGGCCAATCGTTGCCCAAAATGGCGAGAAAGCAGGTCTAGGGAATTGGTCCAAGCCGTTGAGACCCAGGGTCAGGGCACTGCGGGACCGGAAGCCCGTATCAAAGACAGGACCATGGCCACCACCTTAATTGGTGCCCATGGTCTTGAACATTTCTACGGCCATAGCTTCCCGGTGCTGGTGACCGCCATGTACGCATCGCTGGGAATGGACCCGGTGATGGCCGGAGTCCTCTCCACGGTCAGGCAGATAACCAGCGGAGTCACCAGCGTCAGCAGCGGGTTCTTCGTGGACATCTTCCGCTACCGGAGCGGACAGGTGCTGGCCGCCAGCATGGGGCTGATCGGCCTTGGCTATCTGCTGGTGTCAATCTCTCCAAACTACATCGCTGTATTGGGCGCGCTTGTCGTGGCTTCCGCCGGCAGCGCGCTCTGGCATCCCCCGGCCCTGGGTTTGCTCGCCCGGCGGTTCCCCCAGCAACGCGGATGGTACATATCCCTGCACCGCTCTTCAGGGAACGCCGGAGACATGACCGGCCCCATTGTTGCGGCGTTGCTCCTGCCCATTGTCGGATGGCGATGGATCATGGGCGGAGGCACGCCGCTGCTGTTGCTCTTGTGCGTTGCAGTGCTCCTCCTGCTGTGGAACGTGGGCGGCCCCAAGCCGGGTCCCGTGCAGTTGGGGCAGAACCTGAAGACACAGATCAGCGGCATGGCGCAGGCGTTCCGCGGCACGGGCATGTGGTCAATCTTCACCGTGTCGGCAGTGCGGGGGATGGGGGACCGGTCTTACGTGTTCTTCCTTCCCCTGTACCTCAGTGAAGGTCTCGGGATGGACCCATTCACGGCATTGGGCAGTATCCAGATCGGGATTGCCGTGGCCCTGGTATCCGCCCCCGGCGTTATTTCAGGGCCGATATTCGGAGCGCTGTCCGACAAGGTCGGCAGGCGGTCTGTAATCGCTTTCCTGATGATTGTGTCCGTCGTGCTGTCGGTCACCACCGTTCTGGGAGGGGGCGGGATTTGGATGTGGGTATCCATATTGCTGTTTGGACTATTCCATTCCTCGGTCAACTCCCTGACCCAGGCCGCTGCTATTGACGAGGTGGAAGGCAAGGGGTTGGATGCTACGTTTATGGGTCTGATGTGGGGCAGCAACGCCGCCTTCGGCGCATTGGCCGGCGTACTGGTCGGGACACTCATCGAGTTTACGTCCTGGGACATGGCGTTCTACGCCGCCGCTGCCCTGTTCATGGTGGGGTTCCTGGTTTCCCTGATAATGCCCAGGGGAGGCTCCAAGCAGACCCAGCCATCCCATTAGTCCAGGAAGGTCCGGGACCGGATAAGAGCATCTGGCCCGTATGCTTCCGGACTCCGGTCTCAATAGTTTCCCTGAACCAAGTGGAGAATCAAACGGAGGCCCGGCGCAAGTCGGGCCTTATTGGTGCCAGGACCAGGCCGCCGATAAGGAAGAAGGCCCCGCATCCGATCAGCAGCGCCGAGTAACCCGAAGCCTCGGAAGCGCTGTTCAGCAGGTCAACTCCCGGCCCGATTATCTTCGCCGATGCCGCGCCGGCGATGGTGGCGAGGTTCACCACGCCGATGTGCATCGCTTCCCGGCCCGACGTTCCCATGTCGTTGGCCATCGCCCAATCTGAGGCAAGAAGCGCCCCCACCGACAGGCCGATGACGGTGCCGATGATCAGGACCTCCATCGAGCTTCCGGCAAGGAGCATCGCCCACGTGCTGCCGGCCGCCGCGATGGACCCGGCCAGGATGACGGGCTTGCGTCCGAAGCGGTCTGACGCCCAACCGGCGGAATAGGCGCTGACGGCGATGCCTGCGCCAATGAACAGGACCATATTCCCGATCTCAACCACCGGGTCATCCAGTCCAACCTTGTCCCGCAGGAAGAACAGGCCGTAGGTCTGGAAAACGAAGACTGGCGCGACCATCATGAACCGGGAAATCAGGAACCGCCGCAGTTGCGGGTGGAGGGCCGGGAGCGTCCCTTCATTCCATTCCAGCGTGGCCGCAGACGGGCCGCCGGAGACCTGTCTCGTGAGCACTGTCAACGAACTGACCGCCGTGGCGGCGACCAGGGTCGCGCCCGGAATCAGCAGGGCGGCCCAGAGCCAGTGGGCGCCCAGCCCGAAATCGTAGGATGCCATCAACCTGGAACTTATCCAGATGAGTATGACGACGCTGACGGCCTCGGTGAGTATCTTGATCGCCGAGGCAACTCCGGTGCGGCCTCTTGGCACCAGGTCTTGTATCAGCGCAAGGTGTGGGCCGTACCCTATGTTGAGTCCGGCCTGCACGACCATCCAGACACCGAACAGTACCCAGTAATGCGGGGCGAGTGCAATGCCCACTATGCCGAGGCATACGATGGCGCATCCTCCAAGCATGTATGGCACGCGCTTTCCAAGGCGGGAACGGGTCCGGTCGCTGGACCGTCCTACCAGTACCTGCGCTAATGCGGCCACCGCAAGGCCGCCCGCGCCAAGGACTCCCAGGGATGTGTTCTTGAGTCCCTCCGGCGCGAGAACCAGCACGAGCACCGGCAATACCACCGTGTCGATGCCGAGGAAAACCCCGTTGATTCCCAGCCCATAGGCGTTCAGCCTGAGAAGGGCAAAGTTGCTCCAGTTCTCCTGAGGCTGAGAAGCGGACCCCCGGCGGGCGTGGCGGCGGCCCCCCACCGCGTTCAGGATCCGTGTCCATAGACGTAGTGACATAGTTGGGCCACTATGATACAACAACGGCCACGGCGTTGCGCCGCCAACCGCCTGCCGCGTTTCTGCCAGGAATTCCGCGACCGGGAGTTGCCGCTAATGAAGATTTGCTCCCTGCTGCCCAGCGGGACCGAGATACTCTTCGCCCTGGGGCTGGGTGACTCTGTGGTCGGCGTCAGCGACCTGTGCGTTTACCCCGCAGAAGCAGCGGCCAAGCCGGTGGTGTCCCGCAGCAGGATCGATGTTGACGCCATGTCCAGCGATGAGGTCGAGGAACGGATGCGGCAGATCCTGGCAGCGGGGGAGAGTCCATACGAACTCGACGCCGAGTGGCTCTGGAAGAACCCTCCGGACGTTGTGCTGACCCAGGACCTCTGCTACTTCTGCGAGGTGGACGCCGCTGCGGTCGGGCGTGCGGTGCAGGGAATGCCGGTCTGTCCGGAGGTCGTGGTATTGCAGCCAAAGACCATAGGAGGGATTCTGGAGACCATCCACGAAATCGGGAGAGCTTGCCGCGCCGTAGCCGAGGCTGATCGCCTGGCAGGAGACATGTCGAAACGCATAGATGCCGTAGCCGAACGGCTGGCCCGGGTGGAGCGGCGGCCCAGGACCTATTCGCTGGAGGGAATCAATCCGCTGGTGATTGGCGGTCATTGGATACCTGAGATGCTGACCCTGGCGGGTGGCAACACCCTGTATCCTCCCGGGTGCCCTGCCCGGCGCGTCGAATGGGCGGAGGTCCGGGACTATGCCCCGGAAAAACTATTCATCGACCTCTGTTCATCGGATATTTCCCGAAGCCTGAGGGAGATCCCCTGGTTGTCCGGGCAGGAAGGATGGCATGACATACCCGCGGTGAAGGCCGGAGAGGTCTACCTCATCGACCACCAGTACTTCAGTTGCCCTGGCCCAAGGGTGGTGCAGGGGCTGGAGATGCTGGCGGAACTGACTCACCCGGACCTGTTTGAGGGCATGGTGCCCTCCGGGGCTGTGGTCAAGCTGGAGCCAGGTCTGGATGACCTGCCTGCACCTGGCCAAATCGCAGGTCGCTTCGTGCCATATCCGCAAGTCGCCGTCACCGGCTAGCGTCCGCCGGGTCGCCCGGAGTTACGGGAGGGACATTCCGGGCCTTGGCTGCGGCCGCTCATGATGCTTCTATTCGACGACTCCGGCCGCCTCTTTGACAAACTCGGTGGAGTCGATTTTCCGGGTGGGGTGCTATTGCCATTGGCGATAGCGTTAGAGTGTGTTTATAATGGGGGCAAATATACGGGAAGGGTAACGTAGTGGTAACCAAAGAATCTTTCCGGGCCGCGGTCGCTCACTTCGCTACTGGTGTGACCATCATCACGACGATTGACGACGAGGGCGTGCCCCACGCCATGACCGCTAACTCTTTCACGTCGGTATGCCTTGAACCGCCCGTTGTGCTGGTCTGCGTCGCGCATGGGACCCACACCCACGGATACCTGGAACGCGCGGGACGCTATGGGGTGAACATACTCAGGCAGGACCAGGAGGAGCTTGGCGTCTATTTTGCCAAACGCCCTGAAGACCGCGTCGGGGATGTGGAATACAACTATAGCACCTCCGATGGAGGCGCGCCTTCCCTGGACAACGCGATGGTGTTCTTCGACTGCAAGGTGGTCGGGTCCCACGTTTACGGGGACCACACCATCTTTCTGGGAGAGGTGGAGGAGATCCACCAGAACGATCCCAGCGCTCCCCTCATGTTCTACCGCAGCCGCTGGTACAACCCGGCTGCGGAGTAAAGTTACCGGCCGTTATTTGAGAGTGGCCAGGAACTTTTCTATCTGCTCATTGACTGCCTGGTACTTCTCCAGTTGGACGTAGTGACTGCCGCCGGGAATGATCTCCTCCCGTGACTCCCTGATACTCTGCGCCAGGTAATCGGAATACTTCACTGGGGTCATGATGTCTTCGCTGCCGCAGATGACCTGGGTCGGGAGCGAGATGTTGCTGACTTCGTCCATTATGTCGAACCGGTCACAGGCCCTCAGATCGTTCAACTCGACTGCCGGCCCCACCTCCGATGCCCGCCGCATCAGCACTTCATAGATGTCCGGGCCAACGCTCTTGTAAGTCTCCTTTTGGGCCTCCATCCAATCAAGATTGTTTTGGCCCGGGTTCTCGCAACGGTTGAGGTAATCGGGATGCACCCTGAGCCTCGCTCCGGTGCCAATTAGGATGATCCCCCTCAATTCATCAGGATAGCGCAGCGCATAGAGTTGAGTGATAGCCCCGCCCATCGAGTGTCCGCACAATACAACATCCTTGTACCTGCGGGCGGTGTTGAAACCCCTCACCCACTCGAGATAACCCTCAATACTCTGGCAGGCAGTACCATAGGGATGCCCGGGCAGGTCTATCGCCTTTGAGTTCCGGAAGTGCCTCATTTGGTAGTAGAAGGACAGGCTCGATCCTCCAGCGCCATGCAGGAATACCAGCTTCATCGATAGCTCCTTTGGTAGAGAAAATAGCCAAACGTTATCTTGCAGTGTCCGCTCCGGCGTTGCTCCTTTCCGCCCTTGTAATGGGCAATACTCCAGAATCAGACCTGGGGACGCGACCAGCAGTCCCCGGTCTGACAGTGAACCGCATCGGCATAAGACTTCCCCGTGCCCGGACAGCCACTGGCGAACTTGCTGCGACCCGGCGGTCCGCTCCGCAACCCTGTTCGCGTTTACTTCGGTTGTCCAGCGCCGTTCGTTCCATTGGACCCGTGTGTACCATTCGAGTTGCGGCCTCCGCCGTTCTTTGTACTTGCAGGCCGGCCCTGGTCCGTCTCCTGGAAGCAGGCTATGGAGACGACATAGTCATCGGCCTCCCGGTCCCGCCACACGATAACGCCCTGGGCATCTCGCCCGGTGACTCTCACGTCTTCCAGGGTAATCCGGACCACCTGGGCCTTGGCCGAGATGATAAACATCTCTTGACCTGGAGCGTCGCGCACGATCCTGGCTGCTGCCGCCGGGCCGTTCTTGTCCGTTACCCGTAGCGTACGCACTCCCTGGCCGCCTCTTCCGGTGCGGCGGTAGCTGCTTACAGGAGTCGATTTGCCGTAACCCCCCTGACTCACTATGAGCAGGTGGTCGCTGGGAGACGCCGCGCCCATTGCCACAACCATGTCTCCGTCCGGGAGCTTCATGCCGCGGACGCCGCCGGCGCTGCGGGAGCGGGGGGTGAGTTCATCAATGCTGAAACGGATTGCCTGCCCTCGCTCGGAAACCATTATTACGTCTCTGGCATCGCCAACCCGGGATACGCTCACCAACTCGTCATCCCGTTTGAGGTCCATCACGATCAGGCCCGAAGGCCGGATGTTGGAGAGTTCCCCGGTCTTGAGAGCCTTCACCTGCCCTTGCCTCGTGGCCAGGACTAGCAGGTAGTCCTCCTTGGGGTCCTCTATGGACAGCATGGCCTGGATCTGCTCTCCAGGGGAGAGATTCAGCAGGTTCACCAGGGCGGTACCCCTGGTCGTCCTGGAGGTGTCCGCCGGGATCCGGAACACTCGCAGCGGGTATACCCGTCCCCGGTTGGTGAAGAAAAACAGGGTATCGTGGGTGTCCACCACTTGCAGGTCCAGTATGGCGTCGTCGTCCCTGGTCGACATGGCCCTGACGCCCTTGCCGCCGCGGTGCTGGGTCCGGTAGGTCTGGCTGGGGACCCGCTTGATGTAACCGCGCTGGCTCAGGGTCACCACCACGTCCTGATGGGCGATGAAGTCCTCGGCGGACTGGTCTTCGATTTCGTCGTCGAAGATAACGGTCCGGCGGCCGTCCCCGAAGTCGTCCTTGAGTTTGACCGTCTCTTCCCTCACCACCGCCTTGATCTTGGCAGGACTGGCCAGCAGCGTCTCCAGGTCGGCAATGGTCTTCAGGAGGTCTTCATGCTCCTTTTGCAGCCGCTCGCGTTCCAGGGCGGCCAACCGGCGCAGTTGCATGTCCAGGATCGCCTGCGCCTGCACCTGGGTAAGCTGCAATTGCTCCATCAGGTTGTTCCGGGCTGTCTCAACGTCAGCGGACCCGCGGATGATGGCAATCACCTCGTCCATACGGTCCAACGCCAGCAACAGACCCTGGACCACATGGTCCCGGTCCTGGGCGCGTTTCAGGAGGAATTCGGAACGGCGGCGGATGACTTCCTCACGGTGCCGGATGAAAAGCTCCAGGGAGCGTTTCAAGCCCAAGACCTGGGGCTGGCCGTCCACAATTGCCAGCATGATGGCATTGAAAGACGAGCGAAGGGCCGTGTGGCGGTAGAGATTGTTGAGCACGATCTCCGGTTGGGCATCCCGCCGCAGCTCGATGACGATGCGCATCCCATGACGGTCGGACTCGTCCCGCACGTCCGAAATGCCTTCTATACGCCTTTCTCTCGTAAGTTGCGCGATCTTCTCAACCAGGTTGGCCTTGTTGACCTGGTATGGAAGCTCCGTGACGATGATCTGTTCCCTGCTTCCCCGTAACTCTTCTATGTCCGTCGCGGCTTCCATCATTATTCGCCCGCGGCCGGTCGTGTAGGTGTCAACGATGCCGGACCTGCCCCGGATGATACCGGCAGTCGGGAAGTCTGGTCCGGTAACATGGCGCATCAGAGTCTCGGTAGTGCAATCGGGATCGTCGATGAGCGTGCAGATGGCGTCGGCCACCTCGCTCAGGTTGTGCGGCGGAATGTTGGTGGCCATACCGACCGCGATGCCGGATGCCCCGTTGACCAGCATGTTCGGCAATCGTGCGGGCAAAACCCGGGGCTCCTGGATCGAATCGTCGAAGTTGGGAGCGAAGTCCACCGTGTTGTAGTCAATGTCTACCAGCAATTCCTCGGAGATGGGCGCAAGGCGGGCCTCGGTATATCGCATGGCCGCCGGCGGGTCTCCGTCGACACTGCCGAAATTCCCCTGGCCGGTGATCAGGGGATAGCGCATGGAGAACTGCTGCGCCAGGCGCACCAGCGAGTCATAGACCGGACCGTCCCCGTGAGGATGGAACTTGCCCAGCACCTCTCCGGCGATGCGCGCGCTCTTCCGGTATGCGGAATTGGGCCGTATGCCCATGTCGTGCATGGCGTAGAGGATGCGGCGCTGGACCGGTTTCAAGCCGTCCCGCACGTCCGGCAACGCACGGGACACTATGACGCTCATGGCATAGTTCAGGTAAGAGGTGCGCATCTCGTCTTCGATGTGCACCGGGCGGATGTGTTCCCTTGGAGGCGTTGGAGCGTCCGTTACCATGGCTTATTCCTCCTCTTCCCTGCTGCCGCTTCCCGTAGGTGTGTCCCCGGCGGGCCGGTTCACGTGGTTTGCTTCAGGGCTTGCATCAGACCGGGCCGGTGGAACGGCTGCATGCGTTGGGTCCGCATGGCCTTCGGCACGGTCGCCAAAAGCGCGAAAAAGGTTGGCGAACGAAGCTGGAACTTCGTTCTGTATCTCGGGATGGCACTGGACCCCAATGACCCACGAATGTTCCGGGCTTTCCAGGCCCTCGATGTAGCCGTCCTCCACTGAGTAGGCGGTTGCCATGAGCCGCGGGGCCTTCTGCGGTTCGCGCACGCCTTGATGGTGCCGGCTGTTTACGCGGAAGAATCCCGCGGAACCGATGATCGGAGCCGCCTTGGAGCCTGGAGCCAGGAATATCTGGTGGGATTCTGAGACCCACCGGCCGTCTTCCTGGTGAGCCTTGTGACCGGGCAGGTCCTGGATTAGCTGGCCGCCGAAGGCCACATTAAGCAGCTGCATCCCGCGGCAGATAGCAAGAACTGGCATGTCCCGTTGCAGTGCGTAATCGAGAACCCTGAACTCCAGGTCATCGAGTGCCTGGTCAAGGTACAGGCCGGCTTCCGGGTCAGGGTCGGCCCCGTAGCGGGCCGGGTCGACGTCCGGACCGCCGCTTAACAGCAGGCCGCCTACGCCCGCCATCAACTCTTCTGTCGGCGCGTCGGCGGAATCGCCGGGAATGAGGAGCCTGACTTTCAGCCCAATGGATTCCGTGGCTTCCAGGTAAGGGAGGGCGTTGCGCTGATTGATGGACGTGAGGGCGATGACTGCCATACGGTGTGTCGTATCACCTATGTCGACAGCGGTAAAGTCCGATGATTCCCGTCCAATTTCGTGATGATTCGTCTACAACGTTATTTCAATTGGGTATTATACACGATATTACATTCACACGGAAGTGCTGTACTTGCCGCTATGAGTGAGTATCGGAATGTCCGGACAGAGACACATGGGTCAGCAGGCCGGGGCAACACCCGCAAACTCGATTCCTAGCCTGTTTCATCACCGCCAGGGAGATGGGTTCGCTTATGTGTCCATCCTCAATTGCTTGCGGTCAAGGATTTTGATAAGCTTGAGTCGAACTCGCCCCCGCAGGTGATAGAGACGATGAAAGAGGTTATTCAGGAAGCAGTCAAGCTCCTGGAAAACGGTCAGTCCGGCGTGCTGGCAACAGTGGTCCGCACCAAGGGCTCCACCCCGCAAAAGCCCGGAGCCATGCTGTTGGTCCGGGAGGACGGCAGCGGAGTCGGCACCCTGGGTGGGGGTTGTGTTGAGGGGGACATCTGGTTTGCTGCCAGGGAAATCCTGCGCCGTCACGGCGGGCCCGAGTTCAAGGACTACTTCCTCAACGAGGACGTAGCGGCCAGAGACGGCCTGGTCTGTGGCGGGACCATGTACTTCTTCCTCGAACCCCTCTGGGGACCCGAGGACTACACCGAGATCGGCGAGGAGCTGATCGCCGCCTACGAGGGAGGCGACGCCGTAAGCCTGGCAACAGTGGTCAACGTCCCCGAGGGCGGCGCGAATCTGGGCGCCAAGCTGCTCCTGCGTCTTGACGGGACCACCACCGGCACACTCGGCAACGCCGAGGTCGACGCGCGGGCCACCGAGGTCGCGCTGCGAGTCGCCGACGTCGGCAACATCGAGTCCTTCTCCACCGACGACGGCACAGAGGTATTCGTGGAGGGCTTCACCACGCCTCCGACCCTGGTTATGGTGGGCGGCGGTCACGTCGGCAAGGCAACCGCGGACTTGGCCCACAACCTTGGCTACCGCGTCTTCGTCGTGGACGACCGGGAGGAATTCGCCAACCCGGAGCGTTTCCCCTACGCCGAGCAGACGGTGGTCGCTCCCTACGACGAGTGGCCCAAGCACCTGGAAGTCAACGTCAACAGCTTCGTCGTAGCCGCCACCCGGGGACACCGCTTCGACGACATGGCCCTTGAGTCCGCCCTCACCACGCGGGCACGGTACATAGGTCTGCTGGGCAGCCGACGCAAGAACATGATGATCTACCAGCGATTGTCTATGGAGGGCATCCCGGTGGAACGACTCAAGGAGGTACATGCTCCTATTGGTCTCGACATCGGCGCACTGACCCCCGAGGAGTTGGCTGTGAGCATCATGTCCGAGATCATCATGGTGCGGCGCGGCGGCAAGGGAAGCCCCCTCCAGATGTCCGACTGGTACGTGGAACGCGCCGCCAGCATTGCCCAGCGCAAGGTCGGAGTGTAGCCAACTGTGGCCACAGCCGCCATCCTGTTAGCGGCTGGCGAGTCCCGGCGCATGGGGCAACTCAAAGCCCTGCTTCCCTGGCAGGGCACATCGCTGTTGCAGCACCAGGTCAGCTCCCTGCTCTCCGCGGGCGTCGACCACGTGGTTGTGGTCCTGGGCCACCGCGCCGGCGAGCTAAGCCCCCTGCTGGAAGGGATGGAGCAGGTTTCGTGGCGTCTCAACCCCGGCTATTTGCAAGGCAAGACAACCTCAATCAAGACTGGCCTCAAGGCATTGGACCCTCGAACCGCAGGCGCAATCCTGATGCTCAACGTTGACCAGCCCCGCAGCGCCGAAACCATCCGCGGTCTATTGGACCAGCACCGCAACTCCGGCGGCCTCATCACTATCCCCGAGTTCCAGGGAAAGGGCGGGCATCCCATACTGGTGGACTCCTCACTTCTCGATGAGCTGACCAACATCGAAGAGGCTACATTCGGAGTCAAGGCCGTAGTCCGCAAACACCAGGAGGCCACCATGAGAGTCCCGGTGGACAACCCAGAAGTCCTGTGGGACCTCAACACCCCTGAGCAATACCGGGAAGCTCTCAACTCCCGTCCCTGACCATCAGGAGTTGGGGATCTTGCCCAAAAACCCGGCTGCGCCCCGGGCAACCCAGGCGTTCCACGACGTCATCGTGAACTTGGCGCCCTTCTCTATGTAGCTGACGATATTGTCGTCATTCACCAGCGTCCCGGCCGTCCTCCCCGAGTCGACAATGCGTGCTATTCCGTCGTCGATGGCCTTCTGGACGTCCGGGTGGCCCGGATTGCCGAGGTGTCCCATCGTCTGGGCCAGATCCGATGGGGCGACGAAGAACACGTCGATGTTGTCCACCTTCAGGATGTCGTCCAGGTTGCGCAGCGCCTCGGCTTCCTCGATCAGGACGATCATCATGGTCTGCTCGTTGGCGTGCTCCAGGTAGTCGGGCACTCCGAAAGCCTGGCGTCCTCCGAACATCCCCCGGTATCCCAGCGGCGCGTACTTGGCCGACTTGGCCGCCGCTTCTGCCTCTTCCCGGCTGTTGACGTGGGGCACCACTATGCCCATCGCGCCCCGGTCAAGCGTCCGGGTGATCACCGAGGGTGAGTTGGCGTCAACACGCACAATGGACGTCATCCCCCACAGATCGCAGGCCCGGGTCTGGTCGCCCAACTGGTCCCAGGTAACGGGGCCGTGCTCGCCCTCAATCCAGGCGGCGTCGAAACCCAGGGGGCCAAGAAAATCGATGGTCTCGCTGCTCTGCAAGCCGGATATGGTCGTTACAACCTGTCCCTGTTGCAGCTTCTGCTTGGCCCGGTTGGGCCGTATCTGTGGCATTCTCATTCTCCCGAAGTGGGACTTCCGGCCTCCGCCGGAGCGCGTACCAGTGTAGCAGATGCAGGTTATGGGAGGTAATGGGACTCATGCCTGCGCTGGCAGCCGTGCGAAAAAGAGTTGCCGGACCCGGCGCTCGCGGCCAGGTCCGGCAACACTATGTGCCAATGGACAAAGGCGACACGCCGCCCGAAAGTTACCTCTGCCGCACGTACTTGTCCACGCTGGTCTGGGTGCCTACGTAAATGTCGCCGTGGGCATCCACCCAGCTGCCGTGACCGCCCCTCGCCGGGAACCGGGACAGCACGTTCCCCTGCTTGTCCAGCACGCTGAACCGGGACGGAGAATCGTCCCGGTTGCCCTCGCTCACGTACAGATTGCCGTCCGGCCCCTCGGAGATGTCCATTGGGCGCTGGATGTCGGTCCAGATGGTCTGAAACTCCCCGTCTCCGTCGAACACCTGTATCCGGTGGTTCTCCCGGTCGCACACGAACACCGTGCCGTCGCCGTCCACCAGCAGGCTGTGGGGCAGGTGGAACTCGCCGGGAGCCGACTTGCCCGGCTGACCCCAGGACTGCTTCAACTCGCCGTCGGACGTGAAGCGATGCACCCGGGCGTTGCGGTAGCCGTCCGACACGTACAGGTCTCCCGAGGGAGAAGGCACCAGCTCGCTGGGGTAGTTGAAGGGGCCTGCCGCCCGGGGCACCAGGTCTCCGGGGTTCTCGCATCCGGTGTCGGAGTGGACCCCGTGCCGCCCCAGCATCTGGATGGGCTTGCCGTCCAGCGTGTACACGATGCAAACCGAGCTGTCCCTGTCGGTAACGTACACAACATCATCCGCGATGTGGATGCCGTGGGCGAACTCAAATGCGCCGTTGCCCCAGGAGTCCAGGAAATTCCCGTCGCGGTCGAAAATCATGATGGGCGGGTCCTTGCGCTGGAAAGCATACACCCGGTCCTGGGAGTCAGTGGCTACCGCGCTGACCATGTTGAAAGTGTCCCCTCCGGGGAGCTTGGCCCAGTCCATGATGGCCTCATAGGTGAATGCGCCGGATCCTAACGTAGTCATCTGACGTTCTCCATCTCAAAAGCGTTGGGGTTCAAATGCCGGAGTCACGGAGGAATAGTACGCCGGGCCAAAGCGGTTGTCCACCGATGCCAGAACATTTGGAACAGAACGTTGGACTATCCGGCCAATTGCTCTCCGCCCCGGTGCGTTCCTTCGTGCGTTGATGATGGCCAGCGTGTAAAATCCCCTCCAACAACACGGCGCGCAACCTGATACAGCCCGTTGCCCCGCAGGAGGTTCAGATGGTTGACCAACTCACTCGCCCGACCGACAGGGTCGAAGTCTACTGGTTCTCCGAACAGCCCAACGGTTACGTCACCGATGAGGACCTGGACCGGTACGAGGCCACCCGGTTCCTGTTCCCCAACACCTACTTCGACCCCGAGAAGGCCCATGTCCTCTACAATCAGTACCATGAGCAGTATGCACTGGTCGATGAAGTGGGTTTCGACGGCATAATGACCAACGAGCACCACACCGCCTACTGGTGCATGAAGCCTGCCGCCAATCTGGACGCCGCCGTGCTGTCCAAGGTCACCAAGCGGGTCAAGATTGCTATCCTGGGCAACGTCATCGCCATCAATGACCCGGTCCGCATGGCCGAGGAGATAGCCATGCTGGACTGCTACTCCGGCGGACGCATCATTTCCGGCTTCGTCCGGGGCAGTTCCATCGAGACCCTCCAGGCGGGCATCGATCCCACCGAGAACCGCAGCCGGTTTGAGGAAGCCCACGACCTGATCCTCAAGTGCTGGACCACCCCCGGCCCCTTCCGCTACGAGGGCGAACACTTCCACCACCGTGTCGTCAACCCCTGGGTGCTGCCGATGCAGAAACCCCACCCCGACATCTGGTTCCCCGGCACCGGCAGCCCGGAGAGCGTCATCTGGGCCGCGGAACACGGCTACCCTTACCTGAACCTCCAGGTAATCCGCGGCCAGACCGAGTGGCTGAAGGAGGTCTACATCCATACGGCCCGGCAGGCCGGCTACCAGCCTGGCCCGGGGAACTTCGGCGGTAACGTCCTGGTGTTCTGCGCCGACACCGACGAAGAAGCCCAGGAGATCGGCCGCACCTACATGTGGCACGGCAGGCACCGCTTCAAGGGTCCGTCGGAGCACAACGACCCTCCCGGCTACCGCTCCCGCACTGCCGTCGAGGTCATCCGCCAGATACCGGCAGGCGTCGGCACTCGCCTGGGCCAGCGCGTCCAGACCTACGAGGAGCTTCAGGAAGCTGGCAGCATCGTCGTCGGCAGCCCGGACACCGTCATCCGCAGGCTCACCGAGATTCTCGATTCCGTTGCCCCCGGATACCTCATCTGCTACGGCAACGAGGGGGATATGCCCCACGACGATGTCATGCGCTCCATCGAGCTCATCGGCCGGGAAGTAATCCCCGCTCTCCACGAGGTTAAGCTGCGTCCCTACGAGTAGGTCTGGAGCCGGTGAAATGCACTACGATGTGATCATAGTCGGGGCCGGCTCGGCGGGATGCGTGCTCGCCAGCCGCCTTTCCGAAGACCGTGCCAGGTTCGTGCTGCTGCTGGAAGCCGGCCCGGACTATCTGGCCCCCGAATACCTGCCGGCAGAGATAGCCAACGGTTACAGCATGGCCGCAACCTCCGGCGAGTCTGCCTACAATTGGGGCTACCGCGCCGCCGGTGCTTCGCAGCAGTCTTCGCTCATGTACGCAGACCGCGGCAAAATCGTCGGCGGCTCAGGAGCGGTGAACGCCCAGGTGTTTCTTCGCGGCCTGCCCGAAGACTATGACGGTTGGGCCGACCAGGGCAACAGCGAATGGTCCTACCTCAAGCTGCTGCCCTACTTTCGCCGTCTTGAGAACGATGCAGACGTCAGGGACGACTTTCACGGCTTGGACGGCCCGGTCCCGGTGCGGCGGTTCCCCCGCGAGCAGTGGCAGCCCATTCAGAGCGCATTCCATCGGGCCTGTCTTGATGCTGGGTTTCCCCACGACCCCGACATGAACAACCCGGACTCCACGGGCGTCGGGCCGGTCCCCTTCAACACCCGCGACGGTATCCGCATGAGCACGGCCTTGACCTATCTGGACCCGTCGCGGCACCGCATGAACCTTACCGTCAGGGGCAACGCCCTGGTGCGGCGGGTGATTTTTGATGGACCCAGGGCGGTGGGGGTCGAGGTTGAAAGCGGTGAAGAACGCTTCTCGGTGCGGAGCGATCTGATCGTGCTGGCCGCGGGCGGGATCGCCACGCCCCAGCTTCTCATGCTCTCCGGGGTTGGACCGGCAAGCCACATCTCAAGTCACGGCATCCCCGTAGTCCAGGACCTGCCCGGCGTCGGACAGAACCTGCGGGACCATCCCATGTTCAACCTGGAGTTGGAAACGAAAGACGGGTTCGAGTTGGACCCGTCCGGGCCCAGGATGCAGGTGGGCCTGCGCTACACTGTAGAGGGATCGGGGCTCCGCAACGACATGCAGTTGTTCCCCTACAACTACGCTGGTCCCGGCGCAGGCGACCGCCCCGGCGGCGCTTGGCCTGCCGGCGAGGCCGGGGTCCGGCTGGCCTGCATGTTGGAACTGGCCGAAAGTTCCGGTGAACTGCTGCTGAGGTCCGCCGACCCGCACGATCCGCCATTCCTGGACTACCGTTACCTGCGCAGCCCCGAGGACATCCGGCGTGTCCGGGAGTGCATCCGCCTCAGTCAACGGCTGCTTCAACACCCGGCCTTCGCCCGCATCGTGAACGGATGGCGCTCCCCCTCCGAGGCAGACCTGGCGTCGGATGAAGCCCTGGACTCCTGGATGATGCGCAACGTCAGCACCACCCAGCACACTTCCGGTACATGCAAAATGGGTCCGGACTCCGACTCAATGGCGGTGGTCGATCAATTCTGCCGTGTCCGGGGCCTGGAGCGGCTGGTTATCGCAGACCTGTCGGTCGCGCCCCAGGTGGTGCGCGCCAACACCAACGCCACCGCCATCATGATCGCCGAACGGGTGGCCGACTGGCTCAGATAGCAGTGACATTTGCCCCCTTCCGTCCCCGGATGCGACTCGCTATCATGTCTTGTAGCGGTTCCGTTCGGTACCAGGGTATATGCCCAATCCGCAAATGCCGCCAAACCCTGCAAGCAAACGGAACCTGGCCATCCGTCCCGAATTACGCACGGAGATACACTCCGGGAACCAAGCTATCCTCGGAGTGCTCCAAGAAATAGACCACACCCTGGGCGAAATGAACTCCAAGCTGTGAGGCCCCATGACCACAGACGAAGCTATACGGATACTCCAGGATATGTACCGGAGAGCGGCGGCTACGAGAGAACAATCACTCCAGTTCCATCTATTCGGTATTAAGTATGCCGATGAGCTTGAAGGCTGGAGCACTCCAACACTTCGTGAGATTGCGGGGAAAGCTACAGGCTCTCATAGCAGTGGGGACGAGATTTACAAGGGGCGCAGGCTGGCCAAGTACGTGACTCTCAAACCCGGGGTCTGAGCCATGACCACCCCCAACTTCATCAACCGCACCCTCTGGACCGGGGACAACCTGGACATCATGCGTGGCATGAACTCCGGGTCCGTGGACCTGATCTACCTCGACCCGCCCTTCAACTCCAACCAGGACTACGCCGCGCCCGTGGGCAGCCAGGCCGCCGGCGCAGCCTTCAAGGACACCTGGACTCTCTCCGACCTGGACGTGGCCTGGATGGGCCTCATCGCCGACCAGCAGCCCGCCACCGCCCAGGTGCTCAAGGCGGCGGGCCTCACCCACGGCAAGGGGATGCAGTCCTACCTCACCATGATGGCCGTGCGCCTCATGGAGATGCGCCGCCTGCTCAAGGACACCGGGTCCATATACCTCCACTGCGACGACGCTGCCGGACATTACCTGAAACTCCTCATGGACTCGATTTTCGGCCCATCTCGCTACCGGAACCACTTGGTTTGGCGACGGGCAACGGCGCACAACGACAGATACAATTACGGGCGGATAGTCGAGCACATACTGTACTACGGGAAGACAGAGAACCCCTGTTGGAACTGGGAAGCATCCCATACGCCAAAGACAGAGGAAGAACTGAGGAAGGCTTATCCGCAAAACGACACGTTGGGGCCGGTCAGGTTCTCCGACCTGACCGGCCCCAACGTGCGATACGGGGAGTCCGGGGAGCCTTGGCACGGCTATGATGTCTCCGACAGAGGACGCCATTGGGCGCCGCCCCGGGACGGCTACTACGCTGAATACATAGAACGGCACTTCATCCCTGGCTACCGGAGCATCGAGGGAACACATGCCCGCTTAGACGCTTTGGACGCAGCCGGATTGATTCACCATCCCACCAGAGGTATATGGCCTGGGCTAAAGCGGTATGCGGCGGCTGACCAGGGCAACCCACCGCAGAACCTTATCCTGAACCCCATAGGCTTCACCAACTACAACAAGGGGGCTGAATGGATAGGGTTCCCCACGCAAAAGCCGCTGGCGCTGCTGGAACGGATCATCAGGGCCAGCAGCAACGAGGGGGACATGGTACTCGACCCCTTCTGCGGCTGCGCCACCGCCTGCGTCGCCGCCGACAAGCTGGGCCGCCAGTGGGTCGGCATCGACCTCTCCCCCAAGGCCATCGAGCTTGTCGCCCAGCGCCTCCAGCAGGCCCCGCCCCTGGGCATCGGCTCCCTCTTCCACCACGGCTACGTGACCGCCCGGACGGACATCCCCCGCCGCACCGACATCGACTCCCCTATTCCCTACCGGCAGAACAAGCACGTCCTCTTCGGCCAGCAGGAGGGCGTCTGCAACGGCTGCAAGATGGACTTCCCCTTCAAGATACTCGAGGTTGACCACGTAATCCCCCGGGCCAGGGGCGGCGCGGACCACCTGGAGAACCTGCAACTGCTCTGCCCCAACTGCAACCGCATCAAGGGCGACCGGCCAATGGAGTACCTGGTGTCACAGTTGGTGGGAATGGAGAGGTGAGGAGGTAGTTATTATGGCCAGGAACAACGTAGACCGCCAAATGCTATTCTTACGCACCAACTGGCTACGCCGTTGGGCAATAATAGTGGGCGAGGGGATTGCAGTCATATCCGGCTGCGGGTATTTTGTCCCCGGACTACCTCCCCCTATCCATGCCATTGCAATTCCTGTGGCGGTTCTGTCGGGCGCGATTGCATTATTGTCGGTGGCCATATACGACAAATTCGACCCTACGATCACCCGCACCTGTTCGCTAACTCAAGAAGCTTATGACTCGCTAAGGGAGAGGGGGCAATTGTCACAAGGCGTCATGTACACCATTCCGGAATAGGTTCTGGCGGCGGTAAGGAGGAAAAGATGGACCCTGAGTTTCTGCCCGCAACAACACCGGGAAGTGCCGTCAGGACCTACCTGGTCCTGATAGGTTGCGCTGCCCTGAGACAGACCATTACCATGGGGAGTTGAAGGACAGACTTGGGTATCCCGCAAGGTTCTCCCCATTCGACGTAAGACCGGCACTGCACGAGCTCCATGATTGGTGCGTGCGCCGCGACCTTCCAAGCCTTGACTCTTTGGTGGTCTACAAAAATACTGGCCAAGCAGGTGGGCAATGGACTGAAAGGCTCTTGAGGTCCAACTTGCTGAACGGGCGCGGGTCTTCAACTATGAACACTGGACGGACTTGGTCCCGCCCACCGTAGCGGACATGGCGGGGTAAGAGATGTGCGGGAGTGTCATTTCCACCATCGGATTGGCCCTTGACATAGCCGGGGTACTCGTCCTGCTCGTTGCTACATCGCAGAAGCTTATCGAAGCCACATTGATGGTGAAAGCAGTTGATGAGGGATGGATAACCATCAGCGAGCAGGACGAGCAGAACCTGGCAACGTTGAGGCGAGGAATTGTCTTCTACCGCTCATTGTACTGGTTTGCAGTACTCTTGATAGCGACTGGCTTCGGTTTGCAAATTGTGGGCCAGTGGCAGTGACCCCCGTCCCCCTGCTGGCAGTGCTGGCGCTCGTACTGGCGGGCTGCGGCGAACCCGGCCCGGCATTACTCCCCGTCCCACGCCAACCCCGCCATATAATCCGATTCTTCCGTGTCCAGCTCTGAGGCCCGCCAGCCTTACGTCTACCCACCAAGCCTTGAAGATGACCATCCTATTCCTATACCAGTTTCGCAATTCTCCCGGAGATTTCCGCCTCCCCCCACCATAGTTCTCAAATGGTATAATCGCCCAAGGTGTACGCGGCATTTTGACGGCGGCACAATTCTCAATGATGTTGGGAGGAAGGCAGACATGACTCAACAGGCAGTGAGGCCCAGGATTCAGGCTGGACGGGTGACATTTATCGTGCAGCACGAGCTTTGGGACGGCAACGTGCAGGACCATTCAGACCAGGGTGTGGTCATTCTTGTGACCGCGGACGTTGACGGCAAGGAGACGACCCTGCTGCGGTTCAACTGCTTCGACCTGGAACGCAGCTACGTCTATGGTCCGGAAGGCAAGAACAAAATGTTCCGAATGGACCCCACGGTGGACGGCAACCCTGTTGGCTGGAGCGTCAAGCAGATTCGCAGCACGCTTCCGGCAATGGTGCGGGAGGCCGGTTATCCCCAGGTGGCCGACGAGATCGACATGGATGCGGTGAAGGCAAGCCTGGCCGAAGTCGACGCCACGGCCCGGGAGAAGTTCGCCACCGGGCGCAACACCGTGAAGCACAACCGGGGCACCGACGTATTTGAGGCCGGCAACATCCGCTTCGGCCTCGAAATGCGCCTCCAGAACAGCGGCGACGGCGGCATGGCCATCCACGTGCTGGCTGACCTCGCCGGGACCCCGGGACGCCACTACACCGAAGAGACCGAACTGCTGGCCTTTGACTGCTTCTGGGACGCCCCCCACTACCACTATGGCCCCAGGAACAAGAACCACCGCATTTTCTGGGACAAGACCCTGGTGACGGACACCCTGGGCTGGACCCTGGACCTGTTCAAGACCGGCAAGCTCCCGGCCATGCTCGAGCGGGCCGGTTATCCCGGCGTCGCCGCCGACCTGGACCAGGACCTGATCAACTCCATCATCCCCGGCATGGAAACAAGGGCCCGGGAAATGGTGGCTGCCGGACTGCCCAAGGAGCCAACCCCGAACCTGAACGGTTAGCGCCGCACGCGGCCCTTGGCCAGTACATCAGACCGGAACAGGCTCCCCGGCCATTCGAGGGACGGCCGGGGAGTCTCTTCAGTATTCACCCATGCGCCAACCGGCGCATGGCCGCGGGGACTCCTGGCCGGGACAGGGTACACGTCACAGGGCAGCCAGGCCCGCCTGTGCGCACTCCTCGTCCTGCTCCGCGGTCGCGCCGCTGCCGCCGATGGCCCCAACCACTGCGCCGTCCTGGACCACCGGCACAGCGCCCTGCGCGGGAAGCATCCTGCCGCCCATCGCGGCAATGACAGCCTGTATCACCGGAGAGTCGGCCTGCAACGTCCCGCTGGCCCGGCCAAACGCTGCCGAGGCCGCGGCCTTGCCCTGGCATACCACGGCGCTGACCGGGCTGGCCCCGTCCATCCGGCCAAAGGCGACCAGGCTGCCGCCGGAATCACAGACCGCTATGCTCACCTTGACGTCCAATTCGGCAGCCTTGGCCAATGCCGCCTCTACCATGCGATTCCCGTCTGCCAACGTGATTGCCATTGTTGACCTCCTTCCCATTTTTGCGCCCATAGTTGGGTCCATCGTTGCACAGGATTCTACAAGCCGGGATAATGACCGGCAATCCGCATCCAACTCCATACCGGTCCGGAGTGTAGAGTGACACGCGAATTCCCTCGCCGCAAGCCGGCTATTGCAGAGCCATGACTCCCGGTATCGCCATAGAGGCCGCCGGCCTCACCAAGGACTACTCCGGCCTGGTGGCCGTGGACTCCGTGGACTTCTCCGTGGGCAGGGGCGAGTGCTTCGGCGTGCTGGGTCCCAACGGAGCGGGCAAGACCAGCATTATGAAGATGGTCTGCTGTGTGTCGCCTGTCACCTCCGGGCAACTGGTGGTCCAGGGCATGGACGTTATGCGTCACCGCAGGACCATAAAGTCCGTGCTGGGAGTGGTTTCCCAGGCGGACAGCCTGGACCCGGGCCTGAACGTCATGCAGAACCTGCTGTCCCATGCCCGCTTCTTCAACATTCCCGGCAAGTTGGCCAGGGAGCGGGCCTGGGCCGCGCTGGACCTGTTCCAACTCCGCGAAAAGGCCGGGGAGTCGCCCGATCACCTATCCGGAGGCATGAGGCGCAGATTGCTCATCGGCAGGGCGCTGCTCCACGAGCCCAGCATCCTCATACTGGACGAGCCAACCACCGGCCTGGACCCCCAGTCCCGCCACCTCGTCTGGGACCGGCTTCTGCAACTGAAACAGCAGGGAATAACCATGCTGCTGACCACCCACTATATGGACGAAGCCGCATACCTGTGCGACCGGCTGATGGTCATGGACCTGGGCAGGATTCTCGCCGAGGGCAGGCCGGAGGACCTGGTGCGGTCCCATGCCGGGGAGCAGGTGGTGCAGATACATGCCGCCGCGCCCCATGGAAACGGCCTGTTGGAACAGTTGGCGGCACAGGGGCTGGACTTCGAGGACGCCGGCGGTTCGGTGTTGGTCTTTGGCGACAGGAGCAGGTTGTCCGAAGCTGAGTCATGCTGGGCCGGCTACCACGTGGTGCGCCGGCCGGCAAACCTGGAGGACGTGTTCCTCCGCCTGACGGGCAGGTGGTTGAGGGATTGATGGCAAGTGTCACGGTTGCGCTCCAATCGAGCTTCATCTGGCGCGGGTTCCACATCTGGCAACGGAACCGTGACGCCATCATCCGGGGCTGGAAGGTCGAACTCGGCGGCATGGTCATTGAGCCCTTCGTGGTGCTTGCGGCCCTCGGGTTCGGACTCGGCGCTTACGTGGGAGACATCGGGGACACCAGGTATGCCGAGTACCTGGCCCCCGGCCTGATTGCCAGCTACGCCATGTTCCATGCCACACTGGACGCGACCTACGGGGCATACCTGAGAATGGACAGCCACCATGTCTACGAGGCGATGCTGCTCACGCCCGTGGAGCCGTCGGACATCGTGGTGGGAGAAGCAATGTGGGGTGCGACAAGGGCGGCGGTGTCCAGCGTTGTGGTTCTGATCGCCGCCACCAGCTTCGGACTGGTGAGTTCGCCATACGCCCTGCTCGCGATCCCGTGCGCCTACCTGGTGGGGTTGGCCTTTGCTTCCATAGCAATGGTACTGACCGCCACTGCGAGCACAATCGGCGCGATGAACAACTTCTTCACCGTGTTCATCATCCCCATGTTCTACGTCAGCGGGGTCTTCTTCCCCCTGGACCACCTTCCCCAAAGTGTGCGGGCGCTGTCATGGGCCTTGCCGCTGACCCCGGCCGCCGCCCTGACCCGGGGCCTCGTGGACGGCAACCTCTCATGGCAGATGTTGCTGTGGGTCGCGGAGTTGCTGGCCGTGGCCGCCGTCGCCCTGTACATAGCGGCCTTCTTCATGCGCCGCCGCCTGATTAAGTGACTGCCATGCCCCGCGCCACCGCGGCGTAGTCCTCCAGCCTGGGCAGTAGCAGCGGCAGGTCCACCCCCGCTTCCCGGTACTCGGATACGCGCCCGGCGCAACGCTGCGGCGTGCCGGCCAGGTATAGCGAGTCCACCATCTCATCGGTTATCATCTGCGCCGCCTCCCGGCCCCCGTCCGCTTTCACCGAAGCCCGCAGCGCAGGCAGAATGGAAGGGTCGAAGCCGCCCTTCTCAAGTATAATTTCCCCCACGTATGGCTCATCGAGCAGCCTTACCACCCGCGGCTTCAAACTTGCCAACATGCCCTCCAGGTCGTCCGTGGGCCGCACCACCAACATGCAGGCTATGTCAACTTCCTCCGGGTCCCGGCCCGCTTCCCGCGCCGCATCGCGCACCTCTGCCGCGGCGTAGCTGGCGTAGGACACTGGCGTATAGGCGTTGAGGAGCACTCCATCGGCCACCGCGCCCGCAAGCCGCAGGGCCTGTGGCCCGATGGCCGCGAGGTATATCGGCAACCTCTCCTGGACAGGCAGGGTTGCCAGGCCAACGCGGTTGAGGCGGAACTGTCCTTCCTCTGACGTGATGCTCCCGCCGTAAAGAAGGCTCCGGACGGTCTTGACGGTCTCTTCGAGCCTGGCCCGCGGCTGGCGGTACGGGATGCCCATCCGGTCTTGCACTACCCAGCGGTCGCTCCGGCCCAGTCCCAGCAGGAACCTTCCCCCGGAGATGCGGTCCAGTGTCGCCGCGGACATCGCGGTCAGCGCCGGGTTGCGGGTGAAGGGATTGACGACGCCCACGCCCAGCTTGATGCTCTGCGTCGCGGCCGCCAGAAACCCCAGCAGGGAAAAGGTCTCCTCGTGGAAGTACCTTTCGGTTACCCACAGTGACTCATAGCCGCAGTCCTCTGCAATCGCGGCGTATTCTCTGAGTTCGCTGCCCCCTTCGATACCGTGGTAGAGGACTATGCCTTGCCTGGCCAACTCCTGTTCCCTCCTCGTTGGTAACTCATGCGGACCGGTCATTCGGATTGATCATACGGCCCGGTCATCCACCGCCGCCCCGGTCGAACTGGAGCAGGATTCCGTCCGGGTCGTAGACGTAGAAGCTGGTGACTTCTCCCTGGGCGTTGAGCCTGGATTCCAGTGGCCCGGCGAACTCCACCCCTTGGGAAGCGAGCCGGTCAGCCAACCCCTGGAGGTCCGGGACCGAGATTGAGAAGTGGCTGATTCCCACCTGGTCCAGCTTGATGGGGTCGCCGTCCGGGTCTTCATCCGGGTGCGTGGTCATGGTGATGGTGGGTGCGTTCTCCCCTTCGCAGATGTTCAGCCTGACCTGCCGCCGCGTCTTCCTCGGGTGCGCGTAGACGTGGGGCAGTCCGCCCGTGGTCGTGTCCTGTATCCGGTCGTAGCCCACCGTCATGCCCAGGGTGTCGCGGTAGAACTCCAGGGACTTGTCTATGTCCCGCACGCAGATGGCAATATGGGAGACTCCGGTAGCATCCATGTCCTCCAGACCTCCATGTTTGATGTCAGCCGTAGACCGGGATTCCCGCGATGTTCATCTGGATGCGGAACAGGGAGCCGAAGGTGGTGATGAACAGGGTCTTCCAATCATCGCCGCCCCAACCCGCGTTGGTGGTCTGCGCCCCCGTATGGATGGTGCCAAGGTGGTTCCCGGCAGGGTCGATTATCCAGACCCCGCCCGGACCGCTGCTGTACACGTTGCCCTCAACATCCACTTTCATCCCGTCGGGACCGTAGGGAGTCACCGGCACCGGCTCTATGAGCTGGCAGAAGACCCGGTCGCTGGCCAGGTTCAACATGCCGTTCGGCTGTACATCGAAGGCCCGGATGCGCCCGCCCCGGTAATCCGCGATGTACAGAATGCTCTCGTCGGGTGAAAACACCAGGCCGTTGGGGAAGGCAAAGTCGGACACCAGCAGGGAGATGGAACCCAGGTCGGCGGATACCCGGTACACGCCGGAATAGGGCAGGGGAAACTCCGGGTCGGGCGCTCCGGGGTCGGTGAAGTAGATGCTCCCGTCGGAAGACCTGACCACGACGTCGTTGGGCCGGTTCAGCCGCTTGCCTTGGTAGCTGTTGGCCACCACCGTGATGCTCCCGTCGGGTTCCACGCGAGTGACCCGGCCCGCGCCGCCCTCGCAGAGAAGCATACGGCCCTGGAGGTCCCTCGTCAGACCGTTGGCGTTGTTGGTCGGCTCCTGTAGCAGTTCAATCCCAACACCCGGAGTCCACCGGCTGCGGCGGTTGCCCCGGACTTCGCTGAATATCAGGTGCCCTGCTTCCTTCCACCACAGGGGACCCTCGGCAACCTCGTAGCCGTTCCCCAGTTCTTCCAATTCCTGGTCCGCCGGAACGATCCGGTCCAACGCCGGTGAGAGCCTTTCAATAGCCACATCCAACCTCCTGGACTGATTTTCACACTCTTGCACGCTTTTGCACGTTATGGACAACGGGAGCGGTCAATGGCCGCTGGCGCTACTGCGCTGTCAGCCCGCCATCGATGACCAGCTCGCTGCCGGTCATGAACGAGGACTCGTCACTGGCCAGGAACAATACTCCGTAGGCCACGTCTTCCGGTATGCCCAGCCTGCCGATGGGGTGGCGGGCCAGGTTGAACTCCCGTCCGGCCTCGTCGGCCAGCATCCCCGCGGTCATGTCGGTGATGATTACTCCCGGATGCACCGAGTTGGCCCGGATGCCCTCGCCTGCGTACTGGATGGCAGTCGCCTTGGTGAGCAGCCGCACCGCTCCCTTGGACGCGCCGTAGGCCGTGGTGGTCCCGCCAATCAACCCTGCCACCGAGGATATGTTGATGATGGAGCCGCCGCCGGCCTTGCGCATCTCCGGGATCGCGGCCCTGGTGCCAAGGAATACGCCCTTGGCGTTCACGTCCATTACCTGGTCCCACTGGCCTTCCGTCAGGGACTCGATGGTCATACGCTCCCCGTCCGCATTCCTGGGGCTGCCTATGCCCGCGTTGTTGACCAGCACATCCAGCTTGCCGAACCGGGACACCGCAGCCTCCACGGCGCTCTGCCAGTCCCCCTCGCTGGTGACGTCCAGGTGCACGTAAAGGCACTCGCCCCCGGTCTCGTTGATTTCCGCCTGGACCTGCATGCCCAGTTCGTCCAGGATGTCGCCGATCACCACCCTGGCCCCCTCCTGTGCAAACATCCTGGCTTCAACCGCGCCCTGCCCCCTGGCTCCGCCGCTGATCAACGCCACCTTTCCTTCCAGTCTCGGCATCGCTTCCCCCTGCGTAGGTCGGATGAGTCTCATTTTCCCCGAGGCCTGGGCCTGCTTCCCGGTATGGCTAACCGGGAGAGTAGTCCCATGACCTGAATCGCGCCGGCGTCACCTTGATGTAGACGGCTTCTTTCCTCGGCTCTGTGGGAAGCTCCCCCTCCGGGACGCCCCGCAGTCTCGCCGCCTCCCGTGCGTAGTGCAGCGTCTCTTCAGGGTCGGAGTGGACCGTCGCGGTGCCCTGGACCATCAGTCCCTTGATGTCCTGCCGCGACTTGCCGCTCTCCAACAGCAGAGACACCCTGGGGTTGTCCTGGATGTTCTTCAGCTTCCGGGTGTTGCCGCGAACCCCCATCAGTATGTCGTTGCCCAGCCGGAAGTACCCCAACGGCACCGTATGGGGATACCCGTCCGGGCCAATGGTGGTCAGGGCAATCCACCCGGGCTTGCTGTCCAGGAACTCATGGGCCTCTTCGATGCTCATTTTGCGGGGCATAAACGTCACTTCCCGTTCGGCGCTAGAAAAGCCGGGCCATTAAACCCTCAGAAAGCCCGGGGCGGATACACCCGCCGGTAGACTCCGGGCGACCCCGGCGCATGGCCGTAGTTGCCGCCGATGTACTGCTGCATGGTATCCTCCCGGCGCTGGGACTCCCAGGCCAGGGTCTCCGGCACCTTCTCGTGCTCGAACTCGTACATTGTCAGGTACTTGGGCCACCCCTCGACCGCATGGTAGCGGCGCACGTGGAGGCAGCCGGGCAGCTTCAAATTGGCCGGGGTGCGCACGGTGTCATAGTATTCGTTGTACCCGGCCTCCAGCTCCGGCGGCACGTCCATCCGGCCAATCTGGAGCGCGGGCGCCATTCCCCGGCCCTGGGTATCCGGGTCGCCTTCCGATGGATATATCTGGGTGTAGACGTTGCGGACCATCCCGCCCGCCGCCATCAGCGGCGACACCCGCCT
This sequence comes from Dehalococcoidia bacterium, assembly GCA_034422355.1. GTDB lineage: Bacteria > Chloroflexota > Dehalococcoidia > Lucifugimonadales > UBA3495 > CATOSP01. Next base: position 5,092 of record DAOUJS010000086.1, on the reverse strand, counting down.
GGACCACTCGGTTGGGTTGTCCCTCTGCCGCAGGTACTCGTCGGACTGGAGGGCTTCCACCGACTCAAGCTCGTAGACCGCCAGGTACCGCGGACCGCCCCGGAGGGCCTCGTACCTGGCCCCGTCGAGGAAACCGGGCGCGCTCAGCCGCTCCGGCAGGTGTTCCTGGTTGTACCAGGCGTTGAAATCGGCGTCATGCTCCACCGCAACATCGGTATACACTACCAGCAGTGCGCTCCCCTTCTTCTTGACCATACCGGCACCTCTCTTCCTGGCCCCATTAAAGCACAATTCGCCCAGGTGTGGGGGTTCTCACTCCAGGCTGTTTGCTCCAGGACGTTCCCTCCAGTGTGTTTGCTCCCGGGTTTTCACTCCAGTGTGTTTGCCCGCGGGTGTACAATCGCAGGTATCTCAGGGGTAGCCTGCAAACCGACGGACAGGGAGGTGACTATATGCCGCGGGTAACGATAGATATAGGACAATCGCCGGGCCGGGAAGAGGCCGGAGCCGAGTGGAAGTACCGGATTGGCTATGTGCCCGGCGAGGCGAACCAGGGGCTGGTTGGCGGAGGTGAGGGCAGCCCGGCCCGGCTGCCCGACTATGACGACTCGGACTGGGAAGTATCCGGCGACATATCCGTTGGCGTGTCCGGTGGCTTCACCTTCGCGTGGTACCGGACCGCCATCACCATCCCGGAGACCGTGAACGGACTCCCAACCAGCGGGATGCGCGTCCAGTTCGAGACCTGCGTCGACGACTACGGCGAAATCTGGATTGACGGCGAGTGCAACCGGGACCGGGGCGCAGTCCAGGGGTTCAACGTCCCGCAAAGAGTCCCCGTGACCGCCGATGCCGTGCCCGGCGCACGGCACACCATAGCCATACTCGCTGCCAACGGCCCCCTGGCCGCGCCCTTCGGGACCGTCTTTGTCCGGTATGCCCACCTGGGTTTCGAGTGGGTAAACCGCTGACCGGGCCGGATACCCCCGGCCGGGCGTTCATGGGCACAGGGCAGGACGATACGCGGCCGCCCTGTGCACCTAACCCTCTGTCTCTATTAGGATTCTGCGGTTCCGCAGCGGAATATCCTTTTGGATGTCGTCTGGAAGGGCGTCGTAGGTATCCAGCAGCTTGTCCACCAGGTCGTCGGGCCCCCACAGACGAATCTGGAAAAAGGACCTTTCGTTCTCAACCCTGACCGGTCTCGTAAAATCAGCGAGACTGACCAGCAATCCGTGGTCCGCGCCGAAGGTGTCGATATTGCCCCGTAGCTGGTTGTATTCAGGTAAGCCGACAGGCGAGCGGCCCGACTTCACCTGCACACACAACCTGGGGCGTCCGAAGCCCATGTCACCTTGGCCTGCGACCACGTCTATGCCGCCGTCCGGCCCTTGGCGGGTCTCCAACGCATTGTATCCGGATGCCCTCAATATACTCGCCACAAGGTATTCCAACCTGGCGCCGGAGTACATTTGCCGGATGCGGTCCAAAATCCGGTCGGAAATCTGTTCCTCCAAGTCAACCTGGAACGTTTCATCATCCGCAACGGCGTCTCCGCCCTCACCCGGCGGCCCGGCCAGATGATCAGCCATGATTTGCTCAATGCGCGCCTCGGCATCGCTTGCCCTGACACGATATACCGTTGCCAATCCTCCGAATGAATAGAGCAGGTCCTGGTCGAAGTCCTCCCGCGGTATGTCCCCCGCTCTCCAGTCCACGGCAAGAACATGGGGAGTGTCCAAATCAGGTCTATGTTGATATGCTCCCGATACGGTTCCCACGGCTACTACTCTCGGCCGCTTTCTGGGCAGTACAATCATGTCTCCGATACGGATTTCATTGGCGAAGCTCCAGAGTTGGCGGGCGGTGGATGCGGCTGTCCTGGCGCTGCTCTCGCCATAAAAGTCGTTGATTAGGTCGTTGATTAGATGGTCTCTCAGGTCATCCCGGTTTGCGAACTCGGTAACGTTCATCCGCAGACCGAAACCGATGCCTGCCATTCCATCATCCAGGGCGAATTCCTCTCCTTCACCCCTGCTTCCTGCCCTGACGACCCAGACGGTCATTCCTGATCGCCTCCGCGCCTGCCTGCTGTCCCATCAGTCCTTTGCCTTGATTGTGCTTTGCGATTGTACTTTGCCGGCCTTGGCCCAGCAACACGGGGGTATGAGTTAGGATTGGGAACACCTGCCCTCAGGCAGATTCAGTGACCAACCCTATGACGGAGGAGCGGTTATGGCATACGGCGGCAACGACTGGCTGGCTTTGACCGGGGAGCCTACCCTCGAACCGGTATGCCCACCTGGGCTTCGAGTGGGTAAACCGCTAACCGGACCGGATACCCTCCGCCGGACGTTCATCGGCACAGGGCAAGACGATACAGCGCCGCCCTGTGCATCCAGCCCTCTGCCTCTGCCGGAATTCCACGGTCCCGCATGGCAGAGGCCGTTGTCTCCCATGCGGTCATGGAGCGCCGCAGTCCCGCCCCGGTGCAGCCTTGAACTTTCCCGCGGGAGGTCGCGCTGCAAAGTACCTTCCGCCCCTCCGCCAGCTACGGCACAGCCAAACGCGGGCGTCCAACCGCAGCCGGACGCCCGTGCCAATGAGTCTGTGCTTCCGTAGCTATCCCCGGGCTGCCCCTCCCCCTACTCTGACGAGGCCAGCCTTACCGACACGTCGAACTCATCGCTGGCCCGGTTCCCGTCGGGGTCCTCCGCCGTAACCGTGATGGTCGCCGTGCCCGTGCCCGTTCCCACCACCGTCACCGAAGGGCAATTCACAGGAGCCGACGTCCTCATTGGCATGGACATAATCAACAAAGTGGACTTCCTCATCACCAACAAAGACGGCAAAACACTCTTCACTTACCGTTTCCCCTCCGAAGGAGGAATACACTTCATAACCTAAACCCCTACGGGGCTTTGCTCCAAAAGGGCCTGAATCCTGAGACTTTTGGAGCAAGAGGCTAGTAGACCAACCGCTTTGAAATGATGGGTTACATTGAGTGATGTCGTACCCTATCCAGGCTTCATAAGGTAAGCCCGACAAGCTTGATTACCCATCATTACAACAATTTCGCACTACTAGTGCGCCGCCTTCGCGGACCGCCTCAACCGAGATTTCCTTGATTGGCAGCCAATCTTCTATCAGGCGGCGGCTGTTACTCGTCATTTTCAACACCATGGACGCCGGAGGCAAATAGCGGATTAGAGGTCTGCAAAGTTAACGTTCTTTTTTCCCTACCCATGGCATCAACGTCAATCGACTCAACACACGTGAATTCATAGGATGTCCCGATGGTGAGCCCATCAAGTTCCGTAGGGTTTTCGACACTGCCATAATGCCGGTCTCCACCTTCTTCGACTATGCACCATGTCCCCAATCGGTCGTTCGCCTGTTCCAGCCTACCTCTTACCGTAACCGCTTCAGTGCTTAACTCGATCGCGATTTCCAAGGCGTCGGCTAGTTGTCTAGCTTGTAATCTGGTGACACTGGCCCTTCTGGCCTCAATTGAATCGGAGGTTGCCCATCGATATCGTATTCCTGTTCCGCTGTCTGCCAGCAGACGCATCAGTTTTATGTAGGAACCAGCCAAGTGTCCTTTGTGTTCCGCAAGATTTTGGCGCGCAGTAGCAGGGTCATTACCGCTAGCAAATACCAGGTCAATACGTTCCATTGCTCGGCTTATTTCGCTGTAACCGAACATATCCGGCGGATTAGCGGGCTCCATGATTATGCGGTAAGAACCGGCAGCAGCGGGCACTGTCACATCCATCAGATACGAGCTGGGACTGCTTCTTCTATTGCGACGCGATGCCTGCCCGACCGACCTCAATTCGGCTTGGTAGGCGTTACGTACCAGTCTTTGTATATGGAGGATGAGATTACCAAGCGAATTGGCGCGCATCCGGTGTCCAACCACAGATTCTGGTGGCGTTGTTACTACCTCTAGCACTAGGTTGTTCCGCGCCTTGGCTTCCAAGACCAGCGAGTCTTGGATGGGTTCCTCTTCAAGAAAGAACCCTTCTTCTGGGAGTAGCGAACTCTGTTCCAATGGTTCTTCCACTGCGGTCAAACTCAACGGATCGGAAAACTTTCCTGAAGCTACCGTGATGAACCTCTCGTATATTGGCGATTCCAGCAACAAAGTCCGCAAGTCCATTTCGCCGCAGCGGAATAGATGCAGGTTCGCGGGAGAGACACCGGTAATCAAGTATCGGCCATGGGCACCTTCAGTGCCGACCATAGTGCCGATATACTGTCCTCCGATCTCGTCACTGGCCGTGAAAATCTGTATCCCGTCGTAGTAGTCCAAAACGGTTTGGGGGGTGACCGTTTTCATAGCTGGACCGTCCCCGCGTCAGTAATCACTATGTAGCCTGCGTAAGGCCACCAAGTGCGGTGCGCTCCGCTGCCTCCTTGGAGCTTGCCTGCCCCACTGCCCAGATCGAGTTCGCAGATGTGGTAGCCACTGAAATTCGGCGTCCGACGCCGGTTCTCGGCGCTGGATCGCCTACTGTAAACGGACAGCCCGCTAGCCTTGCATTCGTTTTCCCCAAACTCGTCGTCCGGCCTAAGTGTACGGTACGACCTGAAGTCTTTGGTGCTCGGCGGCAAGGTTTTTACCAATCGGTACAGCTTGGTTGGCTCAGATATTTCCACCGCGCCATCCGGAGGGCAATCAGGCGGCAAATGTTCGTAGTATTGCATCTCTTCCCGGGTGCTCATGCGATGTTACCCTAGTCTGGAAGGCGGCTAGTGTCAAGCCACGCTCGTTCTAGTGGACGGCCACCGTTGAACTGATGACTGGCAGGGTATTATGGGTTGGCAGCCTGAGAAGTTCGAGAAGTGGGGGTGAGGTGATGGTCAAGAAATACCGGGTGCATCTGACGGGACAGGAGCAGGAGGAGTTGAAAGAGCTGGTGTCCAAGGGTAGAGAGGCGGCTTACCGGCAGACGCCCACCCGCATTCTGTTGCTTTGCGATGAGAATCAGGACGGCGGGGCCTTGCGGGACCAGGATATAGCCCGGGCCCTGAAGGTGGGCGCCGCCACGGTGGAGCGGGTGCGCCGCCGCTGCGTGGAGGAGGGTCT
>DAOUJS010000085.1:0-2080 GCA_034422355.1 Dehalococcoidia bacterium | reverse complement strand
GAAGAAAACTCAAAGCACTTCCCCTCTCAGCGGCTCACAGATCAAGCCTTTCGTGAGAGGACTGACATCTCTCTCCGTTCCCTCGCCAAGATATTCGCTGACGGGAGTCCAATGCCGGCTCAAACAGCCATCGAGCAACAGCCATGTGGGGCCGAGTGCGGGACATGAGCAAATGGAAGCCCTTTTAGAGTCAGATAGTGGAAGCTCGCGAAGTTCCGCTGGTCCAGCCACGCTGGACTTAGCGCAAACCTCATCCCTCGTATCAGCATCCAAGCTGGAGTCCGTGCGGGTGCCAGTATGAGCACGGGGTGGATTACCCTCGGCCTTCTGAACCCGCCGCAACTGGGTTGCTTTGCTTGAATGCTTCGAGTACGGATCTCCTGCAGCTATGCCATAGCCTGTATGACTACTTCGCCCCCGCTCTCCACTTCAATGTTCAAGCTGTGTCCATCAAGCAACAGCATTCCTACCAGCGGAGTGCTGCCCGTCGCATCGGCTTCGATGTCCCGCAGCTCGCCATCCCACAGGAGCGTAACGTTGTGAACGTTGAACTCCACCTGGTCGTCGTTGGCCAGGAATGCCCGGCCTACGTAAGCGAAAGGCAGCCCCAACTCGCTCACCAACGTCGGCGGCAGGGTCAGGAAGCCGGTGTAGCCGGTGTCCAACACGGCCTCGATTTCCTGGGTCCGCCCTTCAGCGCTCTGCAAGGTAAGGGATACTACCGCTTCATATGCGGCGTTCACCACGCCTTGGATCACCCGGTCCTCCGCAGGGACCCGGCACCGAAGCTACGCAGCGCCCGGTATCCCACGCGCTCCATCAACACGTCAACCGCGCCGGGGCGCTGCGTCCGCAATCGCTCCAACGCTTCCTTCGCGCTGTTGGCGATGGCCCAGTCCCCGGTGTCCACGTCGATAGCGGCGTACTTTCCAAAGTGGCCGTCCTCGACCTTGGGCAGGACGTCGCGCTGGTAGATTTCCTGGCCCAAGCGGGCGATCTCTTCTTTGGGACGGGTTGGCGCGTTCATCTCAATCACCGCAATGCAGACGTTCCTGTCTGACCACATTCTACACCGCCCGACGATTTGCGGACAAACGAAAAGGCCGCACAAACGGCCCTTTCGGATAGCGTCCGAGTCCCAAACGCAAAAAAAGCCCCCTATATGTGCTGCCGGGGAGGGACGCACTAATAGCGTCCCTCCCCTTTCGCGTGCGGCCAGGATAAACCGCCTCCGTTAGAACAGCCGCAGGGTCTCGGCCTGGGGCTGTTCCGGCTCTGCCACCTCGTTGTCGGCGGGCGGATTGGCCGCCTGCTGGCGACGGTTCCGCTGCCTGGGCGGAGAAGTCGGCCTTTCGTAGGCCGGGTGCATGGGTTCCTGCTCCCAGCGGGCCCTGGCCCGGTCCACCACCGCCGGAAACTGGTCGGCCAGCCCAAACAGGTCGGCATCATCGAAGACTTCAATGTGGGGGTCCGCCGAGGGCCGCTGCACTCCGATGAGGGCCCGTCCGCCCCGGATGGACAGGACCACCTTCAACTCATCGGAGGCTTCCGTGTCGACCGGGGCGGGTTCGTCCCCGACATCGGCACCGGCAGCATCGGGTTCCTCAGCGGCCCCCATGTCGGAGTTGGGTTCTCCGGTGGTTTCCGAGTCTTCAACATCGTCGGTGGCGTCTCTGTCGGGAAACTCCTCCGCAACAGCGGATGCGCCATCATCCGCCGCAGCGCCGAAGAGGAACTCCTCGACGTTCACCACGTCCGCAGGGGCAACCTCCGTTGCGGTTTCGTCAGTCATGGTTTCTCCTTTCCCTGTTTCTTCGCTATGAGGCGGGCTGCCTTGGGTCCCGCTCTTGATCTCGCCGAGGGTCCTGGGTTCCCAGTAGAGGTCGCGTTCCACGGCGGGAACGCCGCCGAAGACGGTGGTCTCGGCCAGCTCGGTGAGGTCGAAATATCCAATTTCCTTCTCGAACCCGTCCACCAGACCGAAGCACTGGCCGGTCTCCGGGTCCATTTCGGTGATGTACCACGTCCAGCCGTTATAGGGACTGAACAGCTTGGCCGGCGCCAGCACCTCGTCGTAGTC
>DAOUJS010000084.1:0-12805 GCA_034422355.1 Dehalococcoidia bacterium | reverse complement strand
GCCGTCGCCGCCGGGGAACGCTCGGGCACGGGGGTGATCGCCGTGGTGGACGACCACCTGGACGAGTTCGGGGAGGCGGCCTACATCGTAGCCTTCGCCGCCCTGGATTACGGCGACCTGACGGGCAAGGCCGTCCTGACCATCCTTGACGACGACACCGCCGGGGTGACGGTGAGCGCGGCCAATCCGCTGGAAATGGACGAGGACGGAACGGCAACCTACACCGTGGTGCTGGACTCCCAGCCCACGGCGGCCGTGACCATCACCGCCAGCAGCGATGACGTTGGCGCGGCCACGGTGTCCCCGGCCTCCCATACCTTCCAGCCGTCGGGCTGGAACACGCCCTTGACCTTCACGGTCAGCGGGGTCGCCGACGCCGACACCAGCGACGAGACGGTGGCCATCAGCCACGGCGTGACCAGCGCCGACGCCAAGTACGCCGTCCTGCCGGTGGCCATGGTGGTGGTGGCGGTGACCGACACCACGCCTCCGGGCCAGTAACAGCAGGGACAGGACCCGCCGCCCAACCTTGCGCCCGCGGTGTCCAACGCAATCGACGACGCCACCATCGTCAACGAGAGCGAGACCCAAACGGTCTCCCTGTCGGGCGTGTTCAGCGACGCCGACAGCCACCCGCTGACCTTCAGCGCCGTATCGTCGGACCACGACGTGGCGTCCATGTGGGTGGACGGCTCCACCCTGACGGTGGTGGGAACCGGCACCGGAAGGGCAACCATCACGGTCACGGCAGAGGACCCCGACGGCAACACGGTCAGCGACGAGTTCGAGGTCACGGTGAGGCCGGTCTCGTAGGGGTAGGAAGGTGTCCTCTGGACTGGCCGGATAACCTGGCCGGATAACATCCCGGCCAGCCCAGGCAGGAGAAGGGCAAGACCCGGGGTCATGCGCGAAGGCAGGGGTGGCCCGGCCGGCAGAAGTGAGTCCACAGTTGGTGACCGGAGGGACCGGACCACCTCGGTAAGGGGCCGGCACCGCCTTGCCCGTCTGCCATACATCGCCCAGGGCCGGCGGTCCGGCGGTGCCGGGCAGGGCAAAACCGGGGGCTTGGTCCCCGGTCTGGACCATGTCCGGTTCCTGCAGCAGTTTTCTTGAGGGCTGGAGCAGCCTGCGCGATGCAACTGCCGGTCCTACTCCGGCCCCTGCAGGTATGGGAACATGGCCAATGGGGTCGCGGCAAGCAGGCCCGCATCTACCGGAAGGGTTGCGCCGGAGACCCATCGCGCCTCATCCGAGGCCAGGAACAGGGCGGCCCAGGCAACATCCCAGGGAGTGCCCTCGATGCCCAGCGGTCCCGCCCTCCGGCGCAGCTCCAGCATCTCCTGGGAGGCGTTGCGGGCGACCATGGGGCTGTGGACATGGCCCGGCGCGATGCAGTTGACCCGGACCCGGTCCCTTCCGTAGTGGACGGCCATCGAGTTGCTCAGGCCGATGATTCCTCCCTTGGAGGCGGCGTAGGGATGGCTGGGGCTTCCGCTGCCGGCACGCAGTCCGACAATGGAGGACAGGTTGACGATGGACCCGCCCCCGGCCTCGATCATCCTGGGAATGGCGTGCTTGCTGGTGAGCATCACGCTCTTCAGGTTGACGTCTATCACCGTGTCCCACAGGTCTTCATCAACGTCGGTAACGGAGCCGGGGCCGCTGATGCCCACGTTGTTGATCAGGACGTCCAGCCTGCCGTAGCGGGAGACTGCGGCCTCGGCCATGCCCTGGCAGTCGGCGTTGCTGGTCACATCGCCCACGAACACCGACGCATCGCCGCCATCCTCCCGGACCATCGCCAGGGTGGTTTCCGCGTTCTGTTCGTCCCGGTCCACCAGGAGCACGCTGGCCCCTTGCCGGGCAAACAGTATCGATATTGCCTGGCCGATGCCGACGAAGTCGCCGCTGCCGGTTGCGCCCGCCCCGGTAACTATTGCCACCTTGCCGTTTAACCGTGTCCCTCTGTCAGTAGTCATCGTCCCGCCCTTCCTGTGCCTGATGTTTCGATGCTCCCCTGCTGGAGGGAACGGTAAAGCGCGTCGATCAGTCGCCTGGCGGTGGAGTCCGACTCGACGACGCCGGACTTCATCTGGTTCATCACGTAGCCGAAGCCTATCCGGGCCTCCGGGTCGGCAAACCCGATGGAGCCTCCAGCGCCTGGGTGTCCGAAGCTGGCGTCGTTGGGGCCCATGTTTCCATCAAGGCAGAGCCAGAAGCCGAGGCCGAACCTTGTCCTGTTGGGCAGCATGGTGTCCTGGCCAATCGCCTGCTCGACGGTGGCCTTCCTGATAGTCTCCGAACTGAGCACGTGGACCTCATCGAGATCGCCTCCCAGGGAGAGCGCGCCGTAGACTCGCGCCAGGGACCGGGCATCGCTGTGGCCGTTGGCTGCGGGAATCTCGGCCCTCCGCCATTCCGCGGAATTGTGCGCTCCCTGGATGGAGATGTTGGCCCTGGCCTCGGCCAGTCCGGGCGGCATGGCTTTCGCAACCTCGGCCTGGCGTTGATCCATCTGCTGCGCTGCCTCCGGCGACACTACCGCCGAATACATGGTGGCAACCCTGGCGTCATGGCCCGGGTCCAGGCCGATGTGAAAGTCCAGGCCCAGCGGCACGGCCACCTCGTCCCGGAAGAACGCTCCCAGGCTCTTGCCGCTGACGCGCCGCACCACCTCGCCCACCAGCCAGCCGTAGGTCAGCGCGTGGTAGCCGTGGCGTGTCCCCGGTTCCCAGAAGGGCCGTTGGCGTTCCAGGGCGCGGGTCATGGTCTCCCAGTCGAAGGCCGCGCCCTCCGGCAGCTTCTCGCTGACGGCCGGGAGACCAACCCGGTGGCTCAGCAGCATGTGTACGGGAACTTCAGACTTGCCAGCCTGGGCAAATTCCGGCCAGTATGCAGCTGCCGGAGCGTTCAGGTCGAGCAGGCCCTGCTCCGCTAGGCGATGAGCGCAGATGGCGGTCATGCCCTTGGTCGTCGAGTAGACTGTGACCAGGGTATCCCTTTCCCAGGGCTTCCCGGTATCCTTATCGGAGACGCCGCCCCAAAGGTCTATGACAGGCTCGCCGTCGACCGTCACCGCCACCGCCGCGCCAACGTCGCCGTAGCTGGCAAAGTTCTCCGCGAAAGTTTCCCGGACCGCGGAGAACCGGGCATCGCATTCGCCATGTACTTGGGCCGTACTCGTAGCCATCCAGCGTCTCCTTTTGGGGCGAAGATACAGCGGACTCATGTATGGATAGGCGCCGGAGCATAGCGACCGGCACCGGGGGGCTACATGCCAGGTCTAGATCAGGAGTGCTTGTGGCCGTGCCAGCCTACTCGACTATCCTGACGTGGTCGAAATGGTCCGGCTCCAGGTTCAGGGTTCTCCTCAGCCGGTCCCAACGCACGCCCAGCCAGTGGAAGTTGCCCGCGATGCGCTTCTGGACCACCTCGCCCGTATCCCCGATTTGCACCTCGCGGACGTTCTGGCCCACCGGCGACGCCAGGGCCTCCCGGATCTGGAACGCCTGCACCGCCTCCACTCTTGTGCCTACTTCAAAAGCATCGCAACTCAACGCTCTGCTCCAAGCCTTAATTTCGACTCTCGATTGGGGGGATTCTACTGGCACAGGTAATCCGGGTCAAACCGGGCTTGAAATATGCGAATATGGTTGCGTTTATTCGGACAAGTGATATTCTTCAGGTGTGGACTGAGGAACATGTGGCAGTGGTCTGACACAAAGGGTAATCATTGTTGAGGCAACGCCAAAGTCCGGCAAGCCTGGCCTTGCACTGAAGGTTGGTCGAGGATGTCTCAGCCGCTGGATAATGGTCCATCCCTGGAGCTTGCCGCCCAACGGTTCAGACAGGGTATGTGCCCGGGGTGCGGCAGACGCTCAGGCGAGCGCCGGGGGCTGGAGTACCGCGCCAAGTCGGATGACTTGTACTGCCACTCCTGCCGCAAGAGTTGGCCGGTAGAACTGGACATGGACATCCTGCGCCGGGAACTGGCCACCCTGTCGCCGTCCCGCGCGCCGGAGAGACCGTCCCCGGAAGCGATTGATGCGGAAGAGGCCCCGGGACCAAGTCCGAGGCCGTCATTCGGACTTGGGCGGTTACTGCGCCGGTTCCTGGGACGGCGGCGGCGTTGACCGGAGAAATGCAGATGCTTGGGTCCACCACCGGGGCCTCTGCATTTCCTCGATAGCGGCTTTCGGTGACTGGCCGTTTACTCCGGCGTAACCAGGGACTCGGCCTCCTCCCCTTGCAACACGCGCATGATGTTGCCGTAGGCGAATGTAGCCGCTCGCAGGTTCGTCTCCTGGCTCTGCCCGGCCATGTGGGGCGTGACAACCACGTTGTCCAGGTCCAAAAGCGGGTTGTCTTCGGGCGTCGGCTCGGCCTCCAGCACGTCCAGGCCCGCGGCAGCGATCTTCCCTTCCTGCAATGCCCGGTAGAGGGCTGCCTCGTCCACCACCGGCCCGCGGCAGGCGTTGATTAGAATGGCCGATTCCTTCATCAGGTCGAACTCGCGGTCCGACAACATCCCGCGGGTCCGCCGGGTGAGCGGCACGTGCATGCTCACGATGTCCGACTCCCGGAGCAGGTCATCGAACTCCGCCGGTTCAACCTTCAGTTCCTTCTGCACATCCTCCGGGATGTCCTCGATGTCGTAGAAGATGGTGCGCGTGTCGAATCCGGTCAGACGCTTGGCGACGTGCTTCCCGATGCGTCCCAGGCCGACAATGCCCACGGTCTTGTCGGTAAGCTCCTGCAGGTCCTCAAGGTAGAGGCCGCCGCGCCATTCGCGCCGCTTGGTCGTGCTATCCCACTGGAGCATCAGGCGTTTGCCGACGTTGATGATCAGCGCGACGGTGTGCTCGGCCACCGCAATGGCGTTGGCCCCGCCGTTGTTGGCCACGGGAATGCCCATCTCCAGGATGGCCGAGAGGTCCAGCCTGTCGTAGCCCGCGCTCAGGGTCTGGATCAGCTTGAGGTTGGGGCATTGCCGCAGTACGTCCAAGGATACATCGCTGGATATGATTGCGTCGGCGTCCTTGCAAAGCTCGATCTTTTCCGCGTCGGACATGCCGGGGTCAACCACTGTGACTTCCAGTTCGGAGGGGGCCTGCCCGACCATGAACTCCGCTCTCCCGCCGACTCCGCTGAAGTAGGAAACTTTCCATGTGGGCATCTGGTACCCCTCCTTGCATTCTCTCGAATTTCCAGTTCCGGGATTCAGGTGCAATTATAGCCGAGGGGTTGGGGTTGTCAAAAATGGGGTCTGGGCCTTTCCCTGTTGCCCCCGTCCCCTGCGCCTCTCAATGCAATCAGATTCATGCCCTTTCTTGGGGTTTACGTCTTGCTCGGCATCAGTTCCCTGTTGTCACTGGCAATGAACCAACTTCAACTTCTACCAGGCCAAAAGTGGTTGACAGCGTAAGGGCTTCGTCGCCGAAATCCGCAAGGAGTTCCCTCTCAAATTCGGTAAGAGCTTGACCGTGAAAAATCATAGCCTCTTCGATTGACATTCGCGGTTCAGGGAGAGGCTCGCCGTTTTCCAGCATGGACTCGATATGTAAAGATATAGCCTCCCGGACCATCTGCTGAATTTCGTCCCAAGTCGTGCCGGTGCTAATGCAACCGGGTAAATCGGGCAGATAGGCGCAATAGTTGTTGGGCGTCTGCTCAAAGACCACCACATATTTCAGCTTCATCGATTTCTCCTACGGAGCCCTGCTTGTTTCAGAGGGTGCATGAAAAGCAAGTTGAGACCTTTTCAGTCATTCCCGCGGGGCTTGTCCCCGTTTTCACGAGGACAGGCTTCGCGGGAGAGATGACCGGTGGTTCCCACCCACTCTCCAACAGGCAGCGGCCGGTAAGATGCCGGACGGCATTGTCCTACGGGGCCGCCCACTGCGGCTATGCCGCGGCCTGACCAAACAAATAGAGGTTTATGAGGTCGATCACGTGGGACTTCTCGATGCTCCCATACCCGAATAGGTATTCGTTTATGGCTTCTATTACCTCGCTCTTCTCAATCGTCCCGTTGCCGTCGTCGTCATACGGAATTCCCAGCGAGAATTGGGGGGCCGCCGTGTTCCCTTTGCCGTCGGTATCGGCGGCCGCGCCGGCGGCAATATCCACAGTGACATTGCGGATGGCGTTGGGCGTCACGTCAAAGGTATAAACGGCCCCGCTGCCGGCAAGGTTGCTTGCTACGCCGTTGGCCACAGTGACGTCTTCCAAGGTAAAGCCGGTCACAGGCTTGCTGTATGTGGCCGTCAAAGAGAGCGGCGAGCCGGGCCTCACCGGGGACGCATCGTTTCTTTCGACCCGGACGCTGGGCGGCACTGGAGGGGCGCCCAGCGTCGCCGTGGGAGCCGGTGTTGGAGTAGGGGTGGGTGCGGGTGTCGGCGTGGGTCTGTTCCCGATTTGGTCGCCGAACTCCCACCAAGTTGCGTTGCCGTCGCCATCGAGGTCTGCTTTCAGCACCGGGTACTGGTTGCTTGTGCCGAAGTCCCAGACGTCGTCAATGCCCGTGGCGTCATCGAAATCCCGGTCAGCGTTGTCCAGGTCTATCTGCCAGGCGCTGTAGATTCCGGTGTAGCCGGTCGGCGATTTCAACTGGGCCGTGGTCTTGCCCGCTGCGCCTGTGGATTCTCCCTCACCAACGCCTATTTGCTGGCCGGATGTCTGAGTGTCCCAGAAGCTGGCTATGATGACACCGCCGCTGTTGTTCCCTATCAGACCTCCTGATATGTCACCTCCACGTACTCTGCCGGTGGAGTAACTGGCGATTACACCGCCACCGTCGTTATACCCGACCAGTCCGCCAACATTTTCTTCCCCTGACACTTCGCCGGTGGAGTAGTTGGCTATGATGGAGCCGCTGTTGTTCCCCACCAACCCGCCAACGTTTCCGTTTCCCGACACATAACCGGTAGCATAGCTGACGATAACAGTTCCTCCGTTAACACCGACCAGCCCGCCGATGGAATCTACCCCAGAGACGTCACCGGTGGCATAACTGCTGCTGATGGTGCCAACGTTGCTACCTACCAGCCCGCCAACGCCGTGTAGTCCCGAAACGTTGCCGGCGGCGTAGCTATTACTGATTTCGCTATCGTTATACCCGGCCAGCCCGCCGACGGAATCTTCCCCAGAAACGTCACCGGTGGCATGACTGCTACTGACTTCGCCATCGTCATACCCGACCAGCCCGCCAATAATCCATGTCCCAGAAACGTTGCCAGTGGCGTAGCTACTGCCGATTGTGCCATCGTTATTCCCGGCCAGCCCGCCGACCCAGAGTTCCCCCGAAACACTGCCGGTGGCGTAACTACTTCTGATTTCGTTCCGGTTATGTCCGACCAGTCCGCCGACGCTATCTCGCCCCGAAACACTGCCGGTGGCATAGCTATCACTGACTGCGCCTCCGTTAGCCCCGACCAGTCCGCCGATGGAATTTCCCCCAGAGACGTCACCGGTGGCATAATTGCTGCTGATGGTGCCAACGTTATTTCCGACCAGCCCGCCAATGGAATATTCCCCAGAAACGTTGCCGGTGGCGTAACTACTGCCGATTTCGCCTTCGTTAAACCCGGCCAACCCGCCAACATCCCACCTACCTGTTACGTCGACCCTTTCCAGATTGGTCCGCCTGATGGCACTGAAAGAGCCTGTAATGCCGAAAAGGCCCGCTTTGCCGGGGTCGTTACGGTCGGTGGTCCGATGTATGAAAAGGTTGGAAATGATGTGTCCGTTGCCGTCGAAGTCAGCGTTGAAGTGGTCTTCCCCGATGCCTATGGGCAGCCATCCGCTGCCCTCCGTCCATTTGGGGTTGACCGTGTTGGATGCGTAGCTGGCTTGTTCGCGGAAGTCCAGGGGCCTGGTCAGTTCGTACCCGTGGCAATTGTTGTTCGGGCAGACCATTCCCGGCGCTGCATCGGGAAACGCGGCCGCATAAGCCTCCGCGTTGGCATTCGGGTCCGGCTGGCCATCGCCGTCTAGGTCGTAGCGAATGGCACTCAACTGCTCCAGGTTGGATACTTCGATTAGACCATCGCTGTCGGTATCATATTCACCGTTGCCTGCCTGGGAATTGGCAATGCTCAGGAACGCCATTGCTGCAACCAGCAGTATGATTGACAGGGCCAAAGTCGCTGATGCCAACCGTCTCGCCATTAGCTTTCTCCCGCCAGTTTGTCTGGGCACCGAGATGTAATCAGATTCATGCCTTTTCTTGGGGATTTACTCCTTGCTCGGCATCATCTCCCCGGTATCACCGGCAATGGACTAACCTCAACTTCCACCATGCCAAAAGTGGTTGACAGCGTGGGAGTGCGTCGCCTAAATCCGCAAGGGTTTCCTCCTCGAACCTGGTAAGAGCTTTACCGTGGAAAATCATGGCCTCTTCGATTGACATTCGCGGTTCGGGGAGAGGCTCGCCGTTTCCCAGTATACACTAGATATGTAAAGCGATGGCTTCTCGAATTGTATCCTGAATTTCGCCCCAAGTCGTGCCGGCCCTAATGCAACTGGGTAAATCGGGCGGATAGGCGCAATAGTTGTTGGGAGTCTGTTCGTATATGACCACGTACCGCAACTTCATCAGCTTCTCTCCCGAAGCCATGCCTGTCGCGGTATATTCAACAATGTGCCTTTATCCACGTCCCGGCCCGGATGCCCTGCAATGATAAAGCCCCCAAATTTCTCTGGGGGCTTATACACCCGGTGGCTTCCCCGAGTTCGCGCCAGTCGCCAACCGTCACGTTCCACCAGTCTTATGGCTACTCTAACCTTTGGCAGAGGCCGGCGCTATCGCAATAGGCAACCCTGGTTTACCCTGAAACCATTTTCAGCCGACCTTGTCCGGCTGCGGAAGGTTGACCTCGAACTCGATAATCTCGAAGATCGGCGGCAGGTCCGGGAAATCTTCACAGCCGCCGAATTCTGCCAGGGTTTCCTCTTCGTACTCCGTAAGGGGCTCGTTATGGTAGGCTATCGCCTCTTCCAGCGACATCGCCCTTTCAGGCAGCGGGTCACCGTGTTCCAGCATGCCCTCGATGTGGAAAGGGACCGCCTCCCGAATCATCTCTTGCATTTCCTCCCACGTTTTCCCAGTGCTGACACATCCGGGCAAATCGGGTAGATAGGCACAATAGTTGTTTGGTGTTTGTTCAAACACCACCACGTATTTCAGCTTCATCGGTCTCTCTACTCTAGTCCAGCCTGTTCAATATGCCGCTGGGTATGTCCGTCTGTTCACTTCCGGCTCTCCTGGATGGCCCGCCAGACCTTCTCCGGCGTCAGCGGCGTGTCGATGTGCCTGATTCCCAGCCCGGAGAGGGCATCCATCACTGCGTTGGTTATGGCCACCGGCGCGGCCACCGTCGGGAGCTCGCCAATCCCCTTGGAACCCAGGGGGTTCAGAGGCGAGGGCGTTTCGGTAGTATCCAGGGTCAGGTCGGCCAGGTAGCCGGCCTTGGGCAGGGCGTAGTCCATCAGGCTGCCGGTCAGTGGCTGACCTTGGCCGTCGTATGCGATGCCCTCGGTCATTGCCTGGCCGATGCCCTGGGCGATGGCCCCCTGCACCTGGCCGTCGGTGAGCATAGGGTTGATGATCCTGCCCGCGTCATGCACTGCCACGTATTTCAGGATGGTCGTGTGCCCGGTGTCCGGTGATACCTCCACCACCGCTACGTGGACGCCAAAGGCGTATGGGCTGAGGGGAACGGTATGGCTGCCGGTGAAGTCCAGCCCCGGCGTCACCTCCGGGGGCAGATGTTCCTCCTGGTGCGCGGCCGCCGCCACTTCCGCAAATGACAGGCCGTGGTCTGGGTTCTGCCGGTCGAATATCCGGCCGTCCCGGAATTCTATATCCCCGGCGGCGCATCCCAGCATATTGGCTGCGATCAGCGACATTTTCCCGGCGGCATCCCGCAGCGGGTAGTACATTGCCGATCCGCCTGCCACCAGGCCCCGGCTGGCCGAGGTGCCGCCGCCGCCGGGCAGGGCATCGCTGTCGCCGTGCAGGACCTGAATGTCCGATGGAGTGAGGCCGAGTTCGTCGGCCGCTATCTGGGCAAATGTAGTCTCGGTGCCCTGTCCGTGGGGCGAGACGCCGGTGTATACAATCACTTGGCCTGACGGCTCTACAATGACCCTTCCGTAGTCGACGAGTTGGGCCCCGCGCCCGCCGGAGCCCTTCACCACCGAAGCAATTCCAACGCCAATCAGCGGCTCGCCGGGTCCGGTCTCCCGTGCAGCCCGCTCCCGCCAGGAGGCATACTCGGAAAGCTCGATGGCGCGGTCGAAAGTTTCGGCGTAATTACCGGAATCGTAGCTCAACCCGGTGGGAGTCTCGTAGGGGAAGGCATCGGGTGGTATCAGGTTCCTGCGTCGTATCTCCGCCGGGTCCAGCCCCAGTTCCCTTGCTGCAAGGTCGATGGTGCGTTCCATGCAGAATGCCGCTTCCGGCCCTCCGGCGCCCCGGTAGGCCCCGGTGCGGGGCTTGTTGGTTACTACGCCTTTCAGTTCGACCTGGGCGGCGGGCGTGCGGTAGGGGCCAACAAGCCGATAGCTGGTCAGCCGGGGCACGGTGGGCGTGCCGGGAAGGAAGTATGCTCCCAGGTCGGAGACGATGTTCACGCGGATTCCCAGGATGGTCCCGTCATCCTTCAGCGCGGCTTCCATGTCAACGGTGAAGCCCCGGCCGTGGAAGGCAACCATATTCTCCTGGCGGTCTTCCACCCACTTGACCGGCCGCCCCAGGCGCATCGCCAGATAAGGAACGACCACTTCCTCCGGGAACAGTCCGCCCTTCTCGCCAAACCCGCCGCCCACGTCAGGCGCGATGACGCGCACTTTCTCTTCGGCGCGGCGGAAGAGCCGTGCCAGGTGCGCCTTGATGCTGTGCGGATGCTGGGTTGAGTCCCATACCGTGAGGATGTCCTGGTCCGGGTCGTGCTGGGCCACCAGGCCGCGGCCTTCCATGGGAGCGGGCGCGAGCCGCTGCACGTGGTAGCTATGTCCCACCACGCGGTCCGCGGCCGCAAAAGCGCCGTCAACATCCCCCCCGGTGTGGGAGACGGTCATGGCCACGTTGCCGCCCATATCAGGGTGGACTGCCGGCGAGTCGTCTTCCATTGCCTCCATGGCGTTTACGACGGCGGGAAGGGTTTCGTATTCCACCCGTACCAGTTCCAGGGCTTCGCGGGCGGCCTCGGGGGTGTCGGCGGCGACAACTGCGACGGCCTGGCCCACGTAGCATACGCTGTCGCCAGCCAATACTGGGTGGTCCGGCATACGATGGTCCGGCTCGTCCGAACCCCGGTTAGTGGGGACGAAATGGACCGCGCCCTCAAGGTCGGAGGCCGTCACGACGGCGACGACACCCGGCAGGGCGAGTGCGGGCGCGGCGTCCACGAGAATAATTCGGGCGTGGGCGTGGGGGCTGCGCAGGACAACCGTGTAAACCATACGGGGCAGCTTCATATCGTCCACGAAAGAGCCGCGGCCGGTAAGCAGGGGCAGGTCCTCGAAACGCTTCAGAGACTGGCCGGAGTAAGTCACTTCATGCCTCCTATTCGGCAGTAGCCAGCTTTAGATGGTCGCGGTGACGCATTGACCGGACTCAGGGACCGGCCGGTCTGCTTCCTTCCAGGTACCGGGTATGTTCCCCGGCGTAAGGATCAAGTACCGGGAAGAACACCAGCAGCTTCGCTCCCCCGGCAGCGGCCCGGAATCCGTGCTCCATGCCGGGGGGCACGACCAGGGTATGGTTGCTGCCGACGGTGTGGGAAGCGCCGTCAAGGGTCACCTCCAGGCTTCCCTCCAATATGACGATCAACTCGTCCATCGTATGGGTGTGAAGGGGCGCGCCCGCGCCGGCCTCGACGAGGTTGACGCTCAGGGTGCTGGAAACGCCCTGCTCGTGTCCCGCGATGTCCCATTTCCTGTACCTGGGCCGCCAGGGTGTCTCGGGGGCCTGGTCATGGTCAACTATAGGCATGGAGACGTTCCTTTCGGGGAGACGTTGTTTGTCAGCGATGGGACTTAGGCGCATTCTACGCTACTTTCCGCTGACCGTGGGCATCGCATGACCGTGGGCATCGCAAACCCCGCAGGCGGGCGGACGAAGCGGGCGGGCCGGTCTTGTCCATCGGCATGGAGCAGGTTATCCTTGTCCCGGCCGGAATGGTGCGGATAGGACATTCAGCGGACCGGGGAACTGACAATGGTAATGGTGGCAATTCAGCGTTGGCTGGCTGCATTGCAGGGCAACAGGCAGGGGCCGGAGGGAACACAGGAACACCGCGGAGGAAGGATTATGGATACGTCCAGGTTCAACCCGTTAACGCCCCAGGAGCGTCGGATAATTGAGTTCAAGGGAACGGAGTACCCGTTCACCGGGGAATACGACGACTTCTACGAAGAGGGCACATACATCTGCCGCCGCTGCAACGCGGAATTGTACCGTTCCTCAGACAAGTTCGATGCGCACTGCGGCTGGCCGGCCTTCGACCAGGAGATTCCCGGCGCGGTGATCCGCCTGCCCGACCCCGACGGCTACCGGACGGAGATCGAGTGCGCAAGCTGCGGGGGACACCTGGGCCACGTGTTCGTGGGGGAGTTCCTGACTCCGACCAACACGCGCCACTGCGTCAACTCCCTGTCGATGCGCTTCGTCCCCAGGGAGAAAGGCGGGGTTTCCGGTTAGCACAGGCGTCCGGGCCAACCGAGCGACCGCGACCCCGACGGCTACCGGACGGAGATCGAGTGCGCAAGCTGCGGGGGACACCTGGGCCACGTGTTCGTG
>DAOUJS010000083.1:0-24125 GCA_034422355.1 Dehalococcoidia bacterium | reverse complement strand
AAATGCCTGGTACACCTGCTCGAAAGCCGCCGCATCCACTCCCCTGCCTCACTTGCTCAAACCTTCCCAAACTACCGGCCATCCTATCACATCAAACGTCGTTGTAATACTAGACCCCCGCTTACCGTGGCAACAACCGATGGACCGGTATTCGTACCGCTGCGGATGTATGCCAAAATCATCGAAACGGACCCGGTGGAACCGCCCGGCTTCCAGCACAACAATGACACGGAGAACTGGGCCATGGCCAGCCGTCGTGCCGGGGCGAACTTCTTCACCAACGGGGACGCCGCTGTCGGCGTCAGCATCACCGGGGCCGACCGGTTTCCGTCGGCGGGGGGAGCGACGACCTTCACGGTGTATGCCGTGAATGACAAAGCAGCGGGCGCACGCTTTTACCCTGGCACCGCTGGTGCAACGTATGTGAGTTCCCAGTCTGACATCCGGGTCAGAATCAGCCTCTCGCCGGGCCTGGCCTTCTCCAGCACCCAGCGGGCACCCGACGACACCATTTTCGACCCGGACACCGGGTTCTGGGACGTGGGCACGATTGAGAGGACCGACCACCTGGACTACCTGTCCCTCCCGGTGGCGGTCAACCTCACCGCCGACAGCCTGGCGGACCTGCCCCTGGAAGAGCGGTGCCTGACGGCGGAGGTGGTCCGGGCCGTGCCCTGGTTCGACCTCCACCACCACAAGCGGGAGAACGACGTCACCACCGTGTGCCTGGGGGAGGACCCGCCGCTGCTGTTGACCGACGGCGAAATACCCCTGTTCAACATGCGCGACTGCGTGGGCCGCACTGCCTTCCCCTGCACCAGCGCGGACACCCTGGAACTGCTGGCATTTGCGGCCCGGGCCAATATCGATCTGCCGGGATTTGAGCGGCTTGATGGGCCTACTGGTGCCGTCACCTCAGGCGTCAATTGGTTGCAGCCCGAAGCATTCGTCGTACACGTCCCGGAACCCCGGGGCCGGCGTGGCGGGGAATGGACAACTGGCTCAACGAGCTACCATACTGGCGGTAGCATACCGGGAGTCGGGATCATCTTGAGGTACGTTACCGGCAGCGCCTGGACTAGATTCACCCGAGCGATCAGCGACGTGTCGCCGAAGCAAAGGCCCGGCGAGTTGACGATTCTGGGCGGCGCCAGGGCGACCTTTAGAATGCTGGATGCCGATACACTGACCGTCCGACCGGTGGCAAATCTTTCCACCAGTTTCAGGTCAAGGCCATATCCAGTCTACCTGGTATTCAGCACTCTCGGCACATATAAGGTGCAACTAACCCTCGGGGCCACCAAGTCGGGCACGGAATACGCCGGCACCGGCACCTACACCTTTCACGTGGGCCCGGCGGCGGAGCTGGAGGTGCGGGACGGCGGGGCCGACCCGGAGCTATCCACCGGCCAGCGGGCCTACACCGTGATGGCCCTGAACAACGGGCCGGACACCCCGCCCGCCGCTCAGGTGACGCTGACCGGCGTGCCCGACGGAGCGGAGGCCGTTGCCAGCGCGGGGAGCTACGCCCAGGGGACCTGCCAGAACGGCCTGTGCCAGGGCGTCTGGACCATCGGCGAACTGAGGCTCAGGGACGCCCGTCGCAACTCCGGCCTACTCGAAGGGCCGACCCTGACCCTGATAACCGATGACGCCAGCGCCGCCCCGATTACCGCCGCCATCGTCAACACCCAGGACTACTCGGTCTGCCTCGACAGCGACGGCGACGACGTGGACGCAGCTTCCGAGTCGGCCTGCACCGACACCAGCGGCAACACCTGGCACAGCACGGCCTACTACGACCACATCCCCGGCAACAACACCGCGACCATCGCAGCCCAGGCGGGCACCGGCGCGGGCCACCCGGACGCTCCCAGGTCGCTGGCAACGATGGCAACGCCCTCGGTAAACATCCTGACGTGGCAGCCGGTAGAGGCGGTGAACGGACATGAGGTAGCCCGCTACCAGGTGCAGCGGTCGGCCAGCCCGTGGGAAACGCTGGCGACCGATGTGGCGGCAACGAAGAAACCCATGTACCTGGACAGGACGGCCAGTTCCGGCAGCCCGTCCTACCGGGTGCGGGCGGTGAACATATTCGGAGTCGAAGGCCCCTGGTCCCAACCCTCGTTGCGTCGCCCCGGCGCGCCCAAGGACTTCGCCGCGACCGTCGCCTCCAGCGGCACGCAGATCGACCTGTCCTGGAGCGCCCCGGCCGATGTGACCGGCGTAACCGTATCCGGCTACGACGTGGAGTATTCGACGGACGACGGCGGCACCTGGACCTCGCTGGCGACGGAACAGAGCGGACTGACATACTCCCACACCGGCCTCACGCTGACGCCGGGCGCAACCTGGCAGTACCGCGCGCGGACCGTGGGTACCGACGGCGGCGAGCAGGTGATGAGCAAGTGGGCGGCGGCCAGCGTCACCGTCCCGGACCCGAAGCCGGGCGTTCCCAAGGAGTTCACCGCCAGCGTCGTCAGCGACACGAGAGCCAACCTGTCCTGGAGCCCGCCCGACGCCGTGACCCACGTGACCGTCACCGGCTATGAATTCGGGTTCTCGAAGGACGGCGGCAACACCTGGGAATCGCTGACGAGCCAGGCGGTAACGGCAACGTCCTTCACCCACACCCACAGCGCCCTGTCGGCCGGCGACACCCGGCAGTACCGCGCGCGGACGGTGGGCGAGGTGAGCAGCGGAGGCCAGACGGTGGTGGTGAAGGGCGGCTGGGCCTTCGCCGTTGCCATGAGGGGCCACGCCACGCCGGGCGTTCCCAAGGACTTCACGGCCAGCGGCGTCAGCGACGCGCGGGCAAACCTGTCGTGGGACGCGCCCGACGCGGTGGACGGCGTAACCGTCACCGGCTACGAACCGGACTTTTCCAAGGACGGCGGCAACACCTGGACCCGGCTGACGGGCACGCAAACGCAGAGCGGTACGACCTACACCCTGCCCCACACCGACGACACGCTGGCGGCCGGCGCCGTCCGGCAGTACCGGGTGCTGGCGGTGGGAACCGTGAGCGTGGGCGGCGAGACGGTGACCGTGAGGAGCGGCTGGGCCTTCGCCGCGGCCACCAGGGACTACCCGACGCCGGGCGCGCCCCGGAACTTCGTCGCGCGCGCCATCAGCCAGTCCCAGGTCGATCTGTCGTGGAGCGCGCCCGAGGCCGTGACCGGCGTGAGCGTCACCGGCTACGACATAGAGTTTTCGACGGACGGCTTCACCTGGAACTCCCTGGCGCAGGGGCGGACCGAAACGAAATTCCCCCATACCGACAACACGCTGGCGGCCGGGGTAATCCGGCAGTACCGGGTGCGGGCGGTGGGCGAAGACGCCAACAACGCCGTCTTCAGGAGCGGCTGGGTGTTCGCCAGCGCCGCCACCGAGGATGTGGGCGCGCCGCAGAACCTGGCGGCCGACGCCGACGGCAGGAACCGCATCGACCTGAGCTGGGACCAGCCGGCATTCGGCGCAGACCTGGTTGCCGGCTACCGCATCGACTACACCCTGGCATCCCCGGAGCAGTGGGAGACGCTGGAGCACGGCCACGGGGGCAGGAGGTACGAGCACGCCGGCCTGAGCCCGGGGCAGGAATACTGCTACCGGGTGGCGGCGGTCTACGCCGGGGGCACCGGCCCCTTCGCGGACCGCGCCTGCGCCACCACGGAGGGCGCGCCCACGGACCTGCCGGGAGAGCCGGAGAACCTGCGCGTCACCCGGGTGGGCAGCAACTACGTGGTGCTGGAATGGGACCCGCCCGGCGTGGGCGGCGCGGTGGAATACTACGAGTACCGCTACGACAACCGGGAGGCCGCGGTGGTGACGCCCAGGACGGCCACCAGCGTGACGGTCCGGGGCCTTGCGCCCGGCCAGACCTACGAGTTCCAGGTGCGGGCCGGGAACAGCTACGGGACCGGCCAGTGGTCCCGGCCCGTCCTGGCAACCCTGGACCGGCCCGGCGGGACGGTAAAGGCGTCCCCGATGGAGCTGGAGGTGGAAAAGGGCGGCTCGGGCAGCTTCAACGTGAGGCTGGACCGGTCTCCCCAGTGGCCCCTGATGGTCTACTTCCATTCCATAGGCCCGGAGTGCCTGACCCGGGGGCTGACCTACCAGCAGGGCATGATCCTGCTGCCAGGCAACCTGCGTCCCAGCAAGGAGTTCTGGGAGGACGGCTGGTGGGGTCCGCCGGAGGACCGGTGGGCGCGGCCGTACTACGAAGGGCTGGATGTCAGGATGGACGCCTCCGGGTGCCAGGGCGGAGAGACGACGGTGGTCCAGCCGATGTTCTCAAGCCTTCCGTTCAGCCAACTGGTGGGGCTGCCGCTGTGGGACCAGTTGGGGCTCAACCAGGAGGAGTGGCGGGGGAAGTGGGGCGTTGACCCGATGGACGGGGTCACCGGCCCCGGCGTGAAGGTGACGGTGGCGGACGGAGCGGTGCAGAGCAACCCCGGGGCCGCGGGCCAGCCCACTGCCGTGACCCTGGACCTGGACCCGGCCATGGTCAGCGAAAGCGCCGGGGAGGTGACGGTCACGGCCACCCTGGACGCCCCGGCCCCGGACGGCGGGGTCAGTTTCAGGCTGGTCCCCGGTCCCGATGACACCGCCGCCAGGGACGCCGACTACACCATGCCGGACAGCATCGCCGTCGCCGCCGGGGAACGCTCCGGCACGGGGGTGATCGCCGTGGTGGACGACCACCTGGACGAATTAGGGGAGGCGGCCTACATCGTAGCCTTCGCCGCCCTGGATTACGCCGACCTGACCGGCAAAGCTGTCCTGACCATCGAGGACGACGACACCGCCGGGGTGACGGTGAGCGCGGCCAATCCGCTGGCGGTTAACGAGGGCGGAACGGCAACCTACACCTTGGTCCTTGACAGCCAGCCCACGGCGGACGTGACCATCACGGCAACCAGCGGCGACGCCGGGGCGGCCGCGGTGTCCCCGGCCTCCCATACCTTCACGCCGTCGGGGTGGGACACGCCCTTGACCTTCACGGTCAGCGGGGTTGCCGACACTGACACCAGCGACGAGACGGTGGCCATCAGCCACGGCGTGTCCAGCGCCGACGCCAAGTACGCCGTCCTGCCGGTGGCCACGGTGCCGGTGGCGGTGACGGACACCACGCCGCCGGGTTAGCAGCAGCAGGACTCACCGCCCAACCATGCGCCCACGGTGGCCGGGGCCATAGCGGACGCAACCATCGTCAACCAGAGCGGGACCCACCGGGCATCCCTGTCCCGGGTGTTCAGCGACGCCGGCAGCGACCCGCTGACCATCACCGCCGCATCGTCTGATGAAGCCGTGGCCACGGTGTCGGTGTCCGCCGGTTACTCCGGCCTGACGGTGAACGCCCAGGCCCGGGGCACGGCGGCCATCACGGTAACGGCGTAGGACGCCGACGGCAACCGGGTCAGCGACCAGTTCGACGTGTCGGTGAGTCCGGCCTCGCAGGAGGATGGGGAGGGGGACGGACAGCCGGCCACACGAACCCGTGTACGCGGGCGTCAGGTACGCAGGACGCCCGCGTTTGGCTGCGCTAGACCTGGCAGGGTAGGCGGGAAGGTCCTTTACAGTGCAACCTCCCAGCGGAAAGTTCGTAGTACAGCCCCTTCAGGCCCACTTTTCCCACAGGTCCTGGTATGAAATGGGCGGGCAGGCGCTTACAGGTTTATTGGGGGTTCTTCGTAATCCTTCAGCTTGTTATAGATTTGAAGCCGGTGCCGGTAGGACTCCAAAACTATGATCCGGTCGCCGGCGTCAACGTTGACAGCCACCGGCCGGCGGAACCGCCATTCGGGCTCCAGGTCTGTCCGCCGCCTGGCCCTGATGATATCCGGATTGGCGTCGATGTAGGTCTGAGTCCAGGGCGAAGGCTCCTGGGCGTCACCGACCAGCGCTGTAATATATTGGCCGTCGGCAGCGTAGACCTGGACGCGGTGGTTCCCCCAGTCGGTTACGTAAACATCTCCATCCGAGTCTACGGCTACCCCGGATGGCCCTTTGAGGGATCCCACCCCGGCGCTGGAACCTTCAAACTTAACGAGCAGCTCTCCATTGGGGGCGAATTTTTGCACCCGGTTATTTCCCCAATCCGCAACGTAGATGTTGTCCTCACGGTCGATGCAGATGCCCCATGGCATCTCCAGGTCCCCGTCACCGCCGCCTTGCTGTCCGAACCTGGACTGAAACTGACCGATCTGGCTGAAACTCTGCACCCGGTGATTCAAGCTGTCCACGACCCAAATGGTCCCGCGGGAATCGAAAGCAATTCCTGACGGTCCGTTCAGTTGCCCTTCTTCGCTGCCGGACCTGCCCCAATGATACCGGTAAGCGCCCTCTTCATCGTATACGGTTATCCGGTTGACATACTCGTCCGAAACGAACACCCGGCCGTGAGGGTCTAAATCAATTGACCGGGGCCAAACAAAGCGCCCGTCTTCCGCGCCGACAGAGCCGAACTGTCCTTGAAACTCGTGGTCAAGGTTGATCTTGGTGACACGTTGGCCCAATTGTTCCACGCCGCGGCTCAACACGTAAATTCGACCGTTCGGTCCCAGGACGAAATCCTGGGGGGCCCAAAATCCCCGGCCCGACTGGCTGTACATGCCTATGCAGTAGCTGTAGTCATACACCCGGCCGGCGGCGACGGTGGTCAGCATTTCCGCTCTCCCGTGAACGAACTTGGGACCATAAAGCTACACGAAGGACATCTGCTCGAAGTTTCCGCCGACGATGGGCGCCGGGTCGAGACCCAACCATCTGTCCGCCAAGGTGGAGTAGAAGCCGCGGAAATCGTAGTCGGGCGTCAGGTCTCCCTGAGCAAGATCACCCGGCTTCAACGACGGATAGGTCCCGTACATTCCACCATTTACCTGGTCGCCGATGGCGAACGCCACCCCGGCCGCTCCGTGATCGGTGCCAGTGCCATTGTCGCGCACACGGCGTCCAAACTCGCTGAACAGCATGACCACCACTTCGTCTGACGCATCGTGATCACGCAGGTCGGCGAAGAAGTCGCCTATGGCGGCGGAAACGTCTATCCAAACCTTGGAATGTGATCCCAACTGGTCATAATGGGTGTCGAAGGGCCCGTAAGACGTGTAAAAGACCTGGGTGCCCAGACCGGCCAGATGCACCTGGGCCACGTCTCTGAGGCGCCTAGCGATGGAATTATTGGCGTACTCCACATTTGAAGAATAGGTTTCGGGAGCGACGCGGATGATGTCCGCTCCTCTCAACGCATCGCGTCCCGCCTGTCCCAGGTATTCCATGACCGGTCCGGCGCCGATGGCGGGAGCGTACATCCGGGCGAAGCTGTCCAATAACTGGACCCGCTCCTGGTCGGACGCGATTCCCGGATTTGACCTGAGCACGCCGTATGTAGGGAGATGGTTGACGGAAGTCACGGGGACACCCCGCATGGCCAACGCCCGGGGCAGCCCCTGGCCCAGGTTCACTCCCTTCAGCACGTTCTCGCCGCCAGGGTCCAGGTCCCGGATGACCTTGGCGAGCCAGCCGCTGATCCCGATGGAGTCCGGCTCGCAGGTATGCCAGATGTCCATGGCGCGAAAGTGCGAACGGGGCGAATTTTCAAATCCGATTCCGTGAATGATTGCCATGTTCCCTTCGTCGTAGATGTCTTTCAACGCCTCCGTATCAGACCGGAACGCGAGTTCGTCATCTATGGGCAGTAATTGGTCTTCAGCGACATGGACCTTGGGCCGGTTATCCCAATACAGCGGATTGCCATAGGGAACTATCGTATTGAGGTAATCGTTGCCCCCGGTAAGCTCCAATACGACCAGCACGGGATCCTTATGCGTCGATGCCATTTTCATGTCCTTCTACATCGGTTGTGCGCGCCTGACTAGGCAAACTGATAGTCCCGCGAGGCGGCGATCAGGGTCAATATCTTGCTCACATTCCGGAATGTGGCTCTGAGCTCTTCTCCGGTGCCAAAGGCCAGATCGCCGCATTTTTCGGCATGGACCATCAATTCATCGTGAGTCACCGGACTGACTTCCAACGGACCCATCGCATCAAGACAAGCTGCCACTATCGCCTGGGGGGAAGGATTCCCATGCGCATTCACCACCACCCGCTTGATGATAGCCTGCACGCCGGGCAGAGAGATGTCTCCAAATATCCCCGCGGCGAAATTCACCCGGCGCATCAAAACGCCCGGGTCGATCCATTCGGAGCCCGTGTGCCAACCCTCCACGCTGGGAGGATTGAGAAGCTCCTGTCCCTGCCAATTGCACTCCAACGCCAGGTTGTTGAATCCTGGCTTGAAGCCGTTATAGTTGCCCGCCATGCGCACAGTGCCAACGATCAATTCAGCCGGGCTTTTCACCCGGGCGAAGCGGGAATTCTTGAAGAACTCTGAGTTGAACAACACCCGTAGAATAGACCGCATGTCACCACGGGACTCATTGTAGGCATCCACCAACAACCCGATGGCTTCAGGGTCAATGGGTGGTGTAATGCTCCAACTGGCCACATGGGGCTCGTCGGCAACGAAGAATCTGTAGAGATGGCGGGCCAGGAACCGGGCCGTAGCCGGATGGTCCGCAATGATGTCCACGATGTCTTCGCCATTGAAGTTCCCGGTATACCCCAGGAAGGTCTTCTCCCGGTCGTCGTGGTCCTCAGGTTTGTACTCGAATTCCCAGTAGAAACGGCCCAGGGGATTACGGGGAATCTTGGGCGCGATAGTCCATCCGGTAAAGGCCCTGGCTGCTTCCTTGATATCGTCCTCTGAGTAGTTGCCGGCTCCGAGGGAGAAAAGCTCCAACAGCTCCCGCCCCCAGTTCTCATTTATTGCGCCGTCATGATTGCCGTGGTTGTCCAACCAGAAGATCATGGCTGGTGACTTTGCAACCTCTACCAGCAGGTCACGGTAAGCGCCCAGTCCGTATTCACGGAACATGGCAATCTGGCGAGTCATCTCCGGTGGATTGTCCACCTTGGAGTTGCTGGTGGCAAACAACTGATGCCAGAAGAGGGCCATCTTCTCTTCCAGGGGCCGCTTGGTGTTGATCATCCGGAACACCCATTCGGCCTGATTGATTGGCGGCGCCCCGGCCCCCTCATAGCCCGGGAAGAACCGGTACAGCAGTTCGTCGTCTATGGCCGGCTGCCGTTCCGGATGCAGAAGCTCCTCGACCACGGCTTCGTAGCCTTTGGAGGCACGCTCCTCCAGTTCCTCGCGGGGGTCGCCGAAGCCCGCGCGTCTCATCAAGTGGGCCATCAATGCAATGTCTTCTTGGCGGGGCATTACCACCTCTCCATATTGTCGGTCCCGAAGCACTGAGCCAGTCGGCCCATCCATGACATCTTAGGATTGGCCAAAGCGAGTGTCAACAAAAAACCCGGCAAGGGCTGGGCATGTCCAAGTCAGGGAGCCTGGCCATAGAGGCGGGCGATGGTCTGCTTTGGGCTGAAGGTGCAGGGCCTGGCTTTCAGGGCATGGACATTGCCTTGGGAAACCAGCCTTCCAGGCGCAGGGCGTTCAGCGCCGTGTTGACCAGGCTGACGTATACCTCACCCAGACCCGGGCGGCGCAGCGTATGCACGTCCCCGTCCCAACCGCAGTCCTTCACGTGATGCAGACTGTTCCCGGTCCCCCGTGGTTGCGAATCACCCGGAGCAACTCTTTCGGCGGCCACCGCCGGGAATTCAGGCCTGTAGGCTGAACGTGTTTCCCATCCCGCCGGGCGAGAGCTTGCCGGCAGGGGCAAGTGCAGTCTTCGTCCTCACTCCTGCCCCGGCACCTCCCCCTTCGCCATCCGGTAGCCGACGCGGGGCTCGGTGAAGATGTAAGTGGGGTTGGCCACGTCGTCGCCCAGCTTTTGCCGCAGCTTTCGCACGATGGTGCGCATGGGACGCAGGTCGTCGCCGCTCCTCTCCCTCCACACCCGGTCCAGGAGGTGGCCGTAGGTCAACACCCGTCCGGCGCCGGCGGAAAGCTCGACGAGCATCCGGTACTCCATCGGGAGCAGGTGTACCGGCCGGCCGGCCAGGGTCACCCTGCGCCCGGCGTAGTCAATGGTCAGGTCGCCCAGCACGTACGGCTCCAAAGTCTCGGGGACTTCCCGCCGGCGCAGGGCAGCCGCGATCCTCGCCGTCAGTTCGGTCGGCGAGAATGGCTTGACCACGTAATCGATCACCCGTTGTGGGAGCCGAAACTGCAATGCAACGTCGCGCTGCTGGGCAGGCTGTTGAAGCCATTGGGCAACTGGCTGGACACCTGTTGCGGGCAGGGGTGGCACCTGGCCCAGTTTCCCGGCCACCGGCGGACGGGCATCGACAGGAGCGCGGCCCAACTGGACCGGGCGAGGTCGCAAAACCCCGGCGTCCCCTTCATTGAGGCCGATATTGCCGGTTACGAATTCCCCGGCGGGCAGCGCTTCGACCTGGTGAGCAACTTCTGGAGCTCCTATTCCTACCTGAACGACGAGGACGCCATTCGCGAGCTGGTGGAGAAACTGGTCCGCTGGACGGCTCCGGGCGGCGCACTCTACCTGGAAATGACCGTACCGGAGCTGCTGGAGGACTTCAACGACAGCGAGTTCGCCGCGGAAACGGGCGCAAGGGTCTCCCTGCAGTCACCCGATGGAGTGCGCTGGAACTACCACGATGCCGGCGGGGTCCACCTGATGATGAGCCCGCCGCTTGAGTTCTTCACCGGCCTCATCGCGCCGCACTTCGCGGGGACCAACCACTCGGTCGTAGTCCGGTCGATCCGCCAGTTCGTTGCCTGGGGCAAGCGGCCCGCCTGACGGAGCGTCACTCGACGGGCGGCATGTTCGACACGGCGCTCCGGTGCGCCCGGACTCCGGCCTCTTCCTAACCGGCTAGCCGGAACCCGCTACAGCCGCCCGAGCCGCATCTCGAAGACGGTCCTGCCTATCGTCAAAATAGGCCCGCCCAACCTGATATAATCAGGAACCTTTCGGACCAGGTTCGCCTTGGCGGCATAGTCGCCCAATGGGTCCGCCCCTCGGAAAGGCAAAGTATCCAGTCCCTGCTGATAAGGCGGGGCTTTTCCCTTGGGTGGGTCAGCCTTTCGCAGAGGGGGCGCCAGGTTTCAACTTCAAATAGCGTCAATTCAGTCCCGGACTGCCGACTGCCTGCCTCCCCACGGCCATCCTTTAGCCCACCCGCGGCCGGTGAGGATGCACCTGTGGCTCCGGGCATCGTCCTTCAGCTTGCGGCGCGTCCAGTTCACCCGGTTCCGCAGCGTCGCGTCAACTGCCCAGCCTCCCGTCGATGCGCAGACTGGCCCTATTCAGCCGGGAAAGGCGTTCTTGCAGGGCCCCGGTCTCCGGGTACGGCTTGCTCCATCCCTCCCGCCCGGCCCGGACGACCGGTAGCGGCGGGGGCTTTAGGCCCGGCCTTGTAACTGTTCAGGTAAAGTATATAATCACTAATATAAAATAACTCTCGATAATGCTAACATATTATTGAGAATGGTGTAGGGGTTTTTGGAATTTCGCGCCACTCCCGGCACGGGACCCCGGGACAGGAGCGAATGACACCTCTGCCGGAGTTGACCAACGGACGTGGCCTCGGCCGCCTGTTGACTGAGCAGATGGAACAGCCTTCTCACCGGCATACTCAGCGGCGGGCCGGAAACTTCCCGTCACCATCATTTAGGAGAGGGAATCATGGTAAAGATGAGTGGAGGGGAAGCGCTCGCCAGGTCACTGGTGAAGGAAGGCGTCGAGGTCGTCTTCGGACTGCCGGGCATTCAGGTCTACGGAATTGTTGCGGCGCTCAGGGAGGAGCCAGGCATACGCATGATCGCCACCCGGCACGAGCAGGCCACGACATTCATGGCCGATGGCTATAGCCGTGCATCTGGCAAGCCGGGCGTTGCGCTGGTTGTCCCGGGCGTGGGTCTCTACAACGCGGCCTCCGGCCTGACCAATGCCTACTCCCGCTCCACGCCGGTACTCCTCATCGCAGGCCAGGTCCCGCGGGGCGCCATCGGCAAGAACCTCGGGGCCGTTCACGAAATCGCCGACCAGTCCGGCACGGTGCGCTCCGTGACCAAGTGGCAGCGACAGGCGTCAAGGCCCCGCGAAGTCCCGGACGCCGTGTTCGAAGCGTTCAGGCAGATGCGCACCGGCCGTCCCCGTCCAGTGCTGATCGAGGTGCCCCCCGAAGCCGGCGTGGAGCGCGAGGAAGTCGAGTTGCGGAATCCCGCCCGTATCTCAAGGATCGTACCCAGCCCCCAGGACCTTCGGGAGGCCGCCCAGGTCATATCGAAATCCAGCAGGCCCCTGATATACGCCGGCGGCGGAGTTGCGCGTTCCGATGCCGAAGAAGCCCTCGTCAGGCTGGCCGAGGCGACGAACATACCCGTTGTAACCTCCAGCGGCGGCAAGGGGACCATCCCGGACCGCCATCCGCTGTCCTACGGCTCCTGCTTCAGTCCCAGGGGCGAAAGACAGGAGATGAACCAACTCTACGAGGTGATGCAGTCCGCCGACGTGGTGATAGGAATCGGCGCACGTTTCTCCCTCGGCAATCCGGCGGGCGAGGCGTCCACGCTGGTGAACATCAACATAGACGACACGGAGCTCACGAGGCACCAGGCGAACACGGTCCCTTTGCACGGCGACGCCAGGGCGACAATCGAGGCGTTGCTTCCCCACCTCATTGAGGCCGGGGCAGGAGAGCGTCCGTCGTCCGCCGAGGCGGTTAGCGCGGCACGCCGGCTGATAGCCTACTACGACATCCGGCTCAGGGAGCCGCAGTACGCGGTCCTGGAGGCCATGCAGAGAGGCATCCCGGAAGATGCCTTCACAGTCTGGGACGTTACCCAGTTCGGCTACTACGCCCGGACCCACTGGCCGGTGAATCGCCCCAAGACCTACATAGACTCCGGCTACTCGTTCAATCTCGGTTACGCCTTCCCGACGGCGCTGGGGGTCAAGGTGGCAAAGCCCGACCGCCCCGTGGTCTGCGTGGCCGGAGACGGGGGGTTCATGTTCAACTCGTCTGAGCTTTCCACCGCTCTACAGTACGGCATCAATGTCGTGACCGTGGTCTTCAGAAACGACTCCTACGGCAACGTTGCCCGCGACCTGGACGACGCCTTTGGCGGAACCTATGGGACCGACCTGCACAACCCCGACTTCGTCAAATTCGCAGAGTCGTTCGGCGCGGTCGGCATGAGAGCGGACGACCCGATGGAGTTGGAGAGGTTGATCCCCATGGCGTTGGAGCGGCAGAGTCCGGTCGTTATCGACGTGCCCTTCGGAGAGATGCCCATACCCCGCGCGCCACAGTTCGCGCCGTTTTACAGGCTGCCCTGGACCATGCCTCAAGAGGGCCTGATAGAGTCCTGATGCGCCGGCCCATCCGGGGCGATGAGCTGTCCAGCCAGGCTCTGATGGCCTCCCCGGCGGCTCAAAGGGGCAGGTACACCGCCTGTCCCGTCATGGCGCTCCGGTACACCGCCTCGGTCCACTCCATGTAGTGGACTCCGGTCTCGAAGGCCACCATGTCTACCTGTTCCCTGCCCCGTATGGCGTTGGTGAACTGCTCCTCCACCCTGTACCTGGCCTGAGTTTCCGGCGGGTTGGGCACTTCCGCCAGTTCCGGGTCTCCGCGCCTTCCGGCCCAGACCCTGCGCTGGGGATCGACATGAATCGTCCCCTCAGTGCCGAACATCCAGATGTGGCTGCCGCCGTTCAGCCCGGAGGTGGCGCTCATCTGCATGTGTACCTGGGCCCCGTTGGCCAGTTCGTACAGAATATCGATGTGGTCGGGAATGGTCACTGAGGTAAGATGCCCCCTCTCGTCCTGCCGGTATGGAACGTGTACCTTGGACATGGCGATTACCCGGTTGCCCCGGCCGAGCCAGCGCATCATCGACTCATAGGATGCCCCGATGTTCAGGGTGTTGTGGCCGCTCAACGCCCGGTCCTGCCGCCAGTGCAGGGGGCTGTCCCGGTCGGCAAAGTTGTTCTGCAGTGAGGTGAAGTCCACCGACAGCAGCTCACCCAGGTATCCGTCGTCGATAAGACGCTTCAGCACGTTGTCGATGGTGTAGCTGGTGGACGTGGGCGTCAGTTGGCAGACCAGCTCGGGATGGGCCCTGGAAGCGTTGAGCATATCGCGGGCTTCCGCCGCGTCCGAGGCCATGCGGGCCTCCGTAAGCACGTGCTTTCCCGCTTCCAGCGCGGCCAGAGTCATGGTGCGGTGCATGTAGGGCCAGGTGCCGATGCACACGGCATTGATGCTGTCGTCCTCCAGCAACTCCCGCCAATTCCCGTATACCTTCGGGATGTTGAATTGGTCGGCTACAGCCCTTCCCGATTCGATGCTCCGGTTGGCCACCGCCACGATCTCGCAGTCTTCCACCCCCAGAAATCCGGGAATGTGGCGCGCCCTCACATTTCCCCCCGCCCCGATGAGTCCCACGCGAATCTGTTCGTCTGCCATCAGTAGCCTCCTTAATTCAATACTCCGGCCAATACTCCGCGGTTCCAACTGCCCCCGGCGCTGAACACGATCAGAATATCACTCATTTCAACCCTTCGCAGGCGGTGACTAGCATCCGGGACGGGACTCAAAATCGCGCGAAAAACACGGTATACTTACGTATACGGTGAGCGTTGATGTCATGGAAACGGGAAACGCATCCTGAACACATCCAGAGAAGGGGTTATTGTTATGGGAAAGGACTATAGTATCTGCGTGGGAGCAACGGGTTTCGGAGGCGGCGTCTGGCACAGCCCCGACGGCGGAGACAACTGGAACAGGATCAGGGATCCATTCCCCCTCGGCTGCCAGGTCCGGGCGTTGGCTGTCTACCCGGACAACCCGGACCGCATCCTGGCGGGGTCGGACTACGGCATATGCCGCAGTGAAGATAGGGGAGCGACATGGGAGAAGCTGTGGTCACCCATGGACGGAGTCCCCATCTGGTCGATAGCCATCGACCCCCAGGATACCGAGACCATCTTTGTCGGCATCAAGCCTGCCGCCCTTTTCCGGTCTAAAGACGGCGGCCACAGTTGGAGCAAACTGTCCGTCCAGATGGCGCAGGAATGCCATATCGGCCCTCCCATGGTGACCGGCCTGATGGTCGACCCCAGTGACCACCGGACCGTCTGGGCCGGGGTCGAGGTGGACGGCGTGTACCGCAGCCTGGACGGCGGCGACACCTGGGTCCAAATCGACGGCGGCGTGAACCCCGACATCCACGGCATGACGATCAGCCCGGGGCAGCCCAACAGGGTGCTGGTCAGCACTCCCCGCGAAATCTACTCCACCACCGACATGGGCGAGAGCTGGCAGTCCGTGGTCAGGACCGACCAGTTTGTCCTGCCCTACAGCCGGGGCGTTGCCGTCAAGCCCGGAGACCCCAACGTGATCTTCTCCGCCGTCGGCGACACGGCCATCGGCGGCGCAGGGGCCATCCACCGCTCCACCGACGGCGGCCAGACCTGGGAGAGACGGCCCCTGCCGGTGGACCCGAACTCCAACATCTGGGGTTTCGCCACCCACCCCGCAGACCCCGATTTTGTCCTGGCATCCAGCCTCATGGGCGAGCTTTATTCCAGCAGTGATGCCGGAGACTCCTGGCAGAAGCTGGACCGGGAGTTCACCGAGGTTGGCGCAATGGCCTGGGTCCCCAACTGAACGCTGACCGGGGCTTCCGGTAGCAGAACGACAGGCGGCGCGTGGGCCACCCATGCGCCGCCTTCAGTTGTGTGGGCGGCGGCCCGCCGTGTGGTCCAACTCCGGGCAACGACGGCCGGGCTGCCAGGGCGGGGCCGGGCTGTATGCGCCCTGTGCGGCAGGACTTGCCGCAGGGCGTGGATTCTTGACCCTCAACACTGCCGGTGCTACCGTCAACGGCACCAGGGCGCAAGGTCCGCCCCGGCATCCAGGACCGCCTTCAGGAGGTCAGCATGGCTATCCCGGCCGAAAAGCGCCCGGACACAGGGACCCGTCAGGCCGTCTCCCATCCCCTGGACCCGCTGACGGCTGAGGAAATTGTCGAGGCCGCCGGCATCCTCAGGAAACACCGCCGGTTGGGGGAAAGGGTGCGGTTTGAGACCGTCGTCCTGAAAGAGCCGGAGAAGAAAGAAGTGCTCAACTTCAGGCGCGGCGACCCCATCCGGCGGGACGCCTTCCTGGTGGTCCTGGACAATGAAGAGGAGGCTACATACGAGGCCATTGTTTCCCTCAACGAGGGGCGGGTCACCGGCTGGAGCAGGGTCCCCGGCGTCCAGCCGCGGATAATGTTTGATGAGTTCTCCGAGTGCGAAGCCGTCGTAAGGGCCAACCCCGGCTTCCGGGCGGCTCTCGAGAAACGCGGCATTTCAGACCCGGACCTGGTCATGGTGGACCCCTGGTCGGCAGGCTACTACGGGTTCGCCGACGAGGAGGGCCGCCGCCTGGCCCTCACCCGCAACTTCCTCCGGTCCAGCCCCACCGATAACGGCTACGCGCGCCCAATAGAGGGGCTGAGCGCCCTGGTGGACCTGAACAGGATGGAGGTGATGCGGATTGACGATTACGGGGTGATGCCGCTGCCTCCCAACCCCGGCAATTACGCCGCCGAGTTCGTCGGCGAGTTCCGCCACGACCTGAAACCCCTGGAGATCACCCAGCCGGAGGGTCCCAGCTTCACCGTGGACGGCCACAGCGTCGCCTGGCAGAAGTGGCATCTGCGGATCGGCTTCACTCCCCGTGAAGGGCTTGTGCTGTACGACGTAGGCTACGAGGACCAGGGCAGGGTCCGTCCCATCCTGTACCGGGCCGCCCTGTCGGACATGGTCGTACCCTATGGCGACCCCGGCACGGACCACTACCGCAAGAACGCATTCGACGCTGGCGAGTACGGAATAGGCTCCCTGACCAATTCCCTGGCCCTCGGCTGCGATTGCCTCGGTGAGATTCACTACTTCGACGCCGACCTGAACACAGGCCGGGGCGGGGCTTTCACCATACCCAACGCCGTTTGTATGCACGAGGAGGACTACGGCATCCTGTGGAAGCACACGGACTGG
This sequence comes from Dehalococcoidia bacterium, assembly GCA_034422355.1. Classification (GTDB taxonomy): domain Bacteria; phylum Chloroflexota; class Dehalococcoidia; order Lucifugimonadales; family UBA3495; genus CATOSP01. The sequence goes on along the minus strand of DAOUJS010000083.1, from coordinate 7,080 downwards.
CGCACCGGCCAGGTGGAGGTCCGGCGCTCCCGCAGATTGGTCATTTCCAGCATCGCCACGGTGGGCAACTACGAATACGGGTTCTTCTGGTACTTCTACCAGGACGGGTCAATCCAGTTGGAAATAAAGCTGACCGGCATCATCAATACCGCGGGCATTGCCGATGGAGAGACGCCCAGGTACGGCACCATCGTCGCCCCCCGGTTGAACGCTCATATTCACCAGCACTTCTTCAACTTCCGCCTGGATATGAGCGTGGATGGCGAGGCCAACACCGTTCACGAGGTGAACACGGTGGCCGAACCCGTCGGGCCGGACAATCCTCACGGCAACGCCTTCTACGCCGAAGCCACGCCCCTGAGGAGCGAACTGGAGGCCCAACGGGTGATTGACCCCATGACCGGCCGCTACTGGGTGGTATCCAACCCCTCGGTCAAGAATGCGCTGGGACGGCCTGTGGGCTACAAGTTGATGCCCGGCGAAAACATCCTTCCCTTCGCCCACCCCGGCGCAAGCATAATCCGGCGGGCCGGGTTCATGACCAAGCACCTGTGGGTTACGCCCTACGCCCCCGGGGAGCTGTCGGCAACCGGCCCCTACCCCAATCAGCACCCCGGCGGCGCGGGCCTGCCTGAATACACGAAGAATGACCGCAACGTGGAAGACACCGACCTGGTCCTGTGGTACACCCTTGGCTACCATCACGTCCCGCGCCCGGAGGACTGGCCAATCTCGCCGGTGGCCTGCTGTGGGTTCAGTCTCAAGCCGGTGGGCTTCTTCGACACCAACCCGGTGCTCGACGTGCCCCCCAGCGCCCACCACAACGGCGCTTGCCACCCATGACCGGCCGAATGGTGTCTCCAGGTCACCGGGAAACAGGGGGCGGTTGACAGGAACCGGTTGAATAGAAGGCTCGGGAGAAACCGCGAGGGCGGATGAAGGTGCATCTCACCCCCAGGATACTCATCGTGGACGAGTCCGGCGTCTTGCCTGACCGGTCCGGCGCTACGCTCTTCGCGGTCAATTCACCGTAAGCCCGGTCCCCACCCTGGTCAGCGTTTCGCACCCGTTGGCGGTGGTCACCACGGTGTCCCCCACCGACATCGCCAGCCGCCGGTCCCAGTCCAGCAGGATCATGTGCATGAAGATGACCATGTTGGGCTCCACCGCCACCGGGTTGTCCCTGTATATCATGGGCCAGTCCATCCAGGTCGGCGGGTACAACGCCCCCAGGCTGTAGCCGCAGGCGTTGAGCCGGTGTTCCCCGAAACCGGACCGGTCCAGGGACTTGGCGTGGGCGTCGAAAATATCCCCGAATGTGGAACCCGGCCGCGCGGCGTCCTTGCAGGCTTGAAGCGCGTCGCAGCAGGCGGAGTGCATGGATAGCTGCAACCGGCTGGGTTCGCCGGTCAGGATTGTCCGCATCAGGCAGGAATGGTAATGGCGGTAGGCCCCGCCGAATTCCAGTTGCAGTTGGTCATTGGCGTCCAGCGTGCGGTAGCCGGTGAAATTTCTGACCATGAGGGCGTTCTCCCCCGACCCTATGATGAACCGTGAGGCCGCGTAGTCGCCTCCGCCCCGGAACACCGCGGATTGCATCCCGCTCAACACTTCCTGCTCCGGCGTGCCGGGCCGGGCCAGTTGTTGGGCTGCCGCCAAGGCGTCATCGGCCAGGGCCGCCGCCCGGCGCACGTATTCCAGTTCAGCCTCGCTCTTGACCAGCCTCAACCGGCTCACCAGTTCGGAGCTGTCCTCGTACTCGCAGCGGCCCTCAATGGCGGACCTGACGTATTCCCACCGCTGTCCCGTCAGGCACCAGGCATCCAGCTCGATGCCCAGCCGCCGGCCCCGGCACCCCTGCTCCTCCAGGATTTGCCAGAGGTCCTGCGCCGGGTTGCTGCCCGCGCCGTCAACCCAGACGCGAACATCCTCGATCACCGAGGTCAACCGCGCCTGCCGCAGGTCGGCGGACCTGGTCAGCAGGACCAGCCTGCCGTCCGCTCCGAGATAGAGGCATTGGAACTGCGAGTATCCGGTCGTATCGTACCCGGTCAGGTAGTACATGCTTTCCTGCCGGAAAATCAGCAGGGCCGCCAGCCCCCTGTCCTGCAATTCCGCCGCGACTTTCTCCCGGCGCGCGGCCAACTCCTGCCCCGTAAAATGCAACGGCATTTCGCTCCTCCTGACGCATGCTGTAGGGACTGTGTTGACTCCGGTGGGGAGACCGATTGATTCTATCACCGCAGCAGGAGGCGGGGCGGGGGCGGGATGCAAACGGAGGCGGAAGCGGGGCGGCGGCGGGATGCATACGGAGGTGGAAGCGGGGCGGTGGCGGGATACAGATACAAGCGGAAGCGGGGCGGCGGCGGGATACAGATACAAGCGGAAGCGGGGCGGTGGCAGGATGCAATCAACGCTCAGAGGTGTCGTATGGCAACCATAAGCTCAGTGCCGGGTCCATTGGACACGGCCGGGGTCTCCGCCAATTCGTAGCCTGACATATGCAGGAAAATCGGCCCCTCCTCGCTCCTGCAGGGCTCCGGGGAATCTGTGCAGGTCTATCCCTGCGGGTGCAGACGCTGACGTGGCTGGTCACTGGTCACTTTCCGCTCTCCACTCTATCCCTGAAGGGATTGACCACCCTGATGCCGTCGTATTCCCGCTCCGTGCTCATGTCTTCCGAGTAGACCACGTCGCATCCGCTGTGCTTGGCGGCTGTGAGTATCAGGCAGTCCCAGTAGGAGAGGCCGAATCTCTCCCGGTACTCCAGGGCTTTTTTCACCGTGCCGGCGGTCAGACCGTGGATGTGGTGCCGTTCCAGGTTTGCGATGACCCTGACGGCTTCGTCGTGACGGAGGGCTCCGGGCCTGGAGGGGCGGGTTACCTGGTGGTAGAACTCCCCGAGGACCTGCGGCGACATGGCCAGGTCTTCCCCGTCCAGGAGGTTTTCCGCTATTTCCTGTTTGGTCTGGTCATCCGGGAGGACGCTTACCGCGTAGACCGGTATGTTGGTGTCAACGAACCTCACGGCGCTGGTGCAATTCCTCTCTGGTCAGGTTGTCCGCCGGGTTGATGCCTCCGCCTTCGGCGCGGATCGATTCTATTATCTCTCTCAGGGTCTCGCGGCCGGCCTGGGGCTCTGCCAGGCCTGCGAGGTATTCCCTGACCATCGCGGAAACCGAGGTGCCCCTTTCGGCTGCCTTGATTCTTGCGAAGCGGTACGTGTCATCGTCAATAGCCACGGTGATATTCTTCACAGCTTCACGTTTTCACTCCCTTTTATTGGACTTACTATAGGGGTGCGGCGTCTCTCGCGCAAGGCTGTGTCAGTGGTCAGTGGTTGGTTCCCCCACCCGCGCAAAGAGTAATGTGTTCGTGGAGCCGGCGGCCGTTTTGCGCTTCACAGGGCCGATTGGCTCCTCAGTTCCTTCGCCCTCTCGATGATACGGGCGGCGTCCTCCATCGTTCTCTCTGCATAGTTTGGGTACGACGTCAGCTCCGGCCATTTCCTATCGTAGTATTCCGAGTCCCCGCCCCTGTATTCCGAGTAGACGTCGGGTGGGATCTGAAGCCCGAACTCTCCCATGCCTTCCGGGTCGAAGTGGCGTATTCCGCCCAGCAGGTTCCCTATGTCGTGTTCCTTCCGGTAGTTGCCCCCCGCAGCGCGAATCAGCGCTTTCATGGAGTGTTCCATGAGGTTCTGGGCTTTCTGCCCCATCTCTAGATCGGTGAACCCGATTTGTTCCATCTTGGCGAACCCGGCCAGGTGGACCTCAGCGTGGCGCAGCCTCTCGTTGTAGCCGGACCAGTCGTGCTGGTATTCGGTCTCCTCATCCTCGTAATCGCTGGCGTTGTACTCCTCGCTGTTCCTGGGCATTACCACTCCGTCCCGGAAGGCTTCTGTCTCCAGGGAGTTCCAGTACCGCCGGTTGTAGCGGTACTGCTCCGGTGTTCGCCAGACGATCTGCACCGGCGTCTCGTGGCCGTATTCGTGGGCGGCGGTGGCGCAGGCGGCTTCTGACGCCGCCTGCCGGGTCTCTCCGTCGGGTTTCTCCGGTGTCACCAGCATCAGGTCTATGTCGGATTCCTCGCTCCAGTCGCCCCGGGCCCGGGAGCCGAAGAGTATGGCAAAATCCGGGCCCTCTTTCTCCAGTACCGACCGGGCGACGGCGACGGCCTTGGGGTCCGGGCCTCCGGGGTATTGCACGAGGTGGCGGACGCTGCCGTTGGGGGTCGGGGCATTTTCGGCCTGCGGCGCCTTGACGCGGCCGGTGGTGTCGTCGTTGGTCATTGCTCGACCTCCGGGGGGAGTGGCGGCCCCTGTGGGTCAACGTGTGGATGACGTGGATTGTACGGCATTTGGACAAGGCCCTGCGATACTGCGGGTTGCCGGTGCCCGAAGGTTACGGCGTATCGGGAAAATTCCGCCGCTCGGGTTCAGCCCTCGATCCGGTACGGACCCGCCGCAGTGCTGGGTGAAGGCATCAGCGTGACCGGGGCAGCCCAGGACAGGTTACGGGCGCTTCACGAGTTGTTGGGGTCCATCCCATGTGCGCGGGCTTGTTACTAACCACTAGCCACTAACCATTTCTGCCCGGGAACCTCACCCTTCTCATGTATTCCACCAGGGCTTGGTTGATGGCCTCGTGTGCTTCCTCGGGCGTTGCGGCGCGTTCCTCGAACCAGTCCACGACGTTCTGGTCCAGCCGGAGGGTTACGTCTTGCCAGTCTGGCTTGTAGAACATTCCGCGTTTTGCCTTGGACCAGTCTATGGGCTGTTCCGGGATGTCGGACAGGTCTATCTCGTCTTCTGAGAGTTTTTCCAAGGCTTCCAGTTCTGCCTTCTGCGCGTCAGTGAGTTTGACCATTTCCCTCCCGTAGGTGCGCCTCTCGCTTCTGGTTGCCCTCCGTGCGCTGATGATCCTTCAGGGCCTTCCTGGGGCCAAGTGTGGATGACTATTATGACAGAGGGACCAACCGTCCCGGTAGGCCGCCAGCGTTGCTCGTGGGGATAGCGGTCCTCCTCGGTGGCCCGGTAGTAGTCCTGGAAGACCAGTTGGGCGGTGCTGAAGCTGATACCGTGCTTGAGGATGTTCTGCCGGTCCTTCTCTAAATCCCATGTCCGCTGCAATTTTGTTGTTCCTCATTACCTCCCGGGCGTTGGTTCCCAATCGATGCTCCCGGTGTAAGTCCGGTGTAAGGGTCGATGCCGTGCCGGCCTACCCGGAGTTTCTTCCCGTCGTGGGTCCAGGTGACAGATCTCACACAGTCTGGGCGCAAGTCGTAGTTCCAGTTGGGGTTTGCAATGCTCAGGTTGCGGCAGCTATCTCTTGGTGTTGTCGCGCCGCAGATGGCTTGGAACGTCTCCTGGAAGTGGTGCTTGTGGCGGTGGCGGCTGCTGCCCATGAGGCACCTGACTCGGTCCCTGCTCAGTTGGGCGCAGGGACCGATTGTGGCAGGCGCCGGACTTGACCTTCATCGTCTCCGAAAGTGTCCGATTTGCCTATGTGGCCTCGCGCTCGTGAATGGCGGCCTTGCGCACGTCCATTCGGTCGAACCGGGCATCTATGCTGATATGCGTTATCCTCTGCTCCTCCGCGAAGGTGTCGAACTTCACCGGGAGATGCACCGACTCCTCACCCAGCATCCGGGCCCGCACGGCGTCCCGCCACTGGGGTTGTTCCTGAGCGCCTGGAGAAAATCTCCTGGTTGTTGATGGCCGTCATGGCGCGGATTGTACCCCGTTCCCGTCTGGTTGGCTCGCCCGGTCAGCAGGACCTATAGCTGCTTTTGGCAGCTCCTCTTTGGCCGCTGCCCTGCGCGTAGCGGCGGGCTCTGCCGGTTCGGAGGGGCCGGATTGGGATGGGCGCAAGCGACGGACTGCCCCCTACCCCTCCTACGAAGCCGGCCGCACCGTCACCTCGAACTCGTCGCTGACCTGGTTGCCGTCGGGGTCCTTCGCCGTAACCGTGATCGTCGCCATGCCCGTGCCTGTTCCCAGCACCGTCAGCGTTGAGCCGTCCACCCACATGGTCGCCACATGGTATTTCGACGATACTGCGCTGAAGCTTAGGGCGTCCCCGTCCGGGTCGTGGAACACGCCGGACAGGTCGAACTCCTTATGCTCGTGCCCCTCCAGGCTAAAGTCGTCTATCGGCGCGGCCACCGTGGGCGCGCCGGTTGGCGGGTCAGGTTCCGGCTCCGGGGCCTTGACCACCGACACCGAGAGGTCATCGCTGACCCGGTTGCCGTCGGTGTCCTGGGCCGTGACCGTGACCGTCGCCGTGCCTTCGGCCACCCCGGCAAGCGTCAGCGCGGACCCGCCCGCAGCCACGGCTACGGTGGCTATGGCCCCGTCCGAGGATGCGGCGGTGACGGTCAGGGCGTCACCGTCGGCGTCGCTGAACACCCCGGACAGCGACACATCCTGGGTGGCTCCCTCCTCCAGGCCGCTCACGTCGGCCAGGGCCGAGGCCACCACCGGCGCGGCCTTCACCGTCACCGTGAACGAGTCCCCAACCGTGCCCCCGTCGCCGTCGCTGGCGGTTACGGTGACGGTCGCCGTCCCCCGGGCCTGGGCCGTCACCGTCAGGCTGGAGTAGTCTCCGGCTACCGACACCGTGGCCACGGCGTCGTCTGAGGACGCGGCTGCGAAGGTCAGAGAATCGCCGTCGGCGTCGCTGAACGTGCCGGACAGGGACACCTGTTGCGTCCCGCTTTCGTTGACGATGCTCACGTCGGCCAGGGCGTTGGCCACCACCGGCGCGGCCTTGACCGTCACCGTGAAGCTGTCCGAAACCGTGCCGCCGTTGCCGTCGGCGGCCGTGACCGTGACGGTCGCCGTCCCCCGCGCCTGCGCGCTCACCGTCAGGCTGGAGTGGCCGGCGGCCACCGACACCGTGGCCACGGCCGTGTCCGACGATGCCGCGGTGACGGTCAGCGCGTCATTGTCGGCGTCGCTGAACGTGCCGGACAGGGAAACCTGCTGCGTCCCGCTCTCGTTGACGATGGTGGCGTCCGCGATGGCCGAGGCCACCGTGGGCGCACGGTTGGGCGGCGGGTCCTGCTGCGGGGCGGCAA
>DAOUJS010000082.1:0-7363 GCA_034422355.1 Dehalococcoidia bacterium | reverse complement strand
AGACCGGAGGTCCCGGTGAAAAGCCCCGCCGGGGTTGCAGTATCCGGTGGAAGGGAAGGGTCAAAACTCCCTCGCCGGCCTGCGGCTGATCACCCCTGGCGGCGGGCTCCCGTTGGGCGCACCAGATAATCCCCAAAATTCTGACGGACACCCCGTGGACGGCAACGGCTTTGATGGGACAGACCCGGCCACTTTCATATAGACTCTCGTTGCTTTCCTATTCATCGAATTCGGTGGTGCATCATGGAAGTAGGGCTCTACATTCGGGACTACATGGAAGACCCCGACCGTCCCATGTACCAGCAGGTGGAAGAAGCGGCGGAGGTTTGTCGCCGGGCCAAATCGCTGGGTTTTTCGGTCATCTACGCGCCCCAGCACTACATATCCCATCCAACGGTCTGGATGCAGCCGATGCAGACGCTGGCCCGGCTGGCCCCCGATGCCGAGGGGCTGAAACTCCTGACCGGCGTCCTGCTTCTGCCCTACCACAACCCGGTGGACCTGGCCGAACAGACGGTGACGCTGGACAACATCAGCAATGGGCGGTTCATCCTGGGAGCCGGGATCGGTTACCGGGTGGCGGAGCTGTCTGCGTTCGGGACCAACCGGAGGGACCGGGTGGCGCGGTTCGAGGAGTCTATTGAGCTGATGAAGCTGCTCTGGACCGGTGAAGAGGTCAACTTCGAAGGCAGGCACTGGCAAGTGAATGGGGCCAGGCTGGGCCTTACCCCGGTGCAGAAGCCGCATCCCCCGATCTGGATCGCGGCGCAGAGCAGAGGGGCGGTGCGCCGTGCGGCAGCCCTGGCCGACCGCGTCCTCCTGGGACCTCAGCCCGGATGGAAGGACATCGGCCTGCTGACACGGCAGTACAAGGAAGCCCTCGAGGAGTTGGGCAAGGACCCCACAGGACGGATCGGCGTGCATCGCTCCATCGCCATAGCCAAAGACCGGGAGACAGCCATCACCGAGGCACGGGAGATGGCCGCCAAGAAGGCCGGCATGTACAGCGCCTTCAACATGCAGGAAAGCACCACAGTGGACTTTGGTCTTGGCGGACAGCGGGAGTTGGCCGATTGGGCCATTGCCGGCAGCCCGCAGGACTGTGCCGAAATCCTCAACCAATGCAGGGAGGAAGAGGGCCTGGACTATGTGGGACTGGCCAGCCTGAACCTCCCCAGGGAATTTCCGGCCAAGCTGGAGTACCTGCAACTCATCTCCGAGGAGTTGCTGCCGCACCTGCAATAGCGATGTAGTCGTCCATTCCGACGGGTCGGTGTGGTTTACGGACCCCGTAAGAGGCGTTCCCTCTAACCAGTCGAGGTCAGATGCCGAGCGCCGCTACCCCCGCGCGGGCGATGGCTTCGTCGTCCAGGCCGCTGGGCAGGCCGCCCACTCCGATGGCTCCCACCACCGCGCCGTCGTGTACTACGGCGACTCCGCCTGCCAACGCTATCAACTGGGGATCACCGAAGGATTCAAGGGACCTGCCGGTGCTGCTGAGCTGCTCGGCGAAGGCAGCAGTGTCGATGCCCCTGACCGCCGAGGTGTAGGCCTTGCGAATGGCGAAGGTTGGCCTTGGGCACCGGTCCATCCGGGCGTAGGCCAGCAGGTTACCGGCGTCGTCCACCACGGCCATATCCACCTTGCGCCGGTTGGGGTCCCTGTTCCAGTCGGCGATCATGGCTGTGATGGCGCTCTGGGCCTGTTCCAGGCTGAGCATGTCCTTGCTCCACATATCGTTAGCCTCCGCGAAGTTATTGTTGGGGAGCAGAGATGCTGATGTGAAAGATTTCATCCCCGCCCTGACCCTCCTCACTCTACTTTCAATGTGAAAGGGATTGAGCGTTGTACCCTAGATTTCGGCGGTTGGGGGTCTCATGGTATGCCAGTTGGTGTTCTGCTCGTAGGCGTGGGCCACCCGGAACACTATCTCTTCGCCGCCCGGCGGCCCGGCGATTTGCAGCCCCACCGGCAGTCCTCTCCCGCCGAAGCCGCAGGGCACGGAAATCGCAGGTGAACTGGCCAGGTTGAATGTGTTGGTCCGCATGAAGGACAGGCGCGACGAGGTCTCCTTGCTGGTCACCGGCGGGTCTTCCGTCAGCGGGACGGCCTGCCTGCCGGAGGTGGGCATCACCAGCACGTCGTAGGTCGCAAAGGCAGCCAGCACCTCGTTGCGCAGCAGGGTACGGAGCTTCTGTGCCTTATAGTAGGCCTGTGCAGGCACCAGGCTGCCGGTGAGCAGCCCGATGCGGTTGTCGTGGCCGAAATCGTGGATCCGTTCCCGCACCCAGTCCTTCATGTTGACGGCCGGCTCCACCGCCAGCAGGGCGCCGGAGATGGCGTTCGCGTGGGCCGCCAGCGGGATGGAGACCTCCTCAACGTTCGCGCCCAGTTCCGCCAGGGTGCTGGCAGCCGCCGATACGGCATCGGCAACGTCGGGTTCCACCACGTCGCTGTGCAACAGCTCGGTGACAATTCCCACTCGCAGGCCCTTGATGTCCTCGTTAAGGGCCTGCCGGTAGTCGGGTACCGGCGTGTTCCAGGTGGTGGGGTCCTTGGCATCGTAACCGGCGATTGCCGAGAGGGTAATGGCCGCGTCCTCCACAGTGCGGGAAATGGGACCGATGGTATCCATTGACCAAACGCCTCGCATCAGCCCGTAACGGCTGACCCGTCCCCAGCCGGGCCGCAGCCCGACGATGCCGCACCACGCCGCCGGGCGCCGGATGGAGCCGCCGGTGTCCTCCCCGAGAGACGTGGCGCAGAGATAGGCTGCCGTGGCCGCGCCCGATCCGCCGCTGGAGCCGCCGGCGGATATGTCCAGATTCCACGGATTCCGCGGGGTGCTGAACCGATGGGTGAAGCCGGTAATGGCGAACTCGCTGAGGTTGGTCTTGCCCAACAGGATGGCGCCTGAGTCCCTGAGCCTGGAAACTACCGTGGCGTCATCGTCGGGCACAAAGTCGGCGGTGATGCGCGCACCGCCTGTGGTCCGGATGCCCTTCGTCCATATCTGGTCCTTGACGCCCACCGGAATGCCGTGCATCGGCCCGCGGTATTTGCCGGCCTGGATTTCCCGCTCGGCCTGGCTCGCCTCGTCGAGGGCGCTTTGGTGAAGCACCGTGATGAAGGAGTTGAACTTGAAGTCCAAGTCATCAATCCGATGCAGGTAGACCTCGACCACCTCTACGGGCGACACCTCCCTGCTCTCGATGAGTCTGGCGAGGGAGGACACAGAGTGGAGGGGGAGTTCGATCCTTGCCATGGGGGCCTCCGACTTTTACAGATCCCGGTTTTTCACGCCGGTTTTAGCGGCATCTTAGGGGGCGAGCTTCGGGCGGTCAAATCGGATCCCAGTGCTCACCCGCTCCCGTACAGCCGGTTGAGATTGCCCAGCCGCTCCGGGTCCAGCTCCTTCCCCTGCAGGGCCGGGTGGTCAGGGCCGTAGCGGTGGGCCCGGAAGACACCGTTGGCCACGCCGAACTGGCTGGGAGCAACGAAGGGACTGACGAACTCCCACACTACTTCGTTGGCCGGGGTGACTTCGAACAGTCTGCCGGTCATACCCTCGGTGATCAGGGTATTGCCGTTGGGAAGGCGCTGGGCACCGCCGGTAAAGTGGGTGAAGAAGGAGACCCGCGGCAGGCCCTCGAACTGCCAGACGATCTCGCCGGTGGATGGGTCCACCTCCAGTACCCGGGAGTAGCTGAGCCCCCGTCGGTGGGAGCCGTTGTCCAACAGCAGCACGTTGCCGTTCTCAAGGTAGGTGGGATGGTGCTGGTGAGAGATGATGCCCTGCCCCCACTTCCAGGTGATTTCTCCAGACGACCGGTCCACCAGCGCCACGGTGTCGAGGATGCGGAAGCTGATCAGGAAGGTGGTGCCGTCTGGTGACGACGCAAGATCGTTGGCGCCGCCCCACGCGTCACGGGTTTCCAGGGGGCAGATGATCTCCGTCTCCGGATCCAGGCGTTCCGCAGACCGCCACACGCTCAACTCGGTGCCATCAGGCGCGACCTCCACCACCTGGTCGCTGAACATCTCCTTCGGGTCGTTAGGCCCGGTGAAGCCGCCCCGGACCCGCCGGGTCAACTCGGCGGATATCCTGTCGCGCTGTAGCAGGAACAGGTTGTTGCCGTTGGGAAGGCGGTTGTGCCGGCGCAGCGTCGGATCGTAATGCTCCCAGACCAGCCCGCTCTCCCAGTCGATTTCCCGGATGTGGTCGGCCCCCGTCGGCCTGACCCCCAGGTCCCGGAAGAGAAGGTTCCCGCTGTCCAGCAGGTACCCGTAGGCAATGCCTCCCGGATAGTGCCAGCGATGGACAAAGTTCCCCTCCATGTCGATCAGGTAGGCGTCGTCCCCGCCATTGGGCGAGAAGAGTGTGTACCCCCTGTACGTGGCTGTCGGGTGGTAGCGCAGCAATCCGGTGGGACGGGAGGAAGTGGTCATGACGAGTACCTCCTCTTGAGGGATGCGGGAAATTTTCACTTGGAAAAATCTCATAAGTCCCCTCACCTTCGAGGGGAAGGGTTAAAGTGGGGGTGAAAAGGCAGTATAGACAGGTTGTGGAGAAATCACCCACCCCTTGGCACCATCCTTCATCGATCTTCCAGTTCTTGTCTTTCCTTATCAAATGAGAGTGCCGTCTCCCCACTATTGAGGTAGCAGGGCCAGACCCTCCCTACCGTTACCGGACAGCCCTTTTTCGATAGAAACGCTGGATTCCCCTTTCGAGAGAATTACGGGTCGGTGTCCGGTGATTGGTCACACGCCATCTCAGCTGGACTTTGCGCAAAATTTAGAGGAAACATAAAGACAGGGTAAGCTGGCCTGACCCCACTTTCGACGGAAAGGCCCGGCCATGCTCACCCTGCCTGATGCCATTGTACCCTTGCTTGTTCCCTTCGCAACACTGTTCACCAACCCGACCTGGCAGAAAGCCCAGCTCCTGCTGGTGGGCGCGATCCTGACCCCGGGCCAACGCACCGTGGCCGCGGCGCTGCGCGTCATGGGACGCAGCAACCAGCGCGGCTACGCCCGCTATCATGGGGTGCTCAACCGGGCGGTGTGGTCGTCCCGTGCCGTTGCCCGCATCCTGCTGGCGCTTTTGCTCCAGCATCTGGACCGGGGCGACGGCCCGTTGGTCTTTGGCATCGATGAAACCTTGGAACGGCTCCGGGGTCCCAGGATCAAGGCTCGGGGCATCTACCGGGACGCGGTGCGCTCCAGCCGCCATCAACTGGTCAAGGCCAGCGGGTTGCGCTGGATCTCCCTGATGTGGCTGGGACACTTCCCCTGGGCGGGACGCCATTGGGCCCTGCCGGTGCTCACCGTGCTGGCGCCCTCTTCCCGGTACTACCAGCAGCAGGGACGCCGGCACAAGAAGATCACCGGCTGGGCCCGTAGATGGTCATGCTGCTGCGCAGCTGGCTGCCCCAGCGTCCGCTGGTGCTGGTGGGCGGCACTGGCTACGCTGTGCTGGACTTGCTCCACTGCTGCCAGTCCCCCCGTGAACCGGTCACCCTCATCGCCCGTTTGCGTTTGGACGCCGCCCTCTATGCGCCAGCGCCGCCCCGTCAACCGGGGCAGAACGGCCGCCCGCCGTTGAAAGGCCCACGGCGCCCGTCGCTGAAAACACTGCTCGACCAGTCCTCTGTCAGCTGGACCAGCGCCGAGGTTGCCTGGTACGACGGCGCCAGCCGCACCGTGGAACTCACCGCGCAACGGGCCGTCTGGTACCGCTCAGGCAAGCCGCCGGTGTGATTGCCTCGGAGGTGCGGGGGATACGCCCCCGGGTCGCCATGCCCGCGGCCCACGACTGGCGGTAGGCAACGGGGAGAAGTCCTTGCCGCGCACGCCGGAAGGCTGATAGTCTGACGGCTCAAGGACATGCCCCGTGGGCGCCTGCGCCGCGGCAACGGCAAGGAACCGGACGAAAACGCCAGGGTGAAGAGATGAAAAAGGGCAGAAGGCTCGTCCCGATGGGCGGAGTTCCGAGAACGTGCTGCCCAGCACGATGAGGAGACTGTGTCTCTTCCGCTACCAGTGCCCGGCGTGCGGCGGGGAGCACGAAACGCCCTGCTACATCAGCACGGCGGCCAGGACAAGGGCGGAATACGAGAAGGAAGTCCGGGAAATCCTGCGGGACGGGGAGACCTGCGGAAAGTATCCAAGAGAATGAAGCGCCGGGGGCCGTTCCCCGTCACCAGGGCCCCTTCGGTCACCGTCACGGACGAGACGGAGTACACCTGCGACAACTGCAGCCGGACCTTTCCCATCAACCGGGAGCTGCGCCGGCACTTGGACAGCCGAGACTGCGCCTGAGCCGGAACACCCCGGCAGCGGGGACCACGGCGTGAGCGCGCAGAACAGGGATGGCCGGGCGGAACATCAGCGACCTGGCGCATCTGCTGAGGCGGGCCTCCGGCCGCCGGAACACAGGACCCCACGACGCGAAGGTGAGAGGTTTCAGATATGTGCAAAGAGAGCGAGAAAGACCTGGCCCAAGCGGTGGCGGAACTCCAGAAGAGAGTCCGCCATCTCGAAGACATTGACGCCCTTCGCAACCTGAAGGCCGAGTACGCCGCCGCCTGCGACGACAACTACGACTCCGACCGGCTCGCCGCCCTGTTCGTGGAGGATGCTACCTGGGAAAGCGAGGGCATGGGACGTTACGAGGGCCGGGAAGCCATCCGCGAATTCTTCCGCGGCATATCCGGGCACTTCGTCTTCGCCCTGCACTACGGCCTGAACCCGCAGATCGAGGTGAACGGGGATACAGCCCGGGCGAGGTGGTACCTGTTCATGCCGTGCACGGTCGGGGATACGGGAGAAGCCATGTGGCGGGCTGGTGTCGACGAGGAAGAATACGTGCGAGTCGACGGCAGGTGGATGTACAAGAGCAAGAAATCGGCCCCCATATTCCACACGACTTTCGAGCAGGGCTGGGCCAAGCAGCCCTTCGTCTGAAATCCGCTCCAAGCGGGCACTGTCGGGAAAGCCACCGGATCAGCACCGGTCGTTCCCGCAGGGACGGAGACGGACCCGCAGACGCTCATCCCCTCGAAGCCCTTACACAGCAAGCCCCGCACAGACAGGGATGAACCTTGGAGGTCGGCCTCATGACGCGCTTGATGGAAGTAGGCCCGCAGGCACGGGAATATACTGTGCCTTGAACAAAAGTGCAACGTTTTCATCCTGGCAACTCTGGCAGGCACGGGGTGGACCGTTCGCCTTGGGATAGCCCGCATGACTAAACTAAAGCCAAGGTGAAATGTACATATCGCTAGACTGCACTGTCGGTGGCCACCCGGTTGGAGCTTAAAGGTGATATGAGGTGCTGTGGAGTCCTTTCAGTCGTTTT
>DAOUJS010000081.1:0-17570 GCA_034422355.1 Dehalococcoidia bacterium | reverse complement strand
CATTGTTCAGGAAGTCCTCGACTTCGGGAGTCATCGGGAGCATCTTTACGCCATCCACTTCCACGCCAAACCGCCTATAGGCTTCCTCTCTGCGGTTTCTCTGCTCCGTCCGGACTTCTGCCCGGCCTTCCGCGCGGCCCTCTGCGCGGCCTTCTGCCCGGCCCTCGATCCGGCCTTCGACCCGGCCTTCGACCCGGCCCTTTTCCATAATCTTCTTTACGGCTTGTGGGATTAGCAGCACCATGCGTCCTATTACCTCCGCGGCTATGGCGAACAGAAGGGCTATGCCTGCCGATGCGCCAAAGATAGCAGCCAGTATGTGTATATAGTCGGTCCCATCCTGGAACAGTAGCGCCCATCGCCGCGACAGGAAGAAGGCTGCACAAGCGGCGTATACGAGGTAGTAAACGACCCAGTATCTCTCAACCATCCCGATTATAGCATCCTGGATTTTCGCCGGACTATTACCGGCGTGTCCTTCGACATGGAAGCTGCCGTGCCTAACCGCCGCCCAGGACCACCTGGACTATGCGCTTTTCCAGGGCCAGGGCCAGTTGGGTGGTGAGGTCCAGGCGCTCGTGGTCTCCCACGGTGCCGGTGAAGGCCACGCCGAGGATGCGGCCCACGCGGAAGTCTATGACGGTGGAGGACATCAGGCCCGCCTGACCGCCCTGTAAGACTCTCAGGGCCACGGCCTCGTCGAAGAAGCCCTGGGGTTCCAGGCGGGTTACGGAGATGAGTTGCTGGCCGGAACTGAGGCTTTCCCCGACGTTGGACTCGAAGTCCCTGATGAATATGTCGGTCATCCAGGACGACACGGTGTCGGGGTTGTCGAACAGGTGGGCGACGGTGGCGGCGACGAAGTTGAAACCGTCGTAGGCCGCGTTGTTGGAGGTCTCGCCGAACTCGCGGGTGTAGCCGGATATGCGCCCCGCGCCGCGCAGCCGCTCGGGGGTGTTGCCGGGGAAGCCATGTTCGGCCATTGCATCGTTGCTGAGGGCGCCTTCGCGTATCAGGCGCAGGCCGGAGAGTTCGGAAGGCAAGTCCTGCTTGTCCAGAGCCATAAGCTCCAGGGCGTCCTCGGATATGGCGAAAGTGGCCCTTTCCAGTGCCATCTTGAGACCCCTCCAGTGCAATGCGGACCCTCGCCGACCGTACCGGCCCCGCACCGAGTTTGAGACGAATTTCTTGGTTGTTCAACTGCCAGCGGCGGGTCTCCCAGTATCAGGGACCAGTCCGCCGGAGGATGGTTGGATTCCCGCTTTCGCGGGAATGACGGTTGGTGGGCGAAAACTGGCTTGGCAGCGTCCCGCTCCGTGCGGTAGCTGTGGGCGGGACGCTGCCGGTTTCTGCTGGGTTGATGCGGTAGATGGGGCCTAGCCGCAGACCATAGGGTATACGTGGCGGCTGCGGTCCATCTCCTCGGGGACCTGCTGCCTGCTCCAGCTATTGCCGCCGTCGTTGCTGGCGTAGACCTGCCCGTAGTAGGTGCAGCAGTACATGTTGGAGGGCACGGCCCGATCAATGGCCGTCTCGAACATGCGGCTGGGGGCCGTCTCGCCCAGGTCCATCTTTTCCCAGGTCTCCCCGACGTCGGTGCTCTTGAAGAGCGCCCCGGCGTCCTGGGTGCCCGCGGGAGCGCCGCCGCCGCCTGCGCCCGCTGCCAGGTAGATGGTGTTGGGGTCGTGGGGAGCCACCAGCAGGCCGCGGCAGTAGGAGCCGCCGGGGAACATCTCTTCAACCTGCACGTGCTCCCAGCGGTTGCCCCGGTCGCGGCTGCGGAACATGGCAATCTGGGTGATGATGTGGACGGTGCCAGGGGCCGCGGCGCTGACCTGTACGCCATGGAGGTCCAGGGTGTTGTTGCGGACGAAGGGGCCGTCAATGAGGGATGTCCAGCTATCGCCGCCGTCCCTGCTGCCGATGAGTCCGCCGACTTCGATGGCCCCGTAGATGTCGTTGGGGTCGGAGGGGTCGGAGGCGATGCCGATGACCCGCTTGCCCAGGGGCGGCATGTAGGTGGTGATGTGAGGGTATTCGACGCCGCTGGTGTCCATCTTCTGCCATGACTCGCCGCCGTTGACGGTGCGATAGACGGCGCATGGCTCGTATCCGGCGTACATTATCTGAGGGTCGTCGGGATGGAAGGACAGGGACCAGACGTCCATGTCCGCGCGGGGTTTTTCCAGGGCTTCCCAGTGGTTGCCCCGGTCGTCACTGCGGTAGACGCCCAGGTTGGTCCCGGCAAAAATGGTCTGGGGGTTGTCGGGATGGATGGCCAGGGCGCGCACCTGGGGGTTTTCGGGCAGCCCGTTGGTGATGGTGTGCCACTCCTCGTCACCGTCGGCCCAGCGCACCAAGCCGCCTGCGCCGATGTTGTCGCCTTCACCGGCCAGGCCGATGTAGACGTAGGTCTGATGGTTCTGCGATGCCATCGCGTTCCTCCAATCGAGAAGATTGCCCCATACCCGGCGGAGGGCCAGAGCCGGGGCTGGGTATCTACCGTTGCAGCGGTAGGTTAACAGGATTCTTGGTTTATTTGGGCGGGTTGTCAAGAGGCAGGTTGTCGTTCCAAGTGGATGGCCGACCTACGGAGAGTGCTCCACCGGGGTTATAGTTATAGCGTTATAGTTATAATGGTAGCGCGTGTCTCGAATACTGGATGGCCAGGTTACCCTGCGTATCGTTATGGGAAACGTTCAAGACCCTGCCAACATCTTCTACTACGACGCGGAGTGCCGGTTTTGCGTTGCGCTGGCCCGGATACTTGGGCGGCTGTACCGGGGCAGGGCGCTGGAGCTTCGCGCCGGGTTGGATGATGATGCACGGCGGGTCGGGCTGGCGGAGGAGGACTTGCAACGCTCCGCGTACTTGGTGTCTCCGAGAGGGCGGGCGCTGGAGGGTTTTTTTGCCTTTCGGAGGCTGAGTCTGCTGGTGCCGCTGCTGTGGCCCCTTGCGCCGTTGCTGTGGCTTCCGGGGTCCGGGCTGCTGGGCCCAAGGGTGTACCGCTGGGTGTCGGACAATCGGAGGGGGATATTTGGTTGCGCCAAGGAGGGTTGAGCAGGCCCGTACTATGGCACCGTCGGCGAGTCTGGGGTAGTATGTAGGCGCATAATCGCAAGCTCAGAATTGACCGTGGAGATTGGCCAATGGCAATGAAGGACAAGGTTTTCGAGACTTTCGATGAAGCGGTGGCGGATGTTCCAGACGGTGTCACCATCATGGTCCCAGGCTTCGGCGGAGTGGGCCTGCCCCGCAACCTGCTGGCCGCACTGCACCGGCAGGGCGCCAAGGGCATGACCGGCATTTCCAACAATGCCGGGGGCATGGGAGATCAGGTTGACGTGGGCATCTTGGTGGAGGCTGGCCGGATGAAGAAGATGGTCTGCGCCTTCACCGCCGCGACCCACCCATCGCGGCCAACCCCCTTCGTGACCATGTACAACAACGACGAGATCGACGCCGAGCTTGTGCCCCAGGGGACGCTGGCCGAGCGCATCCGGGCCGCCGCGTTCGGGATTGGCGCGTTCTACACTCCGACCAGCGTCGGCACGGAACTGGCCGAGGGCAAGGAGCACCGGGAGATGAACGGGCGCACCTACGTCCTGGAGTACCCGCTGCACGCAGACTACGCCCTGATCCGGGCCTGGCGCGCCGACACCTTCGGAAATCTCCAGTTCCGGCTCACCCAGCGCAACTTCAACCCCATCATGGCGATGGCCGCCAAGACTACCATTGTAGAGGTGGAGGACGCCATTGTGCCGGTGGGAGAGTTGGACCCGGACAAGATTCACGTGCCGGGGATTTACGTTAACCGGCTGGTGAAGATTCCCGAGGACGGCATCTGGGAGTGATGCGGGTGGCTGGTGGCAATCCGGCTACTGGCCGCCAACGCACAGGCTATCACACCGTTACGGTCATGTTTGCGCAAATTTCGTTGGAGATGGACTTGCTGACCCAGGAACATGCTCAGACGGCGCGGGAATTCCTGAAAGCCTCAGACCGGGAGTTTGACGCCGGAGACCATCTGCAAGCCTCCGAAAAGCTGTGGGGAGCCGCTGCCCATGCGCTGATGGCAGTTATGCAGGAGCGGGGAATTTCCGGCAATTCGCACAGGGCGTTGAGGTTTCACGCAGAGAAGTTGGCCAGGGAATATGGAGACCCTGACATCAGGCTGGGGTTCCATATCGCTGATAAGTTCCATCGTAACTTCTACAACGATTTCATGGATGAGAGCGAATATGAGCTTGACCGTCCGATAGTCCATGATTTTGTGGAGCGGGTGCTGTCCCTGCCAACGGAGGGCTGAATTTCGCTAAATCTCCTATGCGATGTCAGGGCATAGTTACCAACATTTACACCGGAGGAATCTGATGGCGGAAAAGCAGAAGTTGGACCGGCAGTCGATGTGCGACCGTCTGGCGATGGAATTCCAGGATGGATGGATCGTGAACTTGGGCGTGGGTATGCCCACCCTCTGCTCCAACTACGTTGACCCCGACAAGTTCATCATCACCCACTCGGAGAACGGCGTCATCGGCTATGGCCCCATCGCCACCGAGGGGAACGAGGACAGGCACCTGGTCAACGCCGGGGGGCAGTTCGTGACCCAGGGGCCATTGATGTCCATTGTCCACCACGCCGACTCCTTCGGAATCATCCGGGGGGGCATGGTGGACGTGACAGTTATGGGCGCCTACGAAGTGTCCGAGAATGGAGACTTCGCCAACTGGCGGATTCCCACCCGCAAGGGCGGGGGCATCGGCGGGGCAATGGACCTGGCGGCCTGCGCCAAGCGGGTGTTCATCGCAATGGAGCATACTCAACGGGACGGCACGCCCCGGGTGTTGAGCCGGTGCAGGTTGCCCATCACCGCTCCCGGAGTGGTGAAGATGCTGGTCACCGACCTGGGCCTGTTCGAGATGACCCCAGAAGGTATTGTGCTCCGGGAGCACGCGCCGGGCTGGAATCCGGAGGAGATCCAGGAGTTGACCGAGGCGAAGCTGATCATCCCCGATGACCTTCGGGAGTTCCGCTTCCGGGACCAGGGCTAGGCTCCGGTCCCGGTATTCCCCCTTCCAACCCCAGCGATGCTCAAGGGTGGCTTCCTGTGAACTTGACCTCCACGGCCGGACGTGGTCCGGGGCTGTGGAGGCATTTATTGATTTCTACAACGGTGCGCTCCGTTCGTCGGGCGGCAGCAGCGTGAAGTTGACCGTGGTGCATGGCTACGGTTCGACTGGCGTCGGCGGCGTGCTGCGCACCCGGTTCCGCGCTTTCCTCCAGAGACACGCCAGCCGGTTGGAGTTCACGCCGGGCGAGCAGGTGGACGGCAACCCCGGCCAGACCATCGTCACCCCGCTCAAACCCCTCCCCGTGATCGAAGAGTTGCTGGCGGAGCAGGTGTGGGAGTACTGCGAACGCCCGAAAACCATGAGCAAGATCACGGGAAAGTTCCGCCGCCACGGCCAGCCCAGGGTTGCGGAGGCGGTGCGCTTGCTGGAGGGTCAGCGGAGGCTGCGTACTGCGGTCAAGGGGAAGGCTAGGGTTTACCAGGCGGTGTGATCAGGAAATTCCACGAGATTGAACGATATGGGCTTTTTCACAGTTGCTCTTGAAGTCAGAAGTTTTACTAATTGGGAATCCGTCACCGTTGAGGCGCTGGTTGACACTGGAGCGTCTTATACTGTTCTGGGTAGAGACTTGCTAGAAGGGCTGGGCATCCTACCGACCGAACGGGAACGGTTCCAGTTGGGACATGGCCGATTGGTCACATATGATACTGGTTATGCAGACTTGGGCATGGAAGGAAGGCGACGGTCTGCGGTAGTGATATTTGGGCCGCCGGGAGCCAGTCCTCTAGTTGGAGCCGATACTTTGCAGCACTTCCGGCTCATAGCCGATTCAGTGAATCACAGGCTTATCCCGATGGAGCCGATACAAATACGGCCTATATAGGGCCGTCCCCGCAACCGAAATACTTAGACCTTAGCTTGTTGGTGCGTCATACTTTCAGGCATCAATAACTCCGAAGTCTTGCACGAGGCTGGAGAGCCAACCCGTTGCTTCAGGATACTGTAACAAGTCGAGCAAGAACTCCTGGCCCGGACCTCTGCGCTGGAAATAGACAAAATCACTATCTTGCCGCCACACCTTGATTTTCCAAGTGTCCTTCAGCGGCGCCTGCCTGTCCGAACAAGCCCCGCCACCCATCGCGGCGGGGAATGGCATTAGGGAGGACGTCGGGGTCGAAGTGTGGAAACTCCCCCGCTTTATGCCGCCCGCCAGTTAGGTTTTCCACCACTCTCCCAATATTGATGTTGCCGTGATGCAGGTCCTGGTAGCGAATCACGTCATCATCATAACCACCAGGGATTGGCAGCGAATACATCGTGCCGTCGGGAAAGATGGGGCTGGGACAGCCTCCATATTTACTGTCGAACCCTTTTCTGCTGAGAATCAGTCGCCTTGGCTTCATTTTCCCTCTGGGCACATCGTCATCTGGACCCAGTAATTGGCCGCCCTAGTGGTAGCCTGCGCCTCCGTTTACGTGGATGGTCTGGCCGGTTATGAAGCCGCCGTCGTCGCTTACCAGGAAGAGGCAGGCGGCCGCTATTTCGTCCACGGTTCCCTGGCGGCCCAGGGGGATGTTGGAGGCGTTGGGCGTGCGCCGTTCCGGGTACCATTCCGGGTGCTCCCGGCTGGTGTCGATGCTGCCAGGGGAGACGACGTTTACCCGGATGTTCTGAGGGGCGAACTCGGAGGCCAGGCTGCGGGCCATCCCCACCAGTCCCATCTTGGCGGCGGACACATGCGCCCGTTGCGCTCCTCCCTGGAACGCGCCGCCCCCGGTGAAGAACAGGATGCGGCCGTACTGGTTTTCTACCATTGAAGGCAGGACGGCCTGGGTGCAGTAGAACGCGCCGTCGAGCACGACGCCGCGGACGGTTTCCCAATCCTGGAGAGTGATGTCGAGGAAGGGTTTGTGGGGGCGGATGGCGGCGTTGTTAATCAGGATGTCAACCTTGCCGAACTCGGACATGGCCATGTTGACCATCGAGTCCACCTGCTCCTTGCTGGCCACGTCGGCGAGAACGGGGAGGGCGCGGACGCCGAGGGCGCGGGCTTCTTCGGCCACGGACTCGGCCTGCTCGCGGTTGGCGCGGGCGTTGACGACCACGTCTGCGCCTTCGGCGGCCAGTTTAAGGATCGTGGCGCGTCCGATGTTCCGCCCGGAGCCGGTTACCAGCGCTACCTTGCCTGCCAGTCTGTCCATTGTTTCTACCTCATAACAATAGCCGGGCCGCCACAGGCGGCTCCGCGGCGTTGTGGAGTCAGGGGATTATAGCATGGCGCGGACGGATTCCCGCTTTCGTGGGAATGACGGCTGGTTGGGGGAACGGAGACTTGAGGGAGTGTTGCAGCAATGGCTATAGGGGCCTCCTGGGGGCGAATTTGACAGGTGAACAGGCCACAATTACACTCGCGTTCAACCTCCTGAAGGGCCTCCGGGGCCCGCAATCGCCGTGTGGGAAGAGTTGAACGGCAGATGGGCTGGACTCAGGCAATCTTTTGGCTCTTGCCGCGTCGCATTCGCTCTTCGTGGCCGCTCCTTTCGATAACTTCCTTCGGCATACTGGCCTCCGTGACCATCATGGCCCTGGGGGCAGTCTACTCCAACACGCTGGCCGAGGGGGGGCTGCGGCACACCCTGGCGTCGGCGACGGCCCGGATCCTGAACATCCAGCTAATCACGTCGAACCGCCCCCTGGGGCCGGTGGACTACGCCAGCCTACGCTCCACCGTGGAAGACTTTGCCGGGGAGCGGGTCGGGTATATGCACCGGCACACCGAGCGTTACGGTCAACTGGCGGGAATCGTCCGAATGATCAAGGCCCCGTCCGACGATCCCCCGCCGTCCAACGCGCCCATTGCGCGGCCATTCTTCTATACGAGCCTGCAAGACCACGCGGTCATCACGGAAGGGCGGTGGCCAGAGCCGTCCGCACATGCGGAGGGGGAGCCGGTGGCGATGGAGGCGGTGGCCGGGGGCAGGACCGCGCTGCAAATGGGGCTGTCGGTAGGGTCCCAACTGCTGGTGTTTCCCTTCTCCACCGACCCGGAGGAACGGGTGACGCTGACCATCGTCGGGCTGGCCGAACCAAAGGATGCAAACGAGGAATACTGGATCAATTCCCCATCCCATTACTTCAGCATCCGGGAGCAGGGCGATGAACTGCACGTCCCGCTCTACGTGCTGGAGGAGGACTTCTTCAATGGAATGGGGGTCAATTATCCGTCGCTGGTGGGGGACTTCACCTGGTTCTTCTTCCTGGACACCAGCGTCATCACTTCGGCAACGGCAGGCAAGGCCAAGGACGACCTGATCGGGCTGGAGACGGACGTTAACCAGAAGTACCCCCGCACGCTGGTCTTTACAGGACTGAAGAATACCATCGACGATTACCGCCAGGAGTTGACCCTGGCCCGCGCGCCCCTGTTCCTGTTCATCTCCCTGATTGTGCTGGTGATACTGTACTTCCTGGCGCTGGTAGTGGGTCTGCTGTCGCGGGCCAGGCTGGACGAAGCGAGCCTGATGCGCAGCCGAGGCGCCGGCATTCTGCAGGTGAGCGGCCTGCTGATTGCCGGGGAAGGTGTGGTCGCGCTGTTGGCTATCATCGTGGGGCCGGTGCTGGCATGGTTGCTGGTGCGGTTCGTGCTGCTGGACACCATCAACCCGACGGGCGCCGGGGCCGACCCGGTCCCGGTGGGACTTTCGCTCAACGTTTTCGTTATGGGGATTATCGGGGGCCTGCTCAGCCTGCTGGTGCTGGGCGCGTCCAGCATCAACAGAGCGCGGTTGGGACTGGTTGAGTCGCTGCAAGAGCGAGCCAGGCCGCCGACCCTGCCACTGCTACAGAGGTATTACCTTGACATACTCGCCTTGGCGGCGGTGTTGTTCGTCCTGTGGGAGATACAGGGGCGTGAAGGGTTTGTCACCAGCGAACTGGCGGGCCAGAACCTGCGGGTGGACTTTCTGCTGCTGCTCGGTCCGGTGCTGGTGCTGGTCGCCGCGGCAGTGGTGGTGCTGCGAGTGTTGCCCTGGATGGTGCGAGCGCTTTCGTGGACCGCAGACCGGACCGCGCCGGCCTGGGTGTCCTTTCCCCTGGCAAGGCTGGCGCGGGAGCCATTGCCGCACGGATCGCTGGTTATCATACTGA
Organism: Dehalococcoidia bacterium; assembly: GCA_034422355.1. Taxonomy (GTDB): domain Bacteria; phylum Chloroflexota; class Dehalococcoidia; order Lucifugimonadales; family UBA3495; genus CATOSP01. The sequence continues at coordinate 8,349 of DAOUJS010000081.1, read as the reverse complement.
TGCTGGCGTCGGCCCTGGGGGTGTTCGGGGCGGCGTTCCAGTCAACGCTGTCATTGAGTCAAACGGAGCAGGCCCTCTACAAGGCTGGGGGGGACTTCGTGGTCAAGGGGCCCGCGCTATCGGACCGGGACGCAATCAGGCTGGAGCAGGAACCCGTGGTGCGCAGCTTTTCGCCGGTGCTGCGGGAGTCGGGAATGCTTCACGACGTTCTGCCCAGGGAAGCCGTCACGGTGTTGGCCATAGACCCGGAGACGCTGACCGATACGGCATGGTTCCGGGACGACTTCGCTGGCAAGGACCTCCCGGAGTTGCTGGAGGCCCTGCGGCCCGTGCCCTTCCTGACTGCCGGAAGCAACGTGGATGCTTCCCTGGGAATCGCCATACCGGGGGACACTCACGCACTGGGCATCTGGGTGGACGTGAGCGACCTGAGGCAGGAGACCATGTTCCCGGGGTTCAACATGTGGGCGCGGATATACGACCACAGAGGATTTTTCCACAACCTGTTCCTGGGGGAGGTCAATTACTCCCTCGCCAGCGGCGGTCCGACGCTGGGCGGGGGCGACTCGGCCCAGACAACACAGGAATGGGTGTACCTGGAGGCCGAGGTCCCGGAGGTGGAGATGCCGCCGGAGGAGCTGTTCCGGCTGGTGTCCCTGTTTTTCAGCCGCAAGTCCTTCGCAGCCATGCCGCCGGGAGTCATCAGACTGGATGACATAACTGCCAAGACGGCCTCCGGCCTTCCCGATGGCGTGGTAGTCGAGGGATTTGAGGCGCCGGGCAACTGGGTCCCAATGGTGAACGAAGGGGACACCGTTGACATTATCCAGATTCGGGAAGACGCGGCCCGGACAGGTGAGGCAGGACTGAGCTTCGGTTGGGAAGGGACATTTGGCGAGGATGCCCGGGGAATTATCATCCCGCCGGGGCCGTTCCCCATCCCGGCCATAGGCGGGCCGTTCCTGGAGACGGGGCAGCGGATGCGGGTGCGCGCCGGGCGCAATCTGCTGCCGGTCATCATCCGGGATACTACGGACTACTTCCCGACCCTTGACCCGACCCGCCGCACATTTCTGATTCTGTCCCTGGAGGACTACAGGGACTACAACAGGAGAATTAGCCGGTCTAGCTTCGCGGACGTGGAGGAATACTGGCTGGCAGTCGATGGCAGTATTGACCGGGCCGATGCGCAGCGGGAACTGGAGGAACTGTTCGGCCCATACGTCCGGGTGCTGGACCGGAACGATGAGATTGAAACGGCGCAGCGAAATCCCCTGGCAGGCGGGGGTTGGGACGGTCTGACCATCCTGGGGATGGTGGCGATTACCGTCGCAGTGCTGCTGGCCCTGGTGATCCATGCCGTGGTGGCCATCCGCACCGGGCGGGTGGACCTGACGGTAGCCCGCACGTTGGGGTTTTCCAAGGTGCAACTGCTCTTGTCGCTGGCATTGGAAAGGGTCTTCGTCGCGGCCCTGGGGCTGGCGGTGGGCACGGCCCTCGGCCTGTGGCTGGGCCGCTGGGTGCTGGGCTTCCTGGACATTACGGAGCGGGGCCGCGCGGTCATACCCCCACAGGTCCTGAGCATCCAGGAATGGCTGGCTGTGGCAGTGCTAGCCGGGCTGATCGTGGCGGCTCTGCTGGGGCTGCTGGTGGCCGCGGTCGCCGCGGGGCGGTTGAGAGTAACGGAGAACCTGCGCACAGGTGAGTAGGGTACAGGTGAACCTGCCATGATGTCCTTGATGCAGATGGCGTATGTGGTCGCCGTGCGGAGGATATTCTCCAGCTGGCGGCTGGAACTGGTGCTGTTCCTGGGGATGCTGCTGGCGGTAGCGTTGATGGCCAGCGGGGTCATCTTCTCCAACCTGCTGGCCGAGGCCGCGCTTCGTCACGCCCTGAACGAGGCAACCCCGGAGGAAGCCAACTTCTCCGTCCGCGTCTTCAGCGGGCAGAAGGCTCCGCCGACTACCGAAGGACGCATGAGGCACTACGCGTCGAACCTGGGATTCGCAGATGCTCGGGTGGCATCGAGGGTCGAGGAGTTCCTGGCGGAACGGTCCTTACTGGTAGAAACGGCCACGTTCTTCTTCAGCGGGCATCCGAAGCTGGACCTGGACAACGATATTCGTCCCAGGGGGGAGATCAAGTATCTTTCCAGCTTGACCGGAGACCGGACCAGGCTGGTCGAGGGGCGTTGGCCCTACTCTGCGGAGGGTTCGTCGCCCACTGAGGGGCCTCTGGAGGTGGCTGTGGATACCCTGGGAGCGAGCCTGCTGGGGCTTTCCGCGGGCGGGGAGATGAACATCTTCCCGGCAGCTTCCTTTGAGGACCCGCCGGTGGCGCCGGTGAGGATTGTAGGGGTTTTCGAGCGGGTGGACCCCGAGGACGAGTACTGGTACAGGTCTGGCCGCACATTCAGCTTCCACGACGACCAGTGGACCATCGTTCCGCTGTTCACGTCGCAGAATGCCATTCTGGAAAGGGTGTACCGGGTATATCCCAGGCTCTACACCGACATTACGTGGACGTATTACCTGGACCGGCAATCTGTGAAGGCCGGGGACGTGGATGACCTGCTGGATACGCTGCTGCTGGTGCGGTACGACGTCAGGACGAACCTGGCCAATTCCAGCAGCCGCATCAGGCTCGACCAGGTCCTGGACGACTACAAGGAGCAATTGCTGCTGGCGCGGATACCGCTCTACCTGATCCTGTTCCTGGTAATCGGCATTCTGACCTACTACCTGGCGCTTATCGCCAGTCTGGTGGTGAAGTCCCGGGCCGCGGAAATCTCGATGCTGAAGAGCCGGGGGGCGACCACGCCTCACGTTGGGCTGATGTCGTTTATTGAAGGGATACTGCTGGCTATACCGTCAACGGCACTTGGTCCGCTGGTGGCGCTGGCGGTGGTCAGGACCCTGGGACGGGTGTTCTTCGGACTGGGGGGCAGCGAGGACCTGGTGGAGGTGCCGGTGGCGCTATCCTTCCAGTCATACCTGCTGGGCGGCGCGGGCGCGCTGCTGGGGGTGATTGTGCTGACAGTGTCCACCCTTGCGGCAGCGCGGCAGGGGATGGTGGAATTCCGGCAGATGGGGGCGAGGCCGCCGCAGGCCCCTTTCATCCACCGCTACTACCTGGATATTTTGCTGCTGGGACTTATTGCCCTGTTCTGGTGGCAGGTGCAGAGCCGGGGAGCTTTCTTGGTCCGGCCCCTGGGCAGCCGGGGTCTGGAGATCGACTACAGCTTGCTGCTGGGACCGGCCCTGGGGCTGCTGGCCATCGGGCTGCTGGTGATGCGTTTCTTCCCCATCGTGGTGGGCCTTTTGGCGCGGCTGGCCGAACCTGTTGGGCCGGTGTGGCTGGTCCACGGGCTGCGGCACGTTTCCCGTGACCCCATCGTCCCGGGGTCGCTGGTGGTGCTGCTCATGTTCGCCACCGCGCTGGGGGTTATCGGCAGCGCGTTCAGCGCGACACTTGAGCGCAACCAGGAGGAACGGGCGCTCTACGCCGCCGGGGCCGACCTGCGTATCGAACACGGCGGCAGTTCCGCTCCCCGGCAGTTGCAGGGCATTTCAGAGAAGGCGGACAGCCTCGATTTCGTGGACGTTGCGGTGGAGGTGCAGCGCACCAGCGGCCACGTCACCACCACCGGGTTCAGCACCAGCGGGACGCTGCTGGCCGTCCGTGCCGAGGACTTCGCCAACGTGGGCTGGTACAGGCCGGACTTCGCCGGCGGACTCACCCTGGAGGAGTTGACCGGTCTGCTTGCACCTCAACCCAGAAATAAGGGGGCCGTATCCGAAGTCGGACCAACTGACGGCCGGGGGCCAGCCGCCTCCAATGGTTATGAGGACGGGATACTCCTGCCGGAGGACGCAACGGGCATGTCGCTCTACGTTCAGCCTGGGCGTCCCGACAACCGCATGACCCTGCGCGCCAGGATGCAGGACAACCGGGGCTACTACTTTGATACCATGTTCGGCCAGCCGGGAGGCGGGTCGGGCGGAATCGGACTCGACTTCCGGGAGTGGCGGGAACTGGAGTCTGACCTGCAACCCCTGTTCCGGGGAGGCGCAAACTCGCGGGCGGCCCAGAGGTTCGGCGAACCGCAGCCCCCGTACCGGCTTCTGGCCATACACATAGCCAGCCGGGGCGGCGCTCCCGAGCCGGGAGCGTTGTTCCTGAGCAGCCTGAAGGCCATCGGTCCCAACGGCTCCCAACCCCTGGAAGATTTCCGGCATGTTGACGGCTGGCAGGTCATCGAGGACTACTCAAGGCCGGGCCTGTTCGCCCTGGAGTCCAGCGAGTCGGTGCAAGCTCCTGAAGACGGGTCCGGTGAAGGCGGACGTATCCAAAAGACCGCGCGGTTCAGTTGGGCGCCGGGCAGTTCCGGGATGCGGGGCATCCGCGTCCTGGGGGGCCAACCTATTGAATCCGCGGGCGGGTTTGGACGGGAGGAACCGCCTCTTCCCGCCCTGGTTAGCCGGGAGTTCATGGAGGTTGCGGACGCGGAGGTGGGGGACGTGCGTACCCTGGGGATGTCCACCTTCTCGCTGCCGATAGAGATCAAGGCAGTGATAGACTATTTCCCGACCCTGGTCCCGGAGGAGAAGCCATTTGCCGTGGTGGACCTGGAGACCTTCACCCACCGGTCCAACCTGCACAGCCTCACCACCATCGGCGGGACCAACGAGCTTTGGGTCCGGTTATCGAGGGACGGGCCCTCTACGAGTGAAGAATACGGAGCGGCCGTCGAGTCCCCGCGCTTGGGATCGGAGGCCAACCTGAACCCGGATGCGGTGGACGCATTCCTGGAGGGGAACGGGTTGCGGTCGCGGAATACCTACATCGCCTCGGATATGGTGCGGGAACGCACGGAACAGCCCCTGGTCAGCGCGGGCTGGGGGGCGCTGCTCGTGCTGATGTTCCTGGCCCTGGTGCTGGCCAGCGCATCCGGAGTGATGCTCTTCTCCTTCACCGACACCCGGGACCGGCGCACCGAGTTCGCGTTGCTGCGGACTCTGGGGACGTCCCGACGGCAGCTTAACGGCGCGGTCTGGTTCAGCCTGTTCCTGGTCACCCTGTGCGGCGTGGCCCTGGGCAGCGTGGCGGGACAGGTCATCGGCACCAGCCTGCTGCCCCTGATGGAAGTGGCCGAGGAAGGGGCGCGGGTCACGCCGCCGATGACGCTGGAAATCGACTGGTTTACGCTGGCGGTTTCATACGCGATACTAGGCTCCGTGACTATCGGTACGGTACTGTGGCTGATATGGTATACCTCGAAAATGGAAGTTCAGCAGGTGCTCCGCATCGGCGAGGCAGGTTAATGAGAGGCAAGAATTGGTAAACGCAGAGCGACACGGCAACTACACCGTCCCCACTCCGCTGGACCCGGCTGAAGAGGGCCTGGAACAGCAGTCATCTGTTGCCGCATCCGATGCGGCATACATCGAGTGCCAGGACCTGTTCAAGATCTACAAGCGTTCTGACCTGGAAGTGGTGGCGCTGCGGGGGTTGGACCTGACGGTGGAGCCGGGGGAGCTTATCGCCATCATCGGCGCGAGCGGCAGCGGCAAGAGCACCTTGATGAACCTGCTGGCAGGGCTGGACCGCCCCTCTGCCGGGCATATCCGGGTAGGCAACCGCGACCTGTTGGACATATCCGACCGGGAACTGGTGCTGTACCGCCGGTTGGAAGTGGGCTTCGTCTGGCAGGCCACGGGAAGGAACCTGGTCCCCTACCTGAGCGTCCGGGACAATATCGAGTTGCCCATGTCCATGGCTGGGGTAAGTACGGCGGACCGGCATAGCTGGAGCACGGAACTGCTGGAGGCGTTGGGGCTGCCGGACAAAGCCAACCGGCTTCCGCACCAACTTTCAGGCGGTGAGCAGCAGCGTGTGGCCATCGGCGTGGCCCTTTCCAACAAGCCGCCCCTGCTTCTGGCGGATGAACCGACGGGAGAACTCGACACGCAGACCGCGACCCAGGTCTTCCGGCTTCTCAGGGAAATCAACCTGGCCTACAACGTTACCATCGTGATGGTGACCCACTATCCCGGCGTGTCAGAGTTCGTGGACCGGGTGGTCCACATCCGGGACGGGCGCATCAGCTCCGAGAGCTACTCCAGTCCCACGTTCCAACGGGGAGGTGATAGGGTGGAGGAGGAGTACCTGGTGGTTGACCGGGCAGGCCGGATTCAACTGCCCCCGGACATCTTCGAAAAGTTCACCGGCAGGTTCCGGCAGGGCGGGCTGGCCAAGGCCGACCCTGAAGGAGACGGCGTGACTATCCGTCCCTTAACCGACCGTCCCCGGCCCAACACACCCGGAGGCCGGACTGCTACTGATGGACCTCCGGTCCAGGATGACTCCAGGTTCCGGCCGAGAACATAGCCCCATCACTGCGAGCTGGCCGGCATGACCGTAGAGAACCCGGACCTTCTGAGAACGCCGCACCGCTTCAACGTGCCGGCCGGGGAGCGGCGGACAGGATCCGTCCCCAGCGAGAGGAACCCATGAGAGAGCAACGGGGCCAGGCAGAGACCATTCCTACGGCGGTGTCCGAGGGCAGTCCCGCCAGTGGTTACGAGCAGACCCAGTCAAACCGGGCCACGCAGAATGATCTGGTCATTTCGTCCTGTGACCTGCGACGGGTATTCGGCGAGGGAGACACTGCCGTCTCCGCCGTGAACGGCATCTCCCTGGATGTGGCCCGGGGCGAGTTTCTGGCTGTGGTGGGGAGGTCGGGGTCGGGGAAGACGACCCTCCTGAACCTGCTGTCGGGCCTGGACAGGCCAACGTCCGGTCAGGTGACATTCCGGGGGCCAAACGGTCTAATGGATTTGACCGCCCTATCGGAGCGCGACCTGGTGGAACTGCGGCGGCGAAACATCGGTTTTGTGTTCCAGTCCTTTGGTCTGATGCCCCTGCTTTCGGCCCTGGAGAACGTGGAGCTTCCCCTGCATATCATCGGGACGTCGTGGCGGGAACGGCGCAGGCGCGCCCAGGAAGCGTTGCAGATGGTGGGTCTGGGGGCCAGGTCGCGGCACCGTCCCTACGAACTTTCCGGCGGGGAGCAGCAGCGGGTCTCCATAGCCAGAGCGCTGGTCACCGGGGCCAACGCCGTCTTCGCCGACGAGCCCACCGGCGAGTTGGACACCACCACGGCGGCGTCCATAGGCGCCCTCCTGCAGGAAGTGGCCAGGGAGAGGAGGGCCACGGTAATCACCGCCACCCATGACCTGGCCCTGGCCGCCATGACCGACCGGATAGTCCGTTTGGTGGACGGAGCGATGGAGCAGGAGGAGATTCCGGGAAAATAGGGAGACTGCTTTTCCGTCATCTCCGCCGAGCTTGTCCCCGTGAAAACGGGGAGAGGGAGTCCAGGGAATGGGGAGACTGCTATGGAAACATTCATGTGGCCGATACACGTCCGCAGCTTGGACGGAAGCACCTGGGAAACCATAGAAGTCCTGGTGGGCACCAGGGCCAGCCACGCCGTCCTCCCGTCGAATATACTGAAACGGCTGGAAATCATTCCCACCGGCACAAGAGAATTTGAACTGGAAGACGGTAGCATCGTCGAATACAAAATCGGCGATGCCAGGATTCGGGTAGAAGGCGGACGGGAATCCGTCGATATAGTAGTATTCGGAGAAGACGACGGAACTCCTCGCATGGGCATGACCACTCTTCACGGGGCATGTCTGATAGTGGACCCCCAATCGGTGAGTGAGGGTTTGCCCCGCCTCGTGTACAAAATGCCGAGGATATCCGGAGGGGTCTGTGTCCGCTCATGATAGTAAGATTGGCGATAGGACGGCGGACAGCGATGAGATCAGGGAAGGGCAACGTATTCCGTGGGCATCTTTTTCTGGCCGATGGAAGTCTATAGCACGAACGGACAGCTTGTGGCGACAGTGCAAGCCATGGTAGACACCGGCTCTAGCTACACAGTGTTGCCAACAAACATTCTGAGACGTTTAGGGGTTGATTCCACGGACACCCTCGATTTCGAGTTGGGCGATGGCCGCATCGTTGCTCTGGAGACCGGTGAAGTTAGGATTCGGGTAGAAGGCCGAGATGTTACCGGAGGAGTGGTTTTCGGTGTGGACGGAACCACACCCCTAATGGGTTCCGACATCCTTCAAAAGGCCGGTCTCCTGGTGGACCCTGTAGAGCACCGTCTCATTCCCAGGAGTTCGTTGCTGTAGCGACTAACGAGACTTCCCCGCCAGACCGTAACTGTTCAGACTTGATGTGAAATCAACAGCTTGCGGCATTCCAATAGGGGATTGAGGCCCCGGGCCCGCCAAGTCCCGAAGAGGGACGCCAGGGCCATTTTGCTCTCCG
>DAOUJS010000080.1:0-62363 GCA_034422355.1 Dehalococcoidia bacterium | reverse complement strand
GGTCAGGCTTTCGCCCATTGCCCAAAATTCCCTGCTGCTGCCTCCCGTAGGAGTGGGGGCCGTGTCTCAGTCCCCCTCTGGCTGATCGTCCTCTCAGACCAGCTACCCGTCATAGGCTTGGTAGGCCGTTACCCCACCAACAACCTGATAGGACGCGAGCCCCTCCCCTGGCGCCGTAAGGCTTTCCTCCCACCGCCAAGGCGATGGGATCTTATGCGGGATTAACCACAGTTTCCCGTGGTTTTACCCCACCAGAGGGCAGGTTACTCACGCGTTACTCAGCCGTCTGCCGCTTTCCCCAACGGGCCGAAGCCCGAGGGGCACGCTCGACTTGCATGCATTAAGCGCGCCGCCAGCGTTCACCCTGAGCCAGGATCAAACTCTCTAATCGAAAAACCTAGCTCTCTTCCACTATTCAACTGTTAAAGTGCTTGTTCCGCTCCCCAAGGGGGAGACGGTTCGGCCAGTATATACAGGCCCTCGCCCCCTGTCAACCCGGTTTGACCGCGAATTTCAAATTCGTTGCGAATCCGATACCAAACCGAACGGGCCGGTGGTGGGATAGTCCACGGTCACGTCAGGTTCCAGGCGACGTATTCGGGGTCATACAGGGGGAGGCTGCCGGGAAGGAGGCGGCGCATGAGTTCCCAGGGTCTGGGTTCCAGTTCGTTGCGGCCACAATGCCGCAGATAGTGGGCGGCGTTTGCTGGGTCTTTGAGATGGTCCTGGCAGGCTATCCCGATTGTTGCCGCCGGAGTTGCTCACGCAGGCGCTGTACTTCGGCCTCGGCCTCGGCGCGGGCGGCGCGTTCTTCGCGCCAGTTCTCCAGGTAGGTGTTGGTTGCGGGGTCGTAGAGGCGGGGCCAGCCCTGGTCCCAGCACAGGCTGAGTCCCAGGGTAGGGCTGTAGCCCTTGAGGATACCGTCGGGAGTGGTGGTCAGCTCTATGGGTTGATATGCGCCGTTTTCCAGCCGCTGACCGGTCAGCGGCTCTCCGTGGTATCGTCCGCCGGTGGGGTCGAAGCGCCAGTATTCGGGAACGCCGATTTGGGCGTAGATGCCCGGTTTCCTGGTTACGTCCTCGCGCCCGGTGCTTGCCGAGGCGATTTCCAAGGCCCAGTCGGGCGGCTTGCCCACTTCCCAGGGGAGGTAGAGCTTGCGCAGACGGATGGCTTCGGCGCCAACTCCGAAGGCCAGGTACAGGTCGGGGACAATCCGGTGGTTCAAGTTGTCGGGGTTGTAGCAGATGTTGGTCTCCCGGTCGAGGAAGATGTCGGGTCGCCGGCCGAAGTCGGTGAGATGGGCGCGGAGCAGGGTTTCAATCTCGGTCAGTTCGCGGTTCTGTTCCATTGCGTCTTCGGGCGGTTCCGTCACGTCGGGATTGAAGTCTAAGCTGGCATAGTCGATTTCGCGCTGCCTCCGATAGGGAAGCATGGTTATGGGAGGCGGTCCGTTGCGCTCAGAGCGGCAGAAGGCGGTTATCCATTCCTGGAGCAGCCTGACGACGCTCCCGGTTTGCCCGGAAGGGACCGGGCAGGAACACCCTTGGTTTGTGTCAACCCCCAGGTTGTCCATCAAGTTCGCAAGCTGCGGGCGGCGAGGCGCGAATATCGAAAGGTACTGGGGAATTTCGGCCCCGGCTGCCTCCAGGGTGATTGGGTCAATCCTGAGCATGACGTACTCGTCCACAGGTACGTTGACCGCCTTTCTCGGTCCGCCAATCTCAACGAACAAAGTGTCCAGCACGTCGTCATAGACCAGGTTGACTCCTTGGCGCTCGATGCGGCTGAAAATGTCCCGGTTAGCGGAGGTCAGCCGACCGGGGTCGATGCGTGTAATTTGCTTGCTCATACATCTTCCGTTCTCTGGAAGACTAAGAAAGACCTGGCTGGGAAGTAGGCTGTCGAATAGGCCGTCTCGACCACCCGTCCACGACCATTATACCTGACATACACTACGAAGTATGATGAAGTGTACTCGTCGGAACATATGCCCGACTTGTAGTAGATGTGGGTGTTGCTTCCCGGACGGGAGAATACAAGGTCGGGGTCGGACAGCACTTCACATATTCGAGGAAGATATGGGTCCATCTCGGGATGCCTGCGTAGGATGTGGCTCCGAGTCCGCTCGGGGAATTCGATTCTCCGGGCATGGTAGTCGATGCAATGATCCATCGTCAGAAGATTCGGACTTCGTCGTCCAGATCGATTATGCCTAGATTTGGCCGCCCGGATTCATCCACACGTGCCAATAACCGAATTTGGCCATCGTTGTCACGCAGAAGCAGAGCCGGGCGGCCAGACTCATCCACGACCGCAGTTAACCGAGCCTTGCCATCCCGATTGAGTAGAGATAGGCCCGGCTGTCCGGATTCATTCACCTCGACCACCAATCGAAGTTGGCCGTCTTGGTCGAGTATTTGCAGATCGGTCTGACTGGATTCATCCACAGTAGCAATCAATCGAGGTTCGCCGTCTTGACCGCCCAGCTGTAGCTCGGGCTGCCGGATTCATCTACGTGTGCGAATAACCGAGTTTGATTGTTCTGATCGTGCAGGCGTAGACGCGGTTGACCCGATTCACTTAAGTGCATGTCTAGTCGATATTGTCCATCCCGGTCAGATAGAAGCAGAGCTGGCTGGCCGAAGTCGCTTTAAGGATGCAGCCAGTCTCATTTGTTCGTTTTGGTCGTTCAAGGTTAGAGATGTCTGACCATCTCTATCCACCTGCTCGGCTAAGCGGAGGCGGCCGTTTTGGTCTAGCATGTAGAAAGCTGTCGAGCCGTCCTCAGTTATTTCCAACTTGGCGCGAGCATAGCCCAGTTCGTTCACGAGTTCGAAAGCCTTGGCTCTGACGACTTCAGGTATGTTTGCTCCCCTTCTTCTTCGCCTCGTGCTCATTCCTGTTGCTCCTTACGATTCTATGGAGGTTGCAGCATTCTACTACAGGACTTGCGTCCCTATGGTGCATTCGTTTTTTCGGCTTGAGCCTCCCCCGCCTGGGGGATATAATCCCAACGCTATGAAGATCCGAGAGCTTGGCGAGTTCGGGGTCATTGAACTCCTGAACGATATGGTGGTGCGGCAGCGGGCCGGGCCGGACAATGCTGCTCCCTTCTCGTTCAAGTTGCAGGTGGACACGGGGGATGATACGGCGGCGTGGCGGAGCGGGGTGGCTACAGAGCTTTTCACCACGGATACGGTGGTTGAGGGCGTCCACTTTACGAGGGAGACAACTCCCTGGGTTGACTTGGGCTGGAAATGCATTGCCTCCAACGTCAGCGACATTGCGGCCATGGGCGGACTGCCGCTCTATGCCCTGATTACCCTGGGTCTGCCTCCGGATACAGAGGTTGAGGACATCCAGCTTCTCTACCATGGGATGCTGGAGATTTGCAACCGATACGGGGTTGCCATTATCGGCGGGGACATGGTCCGCTCGCCGGTGGCCTTTGTTACCGTGGGGTTGACCGGGGTGCATGGGGGGGAGCCGATGTTGCGGACCAACGCCAGGGTTGGGGACCTGGTGGGAGTGACCGGCTGCGTGGGAGACTCGGGCGGCGGGTTGCAACTGATGCTGGCCGAGCAGGAGGTCTCCGATCTTCCGCTGCGCGTTTCCGTTGACGCAGCCGATTACCTGCGGTGGCGTCACAGACGCCCCGAGCCGGCGGTTGAGGCAGGGCGCGCGCTGGTTGAGTCAGGGGTGATCACAGCCATGGACGTTAGCGATGGGCTGGCGGATGACCTGGGTAAGCTGTGCAAGGCAAGCGGACTGGCCGCACGCATCGACGCCCACCGGGTACCGGTGCATCCGCACCTCGTAGAGTCGTTTCCCGATAGCTACCTGCAACTGGCACTGTATGGCGGCGAGGACTACCTGCTGCTGTTCACCGCTCCGCCGAAGGTGATGGAAGGGGCATTGGGGAAGCTCTCCCCAGGGGCAGCGGTGATCGGGGAGATTGTTCACGGGGAGCCGGGCGGTGTTGCCGTGGTGGATGAGTCAGGGACTGAACTGGCGGCGGGCACTGGCGGCTGGGACCATTTCCGTTAGCCCGATGTCGAGCGAACTCCGCATTGCGACCCGCGGCCCGGAGGAGACCCAAGACGTGGGCCGTGTCTTGGGCGAGCACAGCCGGGCCGGGGACATCTACCTGCTGACTGGACCCCTGGGAGCGGGGAAGACCTGTCTTACCCAGGGGATTGCGGCTGGGCTGGATGTGGCGGGGTATGTGCGGAGCCCGACCTTCGTGCTGATGACCCGCTATCAGGGCCGGTTGACACTGCATCACGTCGATCTTTATCGGCTGGGCGGACCCGAGGAGGTCTGGGACCTAGGGCTTGAGGAGCAGCTTTTCGGTGATGGTGTATGCGTAGTGGAGTGGGCAGATCGAGCATCGGGGCTGTTTCCGCTGGAGTCGTTGGTGGTATCCCTGGACTACGGGGAGAAAGGTGAGGACCGCGTGATCACATTCCCGGAACGGCCCGAGCGATACGCTCCGGCACTGGAGAGGCTGGCCCGGTCTGCGGCGAGGGGCGAGGAGGACCGAGGCTAGTTGCTGCTGGCGATTGACACCTCCACCAGGTACGCCGCCGTAGCACTGGCCGACGACCAGCGAGTGATGGATGTGCAGGCTTGGTATTCGACGGTAAACCATACCAGCGAGCTGATGCCTGCGGTTGCAAACTTGATGAGTCGGCGCGGGATTGCGCCCTCCGGCCTGGACGGGATAGCAATCGCGCTTGGGCCGGGCGGGTTCAGTGCGCTCAGAGTGGGAATGAGCGCGGCCAAGGGCCTGGCGATGGCGGCCAAGCTGCCAGTGGTGGGAGTGGCTACGCTGGACCTTGAGGCTTTTCCCTACGCAGGTTCCGGTCTCAACGTCTGCCCGATGCTGGACGCTGGCCGGGGCGAGGTGGCAACGGCTTACCTGGGTCCTGACGGGGCACGGCAGCGGGAGGACTTGATTTGCTCTCCCGATGAGGCGCTGGACCTGGTGTCGGATGCGACGCTCTTCTGTGGCGAGGGGGTTGGCCCCCACTCCGCGCTGGTCCGGGAGCGGCTGGGGCCGCTGGCGGTGGTGGTCACGTGGCCTGGACCAGCAGCCAGGGTCGGCGCACTGGTAGAGATGGCGCGGCGGCAGTTCGAGAATGGGGAGCGGGACGATCTGGCGACACTGCAACCCTACTATTTGCGTATGCCGAGCATAGGCGCGTCCAAGCAACGGGACCGGACTCCGCAGAGGTCCTAGCGAGTCAGGGTTGATGTATAGCCCATGGCCGCCCCTGTGCCAGGCTAGGTTCACGCATTCCGTTATGCTCGCGGGTTTGTGGAATCCTGCTTTCGCGGGAATGACGGGGTGGGTGCCGACTGGAGTTGCCACACACCCGTTGGATAGCCAGATGCTTAGATTGATGACAAGGAACGAAAGGCGTTATGGAACGAACACTGGTCCTGGTGAAACCTGACGGGGTCCAGCGCGGGCTGTGCGGCGAGGTGGTGGGGCGGCTGGAGCGGCGTGGGCTGAAGCTGGCGGCGATGAAGTTTATGAAGTTGGACGACGCAACCGCGCGGGAGCACTACGGGGAGCACGTTGACCGTCCCTTCTTCGCGGGGTTGGTGGGCTTCATTACCTCGGGGCCGCTGGTGGCGATGGTGTGGGAGGCGGACGGGGCGGTTGAGATCGTGCGCAGCACTATGGGGGCTACGGACCCGGCGAAGGCTGCGCCGGGCACGATCCGGGGAGACCTGGGGGTGAACATCGGGCGGAACGTGGTCCACGGGTCGGACAGCGTGGAGTCGGCGGAGCGGGAGATACGCCTGTTCTTCCGGCCCGGGGAGATTCTTGACTATTCCAGGGACAGCGACCCCTGGATTACAGAACCCTGACGACCTGGGCGCCCCTTGACCAGAGGCGCTCCAACTGGTAGAACTCCCGCTCCTCGGGTCCCATGATGTGGACCACCACATCGCTGAAGTCCAGCAGCACCCAGCCCGAAGCGGCAGTCCCTTCCCGGTGGAAGCGGCGAACTTCGGCGGCTTTCAGGGCTTCGGTCAGGTCTTCTTCCAGGGCTTCGATTTGCCGGGTGGACTCGGCTGTCATGATTACAAAGTAGTCGGCAAAGGGCGCGACTTCGCGCAGGTCGAGCATGAGAATGTCCTCTGCCAGCTTGTCAGAGGCGACCTCCACCACCATCTGGGCAACTTCCGTCGAATTCAGTAGATAATCCTCCCTGTTTACTGTTGAAACGTTTCAGAAGGGTGTTGCAACGTGCCTAGTTCCAGTTAAAACCTACCTTCTTGTAACATAAATGTTACAAACTTGGCAAGGGATTTTGGGAGTCAGACCTACTCAGGGATACACGCCGAGAGTATAATGCTAACATACCCCAAATGTTTGTGATATATTTAACAAACTCCCGGACTGCCCCTGGCGCCTATGGGCATTGACAGTGTTGCTAGGACGCGCTCTGGCGTACATGAATCAATGAACCCGTAGTCCGAGGCAGACCAGTTGGTAGATGGTCAGTTATGGACACACTGCGTGAGTTAGCCCAATACGGATTGTACTCTCCGGACCTGGAGCATGATAGTTGCGGGGTAGGACTAGTTGCCAATGTGAAGGGCGAAAAGTCCCACCGGATTGTCATCGAGTCGCTTCAGGTCCTCATCAATTTGGGGCACCGGGGCGCCTGCGGCCGGGACCCCGAGACCGGAGACGGAGCCGGCATCCTGGTGCAGATGCCGGACGTTTTCCTCCGAAAGCAGTGCAACGGGTTGGGCATATCACTTCCTCCAGCCGGCCGGTATGGCGCCGGCATGGTGTTTCTGCCCCCGGAAGACCAGGCCGAGGCAAAGTGCCGCAGCTTCATAGAGAAGGTAATCGCCGACGAGGGGATGGAATTGCTGGGGTGGCGGGACGTGCCGACCGACCCATCCCAGATTGGGAGCGATGCCAGGGCTGTGTGTCCCCGAATTCGGCAGGTGTTCATCGCTGGAGGCGACCTGGACCGGGAAGCACTTGAGCGGAAGCTGTACGTCGTCCGCAAGGTGATTGAGCACAACGTGATGAGTTGCGGGATTACCGAGGAGGAGGCGGACTACTTTTACGTGTGCAGCATGTCTGGCAAGACGATTGTCTACAAGGGCCTGCTGATGGCGCACCAGATCGCCGGGTTTTACCAGGACCTGGACGACGAAGATATGGCCAGCGCCTTTGCCCTGGTCCATTCCCGCTTCAGCACGAATACACTGGGGCATTGGAAGCTGGCCCACCCCTATCGTTACCTGGCCCACAATGGAGAGATCAACACCCTGCGGGGCAACCTGAACTGGATGCACGCCAGGGAGGCCCAGTTCGAGTCGCCGCTTTTCGGCAGCGACATGCAGAAAATTCCCCCGATTATGACTGCCGGAGCAAGCGACACAGCCTGCATCGACAACGCCCTTGAACTGCTTTTGATGACGGGACGGGACCTGGGCCATTCGATGCTGATGCTGATTCCCGAGGCGTGGGACCAGCATGAGACCATGCCCCAGGACAGGAAAGACTTTTACGAATACCACTCCTGCCTGATGGAACCGTGGGACGGTCCGGCGATGATCGTCTCGACCAACGGTCACCAGATATGCGGCTTCCTCGACCGCAACGGGCTGCGGCCTTTCCGCTATCTCGTTACCTACGACGATAAGCTGGTCATGGCTTCCGAGACAGGCGTGTTGGACATTCCCCCGGCCAACATCAAGGAAAAGGGCCGCCTCCAGCCGGGGCGCATGTTCCTGGTGGACCTGGAACAGGGCCGGATCATCGTCGACGAGGAGATGAAGCAGGATCTGGCCAGCCGCAAACCGTATGGGCAATGGCTCAAGGAGAACAAGGTCTCCTTGGAAGACCTGCCCGACCCCGCTGGGCCGCCAACGTCCTTACCCAGGAACGGGGCATCCGAGCCCACGGACCTGTTGCAGCTACAGCGGGCTTTTGGCTACAACGTCGAGGAGATGCGGATGCTCACCGCTCCGATGGCCGTCAACGGGGCCGAGGCGGTGGGGTCCATGGGGAATGATGCTCCACTGGCGGTTCTCTCTGACGAGAACCAACTGCTGTTCAACTACTTCAAGCAGTTGTTCGCCCAGGTGACCAACCCTCCCCTGGACGCGATACGTGAGGACCTGGTTACGTCGGTCGAGGCGTTCATCGGGCGGGAACAAAACCTGTTCAGGGAAACGCCGGAGCACTGCCACCAACTGAAACTGAAGACCCCGCTGATCAGTAATGAGGAACTGGAGAAGATTCGCCGTATTGACGCGGGCAACATCCGGTCGATTACCCTTTCCACGCTTTTCGACACCCAAGGCGGAGCGGGGATGAAGACCGCGCTGGACCGGCTATGCGAAGAGGCTTCTCAGGCCATTGCCGACGGGTACTGCATTATCATCCTCTCCGACCGCAACGTGGACTCGCGGTGGGCGCCGATACCGAGCCTGCTGGCCACTTCGGCGGTGCATCATCACCTGATCCGGGAAGGGACTCGGACCAAGGCCGGGTTGGTAGTGGAGTCGGGCGAGCCTCGTGAAGTCCACCATTTTTCGCTACTGGTGGGTTATGGCGCGGGCGCGATAAACCCATACCTGGCCCTTGATACGGTTCACCAGATGGCGGAGTCGGGCGAGTTGAACGGCACCAAGCCAGACTATGCCGGAAAGAACTTCCTCAAGGCCAACGAGAAGGGGATGCTGAAGGTGATGTCCAAGATGGGCATCTCCACAGTGCAGAGCTACCGGGGCGCCCAGATATTTGAGGCTATAGGGCTGTCGCAGGAGTTGATAGACCAGTATTTCACCTGGACACCGTCGCGCATCGAAGGAATCGGCCTCGACCAAGTGGAGGAGGAAACGCTGGAGCGCCACCGCGCTGCCTTTGCCGTGGAACAGGTGGCGTCGGAACGGGAGCTGCCGATGGGCGGCTTCTACCAGTGGCGGCGCGACGGGGAGTTCCACCAATGGAACCCGGAGTCGATAGCGAAGCTCCAGTACGCTACACGCGTGGGCAGCCGGGAGGCTTACAGGGAATTTGCCGACATCTCCAACGACCAGAGCAGGAAGATGGCCACCCTGCGCGGTTTGCTGGAGTTCAACAGCACCTTGCCTCCGGTCCCACTGGAAGAAGTAGAACCTGCTTCGGAGATCGTGAAACGGTTTGCAACCGGGGCGGTTTCCCTGGGATCCATCAGCAGGGAAGCCCATGAGACCATGGCGATTGCAATGAACCGCTTGGGCGCGCGGAGCAACACCGGCGAGGGCGGTGAGGACTACCACCGCTACACACTTGACCCCAACGGAGATTCCCGCAGCAGCGCAGTGAAACAGGTGGCATCGGGACGGTTCGGCGTTACGCCCAACTACCTGGTGAACGCCACCGACTTGCAGATCAAGATGGCCCAGGGTTCCAAGCCCGGCGAGGGAGGTCAGATATCCGGAAACAAGGTCGATGATTACATCGGCTGGGTGCGCAAGACAACCCCCGGGGTGGAATTGATTTCGCCCCCGCCCCACCACGACATCTACTCGATTGAAGACCTGGCCCAGTTGATCCATGATCTCAAGACAGTCAACCCCGATGCCCGCATTCACGTCAAGCTGGTAGCTGAGGTAGGTGTTGGCACCGTCGCCGCGGGTGTCGCCAAGGGCCATGCCGACGTGGTGCTGATCAGCGGGCACGACGGGGGAACGGGAAACTCACCGGAGTCGTCCATCAAGTATGCCGGACTGCCGTGGGAGTTGGGCATCGCCGAGACCCAGCAGGTCCTGGTAGCCAACGATTTGCGGGGCCGCATCGCCGTCCAGACCGACGGCCAACTCAAGACTGGGCGTGATGCCGTAGTTGCCGCACTCCTGGGCGCGGAGGAATTTGGCTACGCCACCGGCGCTCTGGTAGTCAGTGGCTGCATAATGCTCCGCAAGTGTCACCTGGGGACCTGCTCGGTGGGAATAGCCACGCAGGACCCGGAACTGAGGAAGAGCTTCGCGGGCAGACCCGAGTACCTGGTCAATTACTTCACATTCGTCGCCGAAGAGATGCGGGAGATCATGGCTGAGATGGGCTTCCGCACCGTGAACGAGATGATTGGCCGGGTGGACGTGCTGGACGGCAGAGCCGCCATAGACCACTGGAAGGCACGGGGGTTGGACCTTTCCCGTCTGCTGTACCGCCATTCCAGGTCGGATGAGGTGGCGGTCTACTGCCAGGAGGAGCAGGATCACGGACTGGATGAGTCCCTGGATCACGAGTTGATCGCACTGTCCGGGGCTGCTCTGGAAAACCGCCAGCCGGTGGAGATCGACCTGCCCATTCGCAACAGCCATCGCACCGTTGGGGCGATGCTCAGCGGCGAGGTGTCCAAGGCATACGGGGAAGACGGATTGCCCGAGGGGACAATCAAGATACACTTCTCCGGCTCCGCCGGCCAGAGTTTCGGCGCGTTTCTGGCCAAGGGCATAGATATCCATCTTGACGGGGACACCAACGATTACATGGGCAAGGGCATGGCCGGTGGCCGGATCGTGGTCTGCCCACCTGCGGATGCCGGGTTCGTTGCGGAGGACAACATCATTATCGGCAATGTGGCAATGTACGGCGCCACGGGCGGCGAGGCGTTCGTCCGGGGCCGCGCCGGTGAGAGGTTCTGCGTCCGCAACAGCGGTGTAAGCGCCGTCGTCGAGAGCGTTGGCGACCACGGCTGCGAATACATGACCGGCGGCGTAGTTGTGGTACTGGGCCGCACGGGGCGCAATTTCGGCGCGGGAATGAGCGGCGGCATTGCCTTCGTCAACGACGAGGATGGCGATTTCGACATCCGGTTCAACCCGGGCCTGGCAGACCTGGAAGAGGTCACAGACCCGGAGGACCGGGCCACTCTTAAAGAAATGGTAAAGGCCCACCTGCTCCATACGGGCAGCGCCAAGGCAAGGGAACTCCTGGAAGACTGGAACAAGTCGTTGGCCCGGTTCAAGAAAATCATGCCGCGGGACTACCGCCGGGTGATAGAGGAGCGTATGAGCCGAGGAGCCGACGCTCTGACACCGTTGGCCGATAGCTAAGCCAAATCCCGATTCTTCGATTTCAGGTTTGCTGCGTTGACTACGTTCAGGCTGTTTACGGCTGATGAGTTGCTCCACATGCCTGACGACGGCTGGCGGTATGAGTTGCTGGAGGGCCGCCTGGCAAAGATGGCCCCGGCGGGCAGAAAACATGGCAGGTATGCGGGGCGCATTGGCCTATCGCTCTCCCTTCACGTGGACAACCACGGGCTCGGCGAGTTTTCGGCTGCGGAGACCGGTTTCAAGCTGACTTCCAACCCCGACACTGTGCTCGCTCCCGACGCCGCGTTCGTGAGTAAAAGCCGGGCCGAAGAAGCCGAGGATGATGATGAGGGATTCTGGACTATACCTCCCGACTTGGCCGTCGAGGTGATGTCGCCTAACGATACCTACGCACAGGTGGAAAGGAAGGCTCTACGCTGGATTGAAGCAGGGTGTAGGTCCGTAGTAGTCCTTGCCCCCCTCCGGCGGACAGTGACGGTTTATTGTCCGAACGAAGACCCCGTTGACCTGACCGAAGAGGATACTTTGGATGTCCAGGACGTGGTGCCCGGTTGGACTATGCCGCTGCGGGGGTTGTTTGAGTAACCTGGCATGTTCGCGGATAATTGCCCGGGCTGACGCCACTCTTATATCCCGGCTACCTTCCAATAGGCCGTCAAAATGACCACATCGAAGCTTGTTACAGCCGAAGAACTCCTGCACATGCCGGACGACGGCTGGCGGTATGAGTTGCGGGAAGGGCGTTTGGTAAAGATGGCCCCGGCAGGGAGGGTCCACGGCAAATATTCGGCTCGCGTGGGCGCCGGGATGCTGACATATGTCGAAGCTCACCGATTGGGTGAAGTGTCGGCGGCAGAGACTGGCTTTATACTGGCGACCGATCCGGATACGGTGCGCGCGCCCGATGCGGCCTTTGTGTCCCGTGAGAGGATTGAGGAAGCAGAGGAGACACCGGGCTATTGGCCTTTCGCACCAGATCTGGCCGTTGAGGTGATTTCGCCAAGCGACACATACACGGAAGTAGAGAGCAAGGTCTTCCAGTGGCTCGACGCGGGTGCAAAGGCCGTAGTCGTGGTTGACCCCAGGCGGAAGTCCGTAACTGTGTACCGTTCCCGGTCGGATACAACGGTGTTGACGGGAGATGACGTACTCGAGGTTGAAGACGTAATACCTGGCTGGACCATGCCTTTGCGGGAGTTATTTGCATAGGGAGTCCGTTCCGTGGATAATCTAAGCGGCGAGCAGTTCAGAATTTCAGGCAACTCCTAGAGAAAGGGAACCGATTTAACCGTCTATGGGTGATCCCAATGGATTCATGCGCTCCAGGCGCGCACCGCCGGCCCGTCGGCCCGTTGTAGAACGCAGGAACGACTTCCGGGAATTTTACGTACCTTGGCCCGAGAGCCATGCGAGGGAACAAGGCAGCCGTTGTATGGACTGCGCTGTCCCCTTCTGTCACATGGGCTGTCCATTGGGGAACGTTATCCCGGAGTTCAACCACCAGGTATACCTGGGGAATTGGGAGAAGGCTCTTGAGATACTGCTTTCTACCAACAATTTCCCGGAGTTCACGGGACGTATTTGTCCCGCTCCGTGCGAAGCCTCGTGCGTGTTGAGCATCAACTCCGACCCGGTTACCATCGAGTACATTGAGAAGGAAATCGCGGACCGGGCGTTTGAACAGGGCTGGATCAAGGCCGACCCCCCTGAGGAGCGGACGGGGAAAAAGATAGCCGTGGTCGGTTCCGGTCCCGCAGGTCTGGCCGCGGCGCAGCAGCTTAACCGCGCCGGGCATTGGGTCACCGTTTTCGAGCGTGACGAGTACATCGGCGGACTGCTTACACTGGGCATCCCGGACTTCAAGCTGGACAAGGGCGTAGTACAGCGGCGGGTTGGCCTGATGGAGGAGGAAGGCGTCACTTTCCGTCCCGGTGTCAATGTGGGAGTCGATTATCCGGCAGACCAATTGCTGGCAGAGTTTGACGCAGTATGCTTAACTTGCGGCTCCACCCAGGCCAGGGACCTGCCAGTGCCGGGCAGGGAACTGGATGGAGTCCACTTCGCAATGGAGTACCTCACCCAGCAGAACCGGCTGTTGGCAGGCCAGAGCGTTGACCCGTCAGAGCGCATTACGGCCGAGGGCAAGAGGGTTGTCATCCTCGGCGGCGGGGACACCGGAGCAGACTGCCTGGGCACCGCCCATCGCCAGGGCGCGGAGGTCGTGCAACAGCTTGAGCTTCTGTCTGAGCCGCCGTTGGAACGCAGGCCGGACAATCCCTGGCCCCAGTGGCCCAACATTCTCCGCTCATCGGCTGCCCACGAGGAGGGTGGCATTCGGGACTACGACGTGTTGACCAAGCGGTTCTCCGGGAGCGACGGCAGGGTCGAGAAACTCCACGCGGTCAGAGTGGAGTGGATACCGTCGGAAAACGGTGGCCGGCCCGAGATGCGGGAAGTGCCGGACAGCGACT
This sequence comes from Dehalococcoidia bacterium, assembly GCA_034422355.1. Lineage (GTDB taxonomy): Bacteria > Chloroflexota > Dehalococcoidia > Lucifugimonadales > UBA3495 > CATOSP01. Next base: position 48,801 of record DAOUJS010000080.1, on the reverse strand, counting down.
TCGAGATTGAGACGGAGCTTGTCCTGCTGGCGATGGGGTTTCTCCACCCCGAGCATGGGGCGATGTTGGAGCAGCTTGGCGTGGAACTGGACGGACGCGGCAACATCAAGGCCGACGCCAACAAGCAGACCACAGTCCCAGGCGTGTTCGCCGGTGGAGACGCCGCGCGCGGCCAATCCCTGGTGGTATGGGCCATTGCCGAGGGGCGGGACCTCGCCCGCGGCGTGGACCTGACCCTGATGGGCCACACCAAGCTCCCGCGCTCCCTACCCGTGGCGTAGATTGCCGCCCGGCTGAACTATTCCCTCGGCCCTCTGACCCGACGGCCCTGGACCTGCGCGTACTTGGATGGGCTTTGTTGGGCGCTCTCCTTATAGTGCCCCAGGGACGTGTGGATTCCTGCTCCCCGTTTCCACGGGGACAAGCTTCGCGGGAATGACGTTGGTGGGCAGACTTCGTTCTTTCATATGGGGACTGTGGCGGCTTGCGCTCCGGAAGCGCGGGAGAGATATTCCTGCATGTCCAACACTACGATGGTGTTGGTGGTGCCCGATACGCCCGGCAGGAACCCGTGTACGATGGTCACTACGTCATCGTCCTTAACCATCCCCGAATCCAGGGATGCCTGCACCAGCGAGGCCACCAGCCGGGCTACGTCCCGCTCGATTGGGACGACGCCTACAGGAGCCAATCCCCAGCCTAGGCATAGCTTTCTAAGGATCGATTCCTCGTGGGAGAATACGATGATGTCGTTGCCCGGGCGGAACCGCGAGACCTCAAATGCGGCCCGGCCCGTGCTGGTGATTACGATGGGTTTGGAGTGCAGGGAGCGGACGAGACGACCCGCTGCTGAAGCAATGGCCTGGGTCCTGTCGCGGGAGACGTGGTCCTGGTGATACGGATAGACACTCTCGGCTTCCCGGATGGTGACGTCGGCCACCTGGACGGTCTCCACGGGGAACTGGCCCACGGCGGTCTCGTCGGACAGGAGGATGGCATCGCAACCGTCGAGCACGGCGTTGGTGATGTCCGACACCTCGGCGCGGGTGGGCGTCGGCGACTCGACCATAGACCTGAGCATCTGGGTGGCGATGACGGAAATCTTGGCCGCGTCGTTGGCCTTTCTGACAATCTCTTTCTGGACGACGGGCACTTTCTGCATCGGAATCTCCACGCCCAGGTCGCCGCGGGCGACCATCACGGCGTCGATGCGGTCCAGGATCTCGTCAAGGTTGTCGATTCCCTCTCCCCGCTCCAGTTTGGCCATGACCAGGGCCTGGCATCCGATGCTGTCGAGATATTTGCGGGCATAAGCGACATCCTCGGCGGAACGGACGAAGGAGAGGGCTACCCAGTCCACCCCCTGCTCCACACCGAACTTGAGATGGAGCTTGTCGTCCTCGGTCAACACCGGCTGGTCGATGGTCACTCCCGGCAGATTGACTCCCTTATAGGACGAGAGCAGGGCGCTGGCGTTGCGGACCTGGAGCTTGACCTCATCCGGCGCAGCGTCCATTACCTCCAGGCACACTGTTCCGTCGGAGATGTATACAAGGTGGCCGGGCTGGAGGTTTCTGAGCGCTCCCGGCTGGGGAAAAGGCAGAACATCTTCCTGGTGGGAGACAGTGTCGGGCGTCATGGTGACCATCTGGCCGGGCGTGAGCCTGATGGACCCGTCAACCTCGCCCAGCCGGAGCTTGATGCCGCCCAGGTCCTGAAGGACCGCGACCGGGCGGTCCTTCTCGTGGGATAACTCGCGGATGTCCTGGATTACGGCGGCGTGCTCTTCCAAGGTGCCGTGGGAGAAGTTGAGGCGGGCACAGTCCATCCCCGCGTCGATAAGCTTGTCCAGGGTGTCGCGATCTCTTGACGATGGGCCTATGGTGACGATGATCTTGGTCTTACGCATAATAAAGCACCTCAACACGCTGGCACTGGCATTCCAGGGTGTCAAAAGACGAAGGGGCGCTGCCGGTCGGCTGCACCCCTGTTAATGTTAAGGTTGGGTTGGTCTGGTGGCACCCGTGATCCGCGCCGACGGGTATTAACCCCGCGTCCGGCTGGCGTCGTAGGTGTCGGTGGCCTGCTGGATCGCGGCCCTCCGGTGGGTCTGGAGGGTGTCCTTAATCTCGCTGGCCCAGCGGTTGGACGCCTGAATACCTGCCAGGCTGCCCTGGAACCTGGGCATGACGTACCGGGCAAGCAATTCGTAGCTCTTGAGCACCTTCTCACGGGGCGCCCAGTCCTCCACCCGGACCATGAAACTGCCGAACCCGCCGCTCATCTCCTGGAGCCGCTCGATTCCCTCGATGCAGTCGTCGGGCGTCCCAACGATCCACTGGTTGTTCTCCACCATGTAATCGACGATCTGGTCCCGGGGAACGTCCGGCGCGTTGTTGCCCAGGGTATTCTGGAAGTATTCGGTAACGACGCGGGCGCCGCCCTCGCGGATGTCCTCGTAAGCCTCTTTCTTGCTCTCTGCCAGGTGGACGCCGGAGACGATGCCCCAGTCCTCGCGGTAGACCTGCCGGCCGTGCTCGGCTGCCGATTCCTCGGCGATGGACCAGAGGTCCTGGAGGGTGGTCTTGCGCACAGTGCCTCGGGGGACGGCCATGGACAGCACCGCCGCGCCATGCTTTCCGGCCACGGTGACGCCAGCGGGCGACTCGACGGAGGCCACGGCGATGGGCACGTGGGGCTGCTGGTAGGGGCGAAGCTGCAATAGTCCGTCATTCAGCTCAAACCAGTCGCTCTTGTAGCTGAAGGGTTCCGTCTCGGTCATAAGCCGGATGATGATGCCCAAGGACTCGTCCATCATCTCCCGTTGGCGGGAGGGGTCGATGCCGAACATGTAGGCGTCGGTGCCGAGAGCTCCGGGGCCGACGCCCAGGATAACCCTGCCCCTGGTGAGATGGTCGAGCAGGACCATGCGGTTGGCCACCATGTAGGGATGGTGGTAGGGCAGGCTGACGACGCCGGTGCCCAGCCGTATGTTCCGGGTGCGCTCGGCGGCGGTAGCCATGAACAGTTCCGGGGAGGCGATGGTCTCCCAGCCCGCACTGTGGTGCTCACCTATGTAGGCTTCATCGAAGCCCAGAGTGTCCAGCCACTGGAGCAGTTCCAGGTCGCGCTCCAAGGCCAGCGTGGGGTTTTCGTTGGTGGGGTGGAACGGGGCCATGAACACCCCGAATTTCATTCTGGCGGGCACGTTCATTTTGCTTTCCTCAACTCTCGTTTATGGGCGGGACTGCGGCGGAATTCCTCCGGTCGGGCATGTACTTGAAGGCACGTTGGGAGGGAGTTGTACCAGAGGTTACCCGTCTCCGATGCTGGCCCCGCGTTATGTCGTGTATATTCTAACATGGCAGTCCGGTTTCATCTATCACGTAATACGATACTCACAGGGGCACGACGGAATTTGCTGGATGTGTATGCAGTGCGTGAAGGTGGCGGCCAGGAAACAAACATGGTATCTTTGTCCAACGTTGTGATTTCACCAATCTCACTTTTGGAGAGGTAGCGAAATGCCGCAGATCAAGCACATCGCCATCGCCACCAACGACGCCGAGAAGACGGCCAAGTTCTATTCCGAGGTCTTCGGGCTGCGCGAGGTGGCCAAGCTGGAAAGCGAGAACGCCAAGGGCTACATGCTCAGCGACGGCAACGTCAACATGGCCATCTTGGACTTCCAGAACGACGCCGTGGCCGGAGAGCGGGGCAAGGACTGGGAGGGCATTCACCATATAGGGTTCGAGGTGGAGAACCTGGAAGATATCGAGCGCAGGCTGGCGGCCGCGGGCTCGAACCCGATGGACGAGGTCAACCACGCGCTCCACGCCGGCATGGGCGGCCCCCGCACCCAGAACGTGGAAACCAAGTATTCCGGTCCCAACGGCGAGATGATCGACGTCTCCGGCACCGGCTGGGTAGGCACCCGCGGCCTGGACTAGAGCTGGCTATATCTGTCCTATAACCGGGAGATTGGCGACGGGCGCGGGGAGACCCGCGCCCGTTTGCCGTTTAATGCAGAAGCTACGGATTGGCCAAGGTGAACACAGCAGAATCCGGCTACGTTACAGCGGCGTGTGGAATCGATGGAGGCGGCTTGCAAAGGTTGATTCTTTTCGACGTTGACCAGACCCTGGTCAGCATCAGGGGCGGCGATGTCATAGCGCTTAACGCCGCGTTTGAGCAGGTGCATGGGATAGCCGAGGCTTTCCGGGAGTTTACCTTTGCGGGCGGCCTGGACTTGCCGCTGATGATTGAAGCTTACCGGAAGTGGGGGATTATGACGGACGGCGCGGGCAAGATTCCCGACCTGTCCGTGTTCAAGGCAGCCTATTTTGAACACCTGACCAGGATTTTGGGGACCTGGGTCAAAGGTATGGTATGCCCGGGCGTGCCGGAACTGCTTGAGTCTTTGGCCTCCGACTCCCAGGTCCAGTTGGGGCTGGAAACCGGGAACTTCAGGGAATCTGCCTTCATCAAACTTCACAGGTACGGTCTTGACGTGTTCTTTGAAGAAGGCGCGTTTGGCGGGGACCACTTCGAGAGGCGCGAGGTCGTGGCGACTGCGATTGCCAAGTGCCAGGAGCGGTCAGGGCGGACCTACTCACCTGGGGAGATATTCCTAGTGGGGGACACGCCGCACGACGTTGAGGCCGGCCGGGCCAACGGGGTTCGGACATTGGCGATTGCTACGGGGAACTATACGTTCGAAGAGTTGACCAAGCTCAACCCTACCTACGTACTTGCGGACTTGTCCGATACTGAGAGGGTATTGAGGCTGCTGCTTGAGCCTTAGGTGGTAGGAAGCCCGGTTGCCCGTCGCAATATGGCTCTCGCCGATTCGAGCATTGGCAGGGCCTCGGTGCCATCCCACCACTTGAATGCGGCCAGCTCCTTCATGCCGCCGGTACCACGGAAACCTACATAAACAGGGAATAGTGGGCGATGATTATTTCGCGCTGCATCTGGTCCCACTCGGCCCTTTTTTCCGTGATTATTCGCTCCATGATTCCCGCGTCGTGCAGGAACCTTTCGTTCCAGATTTGATCGCCGAACTGCATAGCGCCCAGCTCGTGGTGGAAGCCGTTGAGGATCATGCCGTTGGTGTTCTTGGGGTCGATGATGGACAAGCAGATGCCGTCCTCATCGGTCCCTTCAGGGCCGGGGGGATAGTAGTAGACGCGCATTTCTATCCCGCTGGACTCTGTAGCCGCGTTCTTGTACAGGAAGCTCCTGTCTCCATTCTGAGCGGACCCGCTTGATGTGGGCAAACTTTCCCACTGGCAGTCCTCTCTGTGCAGGAACCGGGCCAGGTCAGCTGCTTCCCGGCGCCTGGTCAAGTAGCCTGCCCCGAGCACCGCTGCGACAGCGGCCAGAGCCAATGCGACCACGGCTGCGATGATGATTACTACGATCAGCCAGACTTCCATGTTATAGCTTCACTCACCTTACTGATACAGTGGATTCCCGCGAAAGCGGGAATGACGGGTCGGGTGCGACGCCAGATCTGAAGGCATCATGATCAGGCGGGCTTGAACATCAGCGCGGGATGATCCGGGTCGATGTCCTCGAGGGCAAGGACCAGGCTCATGCCGGTGCGGATGTTTTGCGGGTTGCTGCCGTCCACGCCGAGGATGCGGGCGCTGATGCGCGGGCCTTCCTCCAGGGTCACGATGCCGCTGCAATAGGGGTTGTTGCGGTCGAATCCCTGCTCCACCATGTAGACGGGGCCGATGGAGATGCAGGTGAAGGTGCTGAGTTCGCCCCTGCCGCTGAACTCGTGCCATTCCAGGTCCCGGCTGTGGCAGGCCCGGCACATAGGGCGCGGTTCGGGCGACAACATGCCGCAGGCCCGGCAGCGCACCCCCATGAGGCGCTTTTCCCCGGTGAGGTAGGCGTTGAAGGATGTAGCGTTGAATGGCCTGGTTTCCGCTGCCATCTGGTCTCCTAACCCCTGCGGAGGACGTTGACCACGCACGTGCCGCCGGTGCCGCCGACGTTGTGGGTGAGGCCGACTTCCAGGTTGGGGTTGTTCACCTGCCGTTCCCCTGCTTCGCCGCGGAGCTGGTGGAAAATCTCGGCGACCTGGGCAACGCCCGAGGCTCCCACGGGATGGCCTTTGGCCTTGAGACCGCCGGAGGTGTTGATGGGCCTGTCCCCGTCGAGGGCGGTGCGGCCTTCATCGAGGGCGCGGGCGCCCTCTCCCGGCTCGAAGAACCCGAGGTCCTCGGATGCGACGATTTCGGCGATGGTGAAGCAGTCGTGGACCTCGGCCACCTGGATGTCATCAGCGGTGACGCCCGCCATTTCGTATGCCCTGGCTGCGGCGGTCCTGGCGGCGGATAGGGAGGTCAACTCGTCGGCATCGTGCAGAGGGCGACCGCTGGCCTGGCCGGTCCCGGCAATGGCCACGGGCTTGTCGGTGAAGTTGTGGGCAATGTCCGAGGCTACCAGGAGGACACAGGCCGCGCCATCGGTGATCGGGGCGCAGTCGTAGAGGCGCAGCGGCCAGGCGATCCAGGGGTTGGCCCCCTGGTCGTTGAGGAAGTCCATCTCGCTGTTGTAATCGGGTACGGGCTGGCCCCGCTGCTCGGCCCTGGCGACGCGACGCTCCATCAGGTCGCGGATGGTCACGTTGAACTGGGCCTTGGGGTTTTTTGACCCATTGACGTGGTTTTTGATGGCGACCTTCAAGAGGTGGTCAAGGTTGGTCTCATAGCGGTCCATGTGAGCCTTGGCGATTGCACCGAATATGCCCGGAAAGGTCAGCCCGGTGGGGACCTCGTAGAGGGCGTCGGCGGCGGTGGCCAGAACGTCAGTGACGCCTTCGGTGGGGAGGTTGGTCATCTTCTCCATGCCGCCGACGAGAACGATGTCGTACATGCCGGAAGCAATGGCCATGATGCCTTCGCGCAGGGCGCTGCCGCTGCTGGCGCAGGCGTTTTCGATGCGGGTGACGGGAATGGGTGTCATTCCGAGCCAGTCGGCGATTATGGGGGCGGTGTGGCCCTGGTGCTCGAACAGGTCAGAGGAGTAGTTGCCCACGTAGGCGCACTCGATGTCCTCGATGTCGATGCCCTGGTCGAGGTTGTCAAGAAGGTCCTGGAAAGCCTCGACGAAGAGGTCCCGGCTGTCCTTGTCCGTAAATGCGCCAAAGTTGGACATCCCCGCGCCAACGATGGAGACGGGCCGCCCAAGCTGGCGCCTGTTGCTCGTAGTTGCCATATCGTTGCCCTCCGTTAGTGGACGTTTCCACCGTAGGTCATTATCCGGGCCTGGCAGTGTCCCGTCAAATTGGGGCCTACACTCCTCGGATCACATTTTCGCAAAGTTCGGCGCTCTGGAGGACCTCGGAAATGACCGCAGTCTCCCTTGTGGTGTGGAAGTTTCTGACCCCGATTCCCACGGGGAGAGCCACGATGCCGTTCTCGTAGAAGACATTAGCGTCGGAGCCGCCGCCGGTGGCCTCCAGCCGGGGCGATAGGCCGATTCGGGCCAGCGCCCTGGCGAGCATCTGCACCGTGGGGTCAGACTCGGTGACGCTGTACGCCTGGTAGGTGTTGCGGATGTCCAGGGAGACCTGGGCATCCGGGTGCCTTTCCCCGGCGTCGGCGAACACATCCCGGAACTGTTGAGAGTAGTTGTCCAGCTTGGCGTTGTCGCGGCTGCGTATCTCGCCGTCCAGGAAGACCTCCTCGGGGATGATGTTCCGCTTCAACCCGCCCTCTATGCGGCCTATGTTCGATGTGGTCTCTTGGTCGATGCGTCCCAAGGGCAGTTGGGTCAACACCTCGGCGGCAACCAGGATGGCGGACAGTCCCTTTTCCGGCTCGACGCCGGCATGGGCGGCCACGCCCTTGATCGTAGCGGTGATGACGTTCTGGGACGGGGCGGCAACGGAAATTCGGTTGCATTCGCCCTCGCCGTCGAACACTACCCCTTGTGTGGCCGTCAGTTTTGAGAAGTCCAGGTGGTGAACGCCGACCAGGCCGCCCTCTTCGGCGCGGGTGAAGGCCACCTCGATGGGCCGGTGGCTGCCGCCGGACTCCCTGACGGAGGCAATGGCTTCCAGCACGATGCTGAGGCCGGCCTTGCAGTCGCCGCCGAGGATTGTCGTGCCGTCGGACCGCAGGGTGTCCCCGTCCAGTTGCGGCTTGATTCCCCGGCCAGGCTCAACGGTGTCCATGTGGGCTGACAGGAGGACGGGACCGCCAGTCCCCTCGGCCTTGGCTATGATGTTGTTGAAGGAGTCGTGGTGGACCTGGAATCCAAGGGCCTCGAGCTTGGAGGTGATTTCCGCGTCGATGCGGTCTTCCTCTCCGGTGGGGCTGTCGATGCGGATCAAGTCGGTAAGGGTCTGCAAGAGCCGTTCTCGGTTGGCCAAGGTTGCCTCCTGATCATTTATTAGCCCAAATCCTGTGGGGAATTACCATACTGGTGCCGGATATTTTCACAGGCTCCAATAGTGCAGGCGACACCCCTATCGTGCAAAGCCGGTAAGCTCACTAACTACTCCAGCCTGTTGGCCATGTTGGTAACTACGGCCTGGCACAGGGCGTCGCCTGAACATCCGGACCAGACCGAATGGAGCTAACACTGCAATTACCAGCGGGGTCAGCACGAACGCCTCAAACGTACCGCCCAGCGCAATATCAAGCCAGACCGTCAAGAAGACCATCATCCAGGCCAATACAACGGACCCGATACCGGAGTCGATGCCGACCAGCACCCCTATCACGGTGGTAGTATACGAGGTCGAGTATCCAGCTATCCCACCAACTATGGCGGCCAAGAACGGCGGCGCGACCGACAGCACGATAGCGGCATATAACAGGGTGGCCAAGCCCGCGCCATAACCCGGAGGGGCTTGGCCAGACACATTCATTGCCATAGCGGCAAGATCCCCCTGCGCTTGTTCCAACATTGGTTTGCCTGTTTCACGAGAAAGCTGTGTGTCGGGTCAGGGCAAGGCTGCGACGGCCTTGATTTCGACGAGCATGTCCTCGTTCACCAGGCCGCTGACGACCAGCAATGTGTTGGGCGGGTAATCACCGTTGGGGAACAGGTCCGGGAATATCTGGGTACGGGCCTCGATGAACGGCTGGATAGAATCCCGGCCGACCAGGTAGGTGGTGAACTCCACGACGTCTGAGAATGAGGCTCCGGCTCCGTTCAGTACCGCGCCGATGTTTTGGAACACCTGACGGGTCTGGGCCGCGACGTCTCCTTTGCCCACCAGGTTTCCCTGCAGGTCAACGCCGACCTGTCCGGCCACGTACAGCAAGCTGCCTGGAGTGACCTTTACGGCTTGGGAGTAAGCCCCGAGGGGCCGGGGCGCCGCGTCAGGGTTGAAGGCTACGCGGTTTACCTGGCTCATTTGCCGTCCCTCCGTTTTATCCCTCCCCCGCTCCGCTTCCGACTCCATCAAGGTGATTGTATAGCACCTTGCGTCTCAGGACACCGAATTGCCAGCCATTATAGGCGACCTGCCGTGCGGGCGCGAGGGCAGGATCTCCGTCCCCAACGTCTTTGTGTTCCTGGCAATATCTCCCCTCCCCGCGGGAGAGTGGTTGGAGGTGAGGGATGTCTATCCCTACAAGCGTGATTGGCTTGGAGGTCTACCCTCGCCCTGGCCTGCCGCTCCGACTGACATCCGGCCGTTTGGGGCTGGGTATGCCCGTGTTATACTCACGATATGGTAAGGGACCCGGGTATGCCCCTGGTGGGGGTTGGAGTGGTGTTTGTGCGCGACGGGAAGGTCTTTCTGGCGAGGCGGGAAGGCTCGCACGGCGAGGATACCTGGGCATCTGCAGGCGGGCATCTTGAGTTCGGAGAGTCCCTGGAGGAGTGCGCCCGCCGGGAGGCGATGGAGGAACTGGGCCTGACCGTGGGGGAACTCCGGTTCCTGTGCGTCAGCAACATCATCGCCTACGACAGGCACTACGTAGACATCGAGTTTCTTGGGGAGATTGGGGAACAGGAGCCTTACCTGGCCGAACCGGAGGGATTTACGGAACACGGATGGTTCCCGCTGGATGATCTGCCCCAACCCCTGTTTCTCCCGATGGCCTATGCCCTGGACAGCCTCCGCACGGCTCGGCACTACTATTCCGGGGAGCAAGCAGTCTGGGGTGAATGAAGGCTTGGTCAAGCGACAATTTTCCCTGACTCTCCCACTTGTGCTGATGTTGGTCTCAGGCAGAGTTCCAAAGCCGAGACGGTGGATTCCCGCGTTCGCGGGAATGACGGTTGTGGGGAGGGGATGAAGAGTACAGAGGCCGCTTCAGGTTTACAGACACCCCTTAGATGATTCCGCTAACTCGCATGGAGGTGCAACGTGCCGGACAAGAAAGGCCGCGGCTTGCTGATGGTGTTTGCCGACGTTCCCGCCGAGGTTGAAGAGGAGTTCAACCGCTGGTACGACGAGGAGCATATCCCGGAACGGCTGTCGATACCGGGTGTGCTGAATGCTGCGCGTTACGTGGCGGTCAGAGGTGGGCCCAAGTACCTGGCCTGTTATGAGCTCAGTGAGGCCACCGCCTGGTACTCCGACGCCTGGCAATACCACCTCAACAATCCCACCGAATGGTCGCAGCGGATGTCTCCGGGCATCGTGGCCACGGTTTACATCCGGAACCTGTACAAATTGATCCACCCCGGCGACGTGCCGGAGGAAACGGCCCAAGCCGATATGTCGCCGGCGTTGCTGGTGGGCCGCATGTCGGTCCCGGCGGAGGTCGAGGCCCAGTTCAATAACCTCTACAACCATGACCGGCTGCCCCAAACCAAGGGGATTCCCGGATACATCCGTGCCCGGCGGTTCGAGGCGGTAATGGGCGAGCCGAAATTCATTACGGTACATGAGATGGGTTCGGTGGAGGTTGCCGACAGCCCGGAGTGGCGGGCTTGGGGCGGTGCAGGGTCGGACACCTGGCAGGACACGATTCGCCCGCAGATGGTCCATGCTGAGGGGTCCCCCGGCGTATACACGCGGATTCTCCCGCCGATTTCATAGGGGAAACGGGCACGGCAATCCAGGGGTCCAAGAGGGTGTTTCCAAAGCCTCAGAGAGTGTCCGAAACTGCGCAGGTCTCCGACATTTCCCTAACTGAGAGGGTGGGTTTCCGCTTTTGCGGGAATGACGGGTTAGACACCGCACCAAGTTTGGAAACGCCCTATAAGCCGGACTTGCGAGGTGGTGATCCGTTCCTTGGGCCTGGCGGCTATTGAGCGGTTTCCCGCGTCCTGATTTCGTGCGCGAAGGTTTCCCCAATCCGCCTGATCCAGACACAGGGCTACCGCATTCTAATTTGGGACGTTCATCGCAAGCGCTTCAGGGAGAAGAAATGTCACCCTGAGCTTGCCGGGGGGTCTGGAATTCTCGTTCAACATCCTGGTTGGACACCGGGAGTATCTTAAAAGGGATGACTTCAGACTCTTCGGCTTCGCCTCAGAATGACACGAAGTTAGAATGCGTTTGCCCTGGATCCAGACACGAGAGAGAAGCTAAAATCGTGGGAAAATGCTATAATTTAGATACAAGATATGGTAGGCGGAAGCCCTAGCGTTTCCGCTCGCTTCTTTCGGCCTTCCGCCATTATCCGGTCCACTTCATCCGAGGACGTTTGCTTATGCAGGGAACGCTGTTCACACCGCAGGACTCCGCCCATCAGTCCGCCGCCGATTATACTGCCAAAGACATCCAGGTGCTGGAGGGACTGGAGGCTGTCCGGGTCCGTCCGGGCATGTACATTGGCAGCACTGACCAGCGGGGGCTGCATCACCTCATATACGAAATCTTGGACAATGCCGTTGACGAGGCAATGGCCGGTCACTGCGAGTCGGTGGAAGTCAGGATCAGCGCCGACGGCCTGGTAATGGTAACTGACAACGGCAGGGGTATACCGGTGGACAAGCACCCCGTTACCGGGAAGTCCGCCCTTGAGACGGTGATGACCACCCTGCACGCGGGAGGGAAATTCGGAGGCGGGGCCTATAAGGTCACCGGCGGGTTGCACGGCGTCGGCGGATCGGTGGTGAACGGACTCTCCGAGTACCTGCGGGCCGAAGTGCGGCGCGAGGGCCGGGTCTACAGCCAGGATTATTCCGAGGGAATCCCGACGGGAGACCTGGAGACTGGAGAGAGGACGGACGAGCATGGCACGATCATATCGTTCCGGCCAGACCCGAAGATTTTCCCTGACATCGATTACGACTTCGAGGTTCTTGCCAACCATTTCAAGGAAATCGCCTATCTGAACAAGGGACTGGAGATACGGTTCGTCAGCTATTGGCATGAAGAGCGGCGCCGGGGCGACATCGAGCGCACCTACTACTTCGACGGCGGGATCGCCAACCTGGTCCGGAACGTCAACCGGAACCGCCGTGTTATGCAGCAGTCCCCCTTCTACTACGAAAAGACCGTGGACGAGACCCTTGTCGAGGTGGCGGTACAGTACAACGACAGCTTCACCGAGTCCGTGCTTTCATTCGCCAACTGCATCAACACCCAGGAAGGCGGGACCCACATGACCGGGTTCCGCTCGGCCCTCACCCGTGTGATCAACGACTACGCGAGAAAGCAGTCTTTCATCAAAGAGGGAGACCCGAACCTCATCGGCGAGGATATCCGGGAGGGTCTGTCAGCCGTAATCAGCGTCAAGCTCACCGACCCCCAATTCGAGGGGCAGACGAAGACCAAGCTGGGCAATGCCGAGGTCAGAAGCGTTGTAGACTCGGTGGTGAGCGAAGGGCTGGGCCGATACCTGGAAGAACACCAGGCCGAGGGAAAGCGCATCATCGACAAGTGCCTCACTTCGCAGAAGGCGCGTGAGGCGGCCAAGCGGGCCCGCGAACTGGTGATCCGCAAGAATGCCCTGGACGGGTCGTCTCTGCCCGGCAAGCTGGCGGACTGTTCGGAGCGGGACCCGGCCAAGTCCGAGCTTTACATCGTCGAGGGCGAGTCGGCAGGCGGCTCGGCCAAGTTGGGCCGGGACCGCAGCTTCCAGGCCATTTTGCCGCTGAAGGGGAAGATTCTGAACGTCGAACGGGTGCTGCAACAGCCCGACCGTATCCTGGGACATGAGGAGATCCGGGCGCTGGTGGCGGCTGTTGGCGCGGGCGAGGGTGATGAGTTCGACCCGGCCAAGGTCAGATACCATAAAATCATCATTATGACCGATGCCGACGTGGACGGGTCTCACATCCGCACACTGATTCTGACCTTCATATACCGGCGTATGCAGGGTCTTATCGACAACGGTTACCTGTATATCGCGCAGCCTCCGCTGTACCGCGTCCAGTCGGGCAACAGGGTACAGTATGCCTACGGGGAAGAAGAGAAGGACGAGATTCTCGCCGGCCTCAACGGGGCGCGCAACACCCACCTGCAACGCTACAAGGGCCTTGGCGAGATGAACCCGGACCAACTGTGGGAGACCACGATGAACCCCGAGACCCGGCAGATGCTCAGGGTGGGAATTGAGGACATGATCCGGGTTGAGGACGTTTTCTCCACCCTGATGGGCGAGGTTGTGGCCCCGCGCAAGGACTTCATCTCGAAGCACGCGCGCAGTGTGCAGAACCTGGACGTTTAGAGGGTTCCACCCACCGGGGCCGGGCCTGAAGGCCGGGGCCTTTTTGTTCCCTCTCTCCCCTGGGGAGACGGGGGTGTTTGCCGAGAATAGAAAGACTTTGCCCGTAGATTTGCGCCCGGTTGGAATCCCGGCGCTTCTGGCTTATAATGGTGCGGCAGTACGTACTGCCACACTAACCCGTGATTTTCAGGAGGCCCCAATTGCCCGCGAAGAAGGCGGCACGACAGTCTACGAAACGCGCGCAGCGGAACCGCAGCGTGCGCAGCGCCACCCGGACCGGAATAGCGAAAGCTCTCAGGTCGGTGGAAAGTGACGACGTGGAGATGGCCGAAACCGCGGTGGTCGAGGCCATGAGCCTTTTGGACAAGGCCGCCCAGAGGGGCGTACTCCACAAGAATACCGCCTCCCGCAGCAAGTCTCGGCTCTCCCGGCGGCTGAACAGGCTCAAGGCGGCTGGTTAAAGCCCTGGATGCGCCATCCCCTCTCACCCCCTCCTTCTTTCCTTAGTGTGATTCCATTTCTCCGAACTGTCCAGTCTCGACGGAATGACATAATGCCGTTGACAGGGCTGCTTTGTCTTGTTAACTTTGCGCCAGAACGCAAGTTCGGAGGATTTAGGTTATGACGACGCGAAAACGGCTCCCACCCAGGCGGCAGCAGATACTGGACTTCATCCAGACCTTCATCGCGGACAACGGGATACCGCCGACAGTGCGGGATGTACAGAAAGCCTGTGAGATCAGTTCCACCTCGGTCGTGGACTACAACCTGAAGATACTCAAGCGGGATGGATATCTAAACCGCCGGCCGGATACAGCGCGCGGGATCGAGCTGCTGGACGAGAGCGGCCAGCCGGTTTCAAACGCCCCCAGGGTGCAAATCATAGGGGCCATAGCAGCCGGGCAGCCAATCCCGGTGTTCTCGACGGAGGACGCTGCCTCCAGCGAGGAATTCGATACCATTGAGGTCCCGCCGGAGCTGCCCAGGCGGTACGGCAAACTGTTCGGCTTGACGGTGAACGGCACATCTATGATCGATGCCCTGATCGATGACGGTGACGTGGTGGTTATAAAACCTGCCAGGGAGGCGGTTAACGGTGAGATGGTGGTTGCCTGGCTCCGGGATGAGGAGGAGGCAACCCTGAAAAAATTCTACCTGGAAGGGGATCAGGTGCGGCTTCAGCCCGCCAACAGCCGGATGGACCCGATCTACAGCCCTGCGGACAACGTGGAGGTGCATGGCAAGGTAGTGACCGTGATCCGGAAGTTCGCCTGAGTGTGCTCGGATGCGAAATAACTTGAGCCTGCCTTGACCCGGGGTGCAGAGAGGGGCCGTTACTTGCGGACGTTGGTTAGTGCCCCATAAGTGGACACTAGGAATGGGACGCTGTAGGTCAGGGGTATCTTCCAGTAAAAGGAGTTGCTCCAGTTACCGGCGAGCAGGGTATCGCCCTGGTTCAGGAGCGTTAGAATGGTGCCGACTATCAGGGCGGCGTACAAGGAACGGCTCAACAATGGCCGGTGACGGAGTGCGCACCGGACGCACTTGGAGATGTCCGCTTCCTGCTGGACGTCGGATAGTTGGGCAGATGCCTGCCTGACTTTGAAGACATAGCTGCGGCCCCTGCGGAGGGGCCGTCCGCAGGGAGTGCAGGCATCATTGCTGGCGTTGGACTCGATTTGGGGAGTATGCAACGGGTGGCCGTCCGCATAACGGGTTGCCCGGTACTCCGGCAGTGTAGACAGAGGGGCGTGGCGTGTCAACGCCGTGCAGCCCCGCCGGGGGCAACTGAGGCCAGACCAGTAGCGCTATGGCAGGGGCGGCTAAAGGGACCTTTGTCCAAGCATAATGAGGAGAGCATGTACGATTTTCATACGCATACATTTCTCAGCGATGGCGTTCTGTCTCCCATAGAGCTTATCCGGCGGGCGTCGGTGCGCGGGTACCGGGTTATCGGTGTTACGGACCACGTGGGCATCGGGAACCTGGAGTTCGTGGTCAAGACACTGGTGACCGATTGCGCCAATGCGACCAGCAGATGGGATATCCTGGCCTTACCAGGTGTTGAGATTACCCATGTGCCCAAGGAAGACATCGACATGGTCGCCCGGACCGCCAAGGAGATGGGGGCGAAGCTGGTGAACGTTCACGGAGAGACCATGGTCGAGCCGGTCGAACCGGGGACGAATGAGGCGGCCGTGCGTTCAACCTGGGTGGATGTTCTGGCGCACCCCGGTCTGATTACCTATGATGTGGCCCGCCTGGCCGCGGAGAACGGGGTATACCTGGAGGTGTCAGCCAGGAAAGGGCACAGCCTATCGAACGGGCACGTGGTCAATATTGCCAGGCGCGCCGGCGCCATCATTATCCTGGACTCCGACGCTCACGAACCGGGAGACCTGCTTACCCCTGACCTGGCCGAGAACGTGGCGCTTGGGGCTGGCCTGAACCAGGACGAGGCCCACACCCTGCTGGAACTGAATCCTGGCTTGCTGCTGGCAAAGTTAGGGTTCGCTCCGGTCACTGTGACCGGAGCGAACCGTTAAGCCGGGGTTGAGGAGGGCCGCCCGGGGCTAGGCGGCTCTACCGATTCGGAAGACCTTCGTGCCGCACACCGGGCATACTCCCTGGGTGGCGGGACGGCCGTTCTTGAGTGTAACCTGCTGTGGGTCCTTAATCTCCTGCTTGGCCCGGCATTTGAAGCAGTATGCCTCCACTGCTGCACCCCCAAAGAATCAGGAAAGTTAGATACCGGAGTCCCGGCGGGACGGCATAAGAGGAGTTCTCGCGTTTCGCCGACCCGGACGGGAGGTCTTGGGGAGTCGGCTCTGGAGCTACATCCCTGACCCCTCTCCCGGACCCTGAATGGCATTTGCCAAGAACGGCGGTCCCCTCAGGGTTGTGGAATCAATATACATCCCTCAGGTTCAAAGTCAAGCTGGAGAGACCTGAATCAGGGGCCTTCGATTCCCGGAAAAGGCTCCCTCTCCTGTGGGGATAGAGGTTGGAGGGTGAGGGGCAGCTTTCCCTTGCAGCCATGTTTGACCCGGAGGTCCCCCTCACCCCGGCCCTTTCCCCCAGGAAGAAGGAGAATCCAAAGACCCTGGCCGTGTCCACAGGGCTTTTGCAGGTTCGTACTCTTTATGCTGAGGGGCGTATGAATTCCCGTGAAAGCGGGAATTACGGTGTACTGCGAAGATTAGAAACACCTTCTAAGGACGGGCGGGAGCGTATGGGGAGGGCGTGTCCGTCTGGAAGACCTTGACCGGTTTCCAGGAGTTGGTGGGACGGTCGAAGCGTACGACCGCAAGAAACCTACCGTCAAGGCTGTAGGCGCGATAGGGTTCCAGATACCCGGCGGCGGCCCCGGAATCGTTGAGGCTGACCCTCTGGCCGTCTCGCAGGTATCGCTCTGCGTGGGGGCCCACGGACAGAGTCTTCAGGTCCTTCAAGATCCAGTCAACCGGCAGGAGATGTTCCTGCCAGCCTTCTGACCCGCTGACCGACTCCTCCAACTGGTCGGGAGTCAGGGCAGTTTCGGCGTGGAACGCTCCGCAGGAAAGGCGCTCCAGGTCGGCGACATGACCACCGCACCCCAGGGCCTCCCCGAGGTCGTGGGCCAGGGTGCGCATGTAGGCCCCCTTGCCGCACTCGACGTCCAGCGTGAGGTTTGGCGTCTCGCACTCCAGGATGCTCATGTTGTAAATTTCGACCGGTCTTGGCTGGCGTTCAACCTCAACTCCGGCACGGGCCAGCTTGTACAAGCGTTGGCCACCCACCTTGACGGCGCTGTACATGGGCGGCTTCTGCTGGACCAGTCCCAGGAATGGCTGAAGGGCCTTTTCGACCTGCGTCCTGGTGACCCCGCCGGGGTCCCGCGTCTCCAGCACTTCTCCTTCGGCGTCGTAGGTAGACGTGGTTTCCCCCAGTTTCACCTGCATCACGTATCGTTTTGCGCCGCCGACTACGTAGTCCATCAGCCGGGTTGCCTGCCCGAAACAGACCGGCAGCACCCCGCGGGCAAGGGGATCCATCGTTCCGCCGTGGCCCACCTTGCGACGCTGGCCGGTGATGCGTTTCACCCGCCGGAGGGCATCCATCGAGGTGATGCCCGAGGGTTTGTAGAGGTTGATGAAGCCGTTTACGCTGGGACGCTCTTTGTCCCGGTTTCGCGGCATGGTTACTGCCCGCCATGTTGGGAAACAGACTGTCCGGCTTCTGGCTTCTCTGCGTCACCGGCCTGACCGGACAGGCCGTCTTCCCTGACCTGGTCCATGACCCGCAGGATGCGGTCGGCCTCTTCCAGGGTATCGTCAAGGGCGAAGCTCAAAAACGGGGTGTAGCGGAGGGTAATTCGGTCGCGCAACTCCCGGCGGAGGAAGGCGGACGCGGATTGGATGCCTTCCATAGCGGCGGCTTTGGCGGCAGCGTCGCCCATGACACTGAGCAGCACCCTGGCGTTGCGCAGGTCGCTGGACGTGGTGACCTGCGTCACGCTGATCACGCCAGTTAGGCGCGGGTCCTTGATGTGGCGGGACAGAACGTAGCTGATTTCCGTGCGCAGCAACTCGTTGACCCGATCGTTGCGTCTGGACATAGTGGCCTCCCGGCCAAGGGTGAGGCGGGCGTGGTCCGGTTTCCGGCGGGAAGGGGCAGCGGGCTAACGCCGGCCCCGTTCCTGCCGGTGAGCCTCCAGCACATCGCCCTGCTCGAAGTCGTTAAAACCCTGGAGGATGATACCGCACTCCGTACCGGCGGTGGCTTCGTTGACCTCGTCCCGGAAGTGGCGGAGGCTGGTTACGGATGAGTCGATGATGACTTCGCCATCGCGCAGAATGCGCACCGCCGCGCCGCGGGTCATGCGGCCATCAATCACCCGGCAACCCGCGATACGGACACCGCGGCGCGAGGGGAATATCTCACGTATCTCAGCATGGCCGACGATGACCTCATTGTATTCAGGTTCAAGCATTCCGTGCAGGGCAAGGCTCACGTCGTCGATGAGCTGATAGATAATCTGGTAATGCCTCACCTCTACGCCCATGCGCAGGGCAAGGCGCTCCGCGCTCGGCTCGGTGCCGACGGTGAACCCGATAACGATGGCTTCCGACGCGCTGGCCAGGAGAACATCCGACTCAGTGACGTTGCCGCAAGCCGCGTGGAGGATGCGGACCTTGGCGTCTTCGTCTGTCAGCCTGTCCAAAGCCTGACGCACGGCCTCAACGCTTCCCTGTACGTCGGCCTTGAGGACAAGGTTGAGTTCCTTGATGTCGCCCGGGGCGGTCCGGTTGACTACTTCGTCGAGAGTCAACGCCCTTGCCTGTGCCTGCTGGTGCGAGGAGAGTTGGGCGCGTTGGTTGGCCATATTCCTGGCCGTCCGTTCCTGCGACACCACTGTGAACTGGTCACCGGCTTCAGGGACAGAACCGAAGCCAAGGACTTCTACGGGAGTAGCGGGCGGCACCGATGTAATGGGATTGCCCTGATGGTCGGTCATCGCGCGGATGCGGCCCCACGCCGACCCCGCGGTTATGTGTTCGCCGGGAGACAGGGTACCCTCTTGCACCAGGAGGGTGGCAGTGGGACCACGTTTGCGGTCGAGCTTGGCTTCGATGACAACCCCTGATGCCTCTTTGTTGGGGTTGGCCTTGAGTTCCGAAATTTCGGCCACCACCAGGATATTTTCCAGCAGGTCGTCCACGCCGTCTCCAGTGCGCGCGGATACCTCCACCGACACGATGTCGCCGCCCCAGTCTTCAACCAGGAGATTGTGCTCGCTGAGTTGCCGCTTGACCCGCTCCGGGTCGGCAGCGGGGAGGTCCATCTTGTTGATGGCGACGATTATCGGCACTTCGGCGGCCCTGGCATGGTCGATGGCTTCCTCAGTCTGGGGCATGATGCCGTCGTCGGCCGCGACCACCAGCACGGCGATGTCCGTCACCCTGGAACCCCTGGCGCGGATGGCGGTGAAAGCCTCGTGGCCCGGGGTGTCCAGGAAGGTGATCTTGTTGCCGTCACGGTCCACCTGGTAAGCGCCGATGTGCTGGGTGATCCCGCCGACCTCTTTATCGGCGACGCTGGCGGTACGGATAGTGTCGAGCAGTGCGGTCTTTCCGTGGTCCACGTGGCCAAGAATGGTCACGACCGGGGAGCGGGAGACCTGCTCCTCCAGGTCCTCCTCATCCTCTATGTTCAGAGTCCGGACAGCCACCGCAGACTCCGGCTCGGCCATTGTGGTCCTGATGCCGAAGGCGGTTGTGACCAGAGTAGCCATCTGGTAGTCGATTAGCTGGTTCATAGACGCCATGATGCCGTTTCGCATCAGTTGTTTGATGACGTCTATGGGGTTCTGGTCGATCAGCTCGGAGAGGCGCTGGACCGTGAGGGTTTCCGGCAGCACCAGAGAACGGGTTGAAGCCCGCCTGTTTTGACCGGTTCTTCGGCCCCCGCCAGTGCGTTCATTAGTAGTAGTCATCTATCCCTCCACCAGGGATTGCCCTGCCACAACCTGATGATAATAGTCCATGATTTCGCTACGGGTATCTGCAGAAATCGGAACACCCAGACTCCGGTCCAAGCCAGATCCGGACACGCCGCGTTCCCAGCAAGCGATGGACTCGCAAAGGTATGCGCCCCTTCCAGCCCTCTTGCCAGAAGGGTCTAAGGTTACAGAACCATCGGGGGTGCGGACGACGCGGTGCAACTCGCGCTTGGGAAACCGGTTCCCACATGCGACACACCTGCGTTCCGGTATATGTCGTGGCCTGGCCAAGGCGGTCCTCTCGTCCCGTGGAGGCCGCCGGGTTAACGGCCTCCCTGGCGGGCGCCTCTGGCCCGATTCCCGCCGCGACGCCCCCTGCGGTCCCGCCGGCCGCCTCCCCTGGACTCCTCCATGATGTCTTCCGCGAACCGAATCTTGCCGGCGTCGGGCGTCAGCACTGGCAAGTCGGGCAGGTCGTTGATGAAGTCGTCCTGCTCCTCCTCATCCTCCGGGCCGGCCTCTTCCAGGATCTCAACATCGTCAAGGGAGAACGACTCCAATTCCTCGACGCTGATGCCGGAATCCTGGGCCTCGGCCTGGTTGGCAGCGAGTTGATCTTCCTCTTCCCGGATCAACGCCTCGAGGATCTCGTCCTCCTCCAACTGCTCCGCAGCGTCGCCAGGAGCCTCAGCCAACTCAACCTCGGCGACGGTTTCGACGAGGTTGTCTGCCAGGACATCCGCGACTGTGAGGTCGGACACTCCTTCGGCCGCCACGGCATCCAGTTCGTCAGCGGGTTCCAACTCCGGCTCAGGCTCCACTTCCTGGAGCTGCTGCTGAAGCCTGCGGGCTTCCCGGAGTTCGTCCCACTCGGTCATACCCTTGATGTCGAGGCGCCAGCCGGTGAGCCTGGCGGCCAGCCGGGTGTTCTGCCCTTCCTTGCCGATGGCCAGGGAGAGCTGCCGGTCCGGCACCACGACGATTGCCGACTGGTCTGCCCGGTCAAGCTCGACTTCAACGACTTCCGATGGGCTGAGGGCCTTGGAAATAAACACCTTCGGGTCCTGGTCCCAGGATATGACGTCTATTTTCTCTCCCTGAAGCTCATTGACTATGCTTTGAATTCGGTTGCCCCGCACCCCGATGCAGGAGCCCACCGGGTCGATGCCCTGTTGGGTCGCAGTCACAGCTACCTTGCTGCGGAAACCCGCCTCGCGGGCGATGGCTTTGATCTCTACAACGCCGTTGTGGACTTCCGGGACTTCGATCTCGAACAGCCTCTTGAGCATGTCCCGGTGGCTTCTCGAAACGATTATCTCAGGTCCTTTTGAGCCGTTGCGGACGCTGAGTACGAACACTTTCGACCGCTGACCCCGCCGGTATCTCTCGGTAGGGACCTGTTCTTCGTAAGGGAGAATAGCCTGGGCCCTGCCGCCCAGGTCCAGAGATATGAACCGGCCCTGTTCGGTCTGGTCGATGACACCGGACACGATGTCGCCCTCGTATTGGAGGAATTCCTGGTAGAGGAGCTCCCGTTCGGCCTCCCGCAGGCGCTGCAAGACCACCTGTTTGGCGGTTTGAGCGGCGATTCGGCTGGCATTATGCGGCAGTGGTTCTGTCGCGGCGACCTCGTCGCCCACGTCTGACCCCTTCTTTATGTGTTGGGCGTCTTTTACGCTTATTTCCCGGTCGGGGTCTTCCACAATCTCCACGACCGTTTTCAAGGCAAAGACCTTGACATCGCCAGTGTTGGGGTTGAGCTTTACGGAAATGTTCTGTCCCGATGCCGGGTTGTCCTTCTTGAAGGCGGAAGCCAAGGCCACCTCGATGGCCTGGAGGACCTGTTCCCTGGGCAGGTGGCGTTCTGCGGCCAACTGGGTCAATGCAATCATGAAGTCGCTTTTCATACCCAAGCCCCCTGAGCGAAGCTGCCCGAAACCGTGACCGGGGTCTATCAGCAAGAAAGCGGGGATTTCCCGCTTTCTAATCAGAGCACCCTGCGGGAACTGGCACCCGATGATGCTGGTCTGCCCGCACGGTCAGTATAGCATCCGGGAAGAAGGGCTTTCAAGGCGTGTGGCCGTACAGAGACCGGCCGTCAGTGTGAAGAATCCGGAGAGTGCGGTAGTTGTGGGGAGGTCGGGAAAGAGACAAGCGGGTGCGCTGTAAGCCTCGGTCGGCGTGTCACCACCAGATTTTGCCCTGGACGTCTTGGGCCATTTGCTCGTAGTCCGTGGTCCAGAGGCTGGTGCTGAGGTACTTCCACCCGCCGTCGGCCAGGAGACAGACGATGTTGGCCTGGTCCAGACGCTCGGCCTGGCGCAGGGCGGCGTAAACCACCGAACCGGAAGAGACGCCGGCGAAGATACCTTCCTTGTCGAGCAATTCCTTGGTGGTGCGGAAGGCGTTGAGGCTGGAGACCAGCATCCTGGAGTCCAACAGGGAGATGTCCAAGATCGGGGGGATGAACCCTTCTTCCAGGCTGCGCAGGCCGGAGATGAAGTCGTCCGGCTCCGGTGCGGCGGCTACTATCTTGATCTGAGGGTTGTACTCCTTCAACCGGCGGCCGACTCCCATGAGAGTCCCGCCGGTGCCCAGACCTGCGACGAAGTGGGTCAGGTCGGGCAGCGCCTCGATTATCTCGGGGCCGGTGGTCTCGTAGTGGGCGCCGGGGTTGCCGCTGTTGCCATACTGGTAGAGCATGTAGTAGTCGTGGGGATGCTTCTCCAGCAGGTCGTGGGCTACGTCGATGGAGCCGTTGGTGCCCCGGGACCCGTCGGAAGTGATGATCTCGGCGCCGTAGGCTTCCAGAAGTTGGGTGCGTTCAACGCTCACATTGTCCGGCATCACCACCGCGACCCTGTAGCCCTTGAGCCGTCCGATCATGGCGATGGAGATGCCCGTGTTGCCGCTGGTGGGCTCTAGGATGGTGCGGGTGGGGGAAATCTCTCCGACCCGTTCCGCCTGCTCCACCATCTTGAGGGCGATGCGGTCCTTCAGACTGCCGGTGGGGTTTTGCCCCTCCAGCTTGGCGAAGACCCGCACCCCCGGTCTGGGACTCAGGTTCTGGAGCTCCACTATCGGGGTGTTGCCGATGGTGTCGAGGATTCCGCTGTATGTGAGCCTAGCAGCCATGTTTCTTCTTGGCTTTCGGTGGCGTTAGTGCGAGGCTGCAACCGCGGCGGGCTCCGGTTCGGCCAGGCCGCAGAAGATTTCGTAATCGATCAACTCGTCGATGGTCGGATTGTCACCGCAGAGCGGGCAGTTGGGGTTCCGCTTGATCTTGACTTCCCGGAAGTTCATGCTCAGGGCGTCGATAAGCAGCAACCGTGAACTCAGAGACTCCCCGATACCGATCATCAGCTTCAGGGCCTCGGTGGCCTGGATGCTCCCGACCAGCCCGGTGAGCGCGCCCAACACGCCGGCCTCCGCACAGTTGGGGACCATTCCCGGAGGAGGAGGCGACGGGAACAGGCAGCGGTAACAACCCTGCCCGGGTATGAACACCGTCGATTGACCGTCGAAAATGAGAATGCTGCCGTCAATGAGCGGCTTGCCCTCCAGGTAGCAGGCATCGTTGACCAGGTATCGGGTGGCGAAGTTGTCCGCTCCGTTGATCACCATGTCATACTGACTGATAATCTCCCTGGCGTTATCCGATTCCAGCCGCACCTCGTGGAGCGCCACGTTGATGTCCGGGTTATAGGCCAGGATGTTGTCCTTGGCCGACTGAATCTTGGGTCTGCCGATGTCTGCGGTATGGTGGAGCACCTGGCGTTGCAGGTTGGAAATCTCCACCACATCGAAGTCGACCAGGCCAATGGTGCCGACTCCCGCCAGGGCCAGGTAAATGGCCGAGGGCGATCCCAGGCCGCCCGCGCCGAGGATGAGGGCCTTTGACTGTATCAGCTTGCGCTGCCCGACGCTGCCAACGTCGCTCATGATGATGTGACGACTGTAACGTTTCACCTGTTCCGGGGTCAAAGGCATCGGTTGCTGGGTCATGGTGTCAGCTCCTTTCAGTACGCGCAAAAGACCCGCGTTCCCCAAACGAAGGTCTCATTCCGGGCGGGCGCAGATCCTACGGTTGCCAGAGAGTACCTGTTCCTATGTGGGTGGACAGGTGCAAGCGAAACCGAATGAAAGAGGCGGATAGGTCATGGTTTTCTGGAGTCTATCCCCCGTATATGGGGTTGTCAAGCAACGGCCAAGTCCCTGACGTGCAGGCATGGTGGGAGCGCTGTTCCGTTCGCTAGACCGAGACCTCAGCCAGGTGCCGCTGTCGCTGGGCCAGGTCGGCCAGAGAGATGTGGCTGAGAACCTCCTGTATCGCTTCCTCCACCGATTTCCACACTTCCTGTTGGGCGCAGGACTCGGAGAATACACAGTCCAGCGGGTTGATTAGGCAGTCCAGCGGGGAGGAGTTGGCGTCCAGCGTCCGAATGACCGTGTCGAGGTTGATGTCCGAGGGGTCGGAGGCCAACCAGTGACCGCCCTGCGGACCACGCCGGCTCAAGACAAAGCCGCACTTGTGCAGGGTGGTCATTAACTGGTTGAGGTACGCTTCCGGGATGCCTTGCTTGGAGGCGATCACCGACGTTTGGACTGGACCTTCGCCGTAATTCAGGGCCAACTCCACCAAGGCCCGCACCCCATAATCGACTCTCATGGGGATTCTCATTACGCTTACCTCCACAACGGTCCAAGCCGGATTATAGCATTGGCAGGCCCTTAATACCAACTCAAAGTCGCGGTGGATGGTCCTGAGATTGCGGTTAACGGGATGAGCGAACGAGGCAGGTGCCAAGGCACTTGGCGATTAACTCCCCTTCGTCTCCGGTAACATCGACTTCCCCTACGACGATGCGCCGCCCGCCGCCGATCAACCTGGCGGTGGCTGTCAGTCCGCCGTCTCGGGCAGGGGCGAGGAAGTTGACCTTCAACTCCACCGTGACGGCGGTTTCTCCGGCGCGCAGCCGCGTGTGCACAGCCTCGAAGAAAGCGTAGTCGGCCAGAGTGACGATCAGCCCTCCCTGCACGACACCCGCCCGCTGGCGGTGCTTGTCCTGTATGGTCATCGACACTTTCCCGGTCCCCTCGGGGGCGGGGTGTGGCTCCATGCCCAAAAGCACTGCAACGGGCGGAGGCTCTTCTCCCTCCTGGCGATCATATTCCGTGCTCAATTGCGGGACTCCTGTGCGTGGTCTAGGTTGCCGCCCGGTGGCGGTCGTATCGAACTGGGGATGCGGCCATGGGCCGGGCAGCAGGTTGGTTTAGCGCGGGTAAGTATAACTGGGTGGAGGTCAGGCGGCTACCAGCAGGACCCGGTTAACCCGTATAATGGCACCTGCCCTAGCACTGTAGATGTTGGCTCAGGTTGATCGCGGCATGGCGGGACTATCGATGTGCATGATAGACGACATGGGATGGGAAGGTATTTCGCCATTGCGGGTCGGGCAGAGCAGATGATCAAGGGAGTCCTGGTAGCATTCGGGATCATGGTGGTGCTGGCGATAATACCCATAGTGCATTTCATTGGAATTCCCTTCGGACCTTTCGTGGGCGGCTACTTCGGAATTTCCTCCGCCGGGGACAGTACGATGCCCAACCAACTCAGGGCCTTGACCTTCGGGGGCTTGTTGGGAGTGATGGTCCTTCTGGTCTGCTCTGTGGCTGTCGTACCTGTGACGGTCTTTACCAGTATAAACCCCCTGTTCCTCTGGGGCGGCGTGCTGGTGTTCTCTTTCTACACGGCGAGCATGGGCGCACTGGGGGCCATGTATTCTCTGTTGCGGGCGGCGGGATAGCCCAAACCAAGGGAGGTGCGGCAGACCGTGGATGGACGAAAGTGGTTTCTGCTGATATTCCTGGCCATCGCCGTGTTCGTGGGGCTGGTCGGCTACGGCGACTTCCGCAAGATAGGGACCCACCTGGCCGAATTCCCGTATCCATTCCTGGTCGCTGCATTCGCTCTTGCCTGCGCCAACTTCGCACTGCGGTTTGTCCGTTGGGCCTACTACCTCAAGGCGCTGGAGTTGCACCCTCCCCTGTCCGTGAGCGTTCTGGTATTCCTCTCGGGACTCGCAATGGCGATTACCCCCGGAAAGGCCGGGGAGCTTTACAAGTGCTACCTGCTGCGGGACAGGGCGGGCATACCCCTGTCGGCATCGGTGCCTGTGGTGGTCATGGAGCGGCTGACAGACCTGGTATCCGTGGTCCTGATCGCTATCTTGGGACTGGCCCTCCTGCCCCCGGTGGTTGTGTGGGTTGTTGGCGGCGTCCTGATCCTCTGTATGCTGGTGCTTATTCCGATTGTGACCCGACTGTGGGACGACCTCCTGAGTCTTCCCCTGTTGCGTCGCTGGAAGGACGACCTCGAAACCTCGAGGGACAGTCTCCGCACGCTGGTCCAACCCAACGTGCAGCTTGTCTCGATTGGCCTCGGACTTGTGGCATGGGTCGCCGAAGGTCTGGCTCTCTGGCTCATCATGTATGGACTGAACTCTGACGTGGACATTTTCGAGGCAATCCCCGTCTACGCCGCCGCCACCCTGGTAGGGGCAATTACCACCCTCCCTGGCGGACTGGTCGGCACGGAGGGGAGCATGGTGGCCATGCTCCAGCAAAGCGGAGCGGCGAGAGAGGCGGCATCCACCGGCGCGCTTCTGGTGCGCCTGGCGACCCTGTGGTTCGCCGTGATTGTCGGACTGGTGGCCCTTTTGTGGTTGAACAAGGTGAGGGGGAAGGCTACGGAGTCCGTGCCTGCCGTAGAACCGGAAGGCCCGGACGGTCAACTGCCGACCCGGCTGTAGTCCGATGGGAACCCAGGACAAGTCCTCCAGTAGTTGGGCTGGAATCACCGGGGCAATTCCCCGCTGCGCCTCCTTGTTCATGGCCACGCGGCCCCGGCAGTGGATCAAGAACGGGCTGGTCTTTCTCCCATTCCTCTTCGCGGTGCGCATTGCCTGGGCGCCCGACAACCTCAGCCCTGTACCAGACATTCTATTCCGGCTGCTCCTCGTCTTCCTCGCCTTTTGCGCGCTGGCCAGTTCAACCTATTTGCTGAACGATGTGATGGACCGGGAGGCGGACCGGCGGCATCCGGCGAAGCGGAACAGGCCTATTGCCGCCGGACGTGTGAGTGTCGGTCTGGCCGTGGCAGCGATGATCGTCCTCAGCGGTGGCGGGTTGGCGCTCATGGTCCTGGTCAAGCCCATACTTGGAGCTATCGGAGTCCTCTATCTCGGCATGAACGTGGCCTACTCCCTGGGAGTCAAACGGGTGGTGCTGTTGGACATATTCATAGTGGCCAGCGGATATGTAATCAGGACCACAGTCGGGGCCATAGCCATAGACGTTACTCCCTCCCCCTGGTTGTATGTTGCCACTGGTACGGGCGCGCTTTTCACGGTCCTGGGACGCCGGTATGCCGAGGTGCGTCTGGCCGGAGACTCGGCTGCGGAACAGCGTGGGGTCTTGAGGGAATACAGCGGGCCTCTGATTGGACAGCTATTGAGCATCTCTGCGGTGGGTGCTTGGCTGAGTTATACTGTGTACACGGTGGAGGCCGAGGGGTTGCCAGGAAACGACACTATGCTGCTGACCGTGCCCATCGTTACATTCGGCCTGTTCCGATACCTGTACCTGTTGAACAACAGCAGAGTGGCCGAGGCGCCGGAGCAACTGATAACCCGAGACTTGCCCATGGTGGCGGCCATTGCCTGCTGGGTGGCATTATCGGGATTGGTACTGGTGTTGTACGGCTGAAGCACACAAGCGCCCGGCGGCAGTGCAGGTGACCGGGCGGGAGGTTTGCCGGGTTGGAAACGTCCAACAACCCAATCGTCACGCCATCGGATACCCAAACCACCGGGACGTCGGAACGACAGGGGCGGTCCGTGGTGGCCGTGGTCGCCACAAGTCCTGAGACTGTCCTGGAAGATGTCCACCGCGCAATGGTCATGGCCGGTGTTCAGGATGTGTTGTCCATCGACATTCCGACACTCCTGAAGATCAACATCTCCTGGCAGCACTGGTACCCTGGATGCTCCACCAGCCCCTGGCAGTTGGAGGGCGTGACCCGGGGGCTGCGGTCGATGGGGCATACTGAGCTTATCGGGGCTCACAACGGCACCGTGGTGGTCGATTCCTACGAGGGTGAGGTCAACAACAAGCACAAAGCAGTCCAGGATATGCTCGGTCTGCCCACTATACACCTGGACAGCCCGCCCAACCGCTGGGTGGAATACGAGCCGAAGGCCGAGATGCTTGTGCTGGACGACATTTTCCCGGAAGGCATACAGATACCCGAGAGCTTTGAGAGAAAGAACGTTCTCCACCTGCCGACCATGAAGACCCACGTGTTCACCACCATGACAGGAGCGATGAAGAACGCCTTCGGTGGGCTGCTGAACCGCAAACGCCACTGGACCCACTCGGTGATTCACGAGACGCTGGTTGACCTGCTGGCTATCCAGCAGGAGATACATCCTGGGATATTCGCGGTGATGGATGGCACATTCGCAGGCGACGGGCCAGGGCCACGGGCGATGCGGTGGCACATCAAGGACCGGATTCTGGCCAGCGCTGACCAGGTGGCCATCGACGCTGTGGCGGCGAAGATGATGGGATTCGAGCCGATGGACCTGAAGTTCATCCGGCTGGCCCACGAGCGCGGCCTGGGGTGTGGGGACATGTCTCAGATTGAGGTGGTGGGTGAGGACATCCGCCAGACCAACTGGGGTTTTTCCGGAGTGGAAAACACCTTCGCCAGCCGCGGGCAGAAACTCATCTACTGGGGGCCGCTCAAGCCACTGGAGACATTCCTGCTACGCACGCCCCTGGTCGGGTGGGCGTTTTTCGCATCCAACATCTACCACAACGGCTATTGGCTGAAGACCCGGGGCCGGAGCCGGATCAACGCCGCTCTCAAGACCGAATGGGGCAAGCTGTTCCGGTCCTACTGAGGCTGTTTCAACCCAGGGATGGACTTCGACCACCTGGCCCCAATTCTTCACCACCAAGCTGTGACCGTCGAATTAAGCCGTGTGAGCCTCCAATATCGGCGTTGCATGGCCGGAATGAGTGTATAATCGGTACATGGATCTTGCGTTAATCGGACTCCCTCAAAGTGGAAAGACCACCCTGTTCAACGCGCTTACCGCGGGACACGGCGCCGCCGCCACCGGCGGGCCGGGCAGCTCTACCCGTGTCGGTGTGGTGAAGGTCCCCGACACCCGGGCCGAGACCCTGGCCGAGATGTACTACCCCCGGAAAATCGTATACCCGGAGATACGGTACTGGGACTGGGCTGGGCCGGAGGGGGGCGGGAGCGCCTTCGCCATAGAGGGCAGAATGCGGAATACCCTGCAAGCCGCCAACGCTTTTCTGCTGGTGGTGCGCGCATTCTCCAACCCTTCCGTACATCACCCTTCCGGCAGCGTTGACCCTGGCCGCGACCTGCGCGCCGTCCTGGGCGAGCTTATGCTGGCCGACATGGAGGTGCTGGAGCGGGCAGTCGAGCGTCAACAGGACGGCATCAAGAAGTCCAAACCCGCCGAGCGCCCTCAGCTGGAGCGGCAACTGGAAGCGACTATCAAGGCCAGGGAAGGGATGGAGGCCGGAGAACCCTTGCGCTGCCAGGCCCTAACCGAGTCAGAGGCGGCGCTCGTCCGGGACTACCAGTTGCTCACCGCCAAGCCGGTAATCGTGGCTTTCAACGGCGACGAAAGCGCGCTGCCGACCCGGTTGGAGCAACTCCGCCTTGACCCCGGAGAGGTTATGGGTATTGGGGAAGTGAGCGTATGCGCCGGCATCGAGGCAGACCTGGCGGCGATGGACGAGGAGGAAGAGGCTGAGTTCCGCTTGGAGATGGGGCTGGGCGAACCGGCGACATCGCAGGTCATTCGCACCTGCTACGATACGCTGGGGCTGGTGTCTTTCCTGACTGTCGGTGATGACGAGGTGAGGGCCTGGAGTATACCGGCGGGCCTCCCGGCGCAGCAGGCTGCGGCCACCATCCATACGGACTTCTACCGGGGGTTTGTCCGTGCTGAAGTCATCCCATACGATGATCTGGTACGCTGCGGGGGCATTCCCCAGGGGCGTAAGGAAGGTGTGGTCCGCTCCGAGGGCAAGACCTATCCCGTCCAGGACGGGGATGTAATCAACTTTCTGGTGAACGTCTGATTTCAGAGGAAGGCGCTCCTTCCCAGCCGCCGCCTCAGGTCCATAGTCGACAATAGGAAGGGCTACACCGTGCGTATCGCCTACATCCAGCCTATCGGCGGAGCAAGCGGTGATATGCTCCTCGCCGCCCTGATTGACGCGGGTCTTACCCTGGACTCGCTGCACACTGAACTGGCGAAGCTGGAAACTCCTGGCTACCACCTCGATGCAGGACAGGAGACGCGCAAGGATGTCCGGGGCACGAGACTGAGCGTCACAGTCGAAGACCGTACCCGCTACTCCCCCAGGCGCCTGCTCGATACTGTGCGCCGCAGCAGCCTGCCCCGAGCGGTCAAAGACCGCTCATCCCTGGTGCTCGACAACCTCTGGAAGGCGGAAGCCCGCGTTCACGGGGAACCGGCGGAATCTCTGGAACTGGAGGAACTGGGAAGCCTCGACACCCTGATCGACGTGGTCGGCTTCGTTGCGGGGCTGGAACATCTTGGGGTTGAGAAAGTGTATGCCGCCCCGCTGGTACTGGGCGCGGCTGAACCTCCCCGGTGGCCGGGCGGTTATTCCAACCCCGCTCCTGCAACCCTGGAGTTGGCGGCCATGTCGGGTGCGCCCGTGGCCGAGGACCGGGACATATTCAAGGGCGCGGGGGAGCTGACGACACCCACGGGCGCGGCCCTGATTACTTCCCTGGCCGAGTTCCGGCGCCCCGCATTCTCGGTGCAGAAAATTGGCGTTGGCCTGGGAACGAAGGACCCTGAGAACTTCCCCAATGCAGTGCGCGTCTGGCTAGGGGAAATCGCAATCCCCGCAGCCCACATTTCCCGAGAGGCGACTGAGGGAGATCCGGGGTTTGCCTCCAGGCAGGGCAACATAGTGCTGCTGGAAACCAACATGGACGATGTTTCCGGTGAAGTAGTCGGATACGCCCAGGAGCGCCTGTTCGACCTGGGAGCGCTGGATGTCTGGTATTCGCCCATCCAAATGAAGAAGAACCGGCCCGGCATCATTCTCTCGGCCCTAGTCCCCGCCGAGTTGGAGGAAATGGCGTGTGAGCTGGTGCTGCGGGAGACCCCGACCCTTGGGGTGAGGACGCGTCCCGTGGAACGTTATGCCGCGGAGCGCAGGAACGTCTCCCTGGAATCGGGCATGGGAGTCGTATCGGTGAAAGTTAAGCGCGTGGGCGGCAAGGCGGTCAGCGCCGCTCCGGAGTATGAAGACTGCCGCCGCATCGCGCTGGAAACCGGCATACCCCTACAGGAAGTGCAGCGACGGGCGCAAGAAGAGGCGAATTACCTGCTGAAGGGTGAATCAGAAATCTTCTAGCGGCGGCGTCTGCGACGGGAGCGGCCAGGCAGTCCCGGGTAGCCGCCTTCCTGGAGCACCCAGTCTATCCGCTGCGACAGGGCCGAGGCTTCTTCCGGGAGGAGCAGGTCCAGTAACTCCTGGAGTCGGCCATCAGGTCTCCGAAGTTGCTTCTTGAGCCTTCGTATGTCGTCCAAATGCTGTTGGGGTATAGACTCGCCTGAGAAGTCCCAGATGACGGTGCGTATCTTCAGGTCGGCGTGGAACGTGAGGCCGTGGTCTATGCTCCATAGCTTGCCGTCCTCGTCCTGTATCAGATGGTTCGCCTTGCGGTCGGTGCTGTTGGCCACCATGTCGAAGCAGGCGATGGTCTGAAGCTGGGAAGCGGCTTCTTCCTGAAGGTTGTAGTAGTTCTGTCGCGGGTCATGCTCGATGAACTGCTGCACCGTGCCGATACCATACGGACCGTCCCGGATGGTGGTAAATGGGATGATGTTCCAGCCCAGGATTTCGCTCAACAAATAGGCTGCGTACTCCCGCTTGTAGAGAGTGCCGTTGGGGAAGTCCCAGAGAGGGGCCTCGCCGTCCCGTGGTTTGTAGATGGCGAAGCCGGTGCGCCCGTTCAGTTGTAGTTGGGAGAAGAAGGTGTAGTTTGAACCCGCAGGCGTAAGCTGACAACTGACGATTTCGCCGTGTCTTAGCAGCTCCTCAGTGGCCGGGTCAACGCTCACCGGATACCCTTATTGCTTCCCGGGGTTGGTCAGCCCGTCTCCAGGACAGCGTGACCATTGGCCCGCGGGCAGTTATGGCCGTCCGGGTTGATGGGCTGCCCGCACAGGATGCAACGGGGGCGGCCTGCGGCGCAGATACGCAGGGCCTCCTGGGAAAGTTCCTCGGCCTGGCGCATGTCTATCCAGAAGCTCACGGACTCCGGCTCCCGGTTCGCTTCCTCGTCTTCGATCTCGTAGACGAGGAGACGGAAGGAGTTGGACTCCTGGTCGTGGCTCAACATAAGCTGCCCGGCTTTGAAGTCGAGGGATATGCCTAGACCCGAGTCGCGTGGCTCCCGCCGCCGGCCTTCCCGCGCCTTGTCAGCCTCGGAGATGGACTCGACCGCCTGTTGAAGGTAGACGCCCAACTGGAATAGCTGCTCCTTCTCCAGCCATACGGTGCAGCTTGCATCCCCCGATTCCAGGGTCAGGTTGAAAGTCCGCTGTCCGGGGCGTCCGAAAGTCCTTGGTTCGATGTGGGTTAGGGACCCCAGATGATACTTGACCTCTCTCGGTTCCATGCCGTGTATCATAGCCGCCGGAAACGGCAGTGGCAAGGGAAAGGGCCCCGTCCAATCCGGGACTATCCTCGGCAAATCTCCGCTGTGGCTGGTAGTTGCTCGGGCCTGTCTAGTTGCGCGACCTGTACTGCAATGCCTCGGCCAGGTGCGACGCGTTGATGTCCTCCGCGGCGTCCAGGTCTGCGATGGTGCGCGAAACTTTCAGTATGCGGTGGAAGGCCCGGGCCGACAGGTGGAGCCGCTGGGTAGCCGTGTGCAGCAGGGTCCTGGCTGCCTCGTCGAGGATGCAGGAATTCCACACCTCCGCTGGCCCCATGTCCGCGTTGCACAGCATTCCGGTGCCGCAGAACCGTTCCCGTTGCCTGTCGCGGGCCTGTTGTACTCTTTCCCGCGCATGGGATGAGTCCTCGGCGCGGTCCGTATCCACCAGTTTCTCGTACTCCACCGGCGGCACCTCAACGATAACGTCGATCCGGTCCATCAGGGGCCCGCTGACCTTCTTCTGGTAGCGGCTGACCGCTGACGGGGCGCAGACGCACTCTTTCCTGGGGTCGGTGTAATAGCCGCAGGGGCACGGGTTCATGGCGGCGACGAACATGAAACTCGCTGGATAAGTGACGGTGCCCGTCACCCGGCTTATTGTTACCACCTTGTCTTCCAGGGGCTGACGCAGCGACTCCAGGGCTGTATGGTTGAACTCCGGGAGCTCGTCGAGGAACAGCACGCCCCGGTGGCTCATGGTGATTTCTCCCGGACGCAGGTTGCGGCCTCCGCCGACCAGTCCGGCGTTGGAGATGGTGTAATGGGGCGCACGGAAAGGGCGACGGTACATCAAGGGGCTGTCTGCGGGCAGGTCCCCGCTTACGCTGTAAATCTTGGTAACTTCCAGTGCCTCGGGCGGAGTCATGGGAGGGAGGATGGACGGCATACAGCGGGCAAGCAGGGTCTTCCCGCTTCCCGGAGGACCGTTCAGCAGCAGGTTGTGGAAACCCGCCGCAGCCACCTCCAGCGCGCGCTTGGCATGTTCCTGGCCCTTCACGTCTGCCAGGTTCATCCCTTCCCGCGGTTCAGCGCAGGAATCAAGCACCACTCCGTTGTCATCCATTGGCGAAATTGGCGCTTCTCCCCGGAAATGGGATATTAGGGACGGAAGGTTGTCCACAGGATAGACGGTGACTCCATTTACCAGTGCCGCTTCGGAAGCGTCCACGGTTGGCACGTAAACGGTGGAGAAACCCTGGTCTCGCGCCACCGACACCATCGCCAGAATGCCGGTGGTGTGGCGCAGGCTGCCATCCAGGGAAAGCTCTCCCAGGAATATGGCGCGCTCGTTGATCGGTTCAAGTTGACCGGTGCAGAGCAGGATCCCTACGGCGATGGACAGGTCGTAGGACGGCCCGGCCTTCTTCAGGTCAGCGGGGGCGAGATTGACGGTTATGCGCCGCAGGGGAAACTCGAAACCGCTGTTGCGGAGAGCAGCTCTGACCCTCTCCTTTGCCTCCTGAACTGCGGTATCGGGGAGGCCGACGATGTTGAAGGCGGGCAGCCCCGGAGATATGTCGATCTCCACCTCTACGATGTAGCCTTCGAGTCCGAGAACAGCACAAGTCTGAGCAGACGACCACACGGGACCAACTCCTTAAGTGAGTTTTCGCTGCCCGTCCCTTTCCGCTAGATACATGCTCACCCGGAAGATACGAGGGCCAGTAAACAGATTGCTGGCCAGGGCATGAGAGAGGGCCGCGAGATGGGAAGTAATATAGGAGAAGGCCGGTGGATAATCTATCAGCTTGTGACAGTAAGTTGGCGGAGGTCGAATGCGACGGAGACCGGCCCCGGAAAGTGTTCCGAGGCTTCATCTATCAGAGGGTGCGGTTGGTGGTGGAAGGGGTTGGTAATGTGGGTGATCACCAGTTCCTCGGCCCCTGACAGAGCGGCAATGCGGCCAGCTTCCCCTGCAGTCGAATGGCCTGCGGCCGCGGCCTGTTCCCGGTCTCGGTCCAGCGCATAGGCTTCATGTATCAGCAGGCGCGCGCCGCGACCGGCCTCGGCCATGACGGGGTTGAATCGCGTGTCCCCGGAGAACACGACCCTGACCCCGCCGCTGTCGATGGTCCATCCCACCGCGCCGGGGATGTGGTCCGCAGGAAAGCAGGAGGCGAAAGCGGACGGCCCGAGTTGCACCTGGCCGCCAACTTCCACGCCGTGCCACCGCATCACCTGGCGGCCTTCGGGGTTCACTGCGCCCTCTCGGTCAACTTTCAGGTTGGGAGACAGCACCTGGCAGAGGTATTCGGCGTGGCTCAGAACGTCCGCCGGTCCGTAGACCTCCAGAGGAGGGCCGTCGCCCAGTGACCTCGTGTGGACCAGTTGAATCAACGGCAGGCCGGACATGTGGTCGGCGTGGTGGTGGGTGAGCAGCACTTTGTGGAAGGACTCCGGGGCCATCCCCAGTTGGGTGCAGTTGCGGGCCACAGTATTCCCGGAGCTGGCGTCAAGCAGAAATCGGGTGTCATCTTCGCATTCAAAGGCGATAGCCGTGTGGCCCCGGTGGATGGACCCGCCTGCGCCGGTGCCAAGGAACGTGATTCGAACGCTCATCGGTCCCTTTCCCACTCCGCTATCTGCTGCTCGAGCCTGTGCTGCCGGAGGGCCATCGTAAGGTCGCCCCTGGTGCGCTCCAGGACACCGCGCATCTGGTCAGTGTTGCGGCGCAGACCGCCGGTCACTCCCTCGGGGAAGTCCACCGTCACCAACACGCTGTATATCTCGTCCATCACTTCCATGAGTTCCTGGCAGCGATGGAAGGAGTCGCGCCGCAGGGTGTCCAGGATGTAACGGCGAATCTCTCCTATGGTCTCGGCCATCCCGTTGAGGTAGGATGAGGCGTCTACGGCAAGCTCCTCGAAATGCGGAATGGAGCCGCCGGATATGACCGCCAGGGTGACGTGAGCCTCGGCATACTCCTTGCGGGCGTCGGCCAGAAACCCGGCGAAGTATATCTCCGGGTTCTCATCCCGCAATGGGGCGGTCTCCTCGAGACGGTGACGGGCGAGCTCAATCAGCCGGGCGGCTTCGTCGAAGTCTTCCCGGTGAACGGCCCTGATGGCATTGGCCGAGAAGCGCACCACCTCCCTCGACACCCCTAGTCCCTGCTCTCGGGCGCGGTTGCGCTCAGTCAGCTTCTCTATGGCTTCCGTGCCTATGCTGGCCAGCTCTGCGCCGTAGGGTGACGGCATCAGACCCGGCCCCCGGCGGAGCGTATCGCCTCGACCAGATGGTTGGCGGCGGCCTCCGGCTCCGGGGCAGAGCCGACGGCTGCGGTAACGCAGATGGCATCTGCGCCCGCCTCCACCACCGGGGCCACGTTCCCGGCGTTAATCCCTCCGATTGCGACCAGCGGCACCCTGGTTGCGGCCCTGGCCCTTCGCAGCGGCTCGACCCCCTGGGGTCCGCGGCCCCCGCCCTTGGTCGTGGACGTGTAGATCGCGCCAAAGGCTACGTGGTCCGCACCCATCATCTGTGACTGGATAAGCAGGTCTATCTGCCGGTTGGACCGGCCCAACACCTGGTGCGGCGCCAGCAGCTTGCGTACTTCGGCCACGGGCATGTCGGTCTGCCCGACGTGTACCCCGCCGGACACGACAGTAGCCGCCAGGTCCACGTGATCGTTCATGATGAGCAAGACGCCGTTCTCCTCGCAAAGCTGCTGCAATGCCCTGGCCAAGGGCAGGATTTCCCCTTTGTCCCTCAGCTTGTCCCGTAGCTGCAACATGCTTGCGCCGCCCCTGACCGCAGCCCGTGCGATCTCCATCGGGTCGCGCCCGCCAGTCACCTCCGGGTCGATGATGACATACAGGCCCCGAATCCGGTCTGCCCGTGCGCGCCGCATGTCTGCTCCAATGCCAGCCTCCAGGCCCTCCAATGAGGCGTCTAGGGCGTCGCCTAATTTGACGTTGGGAAGTCCACCGCCGGCAGGGCCGCGAATCGCCGCCAGCAGCCCCCTGGCGGTGTTTATCAAGGTTAGGGCATCGGTGGGCGTCAGTGCATTTGGCTCCCCGCTCCCCGTCCCGGTCTCGGATGCCAAGGCCGACGCAGCTTGCCGGAGACGCGACAACGGCGGGGACGCCGACTCTCCTTCCGAGCAGCCCCCGGCCAGGGAGTTAAGGCAATGTAGCAGGGATGCGTGGTATGGCTGGGGCAGGTCGTGCGGTTGCGTCATATATCCAACCCCTTGGGAAGTTGACCGTCTCTGGCGGCGTCTATTGTCTCGCGCACCGGTTCGGGCATGTCCAAGCCGTGGCGGGAGAAGCTCTCTTCGACGTTCCTGCCGATGTTTCGAGGGTCGCGGTAGTAGTCAAGCCCTGCCGCTCCAAAGTTGCTGCCCGGACCTTGCTGGGATGACGCCTGGCTTCTGCCCTGCACGAACCGGGACATCTGCCGGACCATGTCCGTTCCCTGGCATTGTTTACACACCGGCAACAGCGGGGAGCCAATGGCGCGTGTGAAGAAGGACGACACCTGGGAACACGATTGGCACCGGTACTCATAGATCGGCATTCTCTGGTCAGTCCCCTAAGGTGGATGCGGCATTCGCAGCGGCGCGTGAGCGTCTCCAGACCTCACGACTCGCTGGTCCACTCCTTGCGCATACGGTTGAAGTCCGGGGTGACCTCGCCTCCCATCTCCTGCTTGATGCGTCCCATGAAACGGTCTATGTCCTGGGGGGAGTCTTCGTTGACGTCGCGCAGAGTTTCCCCGCTGGGAGCCCAGTTAAGGCTCTCGCCCCATGACCTGTGAAACGCGAAACCGGAGATAATTTTCGTCAACTCGCCGCTGCCGCAACTCTTGCAGGCAGGCTCGGCGGTGGCCTTCCAGCTATAGGTCAGGACCGACGTGACCTGATTGCAATCCGCGCAACGGTAATCGTACACAGGCATTGGTCCAACTCCCCCTGCTTTGACGGGCAATTCGGCAGCGCCGCGGCCCCGGCCCGTTAACGGCCATTGTAGCACGATGATCATACCTGCCGCAGGCCCGTATCCACCGTACCGCGTGACATTCCATCGCTGAATAGCCCGGTCTTGCGGTGTATAATGCTGGCTGAATGCCCATCCCGGCAACGGCTCCCGACCGCTCTCCCCAGAGGTGCAGCATGTCCTCCAATCAAGACCAGACCCTTCCCATGTTCGCCGATGACACACGGCCCGTCCTGATGCTCATGGACGGCCACGCGATGGTGCATCGCTCCTTCCATGCCATATCCCCCCAGCGGCACCTGTCCGTCTCCGCTACAGGTGAGGACACCACCGGCGTGTACGGCTTTGCCAACGTGTTCCTGCGGGCTTTGCAGGACTGGAAGCCCACTCACTGCGCCATCGCCTTTGACACCTCCGCCCCGACATTTCGGCACGAGCGGTTTGAGGAATATAAAGCGCAGCGGCCTTCGATGCCGCCGGAACTGCGGCCCCAGTTCGACCGTGTGAAGCAGCTGATGACCGGGTTCGGCGTGCCCGTATTCGAGGCGGAAGGGTACGAGGCCGACGACATCATAGGCACCCTGTCGCGCCAGGCAGAAGCCAGGGGGATTGAGACGATTATCCTTACCGGGGACAGGGACACTTTCCAGTTGATTACGCCAAAGGTCCGCGTAGACCTGTTCTACAGCGTCCAGGACCGGAAGACCTACGACGAGGCGGAATTGGAGGGCCGCTACGGAGGACTAACCGCCGCCCAGCAGCCCGATTTCAAGGCCCTGCTCGGAGACTCTTCGGACAACATTCCGGGCGTGCCGCGTGTCGGCGAGAAGCGGGCCATTGGTCTTCTCACCGAGTTCCACGACCTTGAGGGAATCTACGAGCACATCGACGAAGTCAAGCCCCCCAGCGTCAAGAAGTCCCTTGAGGAAAGCCGGGAGCGGGCTTTCGAGAACCGGCTCCTGACCACCATCAACTGCGAGTCGCCGGTTGAACTTGACCTCGAGGCATCCCGCTTCGGGTCCTACGACCGCAAATCGGTGGTTGACCTGCTGACTGAGTTGGAGTTCTTCAGCGTCATCAACCGCTTGCCCGGCCCGACCGTCGATGGTCAGGATGTGGGACCGCGCGGTCTTGAGGAGGAGTGGACTGCCGACGCTGACTATGAAGCGGTGCGGACTGGGGAGCAGTTGGAGGCCATGCTCGCGGCCATCCAGGAGGCGGGGAGCTTCGCATTCGATACAGAGACCACTTCCCTTAGTCCGGTCAGCGCCGACCTCGTTGGCCTTAGTTTCGCCATTGACCCGGGACGGGCCTGGTACGTCCCGGTCGGACACCAGGACGGTGCGCAGCTTTCCCTGGAGACTGTCCTGTCCCGGGTGCGGCCCCTGCTGGAGTCTCCCGACCTGCACAAGTGCGCCCACAACGCCAACTTTGACATGACGGTGCTGGCCAGCCACGGCATCAACTGTCGGAACGTGGACTTCGATACCATGATCGCCGCCCACCTTCTGGGCAAGAGCGCCGGCGCCCTGAACCTCAAGAATATGTCCCTGGACATGCTTGGGGTGGAGATGACCCCCATCACCGAACTGATCGGAACGGGCCGCAGGCAGGTCACCTTTGACAAGGTGGAAATCGAATCGGCCACCCAATACGCGGCGGCGGACGCCGACATGACGGGCCGCCTGCGCTCTATATTGGAGAAGCAGACCGACGCCCAGGGATTCACGGGCATGATGAACGACATGGAAATGCCGCTGGTCCCGGTGTTGGTAGATATGCAGCGCAACGGCGTCAAGCTGCAAGCGGGCGTACTGCACGAGATGTCCCGCGACCTGAACGACCAGATGCACGAGAAGCAGCAGGAGATATTCCAGTCCATAGGCCATGAGGTAAATATCAACTCGCCCAAAGCCCTGAGTGATCTGCTTTTCGGGGAGTTGGGCCTGCCCCGCACCAAGCGCACCAAGACCGGCTATTCCACCGACGCCAACTCGCTTGAGGGGTTGCGGGGTCTCCATCCTGTCGTCGATGGCATCCTGGAATACCGGCAAGTCTCCAAGCTCAAGTCAACCTATGTGGATGCCCTCCCGGAGATGGTCAATCCTGTCACGGGCCGCATCCACACCAAGTACAACCAGACCGGCTCGGCCACGGGCCGTGTCTCCAGCAGCGACCCCAACCTCCAGAACATACCCGTCCGCACCGAGTTGGGACGCAACGTGCGCCGCGCCTTCGTGGCGGAGGACGCGCCGGACTGGGTGCTCTTCTCCGCGGACTACTCCCAGATCGAGCTGCGGGTGTTGGCCCATCTCTCTGAGGACCCTGATCTGTTGGACGCATTCCGGCGAGGCGAGGACATCCACTCGGCCACAGCGTCTCTCATGTTCGAAGTTCCCATCAATGATGTGAACCCGGAAATGCGTCGCATCGCCAAGGTGTTGAACTTCGGAGTCATTTACGGTCTCTCTCCCCACGGCATCTCCCAGCAGACCGGGTTCAGCCGGGAGGAAGGGGTGAAGTTCATCGAGAGTTACTTCAGCAACTACCCCGGGGTCAGCGCGTACATTGAGAACGTGAAGGAACAGGCCCGTGTCAACCAGTACGTGGAGACGGTCGCCGGCCGCAGGCGCTACCTGCCGGACATTAACGCCTCCAACTTCAACGTGCGCGGCGCGGCTGAACGCATGGCCATCAACATGCCCATTCAGGGGACCGCAGCGGACATAATGAAGCTGGCCATGATCCTGGTCGACAGGCGGATCAAGCAAGAAAACCTCCGCTCGAAGATGCTCCTCCAGGTACACGACGAGCTGGTATTCGAGGTGCCGGTGGACGAGTTGGACGCAATCCAGCAGTTGGTGTACGACGAGATGCCCGCGGCCCTGGACCTGGACGTATCCCTGAAGGTCGATACAAAGTGGGCCGCCACCTGGGGAGACATGGAGTAGATGGCATGGCGACCATGATGACTTGCGTGAAGGAGGATTTCCGGTGTGCGTCACTGAAGTCCGGGCAACAATCATGGGAAAAGGGGACACCAGGGAGTACACTTTCATCGTTGACACCGGCTCGACCTACATCGGTCTGCCCCTGGATGAAATCGAGGCTATCGGGGTGCAACGAGGGGCTGGCAGGGTTATGCTGGAGACCATAACTGACGTGGTGGAACTGGATGCGTATTTCGCTAACGGCGAGTTGATGGGACGTCAGTTCTCGGCGATCATGATTCCGACCGCCTCTCCGATTATAGGTTACGAACTGCTGGAGAACCTGCGATACAGGGTCAATCCGGTTACTCAGGAGCTTGAGCGCGTGCCGGACGACGAAAGGCGCCCGCCATACGGGCCGCGGGCGGTCGTACCATGACGTCTGCCGTCTTCCCGAACATCATCAATTATGGCGCGTGGCTCTACCCAGTGCCAATTGTCCACGGCAATCAGATGAAGGGCATGGTGATTCGGCTTGGCTGAGGAGCTTATCTACGAGCAGCGGCATGTTACGGTCCGCAACGGGGCGCTGGACGAATACGTCAAGCACATTCGGGAAAACGTCTGGCCCCAGATTCGCGCCCACGACGGCAAGGTCATTTGTTTGCTGAACGGCCTGATCGGATACCCTCTCGAAGAGGTAGTCCAGATTGTCCGGTTCCCGGACATGGACGCTTGGCGGCGGTTCCAGGACGCAATTCCGGGCAGTCCGATGGCTGAAAAAGAGGATGCCCGGCTGCTCAGGTCCATCTCTGACCGGCCCAAGATGCACGTACCCCCGGAAGACAGGAGGGCGGTCTACGGCTACCGGCGCTTTCTCATTCACCCTGGTGACCTGGAGGAGTTCGTGTTCCTCTCGCGGGACGGGGTCTGGCCCCGGGTCGAGGCCCAGGACGCGAGGATTCTCGGTTTATGGACCACCCTGGCCACCACCGATCCCCTGGAGGCAGTCCTGCTCACCGGGTATCACAACCCTGCGCACTGGCAAGCGACAAGGGTCACCAGCCCCAGGCCGGAGGATATGTCTCCCGAGATGTGGGAGACCAGTATGCGCCGCCGGGAACGGCGGTTTGAAATCTCGCTTAATCAGTGGGTATGCCTGATGAGCGCAATCGAAATTGCCCCCTGATGGATGACCGGCCCGGCAGGCAAAGTCACTGGACAAGTAATGATACAGGAGTTAGCAATTGGAACTTCTGCGCAGCTTGATCTTCGTTCCCGGCAACAGGCCCAACATGCTGGAACGGGCGTTGGGGTTCAACGCCGATGTTGTAATGGTCGATCTGGAGGACTCGGTTCCCCCCGGCGAAAAGTTGAATGCACGTGAAGTGGCCAAGGAGTGGGTCCCGCGCCTTCGCAATCAGGGCCACCGCGTGATGGTGCGGGTCAACTCCCTTGACACGGGTCTGACCCGGGACGAATTGGAAGCCCTGGTATCTCCGGACCTGTCCGGCGTCAGTCTTGGCAAGGCGGAGTCACCAGAGGAGTTGCAGGACGCCGACGAACTGATCACGTCGCTGGAGTCTGCCGCCGGGGTTGAACCGGGACAGGTCAAGCTGATTCCCTGGGTCGAGAACGCCCCGGCTGTCATGGACCCTTACCGGATGGCCACTGCCTCGCCCCGAATCATCGCCATCGCCTTCGGGGCCGAGGACTACACCAACGACATCGGGGTTCAGCGC
This sequence comes from Dehalococcoidia bacterium, assembly GCA_034422355.1. GTDB lineage: Bacteria > Chloroflexota > Dehalococcoidia > Lucifugimonadales > UBA3495 > CATOSP01. Next base: position 6,290 of record DAOUJS010000080.1, on the reverse strand, counting down.
ACCGACACGGGTGGGGAAGTGTACTTCGCCAGGGCGCAGACCGCCGTTGCCGCCCACGCCGCCAGGGTTGCCTGCCTCGACTCCCCCTTCGTCGGCTTCCGGGACCCCGACGGTCTCCGCGAGGACATAAGGGTTATCCGACAGATGGGCTATACCGGCAAGTTCGCCATCCACCCCGCACAGATTGACATAATCAACGAGGAATTTACCCCGACTGAAGAAGAGGTTGCCTACGCGAAGAGGGTGGTTGACGCTTTCCGCGAGGCCGAGTCCGTCGGGCGCGGCTCGGCTGACCTGGACGGCAGGATGATCGACGTTCCCGTGTTCAAGCGTGCCGAGAACCTGCTGGCCCGCATGGCGGCCATCGAGTCAAGGAGCGGCTGACGTTCCATGACGGCTCGCCCTGACTATCCGGACCGCATAGTCCTGGAGGGGATGCAGTTCTACGGCTACCACGGCGTAAACCCGGAGGAACGGGCGTTGGGGCAGGCTTATGTGGTGGACCTGGCGGTGGAGTTGGACCTGAGCAGCGCGGGTGAGTCGGACCGGCTGGAGGACACGGTCAGCTACCCCCATCTCTACAGGTCGGTCCAGTCCGTGGTCGAAGGCCAGCCCAAGAACCTGCTGGAGGCCACGGCCCACGAAATTGCCGCGGTTGTCCTTGCCGAGTACCCCGTGGATGCGGTGCATGTCAGGGTTAAAAAACCCAGGCCCCCGGTTCGCGGCTCTGTAATCGAACACGCTGCGGTCGAAATCTATCGCGCCAGAGGGTGACGGCAGCGGTCTTTCGACTTGCTGCCGGATGAAACCCTCTCGCCGGTCACGAATCAAGCGGTTGGTTGGGCTGCGTGAGCCGTGATATACTCTGGGCAATTACACGAGGGCGTATAAGTCCCGGACGGGAGACATTTTAGCGGCATGAGATGTGAGATTTGCCTGAAGTCGGGCATGAGCGGCAACAACGTCAGCCACTCCAACCGCCACACCAAGACCAGGTTCAAGGCCAACGTCCACAAGCAGACCTTGTTCCAGGACGGCAGGGCCATAAAGGTGAAGATTTGCAGCCGCTGCCTGCGGTCGCTGCACAAGTCGGCCAAGGTGCGCAAGGCGCTGGCTGCCATCAAGTAAAGGGGCCGCTGCTGGTTTCGGCCGGGTCAGCGAACACCCGCTCCCCTGTATCCTAGACTGGCCGTATCCCGTGGACGCAGCTCCGCATCCCTGCCATTGCTTGCGACACCGGTTCAGAGTCGTTGAAGATGGCGGTGCCGGCCACCAGTATGTCCGCCCCCGCTTTCACCGAGTCCTGCGCCGTCCAGTCGGCCTTGATGCCCCCGTCCACTTCCAGGTGAGTATCGTACCCTTCCCTCTGAATGGTCCGGTACAGTCTCTCGACCTTGGTCAACGCGCCGGGGATGAAGGCTTGTCCGCCGAAACCGGGGTTCACAGTCATCACCAGCACCAGGTCCAGGAGGGGCAGGACTTCCTCCACGGCTGTGATGGGCGTTCCGGGGTTGATGGCCACGCCCGCCTGACACCCCGCTTCTTTAATCCGAGTGACCGTGCGGTGCAGGTGCCGGCACGCCTCCGCGTGGACGATTACCTGGTCTTCCGCCGACTTCATAAACCCCGGCAGCAAGTCGTCCGGTTCCACGATCATCAGGTGGATGTTCAGCGGCGCGTCTGTTGACCTGCGTATGGCGTCCACCACTGCCTCCCCAAAGGAGATGTTGGGGACGAAGCGTCCGTCCATCACGTCCACGTGGATCAGGTCCGCCCCGGCTTCGGTGGCCTCATGTACCTGTCGGCCCAGGTTGGCGAAGTCCGCCGCCAGGACGGAAGGCGCGATAAGAATTCGGGCGTCAGAGACCATCCGGCCCCTCCTGCAATAGCTTCCTGGCCTGATCCAGTTCATGCGCCACCCGGTTGGGTGCGGTGCCGCCGGGATTGTCCCTGGCCGCGGCTGACTTGGCGGGAGTGATCCGGTACACGTCCTCGCCAAATCGGGGTGAGAAACGCTGCAACTCTTCCAGGGAGAGGTCGAGCAACTCTTTGCCCCTGGACTCGCAGTACCCGCACAACTCCCGCATCGTGCCGTGGGCTTCCCGGAACGGGACTCCATTCCCCACCAGGTAGTCCGCCATATCGGTTGCCAGCACAAAGCTCTCCCCTGAGACCTGGGTGACCCTCTCCGTGTTCAAGGTCAACCCGTTGAGCATCCCCTGGAAAACGTGCAGTGTTGCCAGCAGGGTGTCCGAGCTGTCGAAGAACCCTTCCTTGTCTTCCTGGAGGTCTCTGTTGTAGGTCAGTGGCAGGCCCTTCATCACCGTCAGCAGGCCCATGAGGTGGCCGTAGACACGTCCCGTCTTGCCTCGGGCAAGCTCGGCGAAGTCCGGGTTGCGCTTCTGCGGCATGATGCTGCTGCCGGTGGTGAAATCATCGCTGAGGCGGATGAACTCGAACTCCCGGCTCGACCAGACCACGATCTCCTCAGACAGGCGGGACAGGTGCATCATGCAGATGGAGGCCGCGGACAGGTATTCCAGCAGGAAGTCCCTGTCCGATACCGCGTCCATGCTGTTGGCGCTGGTCCGGCTGAACCCCAATTCCCGCGCCAGGTACTCTCTGTCAGTCCGGTATGCAACCCCGGCCAACGCTCCGCTGCCCAGGGGCAGTACGTCGGTCCGCGTGTGGCAGTCTTGGAACCGCTCCATGTCGCGCTGGAACATCTGGAAGTAGGCCAGCATGTGGTGGGCAAAAAGGACGGGCTGCGCCCTCTGCAAGTGGGTGTAACCGGGCATCACTGTGTCCCGGTATCGCTCTGCCAGGGACACCAACGCCTGCTGGACACCTCTCAGGCCCTTGATGGTGTTCTCGATAACCTCCCTGGTGTAGAGGCGCATATCGAGCGCAATCTGGTCGTTGCGGGAACGCCCGGTATGAAGCCGTCCCGCCGCCGGGCCGATAAGCTGGCGCAGGCGGGTCTCGATGTTCATGTGGAGGTCTTCCAGTGAACTGTCCCAGGGGAAATCTCCCGATTCTATCTCTGCCCGGATTTTCCCCAGGCCCTCAACGATGAGAGCCACGTCCTCATTGGAGATGATGCCCTGCCGGGCCAGCATCCGGGAGTGGACGATTGACCCGTCAATGTCCTGCCGGTACAGCCGCCGGTCGTAGTGGATGGAAACCGTGTAGTCGCTGTAGTTGTTCATCCGGGCCCCAGGTCAATAAACCCATACAGGACAGTGGGAATGTCCACCAGTTCCCGTCGTATCGGGTCAAGGCCCAAACCAAGGGATTCGAGGGCAATTACCCCCAGGAGGTGAGCGTCTCCCGGGTTCCCGAAGATCACGTCCGCGCCGCCAATTCTTTCACCGTACTTGAACGATGCTGTCCCCCGCTCGCGGACGATCACCGACCCGTCGGCAAGCCGGAGCCGCCGTTCTGAGTGAGGCCGGATTCCCAAGCCTTCCAATATCTCGCGGGGGACCACAGAAAGATAGGCTCCCGAATCCACCAACAATTCGACCGTTTCCGTCATGCTCAGTTCGGACGGGTTGGCAATCTCGATGTTTACACTGGTCAGCCCCATCATCTCTCCTTCTTAAAGGTCCAGTTTATCCGACTCCCAGGTAGGCAAAGCTGGACTCCAGATTGTCAAAGACCTGCTGGTCCGGGGGGATTTCCATCACGGCGGGGCCGTCGTAACCGTTGCGCTCCAGTATCTCCCGCATCTGGATGCAGTCGAGGTCGCCGGTGTCCACGCTGGGGAGGGCCGCGCCGTTGCGGGCCTGCTTGAAGTGGACAATTTTGACCATGTCCAGCGGCAGGGCATCCAGCTCAGCCAGTGGGTTGCTGTCCGGGTGACGCCGCAACTGGTTGGTGGGATCGGGGCACAGTCCCAAGTATTGACCTTCCTCGTTGGTGAGGCGTGACCGGGCCTCCCGGGTGAGGAGCGCCATGCTCCGCAGCGGCTGGCCCGAGTTCTCTACGGACAGGATGACCCCCTGACGTGCGGCCTCCCGGGCCAGGTCGGCCAGTCCCAGAGCCTCTTTGGGAAGCTCTTCTGCTTGCTCCCACGGCTGGTCAGTCGTGTTGGGGTCCACCATGCGCAGGTGGGGTGTATCCTTACCGACCAGCTTGGCAGCCTCCAACGCAGCCTGGAACTGCTCCCCGGCAGGTTCGGCTTCCTGGGTCAGGCAGGGATAGGCCATCGCCAGATCGAAGGTCATGTTCGGGAACGCATCGACAACGGCCCGAAGTTTTGGCAGGACGGGCCGCCAGTCCGCTCCCTCGCCGGTCTCGCAATCGCCCAGGCACGTCTGGCGTAGCTCTACGTGGCGTGCGCCCTTGCTCTTTGCCTCCTCTATCAGGCTGATGAGGTCCCGGTCTGCCAATTGCAGCCGCCAGGAATTCGTAATCGCTCCGGGAATCATAGCGGTCCTCCTGCGTCTCGTAGTCCGTATCCGGCTGAGATGCGGGCCGGGGTTGGGATGGCCCGCCGCGAATTGGTCTGGAGCCATATTAAGTGCCGGGGAGTCTCTTTGTCACTACCGTTTTGTAGTCCGTGGCCGACTGAGAATCAGTGGCAGGAAGATGCAGTTTGGCTCTCTGCAGAGGCAACCGGCTTGGGGTGTGGGTCGGAATAACCCCTGTTTTGTAGTCCGTAGCCGACTGAGCTAGAATGGTGTGAATCCATGTTTCCCGCGGCCGGAGGCGGCCGTTTGAGGAGGCGAAATGACTCAACTGACCAGCCGAAAGTGTACCGCCTGCCGCCGCGACTCTCCCCCGGTAACCGACTCCGAAATGGCCGAATTGTCCCCGCAGGTGCCGGACTGGGGCCTGGTGACCGAGGACGGGATTCCGAAACTGGACCGGGTCTTCCGGTTCAAGGACTTCGAGCAGGCGTTGAACTTCACCAGAGCCGTGGGCGAAGCCGCCGACGATGAGGGCCACCATCCAAGGCTGGTGACCGAGTGGGGCCGCGTCAGGGTGACTTGGTGGACTCACAAGATTCGCAACCTGCACGTCAACGACTTCATAATGGCTGCCAAGTCCGATGGAATCTACCGGGAAATGTCCCCCTCGAAGTAGCGTTGAAGAAGTAGCGTTAAACAGGAAGCTGAGGGTCAAATGAGAGTAATTTACCGCCTCCATTCCGGGGACCTGAGCGCAGTGGCCTCCGAGGCTGCATGGGCTGAATCGATGGGCTACGACGGCATATCCAGCAGCGAGACCTCCCACGACCCGTTCATCCCGTTGATTCTGGCGGCCGCCAGCACTTCACGGGTCACTCTTGAGACCCGGGTGGCCATCGCCTTTCCCCGCTCGCCGATGGTGGTGGCCCACACGAGCCGGGACATCCAGGACCTTTCCAGGGGCCGGTTCCGCCTTGGCCTGGGAACACAGGTGAAGGGGCATATCGAGCGGAGGTTTTCCACCCGCTGGGAACCGCCCGGCCCCAGGCTGCGGGAGTACGCCGAATCCCTGCGCCACATCTGGGACTGCTGGGACAATGGCGGCCGGCTGGACTACCAGGGCCGTTACTACCAGTTCTCATTGATGACTCCGTTCTTCAACCCCGGGCCTTCCGCTTACGACCCTCCCCAGGTGTTCACCGGTGCGGTGAACGGTTACAACTGCCGGGTTGCGGGGGAGGTGTGCGACGGCCTGATGCTGCACAGCCTGACGTCGGCGGAGTACGTCCGGGACATAGTACGCCCCGGCATCGCCCTGGGCGCTGAGAAAGCGGAACGCCGCATGTCGGACATTAAGGTCAGCGGCGGTGGATTTATCATCACTGGCCCAGACCAGTCGAGCATCAATGAGGCCAAGGCAGAGGTGAGGCGACGCATCGCTTTCTATGCGTCCACCCGTACTTACTTCCCGGTATTGGAATGCCATGGGTTCACTGAAGTCGGCCCGCAACTGCACCAGATGTCGCTAAGGGGAGAGTGGGCGGAGATGGGAGAACTGGTCAGCGACGAGATGCTGGACGCCTTCGCCGTAATCGGCGAGTACGACGAGATCGCCGACAAGTACCTGGAACGCTACGGCGGCCTGCTGGACGAGATGAGCCTGTCCCTGACCACCAGCGCCCCCGTAGAAGAAGAGCAGTTGCGGCGGATCATCCGCCGCTTCCATGACGCGGGGTGATGGCCACACCGTCGGCTACCGGCTGCTAGTGGTGCGAACTTTTTGTAATGATGGGTAATCAAGCTTGTCGAGCTTACCTTATAAAGCCTGGATAGGGTACGACATCACTCAATGTAACCCATCATTTCAAAGCGGTT
>DAOUJS010000079.1:0-37911 GCA_034422355.1 Dehalococcoidia bacterium | reverse complement strand
GATACAACGCTACCCACAACATACAACCCATATCGGTGGAAGACTACATAGGCTCCAGGCCAATCTTGAATCCCCTGCTCATCTGGGACTGCGACCGTCCCGTAAACGCCTCTGCGGCCTACCTGTTTACCACCGCCGAGCGGGCGCAGGACATGAAGTCCCAGCCCGTTTACGTGCTGAACCACTCCCAGCACAACTTCAGGTTCCGCACCACCCAGCCCGCCCTGGACGAGGTGGAGATGTGGACCGACCGCCAGGCCGCCCGCATGTACGAGGGCGCCGGCTTGGGCCCCGCGGACGTGGACATCTTCAATCCCTACGACGGCTATGCCATTATGACCCAGTTCTTCCTGGAGGGCTTCCAGTGGCACGGGGTCAAGCGGGGTGACGCCTTTGCCTTCTACGCCGGCGACATCAGCGTCAAGGGGCCCCACCCCTTCTTCTCCAGCGGCGGCAACCTGGGCAACGGCCGCACCCGCACCGCCATGTACACCGACAGCATCGAACAGCTCAGGGGCACCGCCGGAGACCGCCAGGTAACGGTCCGCGCCGAAACGGCCCTCTGCGCCTTCACGACCCCCAGCAGCGGCGGCTGGCTAATGCTCGGCAAATACCCCAGTTAGATTCAATCGAAAAATTCCCTTCCCCCTTGACGGGGGAAGGTCAGGATGGGGGTGACCAACGTCACCGTTGGATCACTTCTCCAGTGGCAACAAGGCAAGAAATTTGAAAAAGGACAATCAATTGAACAAACTAATCAGCTTTGACATAGACGGCACCCTGGAGGTGGGCGACCCGCCCGGGTGCATTACCTTGGACATGGTTCGGGCGGCCAAGGCCAGCGGCTGCATCATCGGCAGTTGCTCCGACCGCACCGTCAGCAACCAGCAGCGAATCTGGGAGACCGCAGGCATCGACATGGAATTTACGGTGCTCAAGCACCAGCTAGATTCAGTGAAGGAACAGTTCCCCGCCGAGGACTACTACCACATCGGCGACACCGACCTGGACCGCCAGTACGCCGAACGCAACGGCTTCCACTTCCTGCTGCCCGACGTGGACGTAGTCCAGCTCTGGGAGAACGGCAATTAGCAGCGGCCCCGGCCACCAGCCACTGATTGACCGGTTCCGCCGCGCTCGCTTTGACCAAACCCTGGCGGTGCTGGAGGGTTTCCACCCCCTGAAGCACGCCATCCTCTTCGGCGCCACCATCCTTGAGACAGTAACCCGCGACCCGGAGGGACTGCACGGCCTGACTGCGTCCCTGGCCCCGGACCTGGCGGGTATTCTTGGCAGCGGCGCCTCCGAGGTTCCCGATGCCGTCTTCCGCCAATTGTCCCCGGTCCCGCCTGCCACCGGCGTAATCGCCCTTGCGCGGCGGCCCTCCCTTGCTCCCGGATCGTTCAGTCCCTCCGCCCCTCTGGTGCTGCTGGAGAACCCCCGCAGCCACGGCAACATCGGCGCGGCGGTGCGGGTTGCGGCCGCCGCCGGCGCTGCCGGAGTGGTAACCACCGGCGACCACGACCCCTGGCATCCGTCGGCGCTGGTGGGTTCCGCCGGCCTCCATTTCGCCTTGCCGGTCGTGTGGTTGCAGGAGTTTGACGTAAGGGAATTTCCCCCAGAACTGGCGGGAAGGAGTCTGGTAGCGGTGGACCCAGAAGGTGAGACGTTGGACAGAGCCGCAATCCCGGACGGAGCAATCCTGGCCTTTGGCACGGAGAGAGAGGGATTAAGCCCGGAACTACTGGCCGCCGCCCACGCCCGCATCGCCATCCCCATGGAACCCGGCGTCTCCAGCCTAAACCTGGCAACGGCGGTGGCGGTGGTGCTGTACACCTGGCGGCTGGGGTAGGGATAGGAAGAGCCGACCCCTTGGCCCCTACGCTATCCGCACCCCTTCCAGCGCCGCCCAGTCAAACAACACGCCATGCCCCGGGTCCTCCGTGGGCGTGAACTTCCCGTCCTGCGGCAGCACCGGGTTCAGGATGTAGCCCGTGTTGTTCAGGTTCAGCGTGGGCAGGTGTTCCACCAGGTACCCGTTGGACGCGCCGCAGCACAGGTGCATGGAAATCTCTTCCACCAGGTGCGGGGCCATGGGCAGGTGAAAGGCGTCTGCCACCCGGGCAATGCGCATCCACGGCGTTACTCCGCCCACCCGGCACACGTCGGCCTGCACGAACTGGACGGCCCCCGCTGGAACAGGTCCAGAAAGCCTTCCGGCATCCACTCCCCTTCCCCCGTCGCCAGGGCCACGTTCACGGTGTTGCTCAGCCGCTCGTATCCGGCATGGTCTTCGGCCAGGATGGGTTCCTCCAGCCAGAACAGGTTGAACTCCTCCATCGCCCGGGCCCGAGTAACGGCCTCGCCCACCGACCAGCGCTGGTTGGCGTCCACCATCAGCGGCGTGTAGGGGCCTATGGCCTGGCGCACGGCCCTCAGCCGTTCCACGTCTTCGCCCAGGTTCGGGCGCCCGATCTTGATTTTCACGCCCCAGTAGTCCTGGTCCACGAAGTTGGTAACCTGGTCCAGCAGGTCCTCGGTGGAATAGGCCAGGTCCAGGCCGCTGCCGTAGGCGGCGACGCTGTCCCGGTACCCGCCCAGCAGCCGGAACAGGGGCTTGCCGGCGGCCTGGCCCGCCAGGTCCCACAACGCAATATCCAGCGGCGCCAGGGCCACCGTGGTCAGCCCCGACATGGTGATGTTGGGGAAGACGCTCTTCCACATGCGGTCGTAAAGCCGCTCGATGTACGCCGGGTCCTCGCCCATGATACGGGGGGCCAGCAGCGTGTCGATGGCTTCCTTCATCCCCCGCCCGCTGGTGCCGTGGCTGTAGGTCCAGCCCACCCCTTCCAGCCCTTCGTCGGTGTGGACATGGGCCGTCAGCAGGCTGGTGGCCTCAATCTGCTGGGTGGAATTGGACAGCCCCGGCTGCCGCTGGATGCGGTACAGGGCGGTTTCTACTTTTTCGATTCGCATAGGTTTGGATTCCTTCTCCTGGGCGGTTTCTGGGATGGGTGTGAAAGTGAGCGATAACCGCTGAACAGTAACCCAACAGTATTGTAAAGATGAGCTGGGGTTTAACCGTCATTCCGGCGAAAGCCGGAATCCAGGGTCTTTCTTGTGCTTTTCGGTTGACCTTTCGCAACCTTGCTGTCCGCCTCGGGCGGACGGCTCAAGGCCGGAATGACGATTCATGGTTAACAGGCATCATTTCAAACCTGTTGGACCACTACGCCGGCGCCCCCGCCAGGGCCAGGCAGCGGGCGATGAAGGCTTTGATCAACCCGATGGCCCGGTCCGACTCCGGGCCGGGCATGTTGCCGAAACCATGCACCTGGTCGGCGAAGTATTCAACCTGTATGTCGCCGCCGGCGGTCCGGAAGGCTGTCTCAAATCTCTGCGGGATGGACAGGGGCACGTTGTCGTCCCGGGTCCCCTGCACAACCAGCGTGGGCGGCAGCAGCACCTTCTCGCCCCGTTCCAGGATGTGCTGCGGGTTGCCTTCCTTCATCGTCTCCTGGTCCAGGAAGTAGGCCTCGCTGGAGGCGGCCAGCCTCTCGTTGGACTCCTGGGCGTACAGGTAGCGCGCAAAGGGGTCCAGTACCGGCCAGCAGCAGACGGTGTAGGCCACGGTTGCGTTCTGGCTGGACGCCCCGGGCAGGTCCAGCGCCGCGTAGCGGGAATCGCTGGGACGCATGGCGCTCAGCATCAGGGTGTGGCCGCCGCTGGAGCAGCCCATCCCGCCCACGGTGGAGGGGTCGGCGTTGAACTCGGCGGCGTGGGCCTTCAGCCAGCGGGTGGCATAGTTCACGTCCTGCACCTGGGCCGGGTAGGGATGCGCCGGTGCCAGCCGGAAGTCCACCGCCGCCACCACAATGCCGCTGGCCGCCAGGGCCCGGTTCATCACCTCATCGGCGCCGCGGTCGCCCCGGTTCCAGGCGCCGCCGTGAACGTCCAGCAACGCCGGAAACGGCCCATCCCCCTGCGGCTGAAAAATGGTAACCATCCACGAATCTCTACCGTCGTTCCGGTACTCAACCTCGTGGACCTGCACTGCAAGCTGCTGGGTGGGATTGTATGTCACCATGTCTGCTCCTGTTCCGTCGCTCAGGTTCAAGAATCTTTCAACAAATCCCTTCCCCCTTGACGGGGGAAGGTTAGGATGGGGGTGAAGGCGTCCCTTAGATTAGCGCTTCCGGCGTGAATATACCCTCCATGTCCTCGGCGGTGGCCCGATTCTCCGGGGTAACGCCCAGGGTGGTCTCCATGAACCAGTAAACCTGCTTCAGGTGGTGCGTGCTGTGGCTCAGAATAATATTGAGCAGTTCCACCACCGTAACCTCGCCGCCGTAGTGGGCGGGCACCACCCGGTCGAAGGCCTCGCTGTTGTCGCTGTTCAGGAAGTCCACGATGTTTTTGATGACGCCCTCGGCGTACTCGGCTATCTCCTCGGCGGAGTTGACACCGGCCAGCCGCTCCCGGCATGCCTGCATGTCGTCGGTGGTCATGCTGCCCGTCTTGTGGCTGATGTAGGCCAGTTCCGGGAAAGACATAATGTGTACGATGGTGTCCCTCAGCGTCTCCGGTCGCCAGGCTACGGGCTGTTTCAGCTGCTCCGGCCCCAGCTGCATGGTGGCCCGTATGGTGGCGTGCAGGATCCGGTCGTACTTTTCCGCCAGCCAGCTTGTCCGGCCCGACAGGTCCACCTTGGCGTCCAGCTTCAGGGATGCAATCAGCTTGCGGGGGAAGTACCCGATGATAATTTCATCATCGTCAATCACCGTAACCGGCGCAGACCTCACTCCCCGGCTCTCCAGGTACTGCTGGGCTGCGGGTTCGCTGGCGATGTCGTGGTGCTCATACTGAACACCGTTGGACGAAAGAAACTCTTCCAACGTCCGGCAGCTGAATCAACCAGGGTTGGTGTAAACGTGTACGCTGGGCATAATATTTCTCCGTCTCTACCTGACCGTCGTTGTTTGAATAGTTGCCAGAATAGCGGAAACCCGGTGCTGCCGCAAGCAAAATTGGAACACGACCGTCCTGACCCTTCATCCGCATACCCCGGCCTAACCTCATCTGCGGTGTAGTATAATTGCCGCAGGCAACACCGGCGTATGATTGAAACGGGCCGTTCCTTCCGCCGGAAGCGAATGTCCCTGTCCGAGTTGTCAGGAGATGCCAGGCATGACGACCGAACTCTTGGTACTCGACGAAAAGCCCAGCGCCCGCTACCTGATTGCTGGCTGGCGTCGCCAGTGGTCCGACGGCGGCGGCATTTCCAGCGGCCTGCCCCAGTACCTCATCGACCAGTTCGGCGCCCGCAAGATCGGCCAGTTCAGCCGTGACATAGAAACCCTGTGCTACCCCTTCCAGGTGGCCGGCACTCATGACAACTACCGGCCGGCCTGTGCCTTTGAGGAGGGCCTGCCCAGCGTGCCCATGCACTGGGGCAATGACTTCTACGACGCCGGGGCCGGCCTCATCATCTTCATGGGCGAGGAACCCTGGTTCGAGATAGAACTCTACGGTCAGGCCTTCTTCCAGGCCGTGAGGGAACTGGGCATTGAGCAGACGGTAACCGTGGAGGGCTATAACGGCCCCGCCCCGCCTGACCTGGAGCGCCGGGTGGGCTGCACCTTCAGCCGCGCCGACATGAAGGCGGACCTGGAAAAGTACGGCATCCAGTTCTCCAGCTACGGCAGCGGCGGCCGCCAGGGTCCCACGGTGGGCATGGCCCTGGTCAGCATGGCCCACTACCGGCACCCCGACCTGAAGGTCTTCCGCCTGGGGGCCATGGCGCCCATGTACCCCTTCACCACCCAGAACAACCAGCAGGTGGGCATCGTAACCGACTACCGCTCCTTCTATGATATTATGCGCCGCATAAAGGCCATGTTCGGCCTGGATATTGACCTGACCGACCTGGAAACCCGGGGCAACGTCGAGTCCCAGCGGCTCAAGGAAACCCTGGACCGCATTGGCAACACCAATGCCAACGCCAAAGAGATTATCGACAAGGTACGGGCCGACTACCGCTACGAGCCCTTCCGCAATCCCGTGGAACTTGACCCCGGCCTGGACCGGGCCCTGGAAGACATCCTGCAAAACGCCCCGGAACCGCCCGAAGAAGCGTAGGGAAGCTCTGAATCAGTCCCTTCCCCCTTGATGGGGGAAGGTCAGGATGGGGGTGACGGCGCAAGTCCCTGGCTGATTATGGTACCCATTTACGGCACATTCCGGAACAACTCTAACAATACCCACACCAACGGAGGCACCAATTGCGCCTGCAAGGCAAGACCGCACTCATCACCGGCGCCAGCCGGAACATCGGCCGGGAAACGGCCCTCACCTTCGCCCGGGAGGGCGCCGACCTGGCCCTCTCTTCCCTGCAAAGCCCCCAGGAGCTTGAGGAGGTAGCCGCCGAGTGCCGCGAGTTGGGCGCCAGGACCTACACCGCCACCGCCGACATTGCCGACGGCGACCAGTGCCGGCGCCTGGTGTCCGATTCCCTGGAAGCCCTGGATAAAATTGACGTCCTGGTCAGCAACGCCGCCATCCGGCCACACCACCCGCTGCTCACCGTAACCGACGAGGACTGGCATCGGGTCTTTGCCATCAACCTGCACTCCACCTTCTACCTGGCCAAGGCCGTGTTGCCGGGCATGGTGGAGCGGGAGACGGGCAGCATCATCGGCATCGGCGGCATGGCGGCCATCACCGGACGGCCCGACACTTCCACCGTCACCGCCGCCAAGACGGGACTGTGGGGATTCATCCGGGCCGTTGCCGCCGAGTTCGCCCCCTACAACATCCGGGCCAACATGGTAAACCCCGGCACCATCGACACCACCCGCCGCAACCCCGAGTGGTTTGCCCGGGAATCCCGCCGTCCGACCGGCGCGGACGACCAACTGCGCCGCATACCGCTGGGCCGCCAGGGAACCATTTACGACATCGCCAGCGCCTGCCTCTTCCTGGCTTCAGACGAGTCATCCTACATCACCGGGGACCAGCTAAACGTAGTCGGAGGCCGCTACATGGTAGCCGCCCCCGCCGACTAGATTAAGCCAAGGGCTTCTTGCCCGAAGTGAGGTAACACCGTGCCAGGAACAGAACGACAAATAGTAAATACCGACAAGGCGCCCCAGCCCCTGGGGGCCTACTCCCAGGCCATACGGGTCAAGGCCGGTGAACTGCTTTACATCGCCGGCCAGGTGGGTGTGGACAAGGACGGCAACCTGCCCGGCGACGGCAGCCTGGCCGCCCAGACCAGGCAGACCTACGAGAATATAGGCGGTATCCTGGAATCGGTGGGCGCCTCCTTCAGCGACGTGGTGGAGTTCACCACCTACGTGGTGGGCCGGGCCTCGGTGCAGCCCTTCATGGCGGCCAGGGCCGAAATCTTCCCGTCCATGTACCCCAACGGGGACTATCCCCCCAACACCCTGCTCGTAATAGAGGGCCTGGTGCGGGAGGAGTTCCTGGTGGAAATCAAGGCCGTGGCGGCCCTGCCTTAGGCGGTGTCGCCGCCGTCAATCCGGCGCTCAGGAGCAACTATTGGGGTAAATGAAGACAGCCTGCAGCCGGGCCTTCCCGGCGGAGCCACTCTGGAAGAAATCCACGGCCTGTTCCAGGACGCCGTGGACGATGACACCTCCCTTTCCCTTCTCAAAGGCTTCAAGATGGACTTCTCCGGCAATCAGGACTTTCACAAGGTTTACCTGGCCGTAAGGTGCCATTGCGGCACCGCCGGCCTGCTCAGCGTGGAAGTGGCCATGGAAAAAACCCTCTCCCAGGTGAGGGATGCCATGCCCAGCCTGCTCGAAAACCTGCAGACCAAGGTAAGAATGTTCAGGAGCATGTCCTGCGAGATGCACGCCAGAATGCGCCGGGGTGGGCTATAATATATTCAGGCTGAATCGCAATTAGCCGGTTCCCTTGTCTCATCCCTGGCAGCAAGACATGGGAATACCACTAGGAGGGACCAATTGCCGCGAGAGTTGAACTTTGACCAGGCGTTCCAGGGCACCAAGACTTTTTCCGAGAAGTACGTGGAACGCGGACCGTACGAATTTTTTCCCGAACCGGAAGTAGTGGAGTTGGTACAGCAGGGCCTGGCCGAGAATCAGGTCAAGTACGGCTACCGTTACTGTCCTTGAATGCCCTTGAGCGGCGACCCGGTGGAGGATCGCAAGAAGATTTGCCCCTGTGACCGTCATCACGAGGATATCAAGCGCGACGGTTTCTGTATTTGAATGTTCTTCGTTAGCGAAGAGTTTCTTCGCAAGTACGAGGAAGGCGAGGACTTCGTCCAGACCATAGACGAGGCGGTCAAGCCGGGCGAAGGCCTTTTCGACCAGGACTACCAGTCCAAGGCCGATTTCAAAAGCGGCCAGGAAAGCGCCTAGAAGCCGTTTCAAAGTCCCTTCCCCCTTGATGGGGGAAGGTCAGGATGGGGGTGACGCCTATTCTTGAAATAGCTTCCGGCCCCTCCCATACCGGCCAACACAGTTAAGGAGCGTGCGTTATGGACATTACCGTTTTTACTTCCGCGGGTTGAGGCCCGTGCCACATGGTGAAAGTGTACCTTTCACGCAAGGGCCTGGAATTTACCGAGCGAAACGTTTCCGAGGATGACGCCGCTAGGGATGCGCTGCTGGCCCTGGGCCTCCGCAGCACCCCGGTAACCGTCATCGGCGACCAGAACGTGGTTGGCTACAGCCCCCCCAAGCTGGAGGCCGCCCTGAAGGCCGCCGGCGCCTGACGCTCCCCCGCTCCCGTATCACCAAAAAAATCATGCCGGCCCACGCCGGCATGATTTTCGCTTTTCCTCTAGGGGCTATTTGGAGAATAGCCCCTAGTAAAACTCCTGCTTCTCGAAATGGTCGATCACCGGCTGCATAATCTGGTTATAGAGCCTCTGGCGGTCCTTCCACCGGAAAAACAGCCACCTGACCAGCAGCGGCGCCCCCTTCGACTTCGGTTCCCACACGATGGTCCAGTCCGTGCCGCCTTCCAGGGGCCGGAAAGTGTCGGTGCGGTCCGCCCAGTCGGAGTCCAGGTGCTTCATGTCCCGTTGGTGGGGCGGGTGAAAGGTGTAGAGCAGCCGGGCATCGGTATTGGGCCTGGAGTTATTGCGGAAGGTGAAAGCCAGCCCGTCCCTGGCTTCCAGAATGCCGTACTTGTCCTCCAGCAGCCGCGTATCCGGCTCACCGTGGACCGGAAAGGCGGTCACGTGAGCGAAAACGGAGGCCGGGTCGGCCGGCACCAGCGCTGTTATAGTGATTTTGGGCATGGTTTCCCCGGGGTCGGGCCGGGTACTGCCCGCCCCGATTATTTTGGTGATTGCGGCTTCGTCACTACCCCCGGAAGTAGGGGATAACGTCCTTCGCCATGGTTTCCATCTGTCGGTAAAGGTCCGCCGGGTCCGGGGCCAGGAAGCCGAATATAAAGTCCCGCACTCCCGCCTCGATCCGTTCCTCGATACCCTTGATGCACTCCTGCGGCGTCCCCGTCAGGCAAAGGGCCTGGGCAATGTCCTCGGCGCTGCGTTCCGGCGTAACGTACCGCTGCCCCACGTGCGCCACCGCGGCGGCCAGGGCTGCTTCCCGGTCCGCGGCTATGGCGGTGGGCTGGTTCAGCCCCCAGTGGAACCCGGCCAGATCCCTCCCCGCATCTTCCGCCATCTGCCGCACCGTGTCGTTGGTAGCCTTCAGGCGGCGCACGGTGAACAGGTAGGGATACCAGCCGTCCCCCAGCAGGGCCGCCCGTCGCATGGCCGGTTCGCTGCGGCCCGCCACCCAGATGGGCGGGTGCGGCTGCTGGTGCGGTTTGGGCAGCAGGGTAACGTCCTCAAAGTCAAAGAAGCGGCCGTGGTGGGTAACGTGCTCCTCGGTCCACAGCCGTTTCATCACCTCCAGCATCTCGTCGGTCCTGCGGCCCCGCGTATTCACCGGAATCCCCAGGGCGTCGAACTCAATGCTGGTGCCCCGCTGGCCGCTGATGCCAATGCCGAAGTCCAGCCGCCCCTGGGAGACCACGTCCACCGAAGTGATCAGCTTGGCCAGCATCACCGGGTGGTAGAGGGGCGCTATGACAATCCCGGTCATCACCTGGAGATTCCTGGTGGCGCCGGCCGCCGCCGCCATCATGGGGATGTTCATCAGCGTTGGACGGGGCGGGTTGCCGTCCATAACGTGCTCCCCGGTGGTTATCCGGTCGTATCCCAGTTCCTCGGCCTTGCGGGCAAATTCCACCACGTCCCAGTAATCTTCCACGGTGAAGTTGCAGCCAAAAGTAATTGCTGGCGAAGTCATGGTGTCTCCTGGATGGTGATTTGATGGCGATTGTATTGTGGTGGAATCCGTTTTGTCCCTGGGCAGTTCTGGCGCTTCGGGTATTTTACGAGGACTGCCAGGCAGTGGCAAATGCTTCCCGCCTGCCGGGGCAGGGGCCCCGGTTCCGCCCATGCACCATTTCGCCGACCTGCCGCGTACCAGAGTACGGTGCGATGTACCTCCGCCGGCTAGGTGGTTTCAGATTGGGAATCCCCCAAACGTATACGGTTACGTAGGTATGCCACACATAACGTCACCAATATAATGCAGGAGTTATGACCTTATAATGACAATCTTGCAATTCACTGCGACAATTTAGTTGCACACGTCACCACTCGAAATATGGGCCGAGGCGGAAAGGGCCCCCAATTGCCTTCTCCTTGGCACGGGTGCAGGAGATTTTCCGATGCACGCAAGAAGTGATATGAATGAAACTGAGCGGCTTCGGCAGGAGAATACCGCGCTCCGGCGCAGGTTGACCGGGCTCAGCGAGGCAATGCTCCGCATCAATGAGAGCCTCGACTACGACAGTGTCTTCGACGAAGTTGCGGAAGCCGCCCGGGCCATCACGGCCGCCCGGTTCAGCGGGATAACCGTATGGGATGAGGCGGGAAATCTGGAAATGTTCGCTTCGGCCGGGTTGACCCCGGATGAGCGGCAGTATTTCATTGACCTGCCGATAAACGTCGATATCCGGACGGTCTTCCATCATTTGGACGGGCCCACCCGCGTGCATGACGTGGTCGATTTCGTCAGGTCTCTGGGTCTGCCCCAGTTTCATCCTCCCGTGGAAATCGGTCCGGCTCTCATTGGTCCCATCCGCAACCAGGGAACCCATGTAGGGGTCATTCACATGGCAAGGGGGCCCGGAGAGGATGACTTCAATCCGGAAGATGAAGAAACCCTGCAGATGTTCTCTTCCCAGGCCGCCCTGGCAATAGAAAAAGCCCGAAGGTACAGTGACGAGCAGCGGGCCCGTACCGACATGGAGACCCTTATAGACACTTCCCCCGTGGGGGTGGTCGTCCTGGATGCCGATACCGGCGCGCCGTTTTGGGTAAACCGGGAGGCCCAACGCCTGGCGGAACACCTGATGCAGGCCACCGGATCACTGGAACGGCTCTTCCAGGTGATGACCTTCAGGCGGGCCGACGGACAGACCTATTCCTTGGTGGAAGTCCCCCTGGCGTACTTCCTGCAGTCCGGTTCCGTGGTGCGCGCCGAGGAAATTGTGCTGAGTGTGCCCGGCGCCGGATCAGTTACGGTTCTGGTCAATGCCACTCCCATTCGCTCCAATGAAGGGAAAGTGGGTTCCGTGGTGGTAACCCTGCAGGACATGACGCCCGTGGAAGAGCAGGAAAGAATGCGGGCCGAGTTCCTGGGCATGGTAAGCCACGAATTGCGTGCGCCCCTGTCGGCCATTCGGGGTTCCGCAGCCACCCTGCTGGAAGAGCTTCCTGCAATGGACCCGGTTGAGGTGCAGCAGTTCCACCGCATCATCCTGGCCCAGTCTGAAAGGATGCGGGTCCTCATCAGCGACCTTCTCGACGCAACCCGCATCGAAACCGGATCGCTGTCAGTGGACCCATCTCCGGTGGAAGTCTCCGCCTTGGTGGAAGAGGCCAGGAGCGCTTTTCTTACCGGCTATGGCGGCAGCGAACTCGTGGTCAGTCTGCCTCCCGGATTGCCGCTGGTCATGGCGGACAGGCGGCGGGTAATCCAGGTTATCAGCAACCTCCTGTCCAACGCGGCCAATCATTCATTGGAGTCGGCCAGGGTCACCATAACCGCAGCACTCGACGGCGACCTGGTGGCCATCGCCGTTACCGACCAGGGCGCGGGGATTCCAGTGGAAACGCTGCCCTACCTGTTTCGCAAATACTACCGGGTTGAAGGCGAAGATAGGGACAGCTATCAGGCCGGGTCCGGGCTGGGCCTGGCCATTTGCAAAGGACTGGTGGAGGCGCACGGCGGACGCATCTGGGCCGAAAGCGACGGCCCCGGCCAGGGCGCCAGGTTTACCTTCACCCTGCCCGTGGCCCACAACCCGGCGGAGGGTCATGTCGCTCTCGCCGGTCTCCGTCCTGCCCCCGACTCCCTGTCGGCCCGGCAAAGTCAGCCCCGGGTTCTCGTCGTGGACGATGATCCCCAGACCCTGCGCTACGTTCGGGATATCCTGATCAGGTCCGGCTATTTCCCCATAATAACCGCCTTTCCCAATGAGGCGCGCCGCCTGGTCCTGGATGAAAAGCCGGACCTGGCCCTCCTGGACATGCTTTTCCCCGGCACCGACGGCATAGAACTCATGCAGGAGATAAGGGAACTGGTTGACCTGCCGGTCATCTTCCTGTCTGCCTATGGTCAGGAAGATATAATCGTACGGGCATTCAATTCCGGCGCCGCGGACTATGTGTCCAAGCCCTTTTCACCCACCGAGCTTAACGCGAGAATTCGCGCGGCTCTGCGCAAGTGGAAGCAGGCGGCTCCCGAAGCCCGGGAACCCTTCCTTCTTGGGGACCTGAAAATAGATTACCGCGACCGGCGGGTTACCCTGGCCGGTCGCGAGGTCCATCTAACCCCAACCGAGTATGACCTGCTCTGCGAACTGTCATATCACCCCGGCGGGGCATTGACCCATAACCATTTGCTCACCCGCGTATGGGGCCTGGACCGCTCCGGCGCCGTCGCCACCGTCCGGACCTACGTGAAACGCCTCCGCCGCAAGCTCGGAGACCCGGCCGAAAGTCCCACCTATATCCACTCCGAACCCCGGGTGGGCTACCGCCTCGGCTGATTGGGGAGCTACCGTCGCTACTATGAAAATAGAATCCAAAAGTCCCTTCCGCCATCAACGGGGAAGGTTAGGACGGGATTGACGGCACTCCTTCTGTAGCAACCATGATTTACCGGGCCCTTCCCACAACCTCCGTATCGGGCCGGAAGGCGGCCCAGGCAAACCAGAAATGGTTGGCATGTACTACTGGAGTTAGCCGTTCCCCGGCCAGCGACCCTTCCACTCCCTGCCCGAAAATGTTCCAGCGCGTCCCAGTCTCCTGGTCAACATAACCGTCTCCATCCGTCGAGAAGGTCAGGGTCCGACCGTCCAGTTCCCGCAGGAATATTCCCGTCGAACCCACCTCCCTGGAGTCGGCGATAGATCGCTGGTCCAGGGCCGAGCGGGCGCCCGGCTTGAAGAACACCACCAGGTCTTCTCCCCCCAGCGAGTGCTGCACCGCGCCCTCCGCTTCCAGGAAGGAGAAAGGAAACGCCGCCGCATCGTCGCCCACGATCACAGCCGCCACCCGTTCCGTGGGCAGCAACCGCTCGTCTGTCTCCCCGAAAAAGAGGAAAGGGGGGCTGCCCACGTCGTCGTAACCCACGTACGGGTTGGCCCCATAACTTCGCCGGTGTCCCGTGTCCCGCGACAGCACCAGGCCCTCCGGATAAGTAGCCATGAAGTCCTGCCATGCCACGATGGACGCGGGCAGGATGTCCAGTTGCGCCCCCGTCAGTTGACCGACAATCGCCTCGCCGGTCAACTGCTG
The DNA here is from genome assembly GCA_034422355.1 of Dehalococcoidia bacterium. GTDB lineage: Bacteria > Chloroflexota > Dehalococcoidia > Lucifugimonadales > UBA3495 > CATOSP01. The sequence goes on along the minus strand of DAOUJS010000079.1, from coordinate 24,026 downwards.
CCACCACGACTGGGTCTGCCGGTCCCACATTATCAGGTCGCTGTTGCGCAGGTTGCCCGACACGCCGAAGTCATACACCTCCCCGTCAAGCCGCCGGTCAAACACGATGCCCGAGTTGCACAGAGGACAGAAGGTAACTGCCACCGGGACACCGCCCAGGCTGTCGTTGACGATTTCGTGCCAGGTGAGTATTTGCAGCGGATAGGCCTTGGCCTCGCCCTCGATTTCCAGGGCAATCACCGGTTCCTTCTCTTCCAGCCAGCCGTTGGCATTCTCCACGTCCACAAACCTGGGCTCGTCAATGGGAGGAATGCCGTCCCGGGGTACGCCGCCCGAGAATATCTCGTTGTAGGGCACACTCCGCTTGCTGAAGTCCGTCTCCCACACCCCGACGTTGATTCCCGCCATGCGCAGTTCCCTGGCCCAGTCCTGTTCTGCTCCCCCGTCAGCCTCGTCAGGGCTGGCTACCGCCGTGGGCGTGGCGGTAGGTACGGCCGCAGGTGCGGGGTCGGTAGCCGCCGCCGTCGGGATATCCCCTGCCGGCTCCTCCGCGGCTGCTTCCTCCGCCTCGATACTCTTTGCAACGTCAATGGGACTCGCTGACTCGACCTCTTGCGCGGGTGTTGGTTCCAATTCTGCAACGGCCGCCGTTACCGGTTCGGCAACAGCCGAGGCAGCTACAGCTTCCTCCCGCGGCTGCTCCGCTGGCGGGGCCGCCGTTCCGCAGGCGATTGCCAGGGCCACGAACAGTCCCGCCGCCGCCAGGCTCCAGGGGATGGTGCTAAAACTACGACGCATGTGGAGCCTCCAGGCCCTTGGTTGCTGCCCCGCCCACGGGACGTATTCACCTTCAATTACGGAAACGCACCAGCAGCGGATTGACCTTGCCTTCCGAGGGCATGAACGCAAGCCTACGCTGGCCGCCATAGCCCGTCAAGCAAACCGCCGGGTGTCAGTACGGGACGTTTCCGGGTAAAATGTGCCGACACAGTTGCCCGCTCTACAGCATTGACTCGTGTGACAGGCCGGGGCGGACTCGTTAACGGAGCAATACATGACTACCGAAAATCAGCAGGCGGCGCAGGTTGACCAGGCGGCAATCGACAGGACCGTGGCGGCCCTGAAATCCCGAAACGTGGATGCGGTCGTAGCGGAAAACGGCGACGAGGCCCGTCAGATTCTCATAGATATGGTCCCCGACGGAGCCGAAGTCTTCAAAAGCACCTCCGAAACCCTGGACACCATCGGCTACTCCGACTACATCCGCGAGACCGACCGGTACAAGAACCTGTACCTGGAAATCTCGCAAGAGCCTGACCGCGACCGCCAGCGGGAACTGCGCCGCCTGGCCAGCGTCGCCGAGTACTACGTCGGCAGCGTCCATGCCATCGCGGAAACGGGCGAGGTGCTTGTGGCCAGCGGGTCGGGCAGCCAGTTGGGCGCCTACGTCTTCGGGGCGAAGACCGTAATCTGGGTGTCAGGCGTCCAGAAAATCTGCCCCACCCTCGACGATGCCCTGGCCAGGGTCAAGGGCTTCTCCGTGGAACGGCACCACCAGTGGGCCGTATCCCAGGGCCGGCCCGCCGCCCCCCTGGGCAAGCTGATGATTTTCGAAAACGAACAGAACCCCGACCGCATCAAGATGGTGCTCATCAAGGAATCGCTGGGGTGGTAGGCTCCGGTACTCTTGTGAATCGGGTTCGCGGATAATCTTCGTTTGACCGCCGTTACCGCTTCAATTACCATTACCGCAACAGGCGCCGGCGCTACCCCATTGCTCAATTGAAGGAGTATGTAAATGGCAACGACCCAGGAAAAGCTCTATGACGTTGGCGGGGTGACCATGCCCCGACCCTTCAAAATCCGCAGGTTGGGCCACTTCGGCTTCAACGTGTACGACATGGAGGCCGGCCTGCGGTTCTACAAGGACCTGCTGGGCTTCAAGGTTTCCGACCACCTCAACTTCAAGGGCAACCCCCAGCGTGCGGAAATCCTGAAGGACGTCCCCGACCAGGACTGCCAGGGCGCTTTCATGCACCACGGCGGCGACCACCACTCCTTTGTGCTGTTCCCCAAGAAGGCCCTGGACGTGCTGGGCCGGGGCAGCGGCCACGAGGGTGACGGCGACGTCACTATCAACCAGATTACCTGGCAGACCGGTTCCCTGGCCGAGGTCGTCAACGGCCAGCAGTACTTTAACGACACGGGCATCCCCATCCGCCGCACGGGCCGCGACATGCCCGGCAGCAACTGGCACACCTACGTCTGGGACCCGGACGACAACATCAACGAGCTATACTACGGCATCGAGCAGATAGGCTGGCTGGGCCGCAGCAAGCCCCGTCCCATGCACTATCGTGGGTTCGGCGAGGCCCCCACCCTGCCCCAGATGTCGGAAGAGGCCGAGGTCGACGAGGCCGTTGAGAAGGGCATAGAAATCTTCTCCGGAACCCGGGACACGGAAACCATGGCGGCCATCTACGACGTGGAAGGTATCCTGCTGCCCAGGCCCTTCAAGATTACCAAGATCGGCCCGGTCAACCTCTTCGTCCGCAACCTGGAGGCCGCCGCGGCCTTCTACGCCGAGCGTCTCGGCTTTGTGTTCACCGAAGAGGTGAATTTCAACGGCCACCGCTGCATCTTCATGCGCAACGGCAACGAGCATCACAGCCTGGGCCTGTTCCCCAAGGCCCTGCGGGCAGAACTGGGCTGCAGTCCCCACACTTCCTGCATGTCCTTCGGCGTCGAGGTAGGCACCTACCGGCAATTGAAGAACGCCCTGGCCTTCCTGGAGGAACACGGCGTCACCTTCAGGGAATTGCCCGCGGAACTGCACCCCGGCGTTGACTATGCCGCCTACGCCCAGGACCCGGACGGCCACCTCATCATGCTCTACTACTACATGGAGCAACTGGGTTGGGAGGGCCAGCCCCGTCCCCGTGAACTGCGCCGCAACGTCGGCCCCGCCGACCAATGGCCGGAGACGCTGGAAGCCCTGTCCGACACCTACGTTGACCAGGTGTTCCAGGGGCCCTTGGGGTAGCCCGCGTTTCCCAGGAAACCTGTAAGCAAGTCCCTTCCCCGGTCAAGGGGGAAGGCCAGGATGGGGGTGTCGTCCCTCATTGCAAACCTCAATGGAGGCACAACCATGCGCCAGCTTACCAGCAACGTTTACGTGGAAACCGAGGTGCGGGGCTGCAACCATGGCTTCGTCACCACCTCCGACGGCGTGGTGATGATCGACAGTCCCCACAAGCCAACCGATGCCCTGAAGCTGAAGGCGGAAATAGCGAAGCACGGTCAACTCCGTTACATCATCAACACCGAACCCCACGGCGACCACTGGACGGGCAACGCCTTCTTCGAAGCCCCTGTCGTCGCCCACGAGGGCGTCCGCACCCGCATACTGGAAACTGACCTGGAAGAGCACATCGAGCGGGTGGCCAACTTCGGGCCTGAAGAGGGGCCGCTCATGGTGGGCTATCGGCCCAACGTCCCTATCATCACCTTCAAGAACGGGATGACTCTGCGGGTGGGCGACCACACCTTCCGCATGATTCACATGCCCGGCCACACCCTCTACCAGGCCGCCATTGTCATCGAGGAAGAGGGCGTCGTCTTCACCAGCGACAACATCTTCCACAAGGTCCAGACCTGGCTCCACGAGGCCAACCCCGACCTGTGGCTGACGGCCCTGGAGTCCTTGCGGGGGCTCAACGAGGACATCTTCGTCCCTGGCCACGGCGACCTGTGCGACAAGGGCTACCTGGACGAACAGGGTTCCTTCATCATGGAGTGGCGGGACTACGTCAAGGAAGCCATAGACATGGGCATGACCCGCGACGAGGCCGCCCTGAACCTGAACAAGTTCGTTGACCGTTACCCAATGGACGTGGGGCAGGCCCACATGGCCCCCATGGTCATGCGCATCAGCGCCGCCAACCTCTACGACTACCTGACCGGCGCCTGGGACCCCCCCAAGCCCGCCACCCTGGCCCTGCGGCCCCGGGGCCTGTAGCGCTGTCCCAGCCTCCACATTAAAGTCAAGACAAAACGGTAGGGGCGGGTTTCAAACCCGCCCCGTTCCTGTCCGGAGAAATCGACCTTGTTGCCGGATGGCCTACGCCGTCGCCACCTCTACCTTATCCACGTAGTGAGGCATAACCTCCGTGGCAAACAACTCAATAGACCGCATGGCCTGCTCGTGGGTCAGGTCGCCCCACTGGAACGAGCAAACAAAGTAGTTGGCGCCCGTCGCCACGTACTCGTCCATGTACTCGCGGATCGTGTCCGGTGATCCGGCTATTGCCCCGAATCCTGCGCCCGCCCCGCTATGGCCGTCGCCCAGTCCGCCCCGAAGGTTGGACCGCCGCTGCTGCCGTTCCAGGTCTTCCAGGGAAGCGTCCAGGTCGCGGCGCTCCTCCGTCGGCAGGTCTCGGGGCGGCGCCGAGACCGGACGGGGGTTCATGTTGGAACCATAGAACTGGGTCAGGCCCCGCCGTTCCGCTTCCAGGCGGCGGGGTGTGCCCAGGTTCCACCGGTACGACTCCCATGCTGGCTGGGCCTCCCGCTGGGCCTGCTCGTCCGTTTCCGCCAGCAGCATGTGGTTCACCAGGCCAATCTTCGGCTCCGTGCCCTGGATGGTCAGCGCGCCCTTCCCCTGGTGCTTCTCCCACTCCTCCTTGTAACGCCGGACGTTGGCCTCAAAGCCGTCGAGAGAGCCGACGATGATGGTGTTCATCCCGTCAACGGCGGCAGTCTCGACGTTGCGCATATACCAGAAGGGCGGGAAAGGGTCTTGCTGAGGGCGCAGGCGCATGGGCAATTCGTCAAAGTTGTAGAACTCGCCCTGGAAGTTCAGCTCGTCGTGGCTCAGCCCTTCCTGGATGCAGCGCAACGTCTCGTAGTAGCGCGCCGCGTTGATTTCCACGTCCGAGTCCTGACCCCAGAAGAAGGCCTCGAACACCCCGCCACGGCCCACGCCCAACTCCAGTCGTCCCCCGCTCAGGTGGTCCAGCATGCTGATCTCTTCGATCAGGCGGATGGGATGGTGCAGGGGCAGCACGTACACGCAGGGGCCGAACCGCAGCGTCTTGGTGCGCTGGGATACCGCCGCCAGGAACACGTTCTGCGACGGCGCCAGGCTGTGCACCGCCGGTGTATGGTGCTCGGCCAGGTGGTAGGAATAGAACCCGGCCTGTTCCAGCCGTTCCAACTGCACCAGGCGCAGGTCGTAAATCTCTTGCAGCGTCATGCCGGGACAGGGTTCGATGTGGTCAAAAACTCCAAACTCTAATGCCATTGGGCGCTCCTTCGACGAATTGTCGCCATCCATTTTCACATATAGGCCCATTCTACTACCCAGCCTCCCGCACCACAACCGGACCCCTTCCCCGGTGCCGTTGTGATTGGGTGGACAATTCCATTCCAAGCTGGGGGCCGCCGGATGTTTAATGGAAACATCCGGAACAGCAGGGAGGACCACCGATGAAACGCGTCAGGGCCGGCACCACCGCGGCACAGCTTGCCATGTTGACATACCCACTTCGAGAGGTGTTAGCTGGACCCGAGTGTGGGTGGGCCGAGCAGACTGACTTCCGCTCGGCCCGGTGGCCCCGCCAAATCTACACACAGGAGATGGTGGTTTGGGCATCGATGATGCAGCTCAGGGCCACCACAAGTAAAAAATGCTCACCGAAGCCCTGGGAATACCCATTGAAGAAATGTCCTTGGATCTCCGTTGGGAGCAGCTTTGTGTCTCCATTCACTGCGCCCCCCGGATGGAGAAGCTGGACATCGCAATCGACTTCAAGCCGGACCAATCTGACCCGAAAGGAGCAGACGCGGCGGTACGCCAGCACCCGGTCGGCATCGACACAAGACTTGGCAAGAAGTTAGTTTGCAGCGACACTGGCCAGCCCCAATTGGCATCATCTAGCCGCCATGGACGCGGCAAACGGAATATGAGATTTCGGTAACGCCCCGTCCTCCCCTGCTGTTCCGGCAAACGCAGAAGGAGGACACGACCATGACATGGAAAGCACAACGAGAATACGTGGCAGGATACGCGGCGGTGTACGAGGAACTTGTCGGCGCAATCGACCGCGACAGCAGCATGGAAAGTGTGTGGCGGCTCATACACGTTCTGATGGAGGCGGTCGCCAGCCGCAGCAGCCAGCAGGAGATGTTCGGACTGGCGATGGAGATTGAGCGTGCGGCCCGGCTTGGCGACGGGTATTGGGAGACGTTGGGCGATGTGTAGCGAGCGGCTACGCATGGCGGTGGTCGCTGTCCCAGACGGTGACACCGTCGTGGTGGTCGCGGACGGCATTGCGCTCCGAGTCCGCTTGCACGGCATCGATGCGCCGGAGCTTGACCAACCGTGGGGGCCGGAGTCCCGCGACGCGCTGGCAGCCCTGGTGCTGGGCCGGAGGCTCATCCTCGACGTGCTGGACCTCGACCGCTACGGACGGACCGTGGGCATCCTGCACGGCGGCGACCCCCGGCGGTCGGTCAACAAGGAGATGGTCGAGCGCGGCATGGCGTACAATTGGCCGCGGTACGGGATGCTCTACGGCGGCAACAACGCGCAGCGGAGGGCCAGGTCGAAGCGGGTGGGCTTGTGGGAACGATTCGGCGGACACGTCCGTCCGTGGAGCCACCGGCGTGGAGGAACGCAGACGCCGATTGAGTTCATGAAGGCTTCCAAGGAGAAGGTCAACGGGGAGTGACGGCCACGCCCACTCAGCCTAAGTTTCGAGTGGGAAACCCCAAAGGCTTTGGGGCCTTTGCTACGTTGGAGTATTTGGCATGGTTGTCTTCCCGCAGTTCGGCCAAAGTCCTGCCGGACGCTACCCACATGGTTACGACAGCCTGCACACTTTGCAGTGCTTCCCCATAAGTGAAAGTTGAGCCTGAAGCGAACCTCAGGCTTTCGTCGCGCGGCCCCAAGAGGAAGACCTCCCACGCCCACAGTTCGACGCCATCAATCACGCCATGGAAGATGGCTCCATAGTGGCTGGATGGTAGCACCATGGACGCAATCGGGGTAAAGCCGTCGAACTCGGACCAAGACCTATTGTCCTGTGTTTGGCTTTTCTCTGCCATGTGTTCATCCTTAATGGGTTGCTATATCTTGGGGTAGCCCTTAGGGGAATCGTAGGCGTTTAGCCCCACGTTCGGGGGACTACACGGGCAAATCAGACCAAAGGTTCATTAAAGCCCGTCACATACCCGACCTTGTTTGTTGTATAAGAGACTCTCGTCCCATCCGCTTCAGTGTGCCATCTATTTCGTCTTTCCTTTTGCCCACATTCTCGAGCTCTTGGAGAGAATCGCATAGCCGACCAATCGCGTCGCGGGAGAGATATCCGTCTTCGGATCGTCCATACCTGTTCTTGATTCCCGCGTCCGTGACCTCCCACGGCGGGTTTCGACTCCAACGGAATCTCCCTTGGTTCGCCGTCACTAGGTCCCTTGAGAGGTCGCTCATCTGCCTTCCCCAACGTGTTATATCGCTCTCTATTCGAGATATTGTCTGGAGCAACGTATCGTATTCATCCATCAGTTTGCCAAGATTCTCGTCTGCCATAAGGTTCTCCTTGACTTTGTCGTTGCTGTGACAGATGGAACGAGCGCGCTAGCACCCCTTCTTGTCAGGAACTGTTGCTGGTCCTATAAGCCCCCTAAGGTAAACCAACTCAAAGAAGCCTCACCGCAGTGCGGGCGCGGAGGGGCTGACCATCGCGCCCTAACTTGTCCTCATCTGCTCCGCCGGGTTGGGCCTCCAATGGAACGTGGGATCAAAGTCAATAACGGGGGCTCGCAATCCTTCGGGTGACGTCCCTGCCTTGGAGACACGAACGAAGCGTCCGTTCACTCCCTCATATTGATCCATCAGCCTCGCGAGTTGTTGGGTAATGTGTCGCCCCGCTGCGTGTTCGATATAGTTTGGCATGTAGGTCTTTTTCCGCCATATTTCGCGCACCGGCATTGCCCTTCTTTCACCTATTATGGAGGCCAGCCACTCCGTGTCTTTCACCAGTCGCTCAAAACATTCCTGAGCAATCACATCCGCGCCTTTCTCCTTGATGTAGTCGCAGGAATAGCAACTAACCCCGCTCTGTGTCCATCCCAGATCCTCAATTATCCATCGACCTTCTCCGATACAGTGCCGACCGTAGGCCGTGCGTGCTGCGTTATCAACAAGAGCGTCATATTTCTCTGGGGCATCCACAGTCAGGACACCCCTGACACGCTTCTGAATGGCATCAACCACAAGCTGCAAGGGGGTGGGAATACCCTTCTCAAAGGCAAGCTGCGCGGAAGTCTCGCTGTCCTCACCATCGTTGCCAGCAAGCGAAGCGGGAAAGTCTTCCAGCTTGGGCAGTAGCTCTTTCAGCAGCAACTTTAAGTCGTCCGCAACCACGTCGAACAGATAGTTCTCTTCTAGCCTGTTGGCCATTTTCCCTCACCTCGCTCACCAATTCTCTCTCGTTCTGCTATCGTGCCTCGCTTTTCTGACCGCCCGCGCTTCACCGACCCCGACTCTCCAACGATTGCTGCCTTCAGAGAGCCGGGCCGGAGTACCAGTAGAGTGCTTCAGCAGTTGGGGATGTTGTCCAAATTGTCGGAGCACCGGGAGTTGGGGTCCGTCCGCAGGTATTTGCCGTTAATGCCATTGACCACGTGAACATCAGCGGTGCGACCCACGCTGTCCCGGACGAAATAGTGATGCGCCCGACCTTCGATATCTCTGATGGCCTGCGCCTTCTCGGTCCGTCCCCAGCCGCCGCACAGGGCTGTGATGTCGCCCGCGCGGTCTTTGCCACTGCGCTCTACTCTTCGATCTGCCATTCCGTACCTCGCTATGATGTTAGATTGGGTGGGTCGAGCAACCCTCGACCCGGGTATCCTGCGTCACAGCGGGTATCTACCAGACAGAGCCATGCATAGCCGTCACCTCCCAATGAGGATTGGCTGAAGCTGGGTCAAGTGGAGCTTGCGGAGGAGTTGACAGGGGAGATATAATCCGTCCGTTACGTCTCGCCCGCGCTGCTCACCAGCTTCAGCGTGGGAGACTCAAAATGGCCTCCGGGTGCAGACCGGAGGCCATTCCTGTCTCGGCATAAAGTATGGCAAATGCCCTCCATTATTGTCAAGTTCCAAGTGTCATCAGCAACGCACCAGAATAGTCCGATTTGCTTGGGTGGATAAACACTTGACTGGCCGCCAGCGTTGTGGACGATCCCGTTGCGGCCACACTTCCACTTGAGTTAATTCTCCGATACTTGACCCCCATCATCCCTGGAACTATATGACTCGTTAAAGTTTCAAGACTCTTTGAAATCCTGCCTCGTGCCCCTGCCCCCACGACACCACAATCGACCCATGGCCTCCACTCTAGCAAGCGCCAAACCTTTCTATACTTGACTGCCAGTCATCCCCTATGGTTGAATCCAGACTGCGAAGCTAACCTAGACTGCTGTACCTCTGAGCCGGAAGCGAAATTCGTGGGCATTGGCGTCAGCCCATGCCCCCTGCATCGCTTCCTGTGGAATAGGTTAGCTTCGCAACTGACCTCAATTCCCGCGGCAGGGGGCACCATTAGCCCACCTCCGCGACCGGGGGTGCGGCGATGCCACTCCACATAGGCAACTACGGCTCGTGGGAAGACGACCGTCCTGGCAGTCGACCCGGCTCTGGACATCACCCCCCGGCTTGCACCTGCTGGCACTGCAACGAGGGAAGGCGAAGGGAGCGCAAGGAAGGCACCGAGGCCGTTCACCAAGACGAAACACGAAGGTCTGCTCAACGACCTCAGCGGCAGGGTCGTTCCACCCCCCAACCGGACTATCGACCGAATAATCTCTCCCCTCGGGAGCGGACGCAACATAGCAACAACTCTTCCAGCCCATGGATATGGGTCATGATAGCGGCCTTGTCGGCGATTGGAGTTGTGGGATTGGTCGCGATAGTCACAGTAGGGAACAGCGGCACCGCAACCGATTCGTTGCCTCCATCGGCTCCAGAACCGGCACCAATTGCAGCTGTACCCGCGACGCCGCCGCTTCAGCCTCACCCAACCGCGACTTCTGTGTCCACGCCAGAGCCTTCTCTCACAACCAACCCAACCGTGGCAATTGCGGCGGCCACGTCTCGTGCGACTGTGGTGGTTCCTTCAACGACACGGAAAGCCCCGGCACTCGCGAAAGCAATGGCCCTCCGCTATCCCGGAGGCAAAGCCCTCGATCCCCGGGAGGTTGAACGCTGGATTGTCGTGCTGACCAACGAGGAACGAGACGGCAAGACATGGGGAGGACCTCTTGCCAATCACCCGAAACTCACAGCCGCCGCCCAGCGGCACAGCCGGAATATGGCCCAACATTACCGCGTCACGCATCGGCTCGACGGGACGCGGCCCAAGACTCGCATGGAAGCCGAAGGGCACTTCTGTCGGCAAACCGTAGGAGAGAACGTAGCCAAGACAACACGCGTTCACCAGTGGCAGGTTCAGAGTACGTATGGAATTGATGTCAATAGGAAGCCGGTTGCGTATCGGGAGACCGAGCGCGAAATGGCGGACAAGCTCGTTCAGCAATGGATGAGCAGCACCGAGGGCCACCGCGAGACAATTCTAATGCCTAAGCTCAAGAGTATTGGTGTGGGTGTTCATATAACCATCACCGAGAAGGACGGGTGGGCGCGGGAATTGGTGTGGGCTACTCAGAACTTCTCATCATGCGAATAGAAAGGAGGCACCCCCATGCAGCACCGATACGTTGGAGACATTGCCGACTTCGGCAAACACGGACTCCTGCGCTTCCTCAGCGGCGCAACCGACCCCCAGGCCCCGGCCCCCGACCTTCGCCTCGGCCTCATCTGGTACTTCCACCACGACGAGATACACGTGGGCAGCCGCCAGAAGGTCAACGGCGATGGTGGCCACACCGGGTACCTGAGGCGGACGGCCAGGGACGACAAGGAAGTGTACCGGCAGTGCGACCCCGGTCTATGGGAGTCGCTCAGGGGCCTCGTTTACCGCAACGCCCGGTGCGTGCATTGCGCGGAGGGAGCTGGCTTGTTGCCGGAGGATACTTGCTTCTACTCCGACCCTCTCATCTTCACACCCCGGATGCCAGCGCCACTCAAGCGGGAACTCCGGGCGCACTGGTGGCGGCACGCGCTCCGGGCGACTGAGGGGGCCGACCTGGTCTGCTGCGACCCCGACAACGGGATTGGGCGAGACGCTCACATGTACCGGGAGAAGGGAACCAAGTACGTCTACTACTCCGACCTGCGCGCCCTGTGGGACAGGGACCAAAGTCTCGTCGTTTACCACCACCTGGGGCGGAGTGACAATGAAGCTCAGGCACTGGAGGTCGCCGGGGAGCTTCGGAAGGGCTTGGAAGGGGAGCCCGCAGTGATGCCCCTGATATTCAGTCGCGGAAGCTCCCGCGTGTTCCTGGTCGCGCCCCATCCGAGGCACGCGGATTTGGTAGGCGAGAGGGTAGGCCGGTTCCTTGACGGCCCGTGGGCACAGCATTTCCGACGAGCCGGGGAAAGGCCAGTTAGGCCCAGACCTGCGCCCAGTTTACTGAGAGCCGGGGCAAGTCTGCTGGCAGAGGAGAGAGATTAGTCTTGTTGGCAAGATTCCCCTTCCTGTTCAGTAGTCGTCCTCGTCCCCTACGCGGAAGGCCCAACGGTCGCGGTTCCTGAAGCACGTACGGCAGAACTGCACCTCGTTGTACTCAAGCTCGCGGATCAGTTCTTCGGCGACCTGCTGGGCCTCCTGTTCGGTGGGGAAAGGCCCGGCCCAGAACCCGCCGCTCTTGAGCTTCTTCCCCTTGGGGCGATGCTGTCGGCCACCAGTTGGGGAATGGATTGTAACGAGCAGCCACCACGGTTTGGTTCGGATATGGTATCCGGTGGATGGCATCATTGCTTCTTGGTTGCCCCGACCTCGGCCCGCCCCCGGCCTCCGCGCGTTCCACGTGTGGCCTTCCGCTTCCAGTAAGGAGCAACGGGGAATCGTGGGTTGGCTTGCCGCTCGGCCTTGACCTTGGCCTTGGCTTTTGCCTCGTCTGACTTCTGCTTCTGCAGGTACTCGTTGACGGCTTCTTCCACCAGTTCGGGCTTGGGTCCCGGCTTCTTAGGGACCGGCTTCTGCTGGATAAGCCGGGGTTCGGCGACCTCACCGCCCAGCCGGACGATGCCCTCCCAATCGTCCCACGGCACCCGCTGGGCCACCTTTGCTGCTTCGGCGGGACTGCCGCCCCGGTGCGCCTCGTGGTCTTTCATGAAGTTGTAGTCCAGCACCCATCCGTCCACGTACTCCTGTCCGGTGAGGCGCTTCTCCAGACCGCGCTGGGTCTTGGTGCGCTGACGGAAGCTGCCCTGCAGCCGCTCCGATAGGTTGTTGTTGACCTCTTCGTGTATGCCCTCGGAGACGACGTGCTGGGTGTGGTGGAAGACAGTTTTGATGGCGTCCTCATAGGCCACCAGACCGTCGGTGGTGATGCTCCGCGGTTCCTTCGCGGCATTCTGCTGGGCTTCCTGGAACATGGCGATTCCAGTCCGAAGCGTTCGGGGTCCCAGACGGGCAGCCAGGATGTAGCGGGTATCGCGGTCCATGACGTTCCACAGCCACAGCCGCTTGCCGCCAACGCGGATCTGCATTTCGTCCGCCACCCAATGGTCTCCGACGTTCGCACGGATTCGCTGGCCGGTTGCCGTGGCCTCCGTTCCGTCCGGCCCGACCTCTCCCCGCATATACTGTTGGGCGAGTCGGGTGTATGCCTTGACCCAAGCATAGACCGTGCTCTTCGCTGGCTCCGGTACCTCGTAGGTGTCCTCCAGCCCTTCGGCGACCTGCTTGTAGCTCATGCCGCTGTAGTAGGAGTCGACCGCGTCAGCTATCTGCTGGGCGGTGAACTGTTTGCGACGGGGCTTCCCCTCGGCAAAGAAGTGGTTGCCGCATCCCCGGCACTCGTATCTCTGCTGTCCGTTCTTCCACCCGTCCCTCACCACATCCTTCGGCGTTGGGCAGCCGGGGGCCGGGCACTCGACCGCGTAGGTGATGTGGGCTTCTATCTCAGCCATAGCTCTCCCTCCGAGCCAGTGTGATTGGCCTAGCAGTTCCTAAAAAACACCCAACCGGCCCATGCCGTAAAGATTGCCGGGGAGGGCTAGGGGGAGCGCAACCAGCACCGGATAGGGCATGACGGCGAAGACATCCCACAAGTCCTTCATGAGAACCAGACCGGCAGCAATCTTTAGGAGAACGACCCACTGGCGACGAAACAAGGTGATTCCTTTGATACTTGACACAATCCGCCCAGCAGAGGTTAAATTTATTGCACGGTGCAACAATCGCCTGTTCATGATTAGACTCCTTGAGTGGGATCGATTGAGCCGTACCAAGGCCGGAGTGCTGACCTCCGGCCTTTAATTTTTGGCTCAGTCGTCCCCTATATTGTGGGAGACATGTGCGGGAGAAATCTAGGAGGGGGGGTATAGAGCAAGCTTCTTTTCGTAGCTATGGACAGCCCTCACAGATACAAGCAAGGCATGGGCAGATATGCTACATTGACAGTAGAGGCAGCGATATGTTGTGCATCAAATACGACAAACACGGTGGTAGGAAGGTCAAGCTACACGAGGAGCATTGCCGAGTTCCTACCTACTACACGACGGAAGGATTCGCCAACCCAAAGAGGGGGTTCTGGATGTGGGTAACACATCGCGAGATCGCAGTGGCATTGGCGAGCAATCTGAATGCGACATTTAGCGATGCCAAGTGCTGCCACCGACCGGGATAGCAGGATAGCGGGGGCGAGCCAGATTAATGCGTGGTTGGATTCGCGATAGACCGCGGAGAAAGTATGGACCCAAACACTGAACAGTACCTAGATATGGCCAAAGTGGGCCTAGATACCGCCCACAAGACCGGTCTGCTCGGTCGAATCGTCGACGGTATTCTTCATCGACGGGAGCGCCCCACCGACTGGCGCGTGCGGGCATTGGAAGCTATCCGCGAGAACGCACTACAGACGCTCGCAAATTTAGAACTAACCACGGCTCAAGCGTTGCAGATTCTCCGCCCAACTTTCTCTCTCGAAGATCTCGACAGCGTGGATTCAACGTGGCAGACGCATTGGACCGAGGGTGCCCGGAAGGTTGGCATCGACGACGAGGAACGCAGAACATGGTGGGCGCGTCTGCTAGCGGGTGAGGTCCAGCAGCCCGGGACGTTCTCGCTGCGGACGCTGGCGGTGATGGACACATTGTCAATGCGGGACGCGCAACTGTTCACGGAACTATGCGGCTGCGCATGGCGCATTGGAGTAGAAGAACATCTCGCATTCTTCCAGCCCAACTTTCCCAGCAAATTCCGGGAATCCTTCAGCCGTAACTCTCAAAGACTCCAGAGTAGTGGGCTGATAACCCACCACGGAATAATCGTTATGTCTTCGGGCAAAATCGAAGCTACTCCCGAACGGCCAAGGCAATTCTTCCCCGTCGCTTACCACCGCGATGTTTTCCACATAATGGTCGAGGTAGGGAAACCATTAGAGTTACAATATGGTATGGTCACATTCACTGAAGAGGGCGAAGAGATTTTCCGATTGGTGACCCCGCCCTATATGCGGGCCTATCGCGATGAGGTGGTAAAGTCTTGGCAGAAAGAGCATGAAGTAGTTTGCGTCCTTGGGGAACACCCCTCCACCTAACCACTGTCGGATGTAGCACGCAGTTGACACATATACAGCCCACTGTTTGGCGCTCCACCTCAGATTAGAGTAGAAAATCGATGGATGAATACCGATTTGATGAGACACAGCTTGAAATTCTTTCCGATATTGAGAGACTGGCCTTCGAGTGTCAGGAGCGGTCTAAAATCGTCCGCGAAGTCAGTTTCCATGGGGGAATTTTGGGGGTTCGAATTTCTCAGTGTTTGCTGTCCTTTTGCCAATTGATGAAGGGCAATCTTTTTATTTCCGCTGGAGATATGACCCGAAGCGTTTGCGATGCTCTATTGGAGATAGTGGCATCGGCTGAATACGAAGGCGGGACATTCGATTTTGGGCTAGTCAGGGAAGGCGGTAGAGACATGGCCCAAAGGGAGCGTCGGAAGTGTAAAGACCGAGACGGCAACTTAATGAGTAACGAACTTTTGCGTAAAGTGTTGGAACGTTACGGTGTACATGACCTGCGACGTTTGTACTCTGATGCATCTTCCTATACCCATCTTGGTGGGGAGGCATTATCTTTGGCCCGTTTGATGTCTCTGCACTATCTCGAGGGGTTGGAGATGCGAAGTGTAGACGGACTAGCTGGGGTTACGTCGAGTTTGTGGAAAATGCTTGAAGACGCTCAAGCAGCAGCTAACTGTGCAGTGTTGGTTCTTAACTTGGACCCGTGTGAATTGTTTGGACATAGCGAGTTAGCCATGCGATTCCAGTCATCATGTAATCTTTGCAACAAAGAAACTACCGTCGAAGATTTGCTATTACCAGAGGGACTTCCAGCAGAGGTCTTGGGGGGTATCAAGCTTGAGTTTAAACGCTTCCAGCACGACCGTATGGTCGAAGATGCTCTTGAATCGGAGTATGTAGACCTAACTGACCGTAAAGAGATGGCCTCATGTGGCTGGAATTCCGATGGCCATACATACCGTAAAGATTTCGGCCAGCATGGGGACGGAGAGATTCGCAGGAGTGGAAGAGTTTGGGGATTCAGTGTATGGCATAAATCACGGTCGAGAGGTGGCGGTGGCGGTTATTCCTCTGCAATTGAGGCTGCTCGCAGATGCGATAGTTGGGTGGCCTGGAATTCGAACACCCCTAGTTCATGAGGCTATTAGGCCGGAAACCGGATCGGAAGCCTTATCTTCTGTCTATGTAAAAGGCGGGAATGTGTAATCGCCCTTTCGGCCCTACTTTCCTAAATCAGAAAGAACAGGCCAGCCCCGGTCTGGAAGGACAACCCAGCCGACCGCAGTTGCCCAGCACGGTAACGGCGGCTTGAGAGATTTAGCCCTTTTGCTAGCAGGACCAGCACCGCCGCTGGGACCCATGGTGTGTTCTGGCCAGTCGCAAAATTCTGACTCAGGGCAGCGTTGGCCGTCAAGTATTGCTCGCGTGCCTAAAGCGCGAATTGCTCCAGAGGACGTGATGCAGTTATGGAGACCTTCATCGAATTACTGAATGCACTGGCCCCTTACGCGTGGCCCGCGACGACCGTCCTGCTTGTCTTGTTCATAGTTATTCTCTTTGAAGAAGCAATAGCAGAACGGATAAGAAACCTATCTTCCCTAAGTACACCCCTCGGTACCGCTACCTTTGCCGACGCTGTTGAACAGGCGCGGGAGGCAATCGAGACCCTGGAAGTGCAACCGGAGGAAGTGGAGCTACACGAAGAGCTTGCATCTGACATCGCTCAGTACCCCAGGGTTGCGGTGCTTGAATCCTGGATCAGGCTAGAACGAACCGCACGGGACGCACTCCGCCTTGTCTCGCCCAGTGGGGATAGAACACCGAGGAGAGATATTCTGCGTTCCTTGAGAGAAACCGGCCTCGTAGACAACTCTGCTTCGATGATGCTGAGAAGACTGCGAATCGCAAGGAATCGAGCAGCCCACGAGGCAGACTGGGGACTAGACCCCGAAACTGTCCGCGAATATGTGATGATGGCAGAGGAAATGCGGCTTAGAATAGAATCCGCGGCAAGCAGACGGGGGAATCAGCCCGATATTTCCTCACCACCCCCACCGCGCGAATCGTGATGACGCCCCTATATCTCCCACGGCTGTGCGGCCCGGACGGCCCCCCATATCACACTTTCGGGTGGGGGTCTAGCAAGCCATCCACCCAATCACAACGGCACCCCTTCCCCATCTGCCGCCAAGTTGCCTGGCAACCAATTTTCAGGTAAATTATGATTCCGTTTCTCCCGTTCCGTGGCTGGGGCGCCATATTGGTATATAATGTGCATTAACAGGCCATTAAACCGCATTAAGGTGGGGCATCAACCTTAACTTCGACCTTTCCTACTCAGCCCCCAGGTGGGCAGCCCGAGAATTTTGGCCTTTCCAGCCCGGCATCCCACAGTGCCGGGCATATTGAACAGAGATAGAAGCCACTTGATGGACACTTTCTACATTTGGACCATTGGCTGCCAGATGAACAAGGCCGACTCAGAACGGTTGGGTTCGGCCCTGGAACAGCTTGGACTTCAGCCCGTGGACAGCGCCAAAGCCGCCGACGTAATTGTCCTCAACTCCTGCGTTGTCCGCCAGGGCGCCGAAAACAAGGTGGTCGGCAACCTGTGGATGGTCAACCCCCTGAAAAAGAAGCGCCCCGACCGCGTCCTGGCTCTCATGGGCTGCATGGTCGGCCCCAAAACCGATGAACTGGAAAAGCGCTTCCCCGACGTTGACCTCTTCATGCAGCCGCAGCAATTCGAGCCCCTGCTCGAACTGGTGGGTGAGCGAAAGGGCCTGGACTGGGAGGGCTGCGTTGGCTCCCTGGCCCCGTCCCATCCCGACGTCACCTGCTACGTTCCCATCATCCACGGCTGCGACCTGATGTGCACCTTCTGCATCATCCCCTACCGCCGCGGCCGCCAGGTAAGCCGCCCGGTGGACGAGGTCGTGCGGGAGGTGGAGTTGCTGGTCAACCGGGGCGTACGCGAGGTAACAGTCCTGGGCCAGACGGTGGACGCCTACGGCTACGACCTGCCCGAAAAGCCGGACCTGTCCCTGCTCCTTTCCCGCCTCAACGACATAGACGACCTGGATCGCATCCGCTTCCTTACGTCCCACCCTTCCTACATGGACGACCGCATAATCCATGCGGTGGCGGAACTTCCCAAGGTCTGCGAGCACATCAACCTGCCGGTACAGGCCGGCGACGACGATGTCCTACGCAACATGCGCCGCCCCTATACCCGCGATGAGTACCGGGAACTGGTGGGCCGGATTCGCGACACGATCCCCGGCGTCTCCATGAGCACCGACATTATCGTCGGCTTCCCCGGCGAAACGGAAGGGCAATTCGCTCGTACCATGGACCTGGTCTCCGAACTGAAATTCGATAAGGTCCACTGCGCCGCCTACTCCACCCGCCCCGGCACCATCGCCCACCGCACCATGCCGGATGACATTGCCCCGGAGGCAAAAGACAGGCGCATGAAGGAGTTAGACACCCTCCAGGAAAGCATCCTCCGGGACACCAACTCGGAATTAGTGGGCCGCACCATGGAAGTGCTGGTGGAAGGTCGCAAGCGCGGCAAGTGGCAGGGCCGCACCCGCACCGACAAGCTGGTCTTCATCAACGACTCAGGCGACCAGGTCAGCGACAGCAATAACATCTGCCCCGGCCAACTGGTAAACGTGGAAATCGGCCAGGCCAGCCCCTGGGCACTACAGGGCAGCCCCAGCTCTGGGAGGGGAGCGCCATGACCAGCAAATTGACACGCCAGGCGCCCGACGACGAGAGGTTGGAAGTCTTTCCCGACTTCCCACCCAGGGACGATATGCAGAACATCATCCACCTCCACCAGGAGGGTTACCTGGCCGCGCTGAGTTACCATTTCGGCCGTTCCGATTCCACCCTGGTTCTGGTTGAAGTCCCCGTATATTGGCACCCCAGCAGGTACGCCCGGATACCCGACGTTATCATCGCATTTAACATCAACCAGCCTGCTGTCATTGCCCGCAACGGCTACTCCATTGACGAAATTGGCAAGCCCCCGGACTTCGTGCTGGAAATCGCGTCTCCCACTACCGCTCGCAATGACTACACTCAAAAGCGGCTGGACTACGCAGCTTTCGGCATCCCGGAATACTGGCGGTTCGACCCCTCTGGGGGAAATCTCTACGACGCCCCCCTGGCCGGCGACCGACTGCTGGGGAATGCTTACCTACCCATTGACATTATTCACACCAACGACGGCAACCATTGGGGACACAGCGAAGCGCTGAACCTGGACATCTGTTGGCAATCCGGCAGGCTTCGCTGGTGGAATCCCGCTACCCAGGCATACTTGGAGACCCACGATGAAGTAGCCGAAGCGCGCCTAGCCGAACGCGAAGCCCGCCTTGCCGCCGAGGCCCGCGTCCGTGAACTGGAAGCGGAGTTGGCCCGGCGGCAAAGCACCTGATAATCGGGTGAGTCCCTTCCCGACAACAATTCACCCCTGACCGAGGGAGTAAATATGGCAACAAAGCCCAGGACGCCTACCATACCCCTGACCGAAATCGAACACGCCGCCTTCTGCCGGCCCGAGGACGAACTGCCCGCCAAATCCCTGGCCGAGGAGATCGCCATCAATGTCCGGTGGCAGCGCATACCCCCGGAATATCTGCGCTGTTCCCCCGAAGAGCTGGATGAACGCATTTTCCAGGTGCGCCGGAAGCTGGGAGCCGACGTAACCATCCTGGGCCACCACTACCAGCGTGAGGAGATTATCAAGTACGCCGATTTCCAGGGTGATTCCTTCCTCCTGTCCCAGGAGGCCGCGTCCCGCCCCGAGGCCAGTTACATCGTCTTCTGCGGCGTCCACTTTATGGCTGAAACGGCATGCATCCTCTGCGCGCCCCACCAGCAGGTCATTCTCCCCAACATCACCGCCGGTTGCTCCATGGCCGACATGGCTCCCATGGACGATGTGGAGGATGCCTGGGACGACCTGCAGGACGTGCTGGGCGACCACGGCGGCATCGTCCCCGTCACCTACATGAACTCCATCGCCGGAATCAAGGCCCTGTGCGGCCGCAACAACGGCGCCGTCTGCACGTCGTCCAACGCCACCGCCGTGCTCCAGTGGGCCTTTGGCGAGGCGGAGCGGGTCCTGTTCCTGCCCGACCAGCACCTGGGCCGCAACACCGCCCTGAAGCTGGGCATTCCTCTGGACGAGATGGTGGTCTGGAATCCCTTCAAGCGCCTGGGCGGCAACACCCCGGAGCAACTCCGCAGCGCCAAAATGGTCCTGTGGCAGGGCCATTGCTCCGTCCATACCCGTTTCACCCCGGCCCAGGTCAAGTCCGCCCGCGAACGCTACCCCGACGTCAACGTGCTGGTCCACCCCGAGTGCCCCATGGAGACCCTCCAGGTGGCCGACATGAACGGCTCCACCGAGTTCATCCGCAAGGCCATCAACGAGGCCCCCGCCGGCAGCCAGTGGGCCGTGGGCACCGAGATCAGCCTGGTCAACCGCCTGGCCCTGCAGAACCCCGACAAGACCGTCTTCTGCCTCGACCCGGTCAGCTGCCCCTGCTCCACCATGTACCGCATCCACCCCGCCTACCTGCTCTGGGTGCTGGAATCCCTGGCCGAAGGCCAGGTCAACAACCAGATAACCGTCCCCGACGACATCCGCCGCGACGCCAACATAGCCCTGGAACGAATGCTCGCCCTGCGCTAACCCCCACCAATCCCGCAAACAAATCCCTTCCCCCGCAACCGTAGGGGCGGCCATGAGGGCCGCCCCAGATTCATTCACTAACCCAGGTAAATTGGAACGCATCTGCGTACCTGTAGAAGCGTTGATTGCGAACACTTGTTTTGATACAATCCTTTGGCAATTTTAAGGAAACAAAGGAACCGCTGGTAGCAGGTCTAAAGAACGAATCCCCATACTATTAGCAACGTCTTGGAGTCCCCAATGGCCCTACCCGATACTGCTGAAGCATTAGGCCTCACAGCTTTCTCTTCTCTCGACCCGTCTGCGCGTTCCCAACTGGGGCAATATATGACGCCTGTTTCAACAGGGCGTTTCATGGCAAGTCTCTTTAACAGTTTCTCCGGGGACCTGAGAATACTCGACCCCGGAGCCGGGACTGGAACTTTGACAGCAGTTCTTGTTGAGCGCCTTCGACATTTTTCGAGTGAAACCTCATCAGTTTCGTTGGTGTGCTATGAATTATCGCCTGAATTATCGAGCACTTTGAACAATACCTTGGATGAGTCAGTACGGATATTGGAAGCAGCTAATGTTCGCGCGGAGATAAGCCTGCGATTGGCTGACTACGTGCTGGATCAATCAAATGGTCTTCAAACCAGTTTCCTCAATGATTCTCTTCACGACGTCGAACAGTTTACCCACGTGATAATGAACCCGCCCTACAAGAAGATTCGATCTGGGTCGGAACATCGGTCCGCTCTTCGTAGTGCTGGACTGGAAACCTCAAATTTGTACACTGGCTTCATGTATCTTGCTGCACAACAACTACGTCCAGGCGGGGAAATGGTAGCTATAGTTCCTCGCTCATTTTGCAACGGCCCATACTTCAAACCTTTCAGAAAGCGCTTCTTCTCCATGATGACCCTTAAATACGTTCACGTTTTCGAGAAGCGGGATTCAGTTTTCAAGGCAGATAGGGTCCTGCAAGAGAATATTATTATTCACGCAGTAAAGGGAGTTGAACCCGGTAAGATTCAGGTCTCCATGAGCGTTGGCGCCCTTGAAGATTCCACTCTCGTCAATAAACCCGTAGAGAGGTACGGACTAGCGCGAAACTTGGTCAATTATTCTTCTGTTATTCACCCCGCCGATACAGACAGGGTAGTTCATATCTTGGCCCACAAGGAAGACCAGCGCATTGCTGAAGCAATGGAACAGCTTACTAACACCCTGGCCGATATTGGATTGGAAGTTTCTACCGGTCCGGTCGTAGATTTTCGTGCCAAGGAACTTCTCTTGTCCAAGCCTGATGACAAAGCAGTGCCCCTGCTTCATCCGGTTAATTTTCAAGATAATCAATTGAAGTGGCCCAAAGATACCAAGAAGGCAAACTCCATAATGGTTACTGAACGCAGCCGAAAACACTTGTGGGCAAATAAGGGATCATATGTTGTTACCAGGCGTTTTAGTGCAAAGGAAGAGAACCGCCGAATCGTTGCAAGCTTGTATAATTCAGATCTGCCAGGCCAGCTAATCGGTTTTGAGAATCACCTGAATGTCTATCACGTTAACAGGGAAGGCTTCTCTCAAATTCTAGCGACGGGTCTAAATATTTACTTGAACAGCACATTCGTGGACCGCTATTTCAGGCAATTCAGCGGGCACACACAGGTCAACGCCGCAGACTTGAGGTCGTTACGTTACCCTGATCGGATTGTGCTAGAAAGAATTGGCGAGACCTACCTAGGAAAAGCCCTTTCGCAACACGAGGTAGACGCCATCATTGATGCGGAGCTTGCTATATGCCCGGAAGGGTGACGGAGAATCAAAGTCAATCTAAGATCGATGAAGCATTGGAAGTGCTCCACGCTTTCGGTTTGCCTAGGGCTCAGCAAAACGAGAGATCAGCTTTAACTTTGTTGGCACTTATAGACCTCAAGCCGTCAGGCTCCTGGGCCAACCTCAACAGGCCCCTGATCGGAATCACTCCTATCATGCAGTTTTGCCAAGAGAACTACGGCAAGGAATACGCTCCAAATACCCGTGAGACGTTTCGCCGATTCACAATGCATCAGTTTGTAGAAGCTGGATTGGCTGTCGCAAACCCCGACGATCCTAGCCGACCAGTTAACAGTCCATCTTTCTGCTATCAGGTAAGCCAGGAAGCCCAAAATACCATGCTGGCTTTTGGAACCGACGATTGGGAAGAGGCCCTAGAAAAATATCTCGCAAGTCATGTAGCACTGGCTGATTTGTGGGCTCAGCATCGTGAAATGGAAATGATTCCTGTCCAGGTTGCCGAAGACACCGAGATTAGCCTTACTCCTGGCGACCATAGCCGCCTGATTCAGCAGGTACTAACCGAGTTCGGTCCTCGCTTTGCGCCCGGTTCGGAACTCATTTACGTAGGGGACACCGGAGACAAAATAGGGTACTTCCTCGCAGAACGTCTTGCTGACTTGGGTGTAACAGTTGATGAGCACGGGAAAATGCCGGATGTGGTCTTGTATCTTCCCGAACCGGAATGGCTATTGTTGGTTGAAGCCGTAACCAGCCACGGACCTGTGGATCCAAAACGCTTGGGAGAGTTGGCCGCCTTGTTCGCGGACGCCAGACCAGGCTTGGTTTATGTTACTGCTTTCTCGGATCGCGGCACGATGGCTCGATACTTGACTGATATTTCTTGGGAAACTGAGGTGTGGTGTGCTGATTCCCCCAGCCACCTGATACATTTCGATGGCGAAAGGTTTCTGGGGCCCTATTAGTGCGCCGACCCCAACCGCGCCCTCCTCGACCGCCGTGTCATCTGCGACCTCCTCGGCTTCGACGACTCCGTCTATGAGGGCGTCCGTCGCCTTGCCGCCAAATGGTGCAACGAACCCTCCGTCCACGGCGGCAAACCCCGCCCCAAGAACGTCCAATTCGCCATATAACCACCCCATTCCCGCAAACTCGTCCTCACTCATGGCTAACCACCCCCTTGCCCTCCGCGGACACCCCCCAACCCCCCAACCCCCCAATTCGTAATTCCTAATTCTTAATTCTTAATTCCCGCCCCTCCCCCTTGCCAGCCTGGATGACCCATCTCTACAGTAAATGGTGAGTGGCCTGTCGGACGACACCCCGGCGCCCGGCGAAGCCGCAGGCGCCAGTTCTCCCAAGCCAAACACCACGAAAATGCCCGAAAATAACCGGAAATGCAGGGTGTATAAGATTTTTTTCAGGATGTCCCTTCCCTCTTGACGGGGGAGGTTGGGATGGGGGTGACCCCATTTGTCCGCCGCGGTCCGCCTGAGGCGGATGTCGATTCGTGGATAAGAAAGAAAAGGAGAAAAACCCATGACCCTTTCCCAGATACGCAACCAACTCCGTCAAATGCAACGCAGGTTCGCCCGGGAACTGGCCGTCTTCCGCCTCCGCCAAATCGCCGAGAAAATAGCCGAAGACTGGACCGTCGCCACCGCCGAGAAGGAACCCCTCCCCCAGCCCCACCAGGTGGTCCTGCGCGTCGCCCGCGAAGGCCACCGCTTGCAGACCTACATGAACCTGAACCGGTACGTCCAGCAGTGCATTGACGAGGACAGCTGTCTGGAAGCCCCGCAAATCGTCCGCGCCCTGCT
>DAOUJS010000078.1:0-16643 GCA_034422355.1 Dehalococcoidia bacterium | reverse complement strand
GCACATGGTGGAATGAGGAGACGGTGAACCCTATGCTGGCCTTGCGGTCCCTGCGAGCCAACAATCGCTGGGAAGCCTTTTGGAACTGATTCCAACCCCTTCTAGTCACACCCAACAGTTACCGCCGGATTGACAGTATTGACCTCTGCTGGTAGATTTAAGACGATATAGACTGGGGGCCGCCTTCATGCGCCTCCAACCCAGGCCTTATCCCCAGGAGTGTATCAGTGCCACGTTACGACTATCGCTGTACGGTATGCGGCAACACTTTTGAGTTGGTCCAGAGCTTCAAGGAAGCCGGCAAGGGGGCCTGCCCCGAGTGCCAGGGAGCCGGCCAGCGGCTCTACCACGCGGTGCCGGTGATCTACAAGGGTTCCGGCTTCTACACCACCGATTACGGGCGTCCCAAGCCTCCCATCGAGAACGGCAACAAGGAGAACGGCAGCAAGCAGGACTCCGATAGCAAGTCCAAGGCCGCGGAGTCCGGCGATTCCACTACCAAGACGGATTCCGGGGAACCCGCCAGGGAGACATCCTCCGGTTCTTCCTCGACCTCGGACTCCACCGCTGCGGCAAGCAGCGCCGCCTAGCCCGGGACCGCGGCGGGCGCAAGCCCTCCGGCAACGGGACGCCGCGCCCCGCACCCGGCGCCTCGCACTTTATGAGGGCCCTTGTCCAGAGAGTGTCGCAGTCCTCGGTGCTGGTGGACCGGGAGGAGACCGGCAGCACCGGCACGGGCCTGGTCGTCTTCCTGGGAGTTGGCCGGGGCGATGATGAGTCCGATGCGGCCTACCTGGTGGAAAAAATCGCCAACCTCCGCATCTTTCCCGACGAACAGGACCGGTTCGACCGCTCCGCCCTTGACGTGGGGGCGGAGCTTCTCCTGGTAAGCCAGTTCACCCTGTACGCGGACACCCGGCGCGGGCGGCGTCCCGATTTCACCCGGGCGGCCCCGCCGGAGGAAGCGCGGCGGCTCTACGACCACGCGGTGGATCTGTTCCGTCAGACCGGCCTCAGTGTGGGCGCGGGGGTGTTCCAGGAACACATGAGCGTCCGCCTCGAGAACGACGGCCCGGTCACCCTGATGCTGGACAGCGCCGACCGCCATTTGCCCAGGCGGGGATAATGGCTGCCAGTGGGCTACCCGCCGGTCAGTCTTTGGATGAAGACCGCGATGGCGGTGGCCGCGGCAATAGACCCGGCCATCAGACCGATCAACCACCTGATTTGCCGGGCTTCCAATTGAGAAATGGCGGCGTGGGTCTGGGCGGCG
The DNA here is from genome assembly GCA_034422355.1 of Dehalococcoidia bacterium. Taxonomy (GTDB): domain Bacteria; phylum Chloroflexota; class Dehalococcoidia; order Lucifugimonadales; family UBA3495; genus CATOSP01. The sequence continues at coordinate 15,370 of DAOUJS010000078.1, read as the reverse complement.
GATTCCCTGATTATCCCTTCCAGCCGGACTATGTCCTCCCTGGTGGTCCCTGCCAGCCGGGCTATCTCTTCTTTGGTGGTCCCTTCCAGCCGGGCCACTTCTTCTCTCATGGTCCCTTCCAGCCGGGCCATGTTCTCCTTGGTGGCCCCTTCCAGCCGGGTTATGTCCTCCTTGGTGGCCAGGTGTTGGCGCTCGGCCTCCAGGCGCGTGAGTCGTTCATCCGGGGTAGTCATTGGTCACCTCTCAAGGGGATGCTTCCGGCCCGGGGATTGCCGGCCGCGTGGGCCGCCGGCCCGCCCTACCGGTGCCAGCCCATCCCCAGGTACAGGCCCCGCAGGTACGCGATCTGCCCGCCGTGGGCGATGTTGTCCCAGGTCATCTGCCCAAGACCCTGTTCCACGGAACGGGGCTCCGGCACCGGCGGGATTACCTGGGTCCGCGCCATGTCGGCAGGGGAGAGCGAGGACATGTACTCTCTCGCCGCGTTCTTGATCGCCTCGTAGTATCCCAATTGCACATCCCTGGGCGGCGGAGTCCAGCTTGCCACCTGCTCCGCGGTCCAGCCCACGCCCCGGTCCTCGGGGTCGGCGGGCATACCGTGCTTCTCGTGCCAGCCCCCGGTTATCCAGAGTTGCGGAGACGACCTCAGCCGGGTGTGGATGAAGGTGTCCACCACCCGGTCCATGTGCCACAGGATCCAGGCGGCCGGGTTGCACTGGTCGGCCGGAATGCGGGCCAGTGCGGCCTCATCCAGATCTGCCAGGGCGGCATCGACCATATCCCAGTTGCGTTCCAGGGCGTATAGCAGTCCTTCGGCAGCAGCCAATTTGCTCACCTCATCGTATTGGGCAACGCTGGATGGGGCGGTTAGAACGGCAGCTTGGCCGCTTCTTCTGGGTCCACGTCTACCTGAAAGGCCGTGAGGAACTGGCCGACCAGCAGGTAGTGGCCGATAAGCCCGGTCACGTCCACAGTGCCCTGCACCCCCCACCGGTCCAGCACGGCCTGGTATGTCGAGTCGCTGATTTTATGGTTGCGCAGCAGCTCGTGGACGTACTTGACCAGGATTTCCTCGTCGCCGGAAAGCCCTGCCGGAGCGGCGCCGTTGGCGATGGCGTCCAGCGTTGCGTCGGAGACGCCTTCGGCCCGCGCCAGCCGTGCGTGGGCGACGTACTCGTACTGGGACTCGATCTCCCTGGCCGTGGCGCAGATTACCACCTCTTTCAGGGAGTTGGGCATGTCGGACTCAAACCGGACGTAGGTGCCGGTATGGGCCACCCTGGCCGCTAGGTTGGGGCTGTGCAGCAGCACGCCGTATGGGCCCCGGACGCTGCCGCGGCTGTCCGCGATCTGGTCGTAATACTGCTGGTCCTCGGGCTTGAGCTGGTCGCGTTCAAGGTTGGGCAATCGCGCCATTTCGTTTCATCCTCCTGTGAAAGTCCTGTCTTGATATAGGCTTGGTATAAGCTTGGACTGTCGCTCGCCGGACTAGCTGAACTCCAGGTCGAGGCTGATGTCCAGGGCGGTCACCGAGTGGGTGAGGCTGCCGATGGAGATCAAGTCCACGCCAGTTTCGGCCACCTCCCGGACCGTGTCCAGGGTAATGCCCCCCGACGCCTCGACCACTGCCCGGCCCGCGATGATGTCCATCGCCTGCTTCATCATGTCCGGGGGCATGTTGTCCAGCATGATGATATGCGCCCCCGCCTCGGCGGCCGTCTGCGCCGCTTCCAGGGATTCCACTTCCACCTCCACCTTGATGGTGTGGGAAGCGCGGGAGAGGGCAAGCTCGATGACCTCCCGCAGGCCCATTTCCCTGGAGCGCAGGGCCTCGATGTGGTTGTCCTTGATGAGGATGCCGTCGGCCAGGTTGTAGCGGTGGTTGTAGCCGCCGCCCATGCGCACCGCGTACTTGTCCAGGTAGCGGTGGCCCGGCGCGGTCTTGCGGGTATCGACGATGCGCGAGCGGCTGCCCTCAATGGCGCGGACGTACCGGTTGGTGTCGCTGGCGATGCCGCTCATGCGCTGGAGGAAGTTCAATGCGGTGCGCTCGGCCCGCAGGATGCTGCCCGCGAAGCCGTGGACCCGGGCGATGTCGTTCCCCGGCGACAGCACGGCGCCGTCGGCCAGCAGCCCCTGTATCTCCAGGGAGGGGTCAACCCGCTGGAACACGGCAAGGGCCACGTCGATGCCCGCCAGGACTCCCTGGGCCTTGGCCCGGATGATGCCCTCCGCCTGCACCTCGGGCGGCACCAGGGCATCGGTGGTGGGGTCGCTGAACGCCTGGTCTTCGGTCAATGCTGCGTCGATCAGGTCGTACACGCTGGGGGGGAGTGGACTTAGCAATGGGGCCTCCTGGTACTGGCGCTTTTCGTTCTGTCGATTGGCGCGCAAGTGGAATGAGGATATAGGTGTTATGAGGATGTCCTATGGGGATAATGTTTTCTAACTGGCCTTCGAGACTGACCCGGTTGCCAAAAAACGCGGCAAGCTCCGCGTAGACTACGTAGCAAATAACAACACCGCCGCGGGCCTGGTATTCTTCGATCCAGGCTCTCGATTGGGCCATGAACTGTTGATTGCTGAAGAACAGGTCTGCCAGGACGTTCGTATCGACCGCGGTAATCACTGGAGGCCGCGAGGTCCACCGCCGCGAATCGCGCTGATGTAACCGTCGATGCCGCCCAATTGGTCGATAATCCCGTCCCGGGGGATAATGCCAATTGCCCGGTCGATGGGATTGTCCGGCTGGTCCTCGCTTTTCCGGACGAGCAGGCCATCCTCCATTGGTCTGCACTCCAGTTCGTCACCGCAGACCAGGCCGTAGCGGTCGTCGAGCAATTCTGCCGGAATGGCGGCTTGTCCATGCACCAGCATCCGCAGGGCGTCTTCTTCCTGGTCGTCCGGGTCGGTGGTTCCCCGGACGTAGGGATCGTGGCCTCTCAGGGGACCGATGATGCCGCCCCTGGGGATGGCGTAGGAGCATTTAACGGGTTCGCCCGGAAGGCGCTCGCTTCTTTGGACCAGCAACCCCTTCCCGGTCGGGACCATGTCAATCTCGACCCCGGGAATCAGCCCGTAACGGTCGGCCATCTCCTCTGAGATGGCGATTACCCCATCCAGCATAACCTTCATGTGCTCGAAAACTGCTAAACAAAGACTTCCCGCACCGGCAGGGTGAAGCCGGGCAGCGCCGCGCCGCCGTCCAGGGCGTCATCTTCGGTGAGAGTGCGGACCGGAGAACCCAATATATGGACGTCGATGGTCCTGGTGTCTGGAAAAACCGCCCATACCAGGGTCACGCCGTGGCTGAGCCACATGCGGGCCTTGTCGTAAACTTCCCGCGCGGTGTCGGAAAGGAGGCGATTTCCGCCACCAGGTCGGGAGGGACCCTGTAATAGCCGGGGTTTCGAGTGTCCAGGAGCAGTTTTTCCGCCGAGATGAACGCCACGTCCGGCTCGCGGACTACGTCCGGGCCGTTTTGCAGCAAGACGCCCGCATCCGTCCCAAACACGCGGCCCAGCCGTCTGGGTCGGACATGGGCCCGCAATTCGGCGCCTATGGCCATGGCAATCTCAGCGTGTTCTCCGCCAACGGACACGGTCTCAGCCAGGATACCCAGAATTAACTCGCCCTTGACCCCCTGACTATGAAGACGGAGCAGGTCATCGGCGGTAAGGAGTTCCCGCTTTGTCGTCGTCATGTTTCGCTCCCGGTGACAACGATTCTACGAGTTCGCCGCGGCGAATGTCTCTTACCGCAGGGCCAGCATCCGGTCCAGGGCCACCTGGGCCTCACGCTGGACCTGCTCCGGCACGGTGATCTGGTTGATCACATGTCCGTCCAGCAGGCCCTCCAGGACCCAGAGGACGTAGGCGGGGTGAATGCGGTACATGGTGGAGCAGGGGCAGATGACCGGGTCGAGGCAGAAGACCGTCTTGTCCGGGTTGTGGAGCGCGAGCCGGTTTACCAGGCTTATCTCGGTGCCCACGGCCCACTTGCTGCCGGCAGGGGCCTCGTTGATGGTCTTGCGGATGAACTCGGTGGAGCCGTTCATGTCCGCCGCCTGCACCGTCTCCATTGTGCATTCGGGATGGACCAGTACGTTCACGTCGGGAAACCGCTCCCGCGCCGCCTGGATCTGCTTTACCGTGAACCGGGTATGGACCGAGCAATGGCCCTGCCATAGCACCATCTTGGCGTCGCGCAACTGCTCCGGCGTGTTCCCTCCCAGGCGCTTGAACGGGTTCCAGACCACCATCTTGTCCAGGGGGATGCCCAGCTTCAGAGCCGTGTTGCGCCCCAGGTGCTGGTCCGGCAGGAACAGGATGCGCTCGCCCTGCTGGAAACCCCACTCCAGCACCGCGGTGGCGTTGGAAGAGGTGCAGACCGCGCCGCCGTTGCGCCCGCACAGCGCCTTGATGCCGGCGATGGAGTTCATGTAGGTCACGGGCACGATCCCGCCGTGGTCTCCCAGTATGTCCTGGAGGTCCTGCCATCCGTCCTCCACGTCTTCCATCGGGGCCATGTCGGCCATCGAGCAGCCGGCCGTGATGTTGGGGAGGATGACCCTCTGGTGCGGCGCACAGAGAATGCACGCGGTCTCGGCCATGAAGTGGACGCCGCAGAAGAGGATGTATTCGGCGTCGGGAAGGTTGGCGGCTTCCTGGGAAAGCAGGAAGGAATCGCCCTGGAAGTCGGCGTACTTGATGACTTCTTCCCGCTGGTAGTGGTGCCCCAGCACGGTAACTGAGGTCCCGAGTTGGCGGCGGGCGTCATGTATCCGCTCGTCCAGCTCTTCCGGGGTCAGGTGCAGGTATTCGGGAGAGATGTTCTGCCAGCGGACGTTGACCGCCAGTTCCTCGGCAAGGGACTTGGCGGGCAATTCGTCCTCGGTCTTGCAGAATGCCGCGTGCTCGATTTCGGTGATGGGGATGGTTGCCGGACGGGTCCTGGTGGCCATATTCATGTACCCTCAACCAGCCAGATTCGGCCGGCTCTCCGCCAATTCTCCCTGCAAGGACCAGGGGCCGGCGGCGGTGATGCCGACCGTGACAAGTTCGCCTCGGAGGTCGCGGGGGGCATCCTGGGAGCCGGGTCCTCCGCGGACGTGCCGGCCAGCTCCCGGTGCTGGGTCCATGTTCTCAGTGTTCCCGGTGTTCTCCGTATTCTCAGTGAAGAACACCAGTTTATCTGATCGGGTCCTGCCCCGCCACTTGCCCTTGCGGCGGTCCTCCACCAGCACTTCCACATCCTGCCCGATCATGGCCGAGTTGGTCTCTTTGAGAATGCTCTCCTGGAGCCGGTCAATCTCCTCCCGGCGCCGCAGCTTCTCCTCGTGCGGTACGTCATCCTCCATCGACCGCGCCGCGATGGTACCGGGCCGGGTGGAGTATGCCGCGCAGTGGACCTTGTCGAATCGCAACTCGGATATCAGGTCCACCGAGTTCTGGAATTGCCGCCCCGTCTCGCCGGGAAACCCCACTATGAGATCGGTGCTCATCGACACACCGGGCACGGTTTCCCGGATGCGTCCAACTAGGTCCGTGTAGTCGGAGCGCGTGTACGGCCTGCGCATCCGGGCCAATACCTCGTCGTCGCCTGACTGCACCGGCAGGTTTACGTGCTCGCAGACTTTGGGCAGGCCGGCCACGGCCTCGATCAGCCGGTCGCTCATAAATGAAGGATGCGAGGTCAGGAACCGGACCCGGTGCAAGCCGGAGACTTCGTTGATCTCGGTCAGGAGTTCGGCCAGGTCGGTCTTCTCTTCCAGGTCGTAGCCGTAGGCGTCCACGGTCTGCCCCAAGACGGTCACTTCCCTGACGCCCCGCGCGGACAGCAGTTCAACCTCCCGGACGACCTCCTTTAAGGGACGGCTCACCTGGCGTCCCCGCCGGTAGGGGATGATGCAGAAGGTACACATGAGGTCGCAGCCGTGGATGATAGGCACATAGCAGGTTACGTCCGGTTGTGACGGCGCGAGCGAGCCGACGCAGCCCTCCCAGTCCAGGCCCAGCCGCTCTCCCACGAGGTCGAGCAGGGGGCCGTAGTCCTGGGGGCGCATGAACAGGTCTACAAAGGGGAACCGCCGCTCCAGTTCATCGGACTTGGGGCCCACCATGCAGCCCATGAGGGCTACAACCCGGTCCTCCCGCCGCTTCTTCAGCGGGGCCATGTTGTTCAGGTTGACCGCCACCTTGTCCTCCGCGTTCTGGCGGACGACGCAGGAATTGAGCACCACGACGTCGGCATCGGCGGCGCGGTCCACCTGGCGGAGGCCGAGTTGCTCCAGCGCCGACCCCAACCGCTCGGAGTCGGCCTTGTTCATCTGGCAGCCAATGGTCCAGAGGTGGAAGGTTTCCATAGTGTGCGTAGTGGCGGCGAGTCTGGGATGGGAGATATTGCGAATCTGACGAAAGTTGGGCTTTCCGGGCTGCCTGGGGCTGGTCCCCTGGCGGGCGGGAAGTCTCGGCCGCCTGTTCCGGAGGCTCTCAGTATCTGACGCCAGTGTCCGATTCAGGGCATTATACACAATAGGCTGTAGCTGCGTCCAATTCCGCGGAGGCCGGGTAACTGTTTCAGGGGTTGCGGGATGAACGCCGGGACCTGGGCAGGTACAGAGTGCATGGCACATACGCCAGGACCATCACGGGTTGGGGTATGGGTCAGGCGGCGGTCTGTTCGGGGGGAAGTTATGATGCAAAGAGCGATACATGGCGGGCAATTTCGATGGCTTCGGGGCCGAGGGGGAGGTCTCTGGAGCCGGTGAGGGGATTCGAACCCTTGACCTGCGGTTTACGAAACCGCTGCTCTGCCACTGAGCTACACCGGCTCGCGGGTGGGTGGGGACGCGCTGCTGGGGGTCGCGCGTTTATTGCTACCTATTCGATTGTAACTCATTTGATGGCCTGGCCGCCAATGGCTGGGGAGCGCTTTTCGCCGGCCGCTATCTTCGGCCCGTGCTTCCGGGGGGGCAAAAGCCCTGGGTGAGTTCCTGCAGGTGTTGGTTGCAGGCGAGTTCCCCGCAGTCGGCGCACTCGTACTCGGCGGGTTCCGAACAGGTCTGGTCGGAACATGGCTCGTCGTCCTCGCCCCGGGCGTAGGTGACGTTGTGGTGGTACAGGGGGGTCTGGGACATGGGCTGCGCTCCTTTCCGGTGGCCGGTGGCCGGTCGCTAGTGGTTAGTGGTTAGTGACTGGCCACTGGGCCGCCGGTTCCCGGCGTCGTGGGTACTGGCGTATGGGTTGCCTGGTCTGCGGACGGGTGGAATGGGCGGGATTCCTTGTCGGGTATTTTACCGCATCTCCGGTTTGCTGGCCCTGCGGGCGCATCGTGGGCGGTGGGATGGGCCGGGACCTTTCCGCCAGGTCGCAAGCGCCGTCCGGCCCGCGGTGATGGGGGCTGTTCCGGCCGTGTTCCGGCCGTGTTCCTGCGGGGTTACTTGAAGACTGTGTCGGCTTTGCCGGGAAGGCCGAGGTTTTGTATCCGGCGGTCCTGCAGGGGTGGCGTCTCGGGCTGGTTGAAGGGGGTCTCGGAGTGGAAATGGCGCAGGTATTCGGCCAGGGCGTCCTGCTCGGTGCCGGGCGGGGCGAAGTCCGCAAGGCCGGGGCCGGAGAGGGCCGGGGCGTCGATGACGCCGTTGCCGTTGGTGTCGGGAAAGCCGGGGTCGGGGGCGTTGAGCTGGCCGGCCTCGCCCCGCAGGTCCACCCGGCCCCTGGCGGGGAGGGGGAAGGGAAAGCCGTCGCCGCCGTTGGCGAGAAAGTCCAGGGTGACCAGCTTGATTATCCGTTCGGGGTCGCCCACCAGCGCGCCCTGTTCCATCACCCGGTCTATTACCCGGCCGGTCACGGGGTCCATCACCCGACCAGCCACACGGCCGGTCACGCGGTCCGTCACGCGGCCAGCCACACGGCCGGTCACCCGGTCGGTCACGCGGTCGGCCACGCGGTCGGTCACACCGTCTGTCACGCGGTCGGTCACCAGGTCCATCACGCGGCCGGTCACCGGGTCCATCACGCGACCGGTCACGCGGCCGGTCACCGGGTCCATCACACGGCCGGTCTCCCGGCCGGTCTCCCGGCCAGCCACACGGCCGGTCACACCGTCCGTCACGCGGCCAGCCACGCGGTCGGTCACACCGTCCGTCACGCGGCCAGCCACACGGCCGGTCACCCGGTCCGTCACGCGGTCGGTCACACCGTCTATCACCCGGCCGGCCGCCGGGTCCATCACCCGGTCTATCACCTGGCCGGTCACGCGGCCGGTCGTTGCTCCGTTGCCGTCCACAATCGCCAGGGACCTGACTCGCTTCCCCGGGGGCGCGGAGGGGTTGAAGCTGAACCGCATCCCGGCGACCTGGGGGAACCGGCCGGCCGTTGCCTGCCCGACGCCATCGAACCCGATGGAATGCTCGACGACGGCCACGAGCTGCCGGGCGGTCAGCGGAATGATCACCAGGCCGTTGTTGAAGCGCAGGGCGCCCTCGATGTCGAACCGGGAGATATCGCCCGTTTTCTTGCCGGTATCGCGGCTGGCCTGGGGCGGCAGGTACAGCACCTCCGAGGGGTCGGTGGTCCCCGGCGGCTGGACGATCATGCCGATGGGACTGCGGATGCCGCCGCCGTTTTTCAGGGACACGGCGGCCTCCGGGTCAACCTGCCGGGCGGCCCAGAGGTTGGCGGCGGCGGTCAGGTTGCCCAGGTTGGTCTCCTGGGTGCGCACGTCCCCCCGGTCGCCGGACAGGTAGACGCCGGTCTTCCCGATGATGTTCCCGTCCCGTTCCCGGAGCACGCTCCGCAGTGACGCCACGATCCGGGAGACTTGTTTAATGGGCCGACCGGCGAATCCCTGGCCCTCCACGCGGTCCGTGGCGTAGACCCCGCTTGCCTCCGGGTCGATGGACTCCAGGAGCACTGTCCCGTCCTCGTCGAACTCGACCAGCAGCCGGCCCAGGTAGCGGTAGTCGGGGCCGGTGTTGACCAGTAGCACCGGCCGTGCCTGGTCCGAACCCGCCCGCCCGCCGTCCGAACCCGCCCGCCCTCCCCCCGGGGGAGACTCGAAGATGAGCGGGTAGCGGCCCGCGGCCTGGTCGCCGGGCCACAGCCGGTCGGTCTCGTCGGCCATGACTGTATTCGACCCTCCGGCCACGATTATGTCCACGCCGGTCAGCATGGAGGCCAGAGCCTTTTCGATGTCCAGCCGCTGCATGTGGGCCAGCAGCACGATCTTGTTGATGCCCTGTCCAACCAGAAGGTCCACTTCCTGCTGGATAATGCCGGCAAGCGCGTCCACGCCGGAGTTGGCGGGCGGCAGAACGGTTATGCCCCCAGCGGCGGTGATGCTCCGCAACGACGGGGTGGTCGCGCCGACGATCCCGACCCGCTCGCCGCCGACGGTGACGACCGCGCTTTTGGCGAGCCTTGGCCCGGCCGCCAGGACGTCCTGACCGTCGCGGGCAACGAGGCCCGCCAGACGCTCATCGGTGTTGAACACGAGGTTGCTGGACAGGTAGGGAAACCCGGCGCCGGGGTAGACCCCGCCGTCCCCGGCCTCGGAGCCGATGGCGTCCGCAAACGCTGCCGTGCCCCGATCCAGCTCGTGGTTGCCCAGGGCCGACGCCTGGAACCCCATGGCGTTGAGGAGGGCGATGTCCCCGCGCCCGTTGCCGGGCACCCCCAGCGCCGGGGCGGCGGCGGGGTCACCGGCGGCAAAGTAGCGCGGCCCGGGGATGTAGTTGTCTCCCGAGCTGACCACCAGGGTGTTGCCGGGGAACTGCTCCCGGAAGCCGTCCAGGAGCGCGGAGAAGCTCTCCACGTTGCCCAGCGCGCCCGTTGCGCCGTCCATGTCCGAGGCGTGGAGCAGTTGCAGCGTGAAGGTCTCCCCGGCCGGCGTCCTGGACGAAGCCGCGTCCTCCGCCTGGGAACGTTCCCCCTCAACCGCATCCTGCGGCGCGGCCGCGTCCTGCCCGGCGCAAGAAAGGGCAAGGACGGCCAGACCAAGAATCAGGCCAATCGCCAGGCCGGTCAGCCGGACTCGCGCGCTCAACACTTGTCCAACTCTCTTTCCTCATCCCGCAGAATGGTCATCCCGCAGAATAGTAAGGCCGCGGCCGGTTATCCCGCAAATAGCAAGGCCCCGGCCGGTCCCACCCTTTCGGGTGTCCCGGCCGGGGCCTCCGGTCTCCTCCTGCGACTCCTGGGCTTAGCCGAAGAGGTAGAGGTTTATGAGCCTGATCACCTCGGCCTTGGTCAGGGTGCCATCGAAGAGGTAATCGTTGATGGCCGCTATGACCTCTGCCTTGTCGATCATCCCGTTGCCGTTGGCGTCGTACCTGGCGATCAAGGGGTCTGGCCCCGGCTCGTCCACGTCAGTCACCATGATTGTCACCATGATGGTGTCGCTTGCGCCGTCCGGGTCGGTGGCCGTGACCGTGACCATGTATTCGGTCCTGGTCTCGTAGTCCAGCATCGCGCCCGCGCCGACCATTATCTGGCCCGTGCTGCTGCCGATGCTGAAGTACCCGGCGTCGGTCCCGCCCAGGGTGTAGACCAGCGTGTCGTTGTCGGCGTCGGTGGCCGTTACCGGCGCTCCCACGTTGGTCCCTGCCGCCGAGTTCTCCGCGACCATCCGGGTGGCCGTTTCCGCCGCGAACATCGGGGCCTGGTTGGCGTCCACCTTACTTGCCGTCGTGTCCATCGCCGTCTTGGGGGAGCCGTAGGCGTCGGTGTACGTCGCCGTGGCCCGCAGGTAGTAGCCGTGGTCGGCGTCCACCGGCGTGTAGCTCATGGACGTTGCCCCGCTGATATCCATCCAACTGGACATGTCCATGGACTTGGACCACTGCCAGGTGACATCCTGCACTCTGCCGTCGTCGTCACTCAGGGCGGCGGTCAGCTCCATGCCGGGCGTCAGGACCTCCGGCATCGGCGTGATGGTCACCATACCGGGGTCATCCGTGTCGGTGACCATGACGGTCACGTCCTGCATGGTCATTTCGCCGCCGACCGCGGCCATCACCGTCACCATGTAGGTGTTCGAGTCGCCGGCCGCCCCGCCCATGGGCATCTCGAAGTTGGGCGGCTCACTGAACATGAGCATGACGCTGCCGCCGGTATCGGTGTCGAGCATGAAGAGGTCCATATCGTCCCCTTCGAGGGACCACATGGCGTCAGCCGCCATCGGGCCGTCCACCATGTAGGTGCCCACGGCAACCGTGTCGTTCTCCATGTAGGACACGCTGCCCATGCCTGTCAGCGTCCCCAGTTCCGTCGCGTCCTGTACGGTCACCACCACCGGCAGGCTGGCCGTGGTGTTGGTGGTGGTATGCAGAATCTCGATGGTGATGTTATAGGTGTTGGTGTTGCTGCCGGACATGGCCATCCCGCGCGGCATCTCGAAGTTGGGCGACTCCCTGAACTTGAGCATAACGCTGCTGCTGCCGGGTTCGGGACCCTCCAGCATGAAGTAGGCCGCATCGTCGCCCTTGATGGGGTTCCAGGTGACATTGTCGGCGGTGTCTCCCACAGCGGTGTATTCGGCCACGGCGGCCGTGTCGTTCTCGGTGTAGGAGACATCGGGTTGACCCTCTACGCTCAAGCCGACGGGCCTGATCTCGAGCACGTCCAAGACCTCGATGCCGATGTCGATGGTGTCATCGCGCTTGGCCGGGTCCATCTCGGTGGCGTCGGAGGCTTTGACAACTACGCTGTAGCTGCTCTTGGTCTCGTAGTCCAGCGCGTCCTTGGTCAACAGCTGGCCGGTGGCCGGGACGATGCTGAAGGAGGCCGCGTCAGTGCCCTCGAGGGTGTAGGTCAGGGTGTCGGCGTCAGCGTCGGTATTGTCCGGGTCGGTGGCGGTCACCGGGGCGTCGCCGATGGGCCGGTTGGGGCCCCTGGTGACAGCGCCTTCATCACCGTGGTCTTCTTCCCTGGACCGGGCGCTGGAGCTGATCCTGAACACCGGGTTTTCCGGGACGTTGAGAACCTTCACCTTGAGTCTATAGGTATCGTTGTCGTCCCTCTCATCGTCGGATGAACCACCGACTGTATCCAGGGACCTGGCCCTGATTGTCACCTGGTAGATGTTGTCCGTAGCGGTGGAACTCCCTGTCGCTGTGTCGACGGTGTCCTTCTTATCCTCGTAGTTGGGCGGGGACTTGAAGGTGAGAACGCCGGTGAGGGAGTTGATCTCGAACAGGTCACTGTCAACGCTGGTTGCGTCGAGGAGGGTAGTGTCGAAATCGGTTTCAGCCGAGTCGGGGTGAGTGGTGGCCACAACACTCCAGGCAATCGAATCTCCGTCCGGGTCCTTGGCGCTGAAATCGGCCACGGTCCCGGTGCCATTTTCGTCAAAGACTACGGCCATGGGGGCTTTGACCTCTTCGTCGTGGACCATGACGGACACCGGGGATCCACTGGGGGGGTCCGCAATCTCAGGGTCTTCCGCTACGTCGATGACGATAACGGTTACCGGGACTTCGGCAGACGCGCCGAAGGGGTCGGTAGCCCTGACCATGATATTGTAGGTGACTCGGGCCGGGTAGCTGCCCCTGTCCGGGTCCTCGAAGTCCAGCTTCACCTTGGTCCTTAGCTGGCCCTGTGTCCCATCCGGGTCATCCAGGCTGCCGATTATCTTGAAGTACTTGGCGTCTGGACCTTCAACGGAGTAGGTCAGCGTATGATCAGTAGAGGGTGTAGCTGTACTATCGCCGTCTGCATCAGTCGCGTCAACAGCGGGAGCGAGTACCGTATCCCGGCCAGCATCGGGGATAACGGAGACAGTCAAGAGTTGGACGTCGTCTTCGTTCTCCTCGACATAATATCTCCTGGTGGAGGTGTGGTCGGGGTCGAAGGCAGGGTCCACGTTGGTGGTTGGGATGGCCACCACCACAAGTGTTGTGGCGTTCGATGTGTTCGCTATGGTCGCGTTTGTAGCGCCCGCCCTCTGCTCTTCGCCAGGCGCCTGCTTGTCGTTGTAGGTTGCCACGGCCTTGAGATATTCCCCAACATCATCGGCCACCGGCGTATAGGTGGCTGACGTGGCGCCCGCGATGGCGGTTGAGCTTTGGGGAGTAAAGTCGGTGACATCAGTATCGGCGGTGGTTCCGACGTTGTGCCACTGCCAGGAGACGGCGCCGACGACGCCATCGGGGTCTGCCAGTTCGGCCGTAATCGGCTCACCAACGGCGGGGCGCCGCTTGTTGAAGGATACTGATCCGTTCTCCTCCATATCGGTGACCTTGATGGTGACCCACAGGGTGCTGACGTTGAGCTGGCGGTCGGAGGCAACCACAATCAACTCGTAGACGTTGTCCTTGTTCTCGTCCGCGGGCTTGTCGTAATTGGGGTGGTTCTTGAACCTGAGATTGCCGGCGCTGCCGTCGCGGGCGGTGGCGTCGGTGGCGTCGGCGCCGATAATGAACTTGGACCCGTCGGGGCCTGCTACTCTGTAGGTAACAGTACCTCCTAGATTTCCCACATCTGGGTCCGTGGCAACGTAGTTGGCAAGAATTGTACCGCCGTTTTCGCCTTGCGTACCACCAGTTCCCACACGCTCGGGGCGGTCCTGGTACTTAAAGGTATTTGGGTAATTGGAATCACCGAAATCTGGGATTGTAAAGGCGGCTACCAGTGATACCCCGCCTGGGGATTCGTCCACGGCGGAGATGTTGATGGTTACGGTGACGTTGGGACTGGCGGCAGCAGTAGTGCCGGTAGGGCCGCTAAGCTGTGGGAGGACAGTAACCAGACCGGAGGGGTCGGTGGCCGTGACAACGACTGAACAGGCGTTCAGCGTACCGCAGTTATCGGCTGAATCGGCACCCGCAGTCCCCTCGAAGTTCAACCTCGTCTTGGTCGTTATCTGGCCCGTCTTAGGGTCAATGGAGAAGTGTCTGATGTCACCATCTGCCGGGGAGGCAGCGGCAAGAAGGGAGTAGGTGAGCACGTCGCCGTCGTGGTCTACAGCGGTGACGGGCGGCCCGACCAGGGCGCCAGGGGACAGACCCTCGGCCACGGTCCTGGTTGTGGCAAGATCCCCGGTCGTCGCATCTGCGGGGGTCACCGCACCGGTGGTGCCGTTTCCAGGGTCCTGGTCAGCGAAGACAGGGGCGACGTTGGGGAAGGGCTGGGCCTCCACCGCATAGTCCGAGGTTGCCTCGGCCATTGCCGTTTCTTCATTGCGGGTTGCGCCGTCGCGGTAAGTGGCCTTCACGCGGATGAAGCGGCCAACGTCGCTTGGGCGGGGCGTGTAGGTGTTCTGGTTAAGCGCACCCGTGATGGGGGTGTAGGAACCGTTCATGGTGGCGGCGCTGGTCCAACTGTAGTTGAGAGCATCGGGATTAACTCTGTCGACGTCGGACAAGACAGCCGTCATCTGCCTGGTTACCTGGGGCTGTATGGGGGTGAGCTTGATCTTGCCCGGCTCTTTTGCGTTGGTGACTTCGACGGTGACATCGAATATCTTGGACTTGTCGGCCCCGCCGTCGCCGGCCCGCACGGTTACCAGGTAGCGGTTGTTCATGGCGGCGTCAGCGGCAACTCCAATGGTGGGAGGGGTGGTAGTCAGGTCTTCCGTGACCGCTGCCCGTGCTTCATCGGTGGGCCTCTCGAAGTTGGGGGGGCTCTTGAAGTGGAGGGTGGTGGTACGCCCGGTGAAACTGCCGAGCTTGAATTTACTGGCGTCGGTGCCTTCCAGGTACCAGAAGACCCTCCTGGCGTCTAGGCCGGTGGCGTCGAAGGTATCGACCGGCAGTTTGCCGTTCTCCTCGTAGGGGACAAGCTTCTCGACGGTGCTGGATTGGGCCGAGGCCGGCAGGGCGATGGCAAGCAGCGCCGCCATCAGCGCCAGCGTTCCCACCGCCGCGACGGTCCACTTGTTTATCAGGTGTCCGTATCTAGCTGCCACGTGTTCTTCTCTCCTTAACAAACTCTGCGTTCGTGAAAACGGATATAGACCGCAGGGGAATTGCCCCCAATGTATGGTCTCTCAGTGGGGGCAGCCTGGGCGGAGGACTGCGGCCACAACAGTGGCAGCAGAGGATATTACTCATAATCTGAACATTCCTTCTGTAGGTTCTGTTAGGCGTATCTGTCTCGCGGTCCCGCCGGGTCCCGGCTTGCAGGGTGTGGTCCCTGCGCATGGGCAACAGGTGAAAGGCAACATGGGTTGCTCAAGCCGTTTGACAGAATAGCACAGACAACCGTTATCTTGTCAATAAGTTAAAACTTAGGGTATGGGGGAATTCGGTGGACGGTGGTTAGTGGAGAGCAGAGTTACGCCCGTGTCCGGGCCGGGCAAAGGCGACTAACTGGGGAATCCACTCAGGAATGTATACTCCATGGCAAGGCGTGTCGCCTGGAAAGAGACCGGT
>DAOUJS010000077.1:0-9578 GCA_034422355.1 Dehalococcoidia bacterium | reverse complement strand
GCGAAATTTTTGTAATGATGGGTAATCAAGCTTGTCGAGCTTACCTTTAGAGCCTGGATAGGGTACGACATCACTCAATGTAACCCATCATTTCAAAGCGGTTGGTCTACTAGGAGAAACCTTCACCATTTAATTGGAGGAACAGCCCCTCACGCCGCCATTCCCCGGCGGGCCTGGGGGGTGGCCTCGGGGAAGAAGGTCTCCCGGACCTGCTCGGCTATGCCCTCGGCGTCCAGGTGCAGCCGGTGGCGCTGGTCCGCCGCCGTGCCGTGCTCGATGAACGAGTCGGGCAGGCCGATACGGTGGACCGACACATCCTCCAGCCCGGCCTCGGCCAGGGCTTCCAGCACCGCCGAGCCGAACCCGCCCGACAGCACGTTCTCCTCCACGGTCACGATGCGCCCGACGCTGCGGGCCGCATCCAGCAGCAGGTCAACGTCCAGGGGTTTCACGAACAGGGGGTTCACCACGCCGCAGTCGATGCCATAGTCAGCCAGCTTCTCCGCCGCATCCAGGGCCGCGTAGGCCGGCTTGCCCAGGCCGAATACGACCACGTCGCGGCCCTCCCGGACCACTGAACCCCTGCCCAGGGGCAGTTCCTTCAGGTCGGCGTCCCGGGGTACGCCCGTGGCCGTCCCCCGGGCGATGCGGATAGCGAAAGGGCCGGGATGCTTGTAGGCCGTGTAGACCAGGTGCTGCAGGTCGTTCTCGTCCATCGGCGCGGCCACCACCGCGTTGGGGAGACAGCGCAGGTAGGAAATGTCGAACGCGCCGTGGTGCGTCTTGCCGTCCTCGCCCACGATCCCGGCGCGGTCCGCGATCAGGGTCACGGGCAGGTTTTGCAGGCAAACGTCGTGGATCACCTGGTCGAATGCCCGCTGCAGGAACGTGGAATAGATGGACACGAAGGGCGTAAGTCCGCTGGAGGCCATGCCCGCGGCCATGCTGACGGCGTGCTGCTCCGCGATGCCAACGTCGAACACCCTGTCCGGGAACTCGCTGCGGACCTCCGCCAGCCCGGTGCCTTCCAGCATAGCCGCCGAGATTCCCACCACCGACTCGTCTTCCTTCATCAGCCGCGTGACGGTCTCGGCGAACACCTTGGAGTAGGTGGGCGCGCCCGAGGTGTCGCCCAGGGGCGAGCTTGGCTGGTGGAACCGCACCGGGTCGTCCTCGGCGGGTTCGTAGCCGTGTCCCTTGTGGGTCACCACGTGGACCAGGGGCACCATGTCGGCAGTCTGCTTCGCCTGGGCCAGGGTCTCCTCAAGCTGCTTGAAGTCGTGGCCATCCACCGGGCCCAGGTACTGGAACCCGATCTCCGTCCAGAAGGTGGTGGGCAGGATGAAGCTGTCCAGCCCGTCCCGGAACCGCTTCACCAGCCGGTAGATGGCATCGCCCGTGGGCACCCGCTTGGACAAAGACTTCATGCGCCCGATCATGGCGTGGTATTCGGGATGGGTGATCACCCGCTTGCGCCAGTTGGTCAGGAAGCCGATGTTTTCGGATATGGACATGCCGTTGTCGTTGAGCACGACAATAAGCTTTTCGGGATTCAGATGGACGATGTTGTTCAGGGCCTCGAAGCTGGACCCGGAGGTCAACGCCCCGTCGCCCACGATGGCGATGGTCCAGGAGTCCAGGCCCCGGCTTGCCGATGCCTGGGCCACGCCCAACGCTATGGAAAGTCCGGTGCCCGCGTGACCGGCGCAGAGGGTGTCGTGGGGGCTTTCCTTCGGCTCCCCGAACCCGGACAGGCCGCCCTCCAGCCGGATGTCCTTGAACTCGTCGCGCCGTCCCGTGACCAGCTTGTGGGTGTACAACTGGTTGGTCGTGTCCCAGACGATGCGGTCGGTGGGGCTGTCGAAGACCCGGTGCAACGCCAGCGTCATCTCGACGACGCCCAGGTTGGATGCCAGGTGGCCGCCGCGCTCGGTAATCACGGAGATG
The DNA here is from genome assembly GCA_034422355.1 of Dehalococcoidia bacterium. Classification (GTDB taxonomy): domain Bacteria; phylum Chloroflexota; class Dehalococcoidia; order Lucifugimonadales; family UBA3495; genus CATOSP01. Next base: position 7,631 of record DAOUJS010000077.1, on the reverse strand, counting down.
ATGGTGTCTCGCGCCTCCTGGGCGACCTGGGTCAACTGTATGCGGGTCAGGGGCTTCAGGTCGCTGGGAGCATCAATAGTGTCCAGGAGACGTCCAGCCATCAAGGGACCTCCTCGCCAATCATCTTCCGCGCCGGCTGAGTCGTTGGGGTCGGGGGATACCTCGGATGCCGTTGCCATAATTTAGGATATGGTCAACCAACCGTCAAGGGCAGCGGCGACGGTGTCTTGAGCCTTCGCTGGGAAGCGGGTTCTCAACGGCCATTCCGGGCGTTGAGCCGCGTATAGGACCGTCCAGGGATGAACGGCCAGACTACCGGTCAGGCTAATGGCTGAAGGGTTCGCGGGCGAAGATGCGGCGTACCATCGGCTCGAAGGTGACCAGCGGTTCCGAGATGTAGCCCGGGTCGAAAGAGGACTGGTCCCACCGCTCGCAGAAATCGACCGCGGCCTGGTAGTAGGGGTGGTCACGGAAACGGTCCCGGGCGTTCCGGTCGCCGCCCGTATGGTGAGCGTAGTAATAGGTCTGGAACAGGCCATGTTGCCGGAGAATCCAGTAGGTCTTCTCGGACACGTAGGGGCGCAGCACCGCCGCGGCCATCTCGCTGTGGTTGTGGGGGGCGAGCAGGTCGCCGATGTCGTGCAGCAGGGCGGCGACTATGGTCTCCTCGTCCGCGCCGTCGCGGTAGGCGCGGGTAGCGGACTGGAGTGAGTGTTCCAGCCGGTCAATCTTGTAGCCGCCGAAGGAGTTCTTGAGGGCGCGCAGTTGCTCCAACACCCGGTCTGCGACTCCCGCAGCCAGTTCGGCTTCGAGCCTGCCCAGAAGCTCATAGTCTTCTGCGGTGCCGTCGGCCATGCTCGTGAAACTGACCGTTTCCATAGTTTCTTTACTCCTTGGTCTATGGCGGGTTGCTGGAGCAAGGCAGCAAACGGGAGGAAGCCGCATCCGGCTGCGGGCCACTCAAGTTCCGGTTACTCAAGTTCCGGTCACTCAAGTTCGATGAGGGGGTCGTTTGCGCCCACGGAGTCCATTGGCTGGACGTGGATGGTCTTGACCACGCCGCTGCGGACGGCTCGAATGCTCTGCTCCATCTTCATGGCCTCCACGATGCAAACCTCGTCCCCCACCGAGACCTGATCGCCGGGGCGCACCATTATAGCGATGACGCGGCCGGCCATGGGGCTGCGCAGGTTGCTGTCCGAGGGGTCTGCGGCTGCGCCTCCGCTCTGGCGCCGGGATGGAGGTTGCACCAATTCGGCGGGACGCCTGCGCTCGGGACGCGCTCCCGGCTGGGGTCTTGGAGGCAGACCGTCGACCTCGACCTGGAACGTCTCGCCCTCTACGGTTACCTCGATGGGCGAATAGGTGAGGTCGCCGACTTCAACTGAGTACCAGGTATCGCCAACCCGAACTCTGAGGGAAGTTACCGCCAACCCCTGCTACCCCCCATCGTGCGGGAGAGCAACTGGGCGCGCCGTCCGTAGGAACGCCAAACGTTGGGAGCGTGGGTTGCGGGGGCGCTGTCTGAGGAGTTGACCTTCATGGCCATTGCCATCGCTACGGCGATGGCCGCCGCGACTTCCCGCTCATTTTTGTCGTGTCCATTGTCCGGCATGGCTCCGTTCCCGTTGGGAGAGGGGGCGTAACCGTTCCGGTCCTCGATAACGTGCGCCAGGGAGCCGGTATGGTGGGTGGACTCAACGAACTCCCTGCTGGTCAGGACGTCGCGCAAAAGGGGAACGTTGTGGGTTAGACCTTCAACCCTGACCGACAGGAGGGCTTGTAATAGACGCTTCACCGACTCCTCGCGATTCTCCCCCCACACCATGACTTTCGCCAACAACGGCTCATAGTGTAACCCAACTTGGTATCCCGCGCAAAGGGCGGAATCGGTCCTGACGTTTTCGTCAGCGGGAAGGTTGAAGCCGGTTACCTCGCCGGTCCGGGGGATGAAGGTCACCGGGTCTTCGGGGTAGATGCGGGCCTCAATGGAATGTCCGTTGGCCACGATGTCGTCCTGGCGGACAGGGAGAGATTCCCCGGCGGCCACGCGGAGTTGCAGTTCCACGATGTCCAGCCCGGTAATCATCTCGGTGACGCCGTGTTCCACCTGTAACCTGGTGTTCACTTCCAGGAAGAAGACCTGCCCGTCGGGGCAGACCAGAAATTCTACGGTGCCCGCGTTGACGTAGCCGGCGCGCTTGGCAAGCTCCAGCGCCATGTTGTGAATGCGGCGGCGCAGTTCCGACGACAGCTTCACCGCCGGGGTCTCTTCCACCAGCTTCTGGTTGCGGCGCTGCATGGAGCAGTCCCTTTCATAGAGGTGGACCAGGTTCCCATGCTCATCGCCGATGATCTGCACCTCGATATGGGACGCGCCCCCAAGGTATCGCTCGAAATAGAGGCGGGGGCTGCCGAAAGCGCTCTCGGATATGTGCCGGATACGCCGGGTGATTAGCGCCAGTTCCTCCATGGAGTGGGCAACGTCGATGCCGATACCTCCGCCGCCCCCGGCGGCCTTGACCATGAGCGGGAATCCCAACTCCCGGGCGCACTGTTCGGCTTTGGAGTCGTCGACGGCTTCCGAAGCGCCTGGAATCACAGGCAACCCGGTCTTCGCGGCCAGCTTGCGGGCGTGGAGTTTGTCGGCCATCTGCTCCATGACCGCTGTAGACGGTCCGATGAAGCGGAGTCCCGCGTCCCGGCAGGCGCGGGCGAAGTCAGCAGACTCGGACAGGAAGCCGTAACCGGGGTGGACAGCTTCCGCGCCGGTCCGGCGCGCGGCTTCAAGAACCCGGTCCACGTTGAGGTAGCTGTGCGCCGGAGGGGCTTCACCGAGAAAACAGGCTTCGTCGGCCATGCGCACGTGAAGGGACTCTCGGTCCGCGTCGGAGTAGACGGCTACAGTACCGATGCCGAGTTTGCGACAGGTGCGGATGATGCGGCAAGCGATCTCGCTGCGGTTGGCGATAAGAACCTTCTTGAACACCGTCGGACCCCTTTAGCCCAGTGAGGCGGCCCGTTAAGGCGGCCTGTCAGCAGGTTGCTTGAATGTCCTACGTATATACAGCAGGACGAGATTCGCGGTGAAGCTCTTTCAGGAAGGAATTGGAACGAATCTGGAAGTCCAGCCAGTATTCCAGGGTGACTTCCAGCAGACCCCGGACTTCCCGTTTCAGGGTTTCGCTCATGCGCAATGGATGAATACTGCCCGGACTGCTCCGGTCCAGCAGCCGCAGCACCTTGACCCCCTGCAACGAAAGGGGCATTACCAGGGCATCGGTGGGGCGGCAGTCCGGACATAGGGTCCCGCCCAGGGCCGGGCTGAAGCGGTGACGGGCCGGTTCCAATTCACGGCTGCATTCCACGCACCGGTAAAGCTCGGGTTTCAGACCGGAGACGTTCAGCAGTTGCAGGTCGAAGCATCGCAAGGGCAGGTATGGGTCAGAGTTGCCGGAGACGGCATGAAGGGTCTCGATGGCCAGTCTATATAGGGGATGGTTAGCGCCGTTTTCCGAGCCGAAGCCATCAACAAGCTCGGCGACATAGAACCCGTTAGTGATGGAATCCAGGTCATCCTTGAGGGAGCCGAAGCTCTCAATGACCTGCACCTGCTCCACGTCGTCGAGATTACGGCCCCTGCGGAGGGTCAGCCTGGCTTGGGTCAACGGTTCCAGGTGGCCCACCAGCTTGCTGTTGGAACGCCTTGCGCCCCTGGCGACGGCGCGTACCTTGCCGCGGTCGGCGGTGTAGAAAGTCACCAGCAAGCCGCTCTCGCCGAAGGGGATGTGCTTCAGAATGAGAGCATCGCAGTGATAGGTCGACGGGGGCGGCATCGCTAAAGCTCCTGCCGCCCCTGGAAGGCCCGGCGGAGGGTCTGGTCGTCGGAGTATTCCAGGGAGCCGCCTACAGGCAGGCCCCTGGCCAGATGGGTAATCCTGACTGACCTGCCCTCCAGGTGACGGCGGATGTACATCGATGTGGCCTCGCCTTCGAGGGTCGGGTTGGTGGCGATGACCAACTCTTCGACGATATCGGATTCCAGGCGTTTGAACAGGTCGTCCAGCTTCAGATCGTGGGCCGTGACGCCGTTCAGGGGAGAGATGACCCCGTGCAGCACGTGGTACAGGCCGTCGTAGCAATGGGTGCGCTCCAGGGCCATCACGTCCAGGGGGTCTTCCACCACGCAAATCTGCCCCCGGTTGCGGCGGGGTTCCTGGCATATCGAACAGGGCGAGATGTCTGTCAGGTTCTGGCAGTCTTGGCAGAAGATGACATTGCGCTTGACGCTGGTGATGGCGTCGGCCAAGGCCAAGGCTTCATCCTCGGGAAGGCGGATGAGGTGGTAGGCAAGCCGCTGGGCGCTCTTGGGGCCGATGCCGGGGAGCTTGTGAAGTTCCTGCACCAGCCGCGCCAGGGAGGGGGACGCCGCGGGCAGGGGTCCCATGCTCATGCCGCACCTACCGGGCCCGCCGGGCGGGAAACGCAGATAGATGCGGAGGAAGGGTGTTCACAGCGGCGCTACCCCAGTCCGGGGATGTTCATTCCCCCGGTAATTGAGCCCATCTTTTCGGCGGCGAGTTCCTGGGTCTTGCTGAAGGCGTCGTTGACCGCTGCGGCCACCAGGTCCTGGAGCAAGTCCAGATCTTCGGCGGCCTCGGGTTCGATGATCACAGACTCGACGACCTGCTTGCCGGACATGACAACCTTGATCACACCGCCGCCGGCGCTGCCCTCGACAGTCATGGCCTCCAGTTCTTCCTGGGCTTTCTGCAACTGGGCCTGAAGCTGCTGCGCCTGGCGCATCATGTTATTGCCGCCGCGATTGCCCCGGCTGCCGCGGTTGCGGTTCATTTCGGCTCCTCCTCGATAATCCTGGCGCCCATGCCGATGGCGGCCCGCACCAGAGGGCTGTTTCGGGCCGCGCCGGACGGTCCACCGTTCTCCCGGTTGTCCTCAAGCAGGGTCAGCTTGAACTCGTAGGTCTCGCCAAAGGCGCGGCTCACCGCATCCCCGACCAGAGTCCGGCACTTGGGGTCGCCAATTTCTTCTTGCATCCGCTCCAGGTTGGCCCTGTGGGTGAAGGGGAGGACGAGCGTGTTATCGACTATGGACACATCCGCGGCCTTGCAGTCCCGGAGCAGCGCCCCCAGATTATACTTCTTGCCCTTGTGCCTGCCCAATGCCTTGACGACAGTCGTCCAGTTGGCTGCCACGCTGCCTTCCTCTGCCGCGGGTGTTCTCGGCGCGGGCGGACGCTGTTGGGCGGGTGCGGGCCTGGCCTGGGGAGGTCTGGGAGGCGGGGCCTGACGAGCCGTGGCCGGAGGCGCAGACTCGGCAGCTCTTGGCTGGGTGTTTCGGGCAGGATTTGACGGGGACGGAGCCGGACTCCGGGCCGGAGGACGGGCCTCTTCGGGGGAGGCGGCGACCGGCGGGGCCGCGCTGTCGTCGCAGATCTGCACCGAGGCCAGTTCCAGCGGCAGGGGCGAGGGGGCGTCATAGCGCATGTTCACTTCGCCCCATATCTTTAACGCCTTGACGATACGCCAGGGGGGAAGCTGTTTCACCAATTCCTGCATTTGGGACAGGGTGTGGTCGGGCAGGTCCACTATGGAATCTGATCCCCAGTGGATGAGCATAGCCGCGCGAAGCAATTCCGTTGTCTGCCGGTGCAGTTGGCGCAAGTCCGCGCCGTCCCAGGCGGCTTCGTTGATGGCTTCCAACGCGCCGGAGGTGTTGCCCATGAGGAGGAACCGGGCCAGTTCCAGCCACCGCTCGCCGTGGCCCAGGCCGAGGAGGTCTTCCACCTGCTGGACGCCTACGCCGCCGCTGTAGGAGACCACCAGTTGCTCCAGCAGGTTTTCCGCGTCCCGCAGGCTGCCGGCGGAGAACCGGGCGACCATCCGCAGGGCCTCGGTGTCTACCGACGCACCCTCGGCCTGGGTGATTTCCGACAGGCGGGAGAGGACCTGCTCCGACGGGATACGGCGGAAGTCGAAACGCTGGCACCGGGAAACTATGGTGGCCAGTATCCGGTGCGCCTCGGTGGTGCACAGGACGAAAATGACGTGGCCGGGCGGCTCCTCCAGGGTCTTGAGGAAGGCATTGGACGCGCCCGCGGTGAGCATGTGGGCTTCGTCCAGGATATAGACCTTGCGCCGTCCCTGGACTGGGGCGAAGTTCACCTTGTCGCGGATGTCACGGATTTCGTCGATGCCCCGGTTGCTGGCGGCGTCCAGCTCGATGATGTCCATGAACCGGCCGTCATTGATGGCCTCGCAGTTGGCGCAGGCGTTGCACGGGTCGCCGTCCTGGAGGTCGAGGCAGTTGACCGCCTTGGCCATGATGCGGGCGGTGGTGGTCTTGCCGCTGCCCCGTGGTCCGCAGAATAGGTAGGAATGGGAGACGCGGCCAGTCTTGACAGACTGGCGCAGGGTGGAGGCAACATGCTCCTGGCCCACCAGGTCGCTGAAGCTGTTGGGGCGCCATTTCCGGTAGTAGACCTGGGTGGTCATGGGCGCTGAGGTTCCATTTGGGACATATTTATGCGGGACACGGCATCCAACCCGGCCCGCTCATGAGACTCCATGAGAGCGCGTTCCTCCAGCTCCTCGTGGTCGTGACCGGCAAGGTGCAACAGGCCGTGGATAATCAGGTGGGTTACTTCCACATCGACGGGGCGGTTATGCTCAACGGCCTGACGCTCGGCCTGAGGGTAGGACAACACCACCTCGCCCAGGGGCGGCAGCTCGCCGGGAGGCAGAATCAGCGGGAAGTCGTCGGTGTCGCCGGGTTTGAGGTACATATCCTGCGGCCCGTCGGACTCTCCTTCCCAGTGTCCGGCGTGGGCAGTCGAGAAGGATAGGACATCGGTAACTTCGTCCAAACCCCGGAATTGCCGGTTCAGTTCCCGCAGCACGTCATCCCCAGTCACCAGCAGGCTCACCTGCACCCCGTCGCGCTGTTCCACGGCGGCGTCCAACCCCGCTTGCACGACGGACTTAAGCCAGTTTTCGTTGACCTTATCCTGAAAAGGGCCGTCGATGGAAACGTCAATTTGGTGGGCCGGTCTCGGGCCGACGCTCATTTCAGGCCGCCCATGCAGCCTGACTGGGCGGGCGCGGCGAGCCTTGGGGAAGATAGTCCGAAACGCGGTTGCTTCAGGGCCACCACACCAATACCCAAGCTCACGGGGAGGATGAAGGGGCTGGCCCAATCATAGCACGGGGGCTGGGGAGCATCAATAAAGCCGATGCGGTGTGGGGGCGTGTTTGGGAGGACGATCTTGGGGTTTAACTATGTCAGGAATTGCCTTTGGCAGGGCGATGGGAACGGAAGGGCAAGAGAAGGATAACAACACGGGTGATGGGTGTGGTTGGTACCCCGGAGGGGCTTCGATCCCCTGACCTCCACCTTGAAAGGGTGGCGTCCTAACCTGGCTAGACGACCGGGGCACGCTTCTATGTTACTACAATCAGTGGGATGCCGCCAACATTTTGGCGGCATCCCATCGAGGGGGGGTGTGACTAGAAGGGGTTGGAATCAGTTCCAAAAGGCTTCCCAGCGATTGTTGGCTCGCAGGGACCGCAAGGCCAGCATAGGGTTCACCGTCTCCTCATTCCACCATGTGC
>DAOUJS010000076.1:0-18617 GCA_034422355.1 Dehalococcoidia bacterium | reverse complement strand
CTGGGGAAACGCCGCCGCGCCCCCGGTGCTGATGATTCACGGGCTGAGCGGTAACGCCCATGCCTTCGACAATCTAGCCCCGCATTTCGCCCCGAAGTACCATGTCGTGTCGGTAGACGTCCGTGGACGTGGCGACAGCGACTGGGCCAAGGACGGCGACTACTCCAACGATGCCTACGTGGCCGATCTGGAAGGTCTGCGCCAGGCCCTGGGGTTCGAGAAATTTTCCCTGGTGGGAACCTCTATGGGCGGGCGCATCTCCATGACCTATGCCGGAATGTACCCCGACCGGGTTGAGCTTGCCGTGCTCAACGACATCGGCCCGGAAATCGACCCCAGGGGCGGAGAGCGCATCGCCGCCAGCACCAGGGACGCTGTTGCGTCTTTCGCCAATATGGACGAAGTGCTGGCATGGCACCGGGAGCAGCGTCCGGGCTTCAGCCTGTTGAGCGACGCGGAACAGCACACAGTCGCAGGCCACGCCGTCAAGCCCCAACCTGGCGGCGGCTACACCTGGAAGATGGACCCCGAGGTACGCACCAACCCGCGCCGTCCCGACCCGGAACGTTCCTGGGTCCTGGCCAGGAATATCCCTTGCCCTGTCCTTCTGGTGCGTGGCGGCATCAGTGATCTGCTCTCGCCCGAGACCGCCGCCCGGATGGTGCGGGAGATGCAGGACTGCCGCATGGTGGAGGTCCCCGGAGTCGGCCATGCGCCGACTTTGTCGGAGCCGGAAGCCTTCAATGCCATCAAGGAGCTGTTCGCGCTGGGAGACTAGACCTCCTGTGTGAAATGCGGAAGGCATTCGGGAACGCCCTCTTCCCGAGTCACCCAAGGTCGGAGTCCCCAAGGTTCCCGGCGTCAATCTTGATTCCAACGGCGAGGTGTAAAGATGGCCAGCCAACACGACGCATGGCTCGCCCTTACGGTTGAAGACCCCCTGGAACCGGGAATGCCCATCTGCGACCCGCACCATCACTTCTGGGACCGCTCGACTCCAACAGGCCGGGACCGTTACCTGCTCGACCAGCTCACTGAAGACCTGAACGGCGGCCACAACATCGCCCAGACCGTCTTCATCGAGTGCCGCTCCATGTATCGGGCCCACGGCCCGGAAGAGCTGAAGCCCATCGGCGAAACCGAGTTCGTCCAGGGCATCGCCGCCCAGAGCGCCAGCGGGCAGTATGGCCCCACCGCCGTCGCCGCAGGCATCGTCTCCAACGCCGACCTCATGCTGGGCGCTGCGGTCCAGCCGGTGCTGGAGGCCCATATTGCCGCAAGCAACAACCGATTCCGGGGCATCCGGTTCTCCTGTGCATGGGACGCCAGCCCCGAAATCACTTCCGGCCGCTCCAACTCCCCGGGGATGATGCAGGACTCCCGGTTCCGGGAGGGGTTCAACTGCCTCCAGCGCATGGGCCTGAGCTTCGACGCCCTTGTGTACCATACCCAGTTGGGCGAGTTGGCCGGCCTGGCGGCGGCCTTCCCCGACGCCGCTATCATCCTTAATCACATCGGGCGACCCCTCGGCGCAGGCCCCTACGCCGGTCGCCGCGACGAGGTGTTCGCCGACTGGCAGAAGGGCATTGCCGCGGTTGCCGCCCATGAAAACGTGGTGGTCAAACTGGGCGGCTTCGGCAACCTGATTAGCGGCTATGATTGGCACCAGCGGGCAATACCCCCGGCCTCTGCGGAGGTGGCCCAGACCATCGAACCCTGGTTGACCTACTGCGTCGAGCAGTTCGGCCCCAGCCGCTGCATGTTCGAGAGCAACTTCCCGGTGGACAAGGCGTCATACGCCTACACCACCGTCTGGAACGCCTTCAAGCGCCTGACGCGGGACTACTCCGAGACGGAACAGGCAGCCATGTTCCAGGGCACGGCCCTCAGGGCCTACCGTCTCCAGGACTCCACGTAGTCTTGGCTTGCAAGACCGGCCCGGCATAATAACACGCACAGTATAGGAGGATGGAATGTCACTGCAATGGGAACACGTCGCAGGACCCTTTAGCCGCTTGACCGAAGGTCCGGCCTGGGACGGCCGCCGGTTGCTGTTCACCTACATACCGGCCAGCCGCATCATGGCCTACGACCCCGAGACTGGAGACTGCACCGTCTACCGGGAGAACACCAACCACACCAACGGTCTCGCTTTCGACGCCGACGGCCGCCTCTACGGCTGCTGCTCCGGCGGCCGCTCCATCGTCCGTTTCGAGCCGGACGGCAGCACCACCACCATCGTCGACAACCTGAACGGCCAGAAGCTCAACACGCCCAACGACCTGGCCATCGACCGTCAGGGCCGCATCTGGTTCAGCAACCCCTGGAATGCGGGCAACATCGACCCCAGCGAGCAGCCGGAGATGGAGGGCAGGGACATCCTGCGCGCCGACCCTCAGCCCGACGGGAGCTGGACCTGCCAGCAGGTTACGTTCGACACCACCGGCGTCAACGGAATCCTCGTCTCTCCCGACGAGAAGAGCCTGTATATCATCCAGACCGACGCCGAGCTTGGCGGGGTGCGCGAGCTGAGGTCATACCCCATCAATGATGACGGCTCTCTCGGCCAGTACATCGTCCTTCACCAGTTCGGCAACGACCATCGCGGCCCCCAGCGTGGCATCGACGGCATGTGCCTGGACTCAGATGGGAACATTGTCGGCACCGCGGGAAACTACGTCAGCGGCCCCGGCCCAATGATCTACGTCTGGAGTCCCGAGGGGCGGGTCCTGGATACCTACCCCATGCCCGTGGGCGTTGACGGCCCGACCAACTGCGCCTATGGCGACTCGGACCAGGGCAGCCTCTACGTCACCACCATCCAGGGCCACCTGATCCGGCTCCGCAACACCGGCCGCCGGGGCTGGATCATGTGGCCGCCCGTGCGGTAGCGCCACCGTTGCCCAGGACGATTGCCGCAACGTGAATCTGGAGAATCAACGATGAAGTATGACGTTATCGTAATCGGCGGCGGGTCGGCGGGGTGTGTCGTCGCCGCCCGGCTGTCGGAAGACCCCGACCGCTCCGTTTTGCTCCTGGAAGCGGGACCGGACTACCCCGACTTCGAGCACTACCCCGATGACCTGAAGTTCGGCTACAATGCCACGGCTTCGCAGCCGGGCGCGCCCCACAACTGGTCCTTCCAGGCCCAGGGCCGCCCCGAGCAGGACGAGCCGATGCCGGTGCCTCGTGGCAAGGTCGTCGGGGGCACCAGCGCCATCAACGGGCAGGTCATTCTCCGGGGAGTGCCGGAGGACTACGATTCCTGGGCCGCCCTGGGCAACGAAGAATGGGAGTACGTGAAGATGCTCCCATTCTTCAGGAAGCTTGAGACGGACACGGACATCCGGGACGACTTTCACGGCACCGACGGCCCCATTCCGGTGCGCCGCTTCCAGAGGCAGGAGTGGCTGCCCTTCCAGGAAGCCTTCTACCGCGCTGCCCTGGACGCCGGATACCCACACGACCCGGACATGAACCACCCGGACTCCGGCGGCGTAGGCCCTGTCCCCATGAACAACCCCAACGGCGTCCGCATGAGCACCGGCTTGACCTACATCAACCCCAACCGCTACCGGCTCAACCTCACCGTCCGGGGCAACGTGCTGGTGCGCCGCATTCTCTTCGACGGCAACAGGGTAGAGGGTGTCGAAGTGGAAAGCGGCGGGGAGGTCTTCCAGGTCGAAGCCGAACAAATCGTGCTTAGCGCCGGGGCCATCGCGTCTCCCCAGATTCTGATGCTGTCCGGAGTTGGCCCCGCGGAACACCTCCGCAGCCTGGGCATACCCGTTGTCCACGACTCCCCCGGAGTGGGCAAGAATTTCCGCGACCACCCCAACGCGCCGGTGCGTATGCGGGTCAAGGAGGATTTTCCTCAAGACGCGGAGGCTCCGAGGCTCCAGGCCGGGCTGCGCTACACCGCCGGCGGCTCAGAGTTCCGCAACGACATGCAGATAATGCCCTCTTCCTTCTCCTTCCCCCTGGGCGGCGACCCGCTGGACGGCGAGGGTGTACGCTTCTCCTGCATACTCGAACTGGCCGCCGGTAAGGGCGAAGTGACCCTTGCCTCCGCCGACCCCCACGACCAGCCGGACCTTTACTACGGGTTCCTAGAAGAACAGTCTGACCGGGAGAGGCTGCGGGAAGCCGTCCGAATCTGCTTCAAGCTGATGGAACACGAGGCATTCAGGGACATCGTGGAGGGCCCGCTCACTCCAACCTACGAAGACGTGGCCACCGACGCGGCGCTGGACGACTGGCTCAACAGGAACATCACCACCTCCCAGCACCTGGCCGGAACGTGCAAGATGGGGCCGGACACCGACCCGATGGCCGTGGTTGACCAGTATTGCCGTGTCCGCGGCGTTGAGGGACTGCGTGTCGCCGACACATCGGTGATGCCCGACGTGGTCCGGGCCAACACCAACACGACGGCCATTACCATAGGGGAGCGGGTGGCCGATTGGATGAAGGGCCGGTAGGATTTCCCCCGAGGGGTTGACCGTCCAATGTACTCCCTGCTGCGCGGACTGGCGGGGTCCCTGAACGGCGCAGTGACCGCCGCCTGGGTTGCCCACATCCTGGCATGGGGGGTCGGGTTGTGGTTGGCCTTCGGGCCAGTGTATTCCGGGGTGTCCGCAACCCCGGTCCAGGTCAACCCGGAAACCGGCCAGGTGGTCGGCCAACAGAACGTCGAGGCGACAAGGCATACCGAGTCTCTCATCGAGGCCAATGGTCTATGGGCCGGACTGTACCTGTTGGCGCCCCTTGCGTTGACCGCCCTGTACGCGCTGGCAGTCCACCTGGTTGGCGTGGCCTGGCTGGTCCGCAAGGGGATTCAGTGGGTATCGGTAATTGCTCTTCTGGCCGCCTGCCTGTTGTCGGTCCTCTCCATCGGCGTGTTGTACCTGCCGTCCGTTATCGCCCTGTTGGTCGGGTTATGCTTCCGGCTGCCTCGAAGCGGGGAAAGTATGGGAGCGGCGGAAGGACCGGCAGCCGCCAGACAGGAGTAGCGTCTTGAGAATCCCGGTGGGATGGGTGGCGCGCCTGGCAGGGGTCGAACCCGCAGCCTCTGGGTCCGAAGCCCAGCGCTCTATCCATTGAGCTACAGGCGCATCAACTGGAGCTGGTTGGGGCGAGCGACGGGGTTCGAACCCGTGATCTCCTGTGCCACAGACAGGCGCCTTAGGCCACTTGGCTACGCTCGCCGCGCGCGCCGGGCTGTCAACCCGACGGATCAATCGTAACAAAAACCCCGATGCCTTACAAGAAGCGCTCAGGCACAGGGTTTTTCTATTTCCCTTCTCCCTGCAGAGAGCCGGAATGAGGGGGGTCTACGGCTCAAACGTGCTTGCCGGGGAAAGACGTCTCTCACCCCCATCCTCTCCGGGCGCCTGCGGAAAAGAGAAAATTGCGAAACTCCGGGGTGGTACGGGAAACGGCCAAGCGGGCGACGGAAAGCGGAATGCCCTAACTTCTTGGGTAAACCCAAATCCATTGAACCTCAATGTTATAAAAGTCGGAATACCTGTGGTGGTAAGCACCGCGAGGCGGTCTGACAATCTCCGCGTAGCTCCCCGTTTCTCCAGGCTCAAGTAGCTTGGGACGGACTGGAATCGAGTGTCTGCTATCCCTTCCGTTCCCCAAAAATGTAACGGCCATCCTCACCCCGTCCACGCTCCAGTCACTCCGGTTAATCACCCTGCCACTGAACGCCACTGACCCATCCAAATTTACGATAACGGATTTCTGATCGGGTTGCCACTCTATCAAGTGGTCAGGCCGTGGGGTGGGCCTTGCCGCTGGCTCAGGAGTCCATGTCGGAAAGGGAGTATAGGTCGGCTGCGGTGTGGAAGTAGGAACTGGCACTTGGGTAGGATAAGGCGTATAGGTAGGGAGGGCATCTGGTGCCGAACATGCAATGGTGACTTAGACCAGACTCGCCAGGGCGACCAATAGGGCCAGACAGTTGGCCAAGGCCACAGAGAGAACCTCCTGCGGTCAGGATCAGGCTACCGGCCAGAGTCTCCGGGTCCCTCATAAACCTGCAGGGGGGCACGATGCCCGTCCATGACAAAGATGTTTACGAGTGACAAATAAATGGCCTGCGACTCTGGCAAAGCGGATCCTACTCTGTGGTATAGTTGCCACGCAACATTTCAGGCAATTGTGCCGAGCTAAGACGGATTGCGATATAGCGAGCGCAGAATAGGCATGATATTCCTCGAATTACTCCGAATACCTCTGGATTAGCCTGTTTATGTTGCGTTATATCCTGCCGCATAGGGCACAATTGTCCGGCATTATGGACAGAAAGGAGGGACGACAGTGACGCAACAGACCCAGACATACCGGGAGCGTAGCCGGGAATACCTGGCCAAGGCATTCTCGGAGTTGGAAGCCGGAGACCTTACCCAAGCCTCGGAGAAAGGCTGGGGCGCGGCGGCCCAGATGGTCAAGGCTGTGGCCGACGAAAGGGACCTGACCCACATTCAACACCGCCACCTGTTTGTCGTCGTGGAAGCCTTGGCCAGAGAGACCGCAGACATGGAGTTGACTAGGTTGTTTCAATTGGCCAACGAACTGCATCACAACTTCTATGAAGACTGGTTGAGCGAGGCTTCAGTCGGACAAGGTCTCAGGGATGTAACACGATTTGCGGGCCGAGTGGAGAGGCTGTTGCCAGATACTGAGAGATAACGCAGGGTTTCCCAACCCTGGGTTTTCGGTACCGTGCCTTCGCCCGGTGCTGGATTCCCAAACTTTTGATGGTTTTGCGTTTGCTGGCTGGCGTTGGTCTTGTTGGCGAGTGGGCGTCGGGGCCGAACAGCATGAATGGCCTTGGGCCGTGGTTAGCTCTGATTGGGATCGGAGGATCCCTGACAAGGGCGTGGCGGATTTGTAGACTTCCGGCAGGCCACCTGGAGCATACCTGTCCGAGTGGATTAGAAGTCGCCTGAAGCTGGAACCTTCAGGCGACTTTGCCGTTCTGTTTCCCCTTATCTTACCGGCGGGCAATCCTTCCGTTTAACCTCCGGCGAGGCGGAAATCCGGGGTTCAGCCGTTCCGCATTCCGTAGCTCTTTTGACGGTTGCCGTTGTCGGCTCCTTCGGGCTGGGACTTTGCTATTTTCTTCGGAAAATCGCAAAGTTGAAAGAACCCGGCTGGTCTATCTAAAATAAGCCCAAACCCGTATCCTGAGCGTATAGTCGGCACCAGGACTCACAAGCTGCTTACCCCGACATGCCCGCGAGCGGTTTGTCAGGGCGGTCACGATGCCGGGCGAGTCTTGATGTAACCTGCAGTTCGCCCCCGCATCCCAAGGGTTCTCCAATGCCTGGTAGCAAGCGAGGTCCGGTTTGGCCCCATACATCGTCCGTCGCCTGGTCTGGTTGCCCTGCATCCTGATTGTCGCATCCTTCGTCACCTTCGTCCTCGGACGGTTCGGCCCGGGAGACCCGGTGGAAGTCATTCTGGGCCAGTATAATAAACCCGAAGTTGTGGAACGTATCCGCGAGCAACGCGGGTTGAACGACCCTATAATCGTGCAGTATGGACGGTATCTCGGCCAGGTCGTCCGGGGCGACTTCGGCGAGAGCTACAAATACCGGGGCCGGGATGTGGCAGACTTGCTGAAGAAGAAGATGTGGGTCTCCGCCCAGTTGAATTTCGCCGCCCTAATCATTTCCCTCGGTCTCGGCATACCCATCGGCCTCTACGCCGCCTTGAGTCAAGGCACCGCCAGGGACACTTTAGCAGTGGCATTCACCCTGTTGGGCCAGTCATTCCCGGTGTTCCTGACCGCCCCCGCTTTGCTCATGATATTCGCACTGAAGCTGGACATACTGCCTACCCACGGCTGGGGAGGGTTCTTCGATACGCGCATCATCCTCCCGGCCGTAGTCATGGGCATCCCGGGTGTGGCTTTCTTCACCCGTCTGGTCAGGGCCAGCACCCTGGAGGTTATCTCCCAGGACTACGTGCGCACAGCCCGGAGCAAGGGGCTTGGCGAAAACGTAATCCGCCGTCGTCACATCCTGCGCAACTCCATGATTCCGGTGGTGACGGTGCTGGGACCCACTTTCGCCGGACTGGCCACCACGTCCTTCATCGTGGAGCGGTATTTCGGGATACCCGGAGTGGGCAACCTGCTCATCGAGTCCATATTTGCCCGGGACCTTCCCATAATCATCGCTGTTGTGCTTATCGGCACCACCCTGTTCGTCCTGGCCAACCTGGTAGTGGACCTGATATATCCCCTGATTGACCCAAGGATCCGGCTCACGGGGGGCCAACGTGCAGAGTGACGCCCGCCTGGTCCTGGAAGCTCCCCCCCGGTCCACCGGCAGCTACTGGACGATATCCATCCGGCGCTTGATGCGCAACAAGCTCGCGGTCGCGTGCCTGGCGGTCATCGTCCTTCTCTATGGGTCGGGAGCCTTGGCGTCCCTTGTCACCTTCTACGGATACGACGACCAGGACCTCAGCGTGGCCAAGCAGGGGCCCAGCATCAAGCATCCCTTCGGGACCGACCGGCTCGGGCGGGATATGATGACCCGCATCATATATGGCCTGCGGACTACGGTTATCATCACCGTGATCTCCCTCGTGACTGGCAGCCTGGCCCTTGGAGTATCCCTGGGCTTGATGGCCGGGTACTTCGGGAAATGGGTTGACGCCGTCATCATGCGCGCCGGCGAGGTGTGCACGGCCTTCCCGGACATCTTCCTGATACTCATTTTCGTCTCGATTGCCAGACCTCCGCTCAAGGAGTGGGTCCGCGGTATCGAAGATACCCTCGGCATAGCGATTCTGAAGCTTGGAGTGGTGGACTACCTGGTGCTGTCCCTTGGACTGGCCATATTCTCCTGGTTCGGCATGGCCCGGCTGGTGCGCGGTCAGGTCCTTGCGGCCAGGGAAAATCAGTACGTCGATGCGGCCCACGCGGTGGGCAGTCCAACGCCCAGGATACTGCTCCGGCATGTGCTGCCCAACATCATGGGGCCGGTTATCGTGGTCGTGTCCGCCGGGCTGGGGTCGGCGGCGGGCGCGGAAGTGTTCCTCAGCTTCCTGGGCATCGGGATTCAACCGCCAACGCCCAGCCTGGGCCTGATGATGTTCGAGTACGGCAGCATCTCGGAGCTAAGGGCGAATCCCCACCTGCTACTGTTCCCGGCTGGAACATTGACGGTGTTGCTCTTCACCTTCAACCTGTTGGGGGACGGTGTGAACGACGCCTTCAACCCTCGCGCCAGGCAGTCCGGCGGCGGTTAGCCGGCAGTGAGACGTTCAGTTTCCGTCACGCCTTTGCAGAATCCGGCGGCCACATAGGGCGGCCAAAGGTCCCGCAATCAGCAGCAGCATCGCCAGATCGGCCCACTCCTGTCCCGCCGGCGACGCGCCACAGCCGGTCCCGGCATTCCCGGGACCTCCCGGTTCGGGTTGGCTCGCCGGTCCTGCGACATCCTCCGGTCCCGGTGTGGCCGTGGCATCTGGAGCCAGAGTAACGTCCTCTTCCGCTCCAGGTGTGGATGCAGGCCCTCCATCTGTGCTGCCCGAAGGTGTTGGCAGAACCAGCGGCGGCAGCGATGTCGGTGTGGGCGTCGGGACAACCGTTACGTCGGGGTCCGGCGTTGGCAGGGGGTCCAGGCCAATATCCTCGCGCCAGCGGGCGTCCAGTTCCCGCACGTCGAATCCGTACACCCGCTCCAGGGCTTTGTCGATGTCCCGTGTCTCCCCCAGGGCGGCCATCAACTCGGCCATCTTGGCCTCGCCCTCCCAGGAGATCATGTGGTATACCACTGACATGCCCTGGCCATAGGCAATGATGATGTCCTCCGGGCTGCCGCTGAAAGTATTCAGGAACCATAGGGGCTTTATTGCGCCTCTCTGTATCCCTCGCTGGAGAGCCGCCCCGTACTGGCGTTCCTCTGCTAAGTTGGCGTACTCCGCCAGCCCTTCATTCAGCCAGGTAGGGACATCTCCCTGAATATGACCGGTTGCTTCCGCCACCAGGAGATGGGTGAACTCGTGGGAAACCGTGGATTCCACCGAAGCGTCGTGGTGTACCAGCAAGACGCGCTCGTCGGTGAACGCAATCCCCTGGGTGATCAACCGTTCCCGGACCGCCTGCGCCCGGAATGGGACAGCCGCGATCATGTCCCGGTAGTTGTTGTATGAAACGATGGAAAAGGGTTCGGTTATCTCCACTCCCAGGACGGGTGTCATGCGTTCAATCGCATATTGGGCTGCTCCCATAACGACCCGCGCATCCTCCTCCGCGTTGTCGCCGTAGGCATGTACCATGATCAGCCCTTCCGTCAGCGTGTGCCACTCGAAGCGAATGTCCGTATATGTAAACTGTTCCCGCGGCGTCCGCAGAATGTTGTTGCCTTTATCTCGGACTTCAAACGAGTAGCTGAGAATGGTGCCCGGTGGTATCGACCCGCCGGTCCCGCCGCTTTTCAAGAACGCCTCGGCTTCAACTTCGGTCCCCGGCTCGAACTCGGCTACCCGGTAGGCGCTCTTCGGCTGCCCGCCAACAATTCGGAAACGGACCCGAATGTCGTCTATCTCATCCGCGCTCCGGGCCCTTACCGTAAACCGGATGCCGTCCGGGAACTCGCTCACGGCCTCCATTTCCAGCACTTCAATGGTCCCCTGACCATCCTGCGCGCGCGTTGGTTGGGCCGCAATTGTCCATGTGAGTGCTATGATCGATACCGCCAGGAAGAGCATCAGTTTCTTATTCATGGAACCAGTCTATCCCAGATTCCGCATGTTGCGGAACCCGGTACGAAGGTGATTGCTGAAAGTTTGGATGGACGGGCCGCATTCTTGACTCCCCAACACCGGCTCACTAGAATCTGCCGTGGCAACGGATTTCTCCGGCCTGCCTGTTTCCTGAAGTAACTGGCCCACAGTCCATCGCAGTCGTCCCTGAAGAAATGGTCGAATATGACACTTCGAGTCGGACGCATTCCCGGCCTCTGCTACGAGCCGTTCTACATCGACATGGAACGCCGCGGTGTGCAGGTGATTGACCTCCCACCGGAAGGGCTGGCCGCGGCGCTTGACGAAGGCGAGATCGACGCTGGCCCGGCAGCCCTGCCCGACTGGTTTCGCCTGGAAGACCGCTTCGGCCCGGTCGCCGGTTTCTGCGTCTCCGCCAACAACAGGGCCGTCAGCGGCGTCCTTTGTTCCAGGATGCCCATCGAAGAGCTTGGTGGCGCTCCCATCGGAATTGCGGAGGACGACCCGGCCTGGGCGCAGCTGCTCCGTGTCCTGTTGACAGTAAAATACGGTCAGGCTCCGGGGCCTTTGACGTCGCCGCAGGACTCTCCTGAAGCCCTGCTTCTCACTGGCAACAACGCCCTGAGACGGCGGCGCGGCGTCCGTGGCTATCCCCACAGATACGACCTCGGCCAGGAATGGCGCGAGTGGACGGGACTGCCCTTCGTGTTCTCCCGGTGGGTCGCCCGCAGGGGCGCTGCCCCCGAAGATCTCGCGTTGCTGGAGGACACCCTGTACGTCGGGCTGGAGGATGGGGTTGACGGTCTCTACCATCTGTCCGAGCCAAGGGATGACCTCCTGATGCTGGCCAAGGACGTCATGGCCTATATCCAGGGCATACGCTACTACGTGGGCCTGTCCGAACAGAAGTCCATCGACCTGTTCCGGGAATATCTGGACCAAATCTCCCCCGCTATCTGACCTGTCCCCACCGTTAGCTCTGCGGAGTTGGGCTTGGAGGCTTGGAACATCGGGAGGCAGCAATGGCCAAGGTAACGGACCGGTGCTTCGAGGCCACCGGGAATGCCTGTTTCCTGTGCGACTTCTCGCCTCCCCGCTCCGGCAACCCTGCATCAATAGTCATACCGGACATTCCCGCCGACTTCATCGCCGTCGCCTGCAACCCCGGAAGGGCGGTACGCGCCAATTCTGCAATCCTGGCAGGCCACATAAAGACACACACCGGGCAGGATGTCACATTCACCCTGGTTACGCGGGACATGAACAAGCTCGCCGTCGAGTCTTTGCTGTTGGGAGCGCAACTGCTGGGCCTGGAAAACGTGATCGTCGCGCAAGGCGACCCCTTCAGCCCAAGGGACCTGGAAAGAGTCAAACACGTGGGCGACTACACCCCGACAGGTCTCATCGCGTCCATTGCTGCGATGAACGCGGGCGCTGATTTCAGGGGAAGCCGGCTGCGCTCCCCGGCTGATTTCTGCATCGGGGCCACCCTTGACCTCGGGCGCGAGCTTCGCAGAGAAGTGAGGCTGGCCCGGTCCAAGGCGGATGCGGGCGCCCGGTTCTTCATCACCCAGCCCATCTTCGATCCCGCGGACGCCCGCCGTTTTCTGGATGACTACGCAGCACATTCCGGTGAGGAGATGGCCGCACCGGTGTTCTTCGGCCTGCAAGTCCTGAAGGCGGGAGGAGTCCTGTTCAGTTCCATCCCAGAATCGCTGCGCCGCGAATTGGACCAGGGCCGGGAAGGTGTAGAAATCGCACTGGAACTCTACGAACGGTTCCGCGAGTCCGGCATCCACAATGTCTACCTGGTACCCCCCATTGCCCGCGGAGGCGCAAGGGACTACGGAGCATCCCAACAGTTTTTGGCAGCCGCGGGACGGGAAACCGGAACAGCAACGGAAGTTGACCCGGGCTAGGGAGATTCATTCTGCGACATGAACGCCCGCACGGCCTCCTGCGCCCGGCTGTAGTCGTACGAGGCGAAACGCCTCTGCCGCAGCTGCACCACGTCTCCATTGAAGAACCGCTCGTACAGCGCCTGCCGGGAGCCGTACTCGGAACCCACCAGGTCCCACGCCAGCCGGAACAGCCTTATCCGGTCCGGCGCTTCCATGTTGGCCGCCTGGTAGTATTTGGCAATCTCCCCGGACAGCGGCCCGCTTATGTCCTCTTCCGTAGGGGTCAACATCAGTCCCGACGCAGAAAGCTGCTGCACGACCCAGATGACCCGGTCATGGGCGTCGGGATACCAGTGGCGCAGGGCCGTCCAGGGTTCAGCGGCGGGCCAGATGCCCTCCCCGTCCTCATAAGGCGCGGCGTCAGCTTCAGCCGCCCGCATGTAGGCGCGCACCGTCTCGATAGTGTCGATTATCTCCGCGATTTTCTCCTGCACGTGGCTGAACCCTGTTATGCCGATGCCCTCCGCGATGCCGTGGGTGATGCCCAGCACGAACTCCAGCTTGGCGATATTCTTCACCGCAACCTGCTGCATGTACTGGCGCCACATCACCACCCGGCGCAGCGCGTCGTTGGCCAACTCAATGTCATCGAAGGCGAACACCCGCTCCCAGGGTATGAGCACGTCGTCGAACACCGCCAGGGCGTCCATCTCATCGTAACGCCCCGACAGGGGATAATCGTACAGGGACTCTCCCCGGTCGTGGGACTGGCGGCAGATAAACTTCAGACCGGGTGTGCTGACGGGAATGGAGAAGGAGATGCAGTACTTCCGGTCTTCCTCCGCGTCAGGACGGAGCGGGCGCACCACCGGCGCGAAAATCTCGTCAGAGAAAGGGGCCAGGGTAGCCAGCAGCTTTGCGCCCCGCACGATTACACCGTCGCTGTTGGTATCCACCACCCCCAGGGCCACGTAGGGGTCCGGAAGCTCTGCGATGGGCACGGCCCGGTTGACCTGGGGATGGCCGAAGGTATGCGTGAGGCAAAGATCGTTCTCCCGCACGTTCTCATGGTAGGCCAGCAGCCGCTCCTGGAACACCGGATCGTTACGCCCGTACACATGGGACATCTGCCGCATCGCCGTAAGCTGGATGTTCACGTAGTCCGGCGTCCGTCCCAGCATCCCGAAACACGCCCCGGCGGTTACTTCCAGCGCCTTCCGGCGGCGGACCAGGTCCTCGTAGGTCTCCGGCACCAGGAAGGACAGCGACACAGGCTCCCCGCTGGCGGGGGAGGGAAAGGTCATCCTGTCATGGAACTCCGGCGAGTGCTGAAGGTCGTACAGCCCCGCCAGCGTGTGGGCCATGCGCCGCAGCTTGGGATGGGACGTAACATCAGCGACCCGCTCCCCTTCCAGCCATATTTCCCGGCCGTCCCGCAGCCCTTCCAGGAACTGCTCCCCGTTTCGCACCCCCATAAACGCCCCCTTGTGAACTAACGCCTACTCACATTAGCGAGAAATATCGACAATCATTCCAGGTTTCCGATGGATAACCACAGTGTCACAAATCAGATCGTGTAGTCCACGTTTGTCCTCTCTCAACCCGACCATAATGTACCCTGCGCCCAACAGTAAGAGCGACAACCAAGACGCGAAGTATCGGGCGACAGCCCGACCCGGTCCCATCCGAGATCTATCTGGACGCTCAATGTGCAACCCTAGCAATCGCTTGCCGGGAGTCGCTCCCCAAAGTGACCAGAAAGAGATGAAGTAAATCGCTCCTATAAGAGTGTTGAGGTATATATCCATGAACCAATCCCCAGTGAGCAGCGTCACCAAGGAAATTGGTATGCCGGGGATGAGCAAGATGCCCGTATCTATAAGTTCACCTACGAACCGCACCCAGAACCCGCCGTACTGGAAGTCTAGGGGCTGACGGATTTCTTGTGGGGTTCCCATGCTTATTGCGCCTTGCCTGGCGCGCAGGCCCGCATCACGGCCAGTATCGACTCTATGCCCGGCCTCGCCGCCACAACCCGCACGATGGCCGTGTCCAGTCCCTGGGCCAGCTTGGCAAACGCCTCGGCGGCCCCGTCGGCCTTGCCGTAGTACCCGACGGTGCTCAACAGTTCGGGGGAGAAAGCATCCGCCACCTCATCACGGGACGATCCCTTGGTGCGCATCTCGTCCAGCATCGCCAGTTCCTCGGTGAACCCCATGCGCTCGAAGTGGGCCCGGTAGCCCAGTCCCCGCTCCCGTGTCGTGGGGACCTGCGCGCCCAGGGCGTAACCCATAGTAGCCCTGGCGTAGGCCAGCCGCGCCGTGTCCACGTCATCGTCCACGCAGATGCGGATATACTCCACCATCTTCACCTCGGACGGGTCCCGGCCTGCCCGGGCCGCGCCCTCGGCGACTCGCTCCCGGCTCCATGCAATCTGTTCCGGGTTGCACCAGTTCAGGCACGCTCCGTCGGCAAGCTCCCCGGCCAACCGGAGCATCTCCGGCCCCAGCGCCCCCAGGTAAACAGGGGTCTGCGGCGGCGGGTCAATGTCCAGCCTGATGCCCCGCAGCGTCACCACATCCCCCTGGTAGTTGGATTCCTCTCCGTCCACCAGTCCTTTGACCGTAATCAGGTAGTCCCGCATCATGGCCAGCGCCGACAGCCGGGGCAGACCCATTGACTGCCGCGACCTGGGCCGGTACGCTCCGCCGGAGCCGATTCCCATGTAGAATCGGCCCCCGGTCAGTTGGCTCAAAGTACCCCCGCTCATGGCAAATGCCACGGGTGAGCGGTACATCACCGGGGAGACCGCAATGCCGGTGGCAATTCCCTCCGGCACAACCTCCCGGCTGGCGGCCCAACGCTGAGCGCAGACCTGGAACATGTCCTGGCCGCTGCCCTCGTTGGTCCAGATGCTCGTATATCCCAGCCGCGCCGCCTCCCGGGAAAGCTCAACCTGTTCTTCGCTGGAAAGCCGCAGCCCCCCGTCAAGTCCTACTCCGATTTCCATCCTGGTATTCCTCCGCTGCATATGCAGAAATTACTCTAAGCCGCACCGCCGCAGTGTATCATTCCTTGTTGCGCCGGTGTCGCGCAACCGTTACTCTATCCAACATTGATCGGACCGCCAACGTAAGACCGGGCAACTACCACCGGACTCTCAATCAGGAGGTTGAACTATGGGCATTTTCCGCCTGTATACCGGAGACGATGGGCAATCACACATCGAAGAGTTGGACCTGGAGTCCCACCCGAATCTGACCACAATGGAGGGTTCCACCGGCGTCACCTTCAGGGAATCCCCGCCCGGCTCCTTCTCAGACTGGCACAACGCCCCCCGGCGCCAGTACGTCATCACCCTGTCCGGCGAGATGGAAATCGGACTCGGCGACGGTTCGGTCCACCGCTTCGGCCCTGGCACCGCCCTCCTCGCCGAAGACCTGACCGGGCAGGGCCACACGACGCGAAACCCGGGCAACAGTCCACGGCTGGGAGCAACCGTCCGCCTGTCCGATTAACATCCTTTGGGAGCAGCGAGGCTGGGCAAGCGTCAGAATCCGGCCAATACCATCCTCGCCCGCTGGAACACCGACTCAAACATCATGGGCGTGAGCCTGCCGGTCTGGGTGTTCTGCTGACTGGGATGATAGGAACCAATGAGGGTCAACCCAGGCGATAGCCGGTAAGCCTCGCAATGCCCGAAGCGAGGACGGGGGGAAGGTACTTCAAGTCCCATACTGGAGCGGGCCGCGAGATAGGCATCAAAGGCGATCTTGCCCAGCCCCACCACCGCGCGCAAGTTGGTCAGCAGTTCCAGCTCCCGGATAAGGTAGGGTTGGCATTCCAGCCGCTCCTCCCGCAGTGGCTTGTTGGCCGGTGGAGCGCAACGCAGGGCCGCGGTGATGTAGGCGTCATGCAGCTCCATCCCGTCGCCGCGGCGCTGGGACTCGGGAGAGCTGGCGAACCCGAATTTGTGCAGTGTGGCGAACACCCAGTCGCCGCTCCGGTCCCCGGTAAACATCCGGCCCGTCCGGTTCCCCCCGTGGGCCGCCGGGGCCAGGCCGACGATCAGCAAACGGGCGTTTGGGTCGCCGAATGACGGCAGGGGACGCCCCCAGTATTCCCAGTCGGCGTACATGGGCCGCCGCTTCTCGGCAACGGCCTCCCGGTGCGCCACCAGGCGGGGGCAGCGGGTACAATTGACGATGGTTTCTTGCAGCGTCTCTAGCTCGGTCATCCCAGTCAGACCGCCAGGGCTTGGGGCGCACACGACTATACACGGGGCATTGCCAGGCCGCAACAGCCCTGGAATCCCACCCATGCCTGCCAGGAGACTAGCATGTCCACCGGCGTAACCCTGGAAAAACAGGACGCCATCGCAGCCCTGAGCATCATCGGCCGGACTCACCTGAACCTGCTCGGCCCCGCCGTCTTCCGGGACTTGACCGAACAGGTCAGCCGTTGCTGCCGGGATGAAGAGACCCGCGCCATCATCCTGCGGGGCGCTGGAGACCGGGCCTTCTCCGCCGGTGTGGACCTGCACGAGATGAAGGACCTGGCCCCGCTGGATGCGGAACGTTTTATCCGCAGCCTCCACGCTGCCGCCCGCGGGTTGCTGACCGCCTCCATTCCGGTGGTGGCGGCCATCCACGGCCCTTGCCTTGGCGGCGCGCTCGAACTGGCCCTGGCCTGCGACATTCGTATCGCCGCCGAGGACGCCATTTTCGGCCTCCCGGAAGTCCGCGTGGGTCTGCCCTCGGTGATCGAAGCGTCCCTGCTTCCCCGCACCGTCGGCCTCGGCAGGGCCAGGGCACTGGTCCTGACCGGCGAGACCATAGATGCAGAGGAATCCCTCCGCATCGGCCTTGTTGACCGCGTAGTACCCAGGCATGAGTTGGACAAGGCAGCGTTTGAAACCGCGCGGGGCTTCCAGGCAATGAGCAGGCACATCCTGTCAGTCCAGAAAGAAGTAGTGACAAAGTGGCTGGAGATGGGAGAGGAAGAAGCGGCGGAATACAGCATCAAGGCATTCGCCCTATGCTTCGCCACTGCCGACCCCAACGAGGCCATGAACGCTTTCCTGGAAAAGCGTCCGCCCCGGTTTTGAGTTGCCCTATCTGTCTTTGCCCTAGCGTCAAACCCCAGCGTCAAATCAGAGAGACAGGAGGATCCCATGTCCGAGTCCGACCCGCTTATAGATATCATCGGCTCCACCCGGGCCATGCGCCGGCTCAAGCCCGACCCGGTGCCCGATGAGCTTGTCCGCAAAATTCTGGAAGCCGGAGTCTGCGCTGCCAGCGGCGGGAACAACCAGCGTTGGCGGTTCATGGTGGTCAAGGACCGGTCAATCAAGGAGCAGGTC
Source organism: Dehalococcoidia bacterium (assembly GCA_034422355.1). Lineage (GTDB taxonomy): Bacteria > Chloroflexota > Dehalococcoidia > Lucifugimonadales > UBA3495 > CATOSP01. The sequence continues at coordinate 602 of DAOUJS010000076.1, read as the reverse complement.
CAGAAGTGGTACCAAAAGGCTTTCGATGAGGTGGTGGGCCCACGCTACCGCAACAGCGAACCTCCCCCTGGCTCCAGCCCCGGCCGCTATCGCCGCCAGCACGACGCCGTCGAATACCTGACCGAGCACTACCACGAGGCTCCAATCTGGATTGTCGCCTGCCAGGACGACGGTGAAGCCGCGCCCTCCCGTTCTTCCGGCGCGTCCATCTACCCCGCCGTCCAGAACATGCTGCTCATGGCCCGCGCTCTCGGGCTGGGCGCGACATTGACCACCCGCCATCTGCGCCACGAGCGGGAGGTTGAGGGGATTCTGGGGCTGCCTCCCGGCGTACACTCCTACGCCATCCTTCCCATCGGGTATCCGATGGGAAATTTCGGACCCGTGCGCCGCGGCCCACTCTCCGACGTAGTCTTTCAGGACAAATGGGGCGAACCGTTCCCGGCCCTGATGGAATAGCCGTACCGGTCACGGCCATCGCATCGGCAAGGGTGTGACTAGAAGGGGTTGGAATCAGTTCCAAAAGGCTTCCCAGCGATTGTTGGCTCGCAGGGACCGCAAGGCCAGCATAGGGTTCACCGTCTCCTCATTCCACCATGTGC
>DAOUJS010000075.1:0-4257 GCA_034422355.1 Dehalococcoidia bacterium | reverse complement strand
CCGGGAACTGCTCCGGGGCGCAGCCGGCCATGACCGCGTTCACGGCAATTTTCTCCACGGTAGCCAGACCGAATCCCGGCTCCATGACCATCACCACGTCCTGGGGTGCGCGGCGGGTCCCCTTGAGCATCGCCTCGACGGCCTCGGGCGTAGGAGGGATGACGGGCATCCCGTCGCTCCAGTCCCGTTCTTCCAGGAATCGGTTTACCGAGTCCAGTCCCAGCGGTGACTCGTCCAACTCCACGGTGAAGGTCTCCATGCCCCCGCCATTGCGCGCGGCAGCCTTCGGGGTCGGCGCGGCGGAGAGCCGGGTCAGTCCCAGTATGATGTCGTCGATCTGCTCGTCGACCATCTTGCGGATGTAACCTGGCTGCTGCCCGGTGGTGGCGTGTGGGATGGTTACGAAGGCGGTGCTGGGCTGGCCCCAGCCGTCAACGCAGGACTGCCATGCCCTGGCAAAGCTGCGGGCGGCGATTCCTACCACGGGGACGCCGGCCTTTTCCATTGCAACCATGTCGTGGGCAAGCCACGACGTGCAGCCCCCTCAATGGGCGGTTGCGCCGATCATGGCGTCCACTTCACCAGCGATAACCGCTGCCTCCTCCTCGTCGATGTGGTTCCCGCGGCTCAGGGACGGACGTCCGGGCCGCAGGTCGCCGCCGTAACGTTCGAACTTGATGCCGGAAAAGCGCTGGCTCAGGTGCTCGGCCACGCGGTCTACGGCCACGTCCGCGCCGCCGGTCATGTTGTTGTACAGTCCGATGGTCTTGCCTTCCAGGGTTTCAAGGCGCGGGGCCGGAGGCACCTTGAAGTCAACCCTGTCAGCGGCGGGTGACATGATCTGTAGCTTCATCGCATCTCTCCTATCCATCCGGGACGGGACCGAATTAACTGATGGCAGTCTAAATTCCGTCAATGGGCCGCGTCAACCTGATGAGGCCATGTCTGAGTCTCCATGCACCGGCGTTGTGGTACGATTACACTACAACACATAGCTTAGTCCATTGGATAACGTGACGCATTTTCCGTGCCCAATACCAACACATGCGCGAAAGGAGCATTGTTATGCCCGATGAAATTGGCCTGTTCGAGGCCATCGACACGCAGCGGGGGTTGCGTCAGTTCAAGCCCGACCCGGTCCCAGACGGGATGATTACCCGCCTGCTTCAAGCCGCGATCAAGGCTCCGTCCGGCGGCGTCCGGCAGGGCTGGAGTTTCATCGTAATCCGGGACGAGGAGACGCGGCGTAAGATCGGAGACCTATACCGTACAGGGTCACGGTTCGACATCCGGGACGACATGACCGCGCAGCAACGGCGGGTTTACCGGCGGGCGCAGCACCTGGAAGACAACATGGAGGATGTGCCGGTGTTCATCCTCGCCTGTATTGAGGGAGGTCCGGGCGGCCCCGTGTCCGGCGCGTCCATCTACCCGGCAGTGCAGAACATCCTGCTGGCGGCGCGGGGACTGGGCCTTGCCAGCGTGTTGACCACCCGGCAATCGCGGTTCGAGCCCGAAATCAAGGAGATGCTGGGGATACCGGAGAATGTGACAACGGCAGCTATTCTGCCCGTCGGTTTCCCAGCCGAGGGAGTCAGATACGGTCCCACGAGGCGCAGACCATTGGAGGAAGTGGCCTTCGACGGCCACTGGGGCAATGGCTGGCAGCCGGAGGCGGAATAGTGGGGCGGTGGTGGGAATAAGATGGCGGAATAGTGGGGCGGCGGTGGGAATAAGATGGCGGAATAGTTGGGAGGCGGTGGGAATGCAGCGGGAGTAATGTAAAGGAGTGAACGATATGAGCGGGAAGCAGCATCGAATCTATGTAGGTATGCACGACGGCGTCTGCGCCGTGTTCAGCTCCGACGGGGGCGAGACCTGGCAGCAGGGGCCGGTCACCAGCTTGCCCCATGCGGCGGCCCGCCTTGCGGCCAGCCCGGCTGATCCCCAGCGCGCATACCTGGCCGCCTACGAGGCGGGCGTCTACCGTACCGACGACGCCGGTATAACCTGGCAGCACATCGACTCATGGCCCACCGATTATGCTCACAGCGTTCTGGCCCATCCATCGGAGGCTGAGACGGTATACGTGGGCAGCGAACCGGCGGCGCTTTTCCGTTCCGCCGACGGTGGAAGTAGCTGGCATGAGTGCGCCGGGTTCCGGGAAGTGCCGGAGTCGGTTGACTGGGGGTTCCACGCGGAGACGCGGGACTCCCATGTCCGGGACCTGCGGGTGTCGCCGGGCGACTCTGCCTGCATGTACGCGGGTATAGAGGTCGGCGGCATGGTCCGCTCCCGGGATGCAGGGGAGACTTGGAAACAACTGCCGGGCCTGAACGATGACATCCACTGCGTCAACCTCAGCCGCAACCGTCCCGGAACGGTCTACGTGGCCACGGCCCGCGCCCCGTACCGCACTGACGACCAGGGAGACCATTGGGAGATAATCAACGAGGGGCTGGACCGCCGCTACACGTTGCACATAGCCGCCGACCCGGAGAATGCAGACCTGGTGCTGGTGACGGTGTCCGAAAATGCGGGGAGAAAGGCGCCCCAGTTCTACCGTTCCACCAATGGAGGCCGGACCTGGGCGCTGGTTGAAGCCCTGGGTCACGGAGAGAACGCCCAAGACATGGTGGTGGCCTTTGACTGGGATTCAGAAACGCCGGGCATGGTATATGCAGGGACAGACGGCGGCAAACTGTTTTGCAGCCGCAACGGGGGAGAAACTTGGGAGCAGTTGCCGGTGGGCCTGCCCTCGGTGGCTGTTGGAGCACTGGCAGTAGGCAAAGGTTAGTGTTCGTTCGTGAAATGATAATCGGGCCGCAGGATTCTTCCTGCAGCCCGATTTATGGATTCCCGGTTAGGGCGGTAAAGCTCGGAGTAGCTGTGCCCTACAGGTTGAACTGGGGGTCCATGTACTCCCGGTCCTTGTAGTAGACCTGAACGCGGCTGCGAAGGGTGTCCGCGACCAGCAGCCGGTCATTTTCGCGGTCAAAGGCGCAGGCAACCGGCATCCGGAAGTAGTTCTGGATCTCCGGGTTCTTGACACGCCTGCGGGCCTTTTCCATGTCCGGGTTGGCATTGATGGAGAGTTGCGCCCACTTGGACAGACCGGAGGCATCTCCGCGAAGGGTGGCGACCGGCTCGCCGACGCTGTCGAAGATAACCACGCGCTCGTTCATCCAGTCCACCACATACACGTCGCCATCACCGTCCACGGCAATGCCGGTGGGGTGGTTCAGGTCCTTGGGGTTGACCTCGCTGCGGGACTGGAAGGTATGGCTGTACGGAGTGCCGCCGTCGGGAGAGACGCCGGTCTTCTTGCCGGAGCCGAACGTCATCAGGTGGTCGCCGTCTGCGGTGAACTTCTGGACCCTGTGGTTGCGCCAGTCGGCGATGTAGATGTCGCCCTCCGGGTCGATGGTGATGCCCCAGGGAAGCTCAAGCTCGCCCTCGCCGCTGCCTTTGGTCCCGAAGCCGCCCAGGAACTCGCCGTCCTTGGTGAACTTCTGAATGCGGCTGTTAATGCTGTTTACCACCCAGAGGTTGCCATCGGCATCGACAGCCAAGCCGGATGGTCCGTTAAGCTGTCCCGCGCCGTCGCCCTGCTCGCCCCAGGTATTGATGACCTCACCGTCGGTGTTGAAGACGGTGATGCGGTGCAGCCATTCGTCGGAGGCGTAGACGTTCTCCTTCTGGTCAACCGCGATGGCGGTCAGCCATTCAAACTTGTCCTCGCCATTATCCTCGGCCCGTCCGAACTCACGGATGAACTCCTCGCCGACGGTGCACTTGGAGATGCGGCCCTTGCCGCCGCGGTTCGCCACATACATCACGTCGTTCTTGCCGATGGCGATGCCGACGGGTTGGCCGAACCCAGTTCCCGCACCCCCTTGACGGCCCACGTAGTGGCTGTACTGCCAGCACCGTCCGGGTGCAATCGTGATTTGCGCCATGTCCTATTCCTCCTTGGAGGGATCCTTGGGAAATGATTCCGGGATACGGGAATCCCTGATCAGGGATTCCCGAAAAATATGCTGATTTAGCGGCCTAGAGGAAGCCGTGCTTCTCGAAGCTGCCGTTCACGATGGGCTTCGCGTCCAGCCCGAACCATTCCTCTATGATCGTGCTGTACCCGCCCCGGAAGTCGTAGTTCGGCACCAGGTCTCCCTGCTCCAGGTCCTCCGCCTTCGCCGACGGGTACTGCCCGTACATGCCTCCCTTCACCGAGTCCCCTATCGCAAACGCCGCTCC
>DAOUJS010000074.1:0-19540 GCA_034422355.1 Dehalococcoidia bacterium | reverse complement strand
TCCCTCATCCCGGATGCCGAGCAGCCGGGCGGTGTAACGGCGCATGGAGGGGTTGGGGTCGGACAGGATGGGGATCAGGTCTGGAGTCGCTTGGCTGACATCAGGCTCATCTGTCATCGGTTCCATGCGGGCGCTCCTGTCGTGTATTGAGTCATGTTTCCTTGCATCGCAGGCCCGGTCCTCGGGCGCTCCGAAGCGGTCATTCTACGCAGCGGACCACGGCAGCCGCCTCCCTCGGATCCCAGGACCGGGAAACGGCCGGGCCGGGTCCGGTCGCCGGCGGGGTGGGAGTAAGCGTCCACGCTGTTGGGCGCCTGGCCCTCGTCCGGTGTCCCGGACTGCGGCGTGGGTCCCGTCATGGCTCTGCCAGGCAGCTCATGAGACTTCCATCTGTTCCTGTACTGGTAGAGTGGGACCTGTTCTTCCCTGGCGCTGTTGCCCTGGTGGACGCTTCCGGGCTGCTCCGGCGACCCGGACTCGCCGTTGTACCGGGGAAACCTGCCGAGGGATTCAGCGCCGACAAAAACAAGGCGGGAGACCCTTCTGAAGAGTCTCCCGCCCCTGCTGGTCAATCGCGGTGGGTCGTCGTCTGTCAATCTGGGTTCAAAGTATCCGGTATCTCCCCGTAGGGTAGGGATGCAACAAACGGGGACCGCCAGCGGCAAATGCCTGCCGCTCGCAGCCCAAGAGTCCCATGCTTAGTGTTCCCTGACTGCTGATCATCGCTGATCCAGCGTATCACCGGCCTCTATGCCGGTCAAGGGGGTGCTGCAACAGGTATTCTCCACAGGGGTCCATGTCCGAGGTCCTGTCAGGTCTCCTCGGCCAATGGGGCTGAGTATGCATTGAAGGCTGGAAGCCACGTTCGCACACGTGCTGTCCAGCACAGCCGTGGTCTTCACCGGTCTCTCCGTCGCCATGTTCCTGCCTTCATGGAAATGCGCACCCCCGGGCGCGGCCACCGTCCGCTGCTACCGCACATATCGCGCTCCCATGATGTCGGCTGCTTCCCGGGCGGCCTTCACGTTGTCGTGTTCGTGGAGTTCCACCGTGGCCATCCGGGTAGCCCTTGACCAGCGGTCCACGATGGCGGAGTAGCGCTCGGCCGCCCGGGCGTCCTGGACGCGCCCGGCCTCTATGTCGCTCCACAGCCCCTCGGCCTCGATCTTGAGGTCGTCGCACATCAGGTGCACGGCCCTGAGGCTGGCGGCCTTCTCCGCGAACCCTGCCGTGGCGTCAAAGATAATGCCGGCTCCCAGCAGGGCTGCTCCTGCCCCGGCTATGCCCCACATCAGCTCTGGCTGCTGTGCCGCAAGGAAGTACACCGCCATGCCTTCCAGCAGGATCCCGGCCAGGAGCAGGAACCGCAGTGTCCTGTGCCGTAGCGAGTAGCGGTCTGCGAGCCTGAGGTAGTACCGCACCTGTCTCTCAAGGTCGAGAAGCATCTCCCAGGTGTCGTTCCTGGTTGCGTCGGAGACGCGGCTGGCTGTCATGCTCTCTCCCTTCCGTGTGGTTGGCTCCCTGGTTGCATTGTCCTACCCCGCTCGGGTCTGTCAAATGCCTTCCGTGCGTCCTCACGTCTGCTGGTCATGCGGGCTATCCCAAGGCGAACGGTCCACCCCGTGCCTGCCAGAGTTGCCAGGATGAAAACGTTGCACTTTTGTTCAAGGCACAGTATATTCCCGTGCCTGCGGGCCTGCTTCCATGAAGAGCGTCGTGAGGCCGGCCTCCAGGGTTCATCCCTGTCTGTGCGGGGTCTGCCGGAGGACAGTCCCATAGGGGGCAAGGACACCGGGTTCATCCCTGTCTGTGCGGGGTCTGCCCTGTTTCTGTGATATTCTCCATCGTCCGCCGGGTGCTGGTGACGGGCGTCCTGGACCTGTCTTTATTCACCACTGGACGAACATCGGCGTCGCCGTCAAATTTGCGTACACCGCAATTCTGAAGCCAGAGTCTTGCGGGTGGCCGCCAGCGCGGGAACACCGCGCATCCCAGCCACCATCACCGCAAGCCAGTGCACTCCCGGGAAGGTGATAGGCGGCCCGTTCACTGGAGAGAAGAAGTCGGGCTTTCCCTGGTCTTAACCGGATTGGTCGGGCCGCCGGTCAGTCCCGACGTGCGTCGTAGAGGCGACAAAGCCGGCCGTGTTGTAGTACGCTTCTACCGGCCGCCACACCAACGGCGTCAACAAGACCACCGGCAGCATCAAAAGCAGGCCCACGCCGGCGTTAATCCCGATGGCCGATGAAATGCTGAATGCCTGGGCTATGGCCCCGATTTCCGCTCCCCCTATCAAGTGGCCCAGGCCGTTGACCAACCCCTGGGACCCCATTATCCGCCCTCGCATCTCTGCCGGTGACGAAAGCAGCAGGATGGTGCTCTGCATGGTGCTGAATCCCGACTGACCAACTCCGGCGCTAAATAGCAGCAGGAAGGAAATCAGGAACCAGGGCGACCAGGCCACCGCAGCCACTCCCACGGCCACGGTCATGGCGCCTATTACGAAGTAACGCCCGTGAAAGGTGTAGTTCCGGCGCGTAGCGATGATTATCGCCCCCATGAGCGTACCAACACCTTCCGCCGAGCCTATCACTCCCCCCAGCGCGGGTCCCACTTTCAGTACGTCGGTGGCGATGACCGGTATGAAGTATTGCAGCGGCAGCACCATGCCGTTCATCACCAACGATATGGATAGCACCCCCAGCACAAACTTGTTGGAGAAAGAATGTCCGATGCCTGACTTGATTCCCTGCCAGAATACTCTGTCATTGCCCGCCACCGACGCTGCTTTCGGCAGCCGCATCTTGAACATCAGGCAGGCTGAGATCAGGTCCAGGGTCACCAGCAGTACATAAGCGCCCGTAAATCCGTAGAAGGCGATCAGCAGCCCGCCGGTCAACGGGCCCAGAATCTTCCCACCGTTGTTGGTGATGGTTTCCAGGGACATGGCGTGGGCGATTCGGGCTTCCCCGGCCAGGTCGAAAAGCGCCGCCCGCCGGGTAGGGTCATCCAACACCTTGGCTGTGCCCTGCAAAAGTATGGCAAGGAAAACATACCAGGGATGAATGAGGTCCAGCACCAGGAGCGCCAGCAGCCCCGAGGCAACGAGCAAATAAAAGGTGTGGATACCAGCCAGAATGCGCCAACGGTCCAACCGGTCGGCCAGCATTCCGGCTACCAGCGACAAAGGCGGGCGCGGACCATTCAGGAAGACGGAAATCAGTCCGACCTGGAAGACCGAGTCGGTCAGTTCGTAAACGAGGTATCCCAGCACCAGCAGTTCCATGCGGCGGGAGATTTCGTGAACCCACCGAGCCGCCCACATCAGGCGGAAGTCGGGGTTCTGCAGGACCACCAGAACAGGAATATTGGATAGTGGAGGCAAAGGGTCTTCCTCCGTCCAACGCTACCAACTACGGGTACTGTTCCCGGCGTGCTTGCCGCGCCGGGGCGCCCGCTTCAGCAGCTTGGCTCAGGCCGCCAACATACGCCGCTAGGCTACGGGAGGTCAACAGAGGGATGGGGCCAGCTTCCTGGCCTCCTCACCCGTTACGTCAATCTCGGTTCGGAGGGCATCAGCGGCGCGATTTGCGCCTGGCGGGGCTTGGCGGGATAATTAGCCCATCCTTGGAAGGACCAACCAGGAGGTGCTGCTCTGTCCAAGATAAGCATTATCCACCACATCAACATCCAGATAACCGACCGGGAACGGACCCGGGAATGGTACGAGAGGGTTCTGGGAGCCGAGTTTCTCGATCGCGGTCCGGCATTGAACCGCCGTCAACTCCAGTTGCGGTTGGGGACAGGAGAAATCCACACCTCCGACACCGACGATCCAATCAGGGTGCCGCGGGTCCACTTCGCCATCGAGGTTGAGGACTTCGACGCTATGCTGGCCCACCTGGACACCCAGGGAGTACCCTACACCAGGACCGCCGGCGGCGGTTTCACCGGCACGGGCGGCGAGGACCCCCAGCAAGGAGTAAGGGAAGACACCGGAGAGCGTTACACCTACATCGGTGATCCCGACGACAACCTCATCGAGTTGGTGTACCACCCCAGGGGCTTGGAAGGCTCTTCGGGAGAGGCCATAGATCTGACCCGTGACGCCGGAAACGTCCGCTGGACCCAAATAGAGGGGTTCGTCGAAGCCGCCTACGCCGAGGAGCAGGTGTCCGTCAGTTAGCACTGGCGAGCAATCAGGGTCAGGTATCCCTAAAGGCTGTATGGGTCTCGATTCCCTAGAGTGACCAGCGAGCCTTACTCCAACAATTGAAGGAGCACGTGTCATGGCAGACAAGATCCGCCTGGGGTTCGTGGGCGCGAACGTTAACCCGAATCCACCGAAGGGCTGGGGTCAGTGCCCCTGAAAGAGAGATGACGGGGATGGGAGGGTCAATGAGTGGGGTCCTTTGCCGATAGATTGGAGCGATGGTGGTCTGCAGGGGTCGGGTCGAAGGCTCATTCTTGGGAGACAGCCGTCAAGCTACTCCCGCGGGTCGAGTGGCGCGAGCTTGCAGGGTCATTCAGTTGGCTGGCCGGTGAGCCGGTTTCCTTGGGTGGCGTCAAGCGGGCAGTGGAATGGCCCGCAGCCGGGCCAGAGCAGAAATGAAATGGATTTCCCAGGGCCAGCGCCGGGGCAGATGCAGGATGAGTTGGCGGGCCTTGCGGGTAACCCTTGCGGGTAATCCTTCCGGCCAAGGAAAAGAGACGGCGCCTGAGGGTCTTGGTAGTCACCACCTCCTCGTCCAAGCCGATGCGCGCGGTCCAGCGGGCCAGGTTGTGGGCCATGACCTGCACCGCCAGCCAGGCGGCGTTGGCGGGGAATTGCCCCGAAGGGAGATGGTTGAGGCCCACGCCGTACTTAAGGTCCCGGATGGCGTTCTCGATTTCGGCGTGGCGGCGGTGGCCGGCCTCCAGTTCCAGAGTGTCCCCCTCCCGGTCGGTGACAAAAGCGTGATAGCTGTAGTTGGCGAAAAGAGCCGGTTGGGAGCCCGGGGAGGGTCTCACCCGCCGGACGATGAGCCTCGCCGAATCGCCATCGGATTCAGTCCTGAAGGGCGTATAGACGGTCTCGGCCACGCCGGTGCCGCCCTCCAGCCAGTATGGTATGGGCCGCCAGTCCCCCTCGGGGATGGCCTCTATGAGATTGCGCAGGCTCTGGCGCAGGCGGACGGTGATGGAGAAGCGGACCTTCTGCTGGCGGCAGACCCGGACCACGCCGTGGGTATAGAAGCCGCTGCCGGCCCGCATCGTAAGCTGTCCCTTGGCCCCGGCGTAGCGCACCGGCTCACCGTCTCCCGGAGGAAATGGCCAGAGCCCCGGCCGGTGTGGGCCTGCCCCTCTCGCAGCCGGGGCATCAACACGTCGCCAGTGCCGGCGGCCTCCTTGGCCAGGCCGTGGGTCTCGCAGATGGTGGAGTCCAGGTCGATGGTCAACGGTCCGTCGCCGGGACCGGCCCCGGCAGCCCAGGCCCGGGCCAAAAGCTCCCGGCTCACCCGGTCGAGTTGGCGGACGTGGCTCCAGCGGAAGCTGCGCAGGAAGGTGCCCAGGGTGGACGGGGCCTTGACCACGCAGCCCAAGACACCGGCGGTCCCGCCACTGCGCAAGGAGTCAGCGTCGCCGATGCGGTCGCCGTCGGCCAGGGCGGAGGCCACCAGGGTAATCAGTTTGTCGCCAGTGTTGGCCCGGCCCGGAGCGCAGCCCAGATCCAGACACCGCTCAGCCAGTTGGGGAAGATCGAGACGCCGGGCCAGGGTGGCGGGAAGCATCAGCCCGGCGTTGGCCACCAGGCGGTGACCGTCGAAGGCGATTTGGATGCGGTCGGGGTGGCTACGTGGTAGCATCTAAAAGGCGCTCCTTCTCTGGGGTCGGTTTTCCGATCAAAACCATTATCCCAGATACACGGGAGCACCTTTTTACCACCACAAACCTACCCAACACTTATCCCTTCGGTGGATTCGGGATAAGGGTGGGATGGCGGGTCGGGCCGGTCTTCCTTTGTGACGGACTAGCCTCCAGCCTGTCGGGGTTGGAGGCTAGTGTGGGCTGAGCCGAGGTGGCCTGAGCGACTCCTTATATCAGGACCTCCCAGCGAAAAGTTCGCAATTCAGTCTTATCAGACCCACTTCTTTCGGCCTTAATTTACTGTAGACAGATCACTTCAGCGATCAACTTGGCAGTGTGGACAGCATGCCGTGTCCTGAGGACAGTCACAGTGGCTGGTACAATCGAGATCACGTTCCAACCAAGGCCTGTTCCGACCAGCAAAGTCAACTGGCCTGTCGTCCGTCTTGAATATGGAGATTTGGTTAATGGCAAATCCCGAACATGCAGCTTGGCTTGAGGAAGGCCCTAACAGGTGGAATGCAAGGCGGCAAAGCCAACCATTCAAACCCGACCTTCAGTCGGCGAACGTTTCGAAGGCTCTTGGAGCCGAGGACCGGGACTACATTCACAGCACACAGAGAGCTCCAGCGAGAGGCATAAACTTCTCATTCGCTAACCTCAAGGAAGCCACGTTGAACAACGTCGACTTCACCGGCGGAAACTTTGTCCAGGCTGACCTTAGCGGGTCCCGCCTGGTCAACTCACTTTTCACCAAGACTCTTTTCGTTGAAACCAGATTCAGGAACGCCAAGCCGCACTCAGCAAATTTCAATGGGGCAAAGTTTCTCTATTCAGAGCTGGGCGAAGCCGAATTCGTAGGAGCCGACCTTACAGGAGCGCAACTATGGCGATGCAACCTCGAAGGGACACACCTCTATAACGCGGACTTGACCGGGACTGACTTCTTGCAGTCACGACCGTGGAGAGCACACCTATTTCTGCCGACGGAACAGGTAGATGTTGGTTCCACATTCTTCAACACCGGGAACATTGATGGAATCGAGAACCTTCTCAATAGCTGCCGAGAATTCAGGAAGGTGCATGGGGACGACATAGCTCTGTATTTTCGTGGGGAAAGTAGTTGTTCGTGGGACCTGCAACCCTCCGTAATGAGAGACAATCCGGACGGCCAGGCGTCCCTCAGGCCGGTGGAGGGTGAGATGCTGAACGATCTGATGACTCGGCAACCGGGATCGTTCAGCCAATTGGAATCCACATTTGCCCAATGGGTTCTTGCCCAGCATCACGGCCTGAGAACCCGCCTTCTCGACGTCACGCGAAATCCCCTGGTTGCCCTGTATTACGCCTGCGACGGTCATCAGGGCGAGGACGGACGCTTGCATGTGTTCGCTGTGCCGAAATCTCTGATCAAGCCGTTCGACAGCGACACGGTGAGCGTCATAGCGAACTTCGCCAAATTGCCGCGGAGGGAGCAGAACATGCTGCTGGGCAAGACGGCGGCAGATGCGACGGACGACGTTTTCCCTTCCAACGGGGATGACTTGCTCCGGTGGACGGAGGAGGAATTCCCCCGGATCAAGGTCCGTCTCTACTCCAACATCCGGCGAGAGCGACCATATTTTGAAGAACGAATTGACATACGCGACTTCTACCGAGTCTTTGTGGTCGAGCCGGAGAGAATGTTCGATCGGATACGGGCACAGTCTGGGGCATTTCTCTTATCAGCTTTTCACGAAAGATTTGAACGGCGTGACGTCCTCAGTCTGAACCCGCAGACGCCCGTATACGCTCACTTTCCGTTGACATTGTCGGCAGATCAAAAGCCTGCCGTGCTCGACGATTTACGCCTAGTCAACGTGACCCGTGAAACCCTGTTCCCGAGCGTCGATGAGGCTGCCAAAGCAGTAACAACGCACTACCTGAAACAACCGAGTTAAGCGGTATGTTGTCGATGAGGGTGTAGGCCATTCCCAGCGATCTGTAACCTGCCAGGCTCGTCCCCTCATCGCTGGCCCACTGCTATCTATCTGTGACCCCAGTCGCATCCAAATCGACCGACCACGAGTACCTGAGTGTTGCGTGTCGATTGTGTCCGGAGAGTGAAGGTTCTTGATTTTGTCCAGTCTGGTGGACCGTTCGACGAGAACCTGTGCGGCTCTCCCTTCGCGACCTACCACTACCGGAAGTGACAGGCGTACACAGCTTCTGCACCGGCCGAAGTCTGGTGCTGTTCGCGCCGCGTTGCTGCCTCCGGCGTGTCGGCGCGCGCTGAGCATCGCGCGGGGTCTGCCCGAGATTACTCGGCCCTGAAGGGGGACAGTGCGGCATAGCACTTGAGGCAACGACCCACCTCAGCCTTGACCATCCCCTCTCCGGTGCGGCGATGCACGTGCTCTTGGGTCCACGGGCCGTGCTCATGATGTTGGCCGTCGCCTCAGATTTTCCGGTGGCACAGGCCCCTCGGAGCTAGTCCTCCTTGAGGGCCCGCAGGAGGTCATCGGCGAACTCGGCTGCCTTCTGGGCCACGCTCTGCCTGTCCCCGTCCAGGGTGACCATGCTCGCGAGGTACATAAAGGCTATCAACTCCCTCTTGGTCATTCCGACCCAAACCACCCGGTTGCCCAACGGGTCGTATGCGGAAAATTCTTCGTTATTGATTACTATCATATGCTCTGTTCCTTCCTCCCGTGCCAGCCGCCCGTCTTGGTGTTGTGATGTAACGCCTTCGCAGATGCTGGAGCCATGCATCGGGCGTGTCGCCCAGTTGAAAGGGGGCGCGGCCTTTTCGGACAGCGCCCCCTGATGGTAACGAGTTCCTGCCGGGTTTACCCTACAGGTCCTGTCTTTCCTGGCTCCCTGCTCAGTTGGTTGAGTAGCTGACCAGTCTGGCCTCTCTGTCTTCCATCATGACCGTGGCCCTCTCGCCGGTGTCCTTCCCTGTCGCGCCGCTTCCGCCGGCGTACCGGTGGCGCCGCCTTTGGTCCTTGCCCTCTTCCAGGCCCTCATCACGTCGCAATGGTCTGTGGTAGCAGAGATGAAATTGCTGCGTATGCGGTCTTGCCGTCGGGGTCGCCAGAGCGCGGAAGGCCAGCCTCTCCATGGCGGCAACTCCATCTTCCTGGACCTGTTCGAGGGTGCCGGCAAATGCCTCGTCTCCCCGCGGTTGGGGATCTTCAGTGTGCGGGCATTCCGCAGTCCCAGGTGCTTCCTGAGCAGGCCGTGGAGGTTGATGACTGCCTACACCTCGTAGCCGTAGCCGAACACTTCGTCCATTGTCTCTTTGAGTGCGTCTGGACTCTGCAGTTGGAGGACTGCCGTTCCTGGAATACCTTATGGGGCCGTTCCATCAGGTCCTGACTCAGGAGCAGGCCCCGGAGGACCTCGGCCCGGGTGGGTGGTTTCGGAGAATTCGCGACAGGCGCTGTGTGGTGTGTCAATTACGGGTTACAGGGCTCGTTGAAGAAGACTGAGGAGGCCCGGGACTGGATCAGTGATGCTTGCACGTGATGAGTCTGGTGAGGACAATCACGTTCGAAGTCCTGTGCCGACGCACGCACGTGGTAGGCCGCCTCCATCCGCGGTTGAGTGATGTCCCGGCCAGGCTCTCGCAAACTTCAGCAAGGCCAAGACAGCCTGCATCTGGGGTTTGGATCCCCTTCTGAGGCCAGTTCCATGAGCCCGGCCCTGACCAATTCCCGGACGTCATCTTGAGCCTCCTCCAAGTTGCAGCGGGCGATCCGGCCCCACCTGGCGGTGGTGACGCTCACTTCAGGCTCATCCATGAGCAGTCCCAAGACTCGTAGCTGGCGCGCGTTAAGGGCAGTGTCCCTGAGCCTCTCCCGGAAGGCGGCCCTGCCGGTTGTCCGGCCGGCGGCGCCCCATGCTTCCTCTATGGCACGGCTCAAACACCCCGCGAACCAGTTGAGCCAGGCGGTTATATCAGTGGTGCCTTTTCCGGCCCTCTCCAGAGCCCGGTAGTAGTCCGCTCTCTCCTGGAGTATCCGGCCGGACATGCTGTAGAAGCGCACGGGGCTGTCCTGGGAGCGGGCAAGGACCATGCCGGTCAGGGCCCGGGCGATGCGGCCATTGCCGTCCTCAAAGGGATGTATGGTCACGAACCACAGGTGTGCGATCCCGGCCCGGACCACATCGTCCGTATCCGAGGTAGTGTTTAACCAGTCCAGGAACGCCTTCATCTCCCCCGGAACCCTCTCGGCCTCGGGAGCATCGAAGTGGACCCGTTCCCGCCCTACGGTTCCGGAGACTACCTGCACGGGCCCGGTGCGCCACTTGCCTGTCTCGACCCTCCTGAGCCCGCTCCTTCCCCTTGGGAAGAGCCATGAGTGCCACGTGAACAGGCGTTCCTCCGTCATGGGTCGCCGTTGGTACCGGTGGCGTCCACCGTAATATCTACGATCCCCTCCAGGTCTGGGGTGGGCCTGGATAGCTTCCCGGCGTCCATATCGAGCCTGGCGGCAACAGATGAGCGCACCTGGTCCGAGTCCAGAATCTCTCCCTCAATCGCGCTGGTGCCCAGCGCCTCACGGGTGAGGGCATCGGTCTCCACCTCCCGGCTGACTTCGATGGCAAGGGTTTCCATTTGTGCCCTGAGGCGCCTCTCCTGGCGGTGGATATCCGCGAGAGTGCCCGAAAGCCCTTCGGGGTCCCAGTGGAACGTGGGCCAGTCAGGGAGCTCGTGGATGTATCTCCGCATCATGTCCAGGGTCTCTCCGCCGCCTGTTTCCGGGGCATTCTAATACCGGCGGGCGAGGCCAGGCTTTTGGAAGTGGTTGGGTCGGCTGGGATGGGCGAAATCACGTCCGAGGGAGTTGTGGAAGGTGGACTGAGAGGGATTCATGGCGTCCATCGCCCACAGCATGCTGAAGGCGGTGCATCGGCTCGGTCTTCGAACAGGTCCAATCGGAACTGACTGGCCCGTCGGCTGCGCTCAGTTCCTCTAATCCCGGGACTCCGGTGAGACTTCAGCAGGTCCTCCTCACCTCATCCTCGCACTCCGCTGAGCATCCTGTTGCACCTTGGCTGAAGTCCAGTCTTCCCCGCCGAAGACAGGCTTTTCAACAAGCCGTTGAGGCCGCTGGTAACAGTTGATGGTCGTCGTTGGGCGATGAGGCCCCAGACCTTCGTTTGGGCGGCGTCAGGGGAGAAGCCGCGCCGACCTGTTGCCCGGAGTCTGGCAGTCGTACCAGTCCATGTCGGACCCTTGGAAGGAATCCGTGCCCGGTGGCGTTCTGCCCTGGAGTGCTGGGGTTGAGGGCGTCGCAGGCGAGCTTTGACAGGCCCCGCGGCCGCGACCATGACCATCCGGGTCGGCGCGGTCATGCGATGATCCCCTCGACAACTGCCTGACGTCGGCCATCACGTCCGGGTAGCCTGTTCCACATCCCCTTGAACTTGTCACCAATATGTGCTGCCCGGATCAAGTCCAACGCGGGCGGGCGTTTCGGGCAGGTCTGGCCGGAAGAAGTCCGTTGCTCCGGTATCGGGGGAAGGATACCCATCTGCCGCCCCGGATTCCGGGGAGGGATGGCCCTCTTTTTCTCCCTACAGTTCCCTCTACCGTTCCGCTCTACCGTTCCATCCGCAACTCTCCACAACCCTCAGGGCACCTAAAAAGGGCTTTTCAGCTATGAAAAGCCCTTTGGTAACCGTCCACAACTCACCAAGAACCTCTTTGGGACAGTTTGTAACGGATTAAGAGTCCGTTGCTCTGCCAGTAGAGTAGCGGCCACAGGGGCCTGATTCAGCTTCATTTAGCTACGAATCGGGCCTTTCGGAGAGGCTTCGGGGCTTTTCCCCGGGGCCGGTTTACCGTTCCTTCTACCGTTCCAAACCGCCCATTTTGGGGTGAAACCGTCCACAACCCTCCAGGGAAGTATATCATCAGTTACGTTTTTAGGGTAACCCTCCACGAGCTTCCAGAACCCTCTATAGTCCCAAATTGCAATTCTGCCGTTCCATTCTTTGGCTGTTGCCGCTCCCGTATTGGCCGTCAGCCGCCCTTGCTGCTGCTTCTACCGTTCCACCTGCAGCTCACCGCTTTGCGGGTTGCCGCTCCTTTTCTTGGGCCATAGCCAGCGTGATCATGGCTTCCTGGTCTGGTCCTCCGGTATACCATGGTCACCGCATTACTGCGAGGCGCTTGCAGAGGTGGCGTCGCACAACGGATTGTCATCGTCTGCATTCTGCACAACTCCGACCTCGTAGGAGATGGAGATGGGTTGGCCCGCTCCGGCGGTGTCCTCCCGCATTGCCTTCATGACAGGGGTTAACACCCTCGGGCTTCGTTTCTTGCCGCAGGGTTGACCACGTCTCCGACAGAGCCCAGGAAGTGTTCCGAAAAGGAGGCATCTGCTGTCAAGCGGGTCAATTCCAGTTTGCTGCTAATGGGTCACTTTAGGCTTGTTACTGTCACAGTTATGTGGACCCGTCAAGGGCTTATCGAGCTGCTGCGGTCTGCATTGGCGCAGAGCTATAGACGAAATCCCGGTGCGCTGGTGTGGTGCGGAACTGACCACATGGCCCGGGACTCCATGTCCCCGATTGTCTCAGGTCGGTCCAGCATTGTCCCTGACTTGACGCCTGTGCAAGCTTGTTTCGCAGGGAGGTACAGCGCCTGCGACCCCAGCCAGTCAACGTCAACCTGGCCGATTGGCAGGGCGGGGTACCGCAACCCTTCGTTCCGCATTCCTGCCTGGGGATTCCAAGTCCGGTTTTCCGTCACGCTAGCCTGTTGGACTGGGAGGCGGCAGTCACATTCTATCTGCCGATTTCATTTCCATTCTGCACATCTTCGAACGGTCAGGACATCAGGGATGGGATAACCCGCTCCGGCGGAGTCATCGGCCCGCCTGCCCTGTGTCCCGGCGCGTTTCACCCTGACTCAGAACAGGTCCGTTGGCACCGCTCCATGGGACCTTTGTGTATCCACCCCCGTGGTACAAATGGATATACGGATGCCCACGAAAGTGTATCTGTTCCAACCTAGCGTTCCGCCCGGCGGGGGCCGTACACTCGGTGCGGCGGCTTGTGCAACCGGGGGGAAATGACCGTCTCGCCCGCACTCTCATCCATGAGGCCCGTGCATGAGGCCCGTGGCCCCAGGCTTGTCCGGCGGGTTGCCGGCACCCTGGAGCAGTGCTGGCCCGATGTCTCTCCCTGCCCGGTGCCCGTGAGGCTCATGGTGGTGTTCCGCTCCGGGTCAAGTTCAGTCCGGCCCTGATGGACCTGGCCGGAATGTCCGCTGGAGGTTGCTCCCTCCAGGCGTCCCTGGCCGCCCTGTCCTCGGAAAAGAATGCACAAAGGCTGCGTCTGCCCGTCGCCTCGCCGGCTCCAGCCGGCCTCGGAAAGGGATATGCCAAATGACTGAGGAACCCATCGTCAGAGTCCAGGACTTGGTGAAAGTCTATCCGGGCGGCACACGGGCCGTCGGGGGCATCAGCTTCGACGTCCCCAGGGGGGAGTTCTTCGGCTTCCTGGGCCCCAACGGGGCCGGGAAGACCACCACAATGAGGATACTGGGGACGCTCCTCAGGAAGACGTCCGGTACCGTCATGGTGGGCGGGTTCGACGTCGGCGCCGATCCGAAGTCCGTCCGGGCGAGCGTGGGGTTCGCCATGCAGGAGGTCGGCATCGACGACCTGGCCACCGGCAGGGACTTCCTGCGGCTCCAGGGCGTGCTCTACGGGCTGTCCCGGCGGGAGGCGGCCCGGAGGGCCGACGAGCTGCTGGAGCTGGTGGAGCTGTCGCACGTTGCCGGCCAGAAGGTCGGCGCCTACTCGGGCGGGATGCGCCGCCGCATCGACCTGGCGGGCGCGCTCATGCACGACCCCAAGATACTCTTCTTCGACGAGCCTACGGTCGGCCTGGACCCCCAGAGCCGGCTGGCCATGTGGGAGCACCTGGAGCAGCTCAACGCCAGGGGCGTCACGGTCCTGCTGACGACCCAGGTGATGGAGGAGGCGGACCGGCTCTGCCGGAACGTCGCGATCTTTGACCACGGGCAGATCGTCGCCGGCGGCTCGCCGGAGTCGCTCAAGGCCGGGGTGGGCGGCGACGTGGTGCAGATCGTCCTGGACGATTCCGGCGGCGATCTGTATGAGAGGGCCCGCGAGCTGGTCGAGCAGCGGGAGTACGCCTGGGCGGTGAACCCGATGGGCGGGGGCATTGCGGTTACTGTCCGGAGCGGCAGCGCCGCGGTCCCGGACCTGGTGGGCCTGCTGCACGACCAGGGTGTCCCGGTGGTCAGCGTGTCGGTCGCCCGGCCGACCCTGGACGACGTGTTCCTGATGCACACCGGCCGCAGGATCCGGACCGAGGACGGACAGTGACGACAATTCCCATGAGGAGGCAACCGGCATGAGCATTGCCCGGGAGACCTACTACATCTACATGCGCAACCTGAAGACCTGGGTCGGAGAGCCGTGGCTGTTGGTCATCACGGTGCTGCCGTCGGCGTTCATGTTCCTGTTCTTCGGGGCGCCCTTGGCCGGGATGACCAGCGTCCCCGGTTTCCCGGCGGACGACTACTACGCCTACTTCACCGCCATGATCATCGTGCTGGCGGTGGTGATGAACGGCTCGGACGTCGCCATCGCGCTGCTGACCGACGTGTCGTCCGGCTACTTCGACAAGCTGCTGCTCGCGCCGATAAACCGCTTTTCGATGCTGATGGGGACGCTGCTGATGTCCGGCACGCGGGCTCTGCTGCACGTGGTGGTCATCATCCTGATGGCCCTGGCGTTCGGGGTCAGCTTCAAGGGCGGCGTCCTGGGGGTGGTGGCGATCACCGCCCTGGCCACGGTCTTCGGGATAGCGATGGCCTGCATCGGGCTGATAATTGCCCTGAGGACCCGGAACTTCCAGGCGACGCAGAACAGCTGGCTGATGTTCATGCCGCTGGCGTTCCTGACGACGGCGTTCATGCCCCGGGAATTCCTGACCGGGTGGTTCCGGTGGGCGGTGATGCTGAACCCGGTCGACTACGTGCTGGTGTCGGTCCGGACGATCATCATCGAAGGGTGGCGATGGGAATCGATTCTGCCGGGCCTGTGGGTCCTGGCCGGGCTCACGGTGGTGCTGCTGACGGCGGCCACCTGGACCTACCGGCGGGCGGCCGCGTGAGGTTCCTCCTGGCGGTTTCCGCGTTCCTCACGGGCACGGTCTGGTGCCGTCCGGTCCGGGCGGCCCGCACTCGGGGAGCGGCTCCGCCGGGTGCGATGCCGCGCAGCGGGCCGCGTGTTCCGCCGTTTTGGCCGCCTCCTCCGGGGTTGTGTCGCCCAGCATGAGTGAGACCATCGCTTCCGTCCCTCCCTCGCCTGCGGCCAGGCAACGGGCATGGGCCTGGTCCCTTTCGGTCATCCCGGTCTGTTGCCATTCCTGCGGATCCAGGCACGTTGCCCAGTGGGCTGCTGCGCCGAATTCCAGCGCGGGAGCCAGGAGTGTGCCTTGGGCCCCGGCGGCTCGCGCCTCCAGCACCCTCCGGACGGTCCGTCCTCCGGTCCCTGTGGCCAGGCAAGTCCTGGTCTCGCCGGAGATGTCTGCCTGCGCGGCCGCGCTCCGGACGATGGTCCGTTCCGCCAGTTCCCGGTCCGACAGGCAGGCGGCGATATTTTCCGCCGCGTGGGGCGCTGCTGCCGCCAGGGCTCACGGCTGGGCCGTGAGCAGCGCTTCCCGGGCCTCATGGGTCAGGCAGTCTTCGGGCGGATGGCCCTCGAATGGAGTAACGGCAACTGGGGCCGGATAGAGCTGGGTGTCCGCGCCCTGGTCGGTTTGGGCGTTACACGGGATGGTGTGGCCGTCGGTATCCAGGTGGTACGGGTCGGCTGCGGGCCCGCCGTTCTACAGGAAGAACCGGTTGGCCTCGTCCCAGCTGTCGAAGTCGCCACAGCCGAACGGGGCCGCGGTCTCCACCGGGCCCGGCGGACCGGCGGGGCCGGTGTTCTCTGGGGTTGCTTCCGGGGTTGAGGCCGGCGGGACGGCTGTGGCCACTGCCGGTGTTGCTTCCGGGGAGACTGCGGTGGCTGTTTCCTGCACTGAGACCGTCGGGACCGTGGGAGTCGATTCCGTCCTTGAGTCCGGCGGGACGGCGGTGGCTGCTTCCGGCGTTGGGGCTGGTGGAGTGACGGTAGCTATTTCTGGCACTGAAGCCGGCGGTACGGCCGTTGCCGCCAGCGGGACTGCTGAGGCCGCCGGCGGTTTTCCCTTCCTGCGGGGCGGGTTCCTGCGTCGGTGCCTTGGCGGCGACGTTTTCCCTCTGGGTCCCGGAGTTTCCGGGCGTCACCGGTGCTTCGGCGGGGGAGGTTGCGCATCCGGTGAGCAATATCGCCGCGGCGATCAGCACGGCCGGGATGGAGTGGGTCATGCCGGTGTCCTCCTTGGGGTTGGAACGGCCAGTCGCTCTGCCGTCCTACTGGGTGGCATCGGTCTCGTCCGGCGGGTCCGGGGTCCCGTCTGACTGCGCCTTGGTGGTGATGGCCCGCCGCTTGGCGGCCCCGCTGGCTCCGGCGTGGTTGAACGCCCTGACGGAGTACTCGTAGGTGATCTCCGCCAGGACGGTCTGGTCGGTGTACGAGGTGGCGTCAGCCGCCGCGGTCCCGACCTCCACGTCGGATGAGCCGTGCTCTCCGCCCGGCGACAGCCGCTTTCGGAAGATCTTGAACCCGGTGGCGGCCGGGCCGCCGGCGCCGGGGGGCCAGGTGACCACGACCTCCCCGGCGGTCTCCTCGGAGAGTCCGATGCGGGTGACCTCCTCCGGGATCCCGGGGGTCTGGTTCTTGATCTTGATGGAGCGCGGGCCGTTGGCGGAGCTCTCGCCGCCGCCGTTCACCGCCGTGACCTTGTAGCCGTACCAGGTTTCCTCCTCGACGGTGCCGTCGGTGTATGAAGTCGCGGGCGCGTCCGCGGTGGCGAACAGTTCCATGGAGCCGTTGCCTTCCATGACGTGCCGGTAGACCCGGTACTGGGTGGCGTCGGGGCCGGTAGTGGCCGGGGTCCAGGAGATGACTATCTCACCGGCGGTGTCCTCGGAGAGGCTCATGGTCCTGGGCTTGTCGGGCGGGTCCGTCTGCGGTTCCTGGGCCTCGATGGTCTCCCATGAGGTGGCGGATCCGTCGCCCACGCTGCTCTTGGCGTAGACCCAGTAGGCGTAGGTGGTGCCGGCGGTCACGCCGGAGTCTGTGTGGGAGGTGGTCTCGGCGTCCGGGGTGGCGATCTCGGTCTCGGTGCCGTCGTCGATGTTGCGTCGGTTGACGGAGTATCCGGTGACTTCCTCGGTGCCCTGGGGCGCCGTCCAGGAGAGGCTGATGCTCCCGTCGTCGTTGGACGAGGCCGTCAGGTTGCCGGGCTTGTCGGGGGTGCCGGGCTGCCGCATGGTCGTGATCCTGGCCCCGTTGGACCAGGGGCCGTAGCCGCTGTCGTTTCCGGCCCTGACCCGGTAGGAGTACTTGGTGCTGTACTCCGTGCCGCTGTCATCGTACGACGTGACGTTGCCCACGTCGAAGATGTCCCGTTCCTCTTCGGTGGTGGGCACCTTTTCCCGTTCGACCTGGTACTTGTTGGCCCCGGTGGAGGCAGTCCAGCTGACGGTCACGGGGTTGTCGCCGGAGTCCTGGGCGGCGCCGGCGGACCGTATCTGGGCCGGGGTTTCGGCCTGGGTGGTGACGGTGACGCTGCTGCCGCTCCGGCTCCCCTGGGTGCCGGGCACCAGGTCCCCGTCCAGGTCGTAGATCCCCAGTATCTTCAGGTCGGTGGGCTGGTACCTGGTGAGGTATCCTTCGGCCGCCCGGACGGTGATCTCGTACTCCTGCCCGGCGTTCAGCACCGGGACCCGGAACCAGTCCTCGTCGGGCACCTGGTCCCAGTACCAGTCCCAGTTGTCGCCCAGGAAACCCCGGGCATCCCCCTGTGGCGCCTCAACCGACCGGCCCGTGGAGGTGCCGGCCGCGGTGTCGAACACGTACCCGTCCGGTCCTCCGAACCAGGGGTGCATGGCCCGGCCGCCGCTCATCGTGCAGACGTTGTTGACCCGGACCTTGATCCGGTAGGTGCCGGTGTCCCCGTCGCCCGTGACCTCCAGCTGGTGCCAGCCCGACTTGGTGGATCCCGGCACGACGTCGACGCGGTTGCCGCGGGGGTTGCGCTGTATCATCATGCTCCGGTCGTGGTTCCAGACGCCCATCAGGAGCGGGTTGTCCAGGGTTAGATTCTCGGAGGACGAGTCCTCTCCCATCAGGTCCACCGGGTGGTCCGCTCCGGGTCCAGCTGCACCCGGTGGTAGACGCTGTCCCCGGCCTGCCGCACCTCTCCCCGGGCGTTCAGGACGATCCTCTGCCCGCTGTCCGCCGGGCACCGGTTGAACGGTGTGTCATCCTCCATGTTCATCAGCTCGACCGTGGCCGTGCTGGGGCTGCCGGGGGCCACCCCGGCCGGGAGGTTCCCGAAGCTCAGCCGCACTGACTCCCCGTCGTCCTCGACGACGTCGTCGTAGGCGGAGACGGTGAAACTCTTCTGCGTATCCCCGCTGTTGAACGTCAGGCTGACGGGCGCGCCGGTCCAGTCGCCCGGGGTCGCGCCGTTCATGCCGTCAGCCGTTATGGGTATGTTCGTTTCGACGACCGCGGGCCCGTCCAGGTGGACGGTCACCGCCGCGTCGTCCCCGCCCTCGTAGGCCTCGTAGGTGGGCGCCCCGAAGTAGACGTGGATGGAGTCCCGGACCGTGACGACCGTTTCGTCCGTGCTCCCGGCCGTCACCGAGTCCGGGAACGTCCCTAACCCCAGTGTCAGCTGCTCCGAGTCCTCGTCCGCCGAATCCTGGACGGCGGTGAAGGTGAAGGACCTTTCGGTGTCGCCGCTGTTGAAGGTCACTCCTGTGGGCACTCCCGAGTAGTCGCCGGACGTGAGTCCCTCGCCCGGGTCCTGGTTGAGTTCGACCTTTATCTCCACGGTGCTGCCTTCCGTCAGGGCGTAGTCGGGGGCCTCGAAGGACACCTGAACCGAGACTTGGGGCTGGACCGCCCCGTCGTTGTCGGTGATCGAAACGGTGGTTGTGGGGTTGTTCCCCAGGCTCGCGCCGTCCGGGAGGGTCCCGAACCCCAGCCGGCCGGACTCCCCGTCATCGTCGGCGCTGTCGTCAGTGGCTGCGAAGTTGAAGCTCCTCTCGGTCTGGCCGGAGTTGAACGTCAGGCTGGCCGGGACGCCGGAGTAGTCTTCAGTTCCGGCGCCGTCCTGTCCGCTTGATGTGAGGGGGATGGTGACGGTCCGCTCCGGGTCGGCGGAGAGGACGACCTTCACCGCGACGGTGTTGCCCTCCGTAACGGTGTAGGTGCTGAAGTCGTAGTTGACGGTGAAGCTCGGGTGGTCGTTGTCGGTGATCGACACCACCGTTTCGTCCGGGCTGCCGGCGGTCACTCCCGTGGACATCACCCCGAAGGTCAGCTTGACCTTCTCACCGTCGTCGTCCGCCGTGTCCTGTGTGGCGGTGAGGCTGAACTCCTTCTCCGTGTCGCTGGAGTTGAAGGTGACGCTGGCCGGGACTCCGCTGTAGTCCGAGTCCGACGCCCCGCCCTGCGGGTTCTTCGTGACCGGTATGGTCACCGTCCGCTCCGGGTCCAGGCTGAGCTGGACCTTGACCGATACGGAGCCGCCCTCGGCCACCGTGTAGCTGGCCTGCTAG
>DAOUJS010000073.1:0-5710 GCA_034422355.1 Dehalococcoidia bacterium | reverse complement strand
CTAAACCAATACCAAGGTGGGATGTGCATTTCTGGAGTCTTGAAAACGACTGAAAGGACTCCACAGCACCTCATATCACCTTTAAGCTCCAACTGGGTGGCCACCGACAGTCCGTTCTAGCGATATGTACATTTCACCTTGGCTTTAGTTTAGGAGGGACGCTGGATTATCTCCAGGCTTACCTTGTCCGGGGCCTCAACGAACATCACCTGGCTGCCGGAGGGCATCGTCCAGGGATCGCAGATGATGTTGGCCCCGTTGGCCTTGAACTGCTCGAAGGCGGCCTGAATGTCGTCGGTCTCGAAACCAAAATGGTCCAGACCGTAGCGAGGGTCGGTGGAACCGGGCACCGGGTCCTCACCCTCGGCCCGGCCGGAGACGGTAAGCAGGGTCTCCCCGTTCAGTTCGAGAGTGTGGGATACCGTTGTGGACAGGGGGCGCGTGGAGGCTATGACCGCACCGAAGTTGTCGACGTAGAACTTGGCGGCGTTGTCCGGGTCCTCGCTTCGCAGGTGCAGGTGGTTGCAGATGAATTTCACGATGTTTCCTCCAGGCTGATTTGCTTGATTGAAGCGTCGCCCAGCTTACAGGCTAGGAGACCTTACTGTACTTGAGGAGCCTCTGGCCCTCCAGGTTCTGGTTCACGTAGATGTCGCCGCGGGAGTCGAGCCAGACCGCGTGGGCGCCCACGCCGCCGGGGCCTTCCCACCGGGCCAACAACTCGCCGTCGATACTCAGGATGCTCATAAAGGCATCCAACTCGGGGACGAACACGGCCTCGTCCTGGTCGATGTAGATATCGCAGGGGCGGGACAGGCCGGTCCACTGGGTAAGGTACTCACCCTCGGGACCGAAGACCTGGATGCGGTTGTTCTCCCGGTCGGCTACGAACACCCGCCCGTCGGTGTGGACCCATACCCCGTGGGGAACGTGGAACTCCCCGGCCCCGGTCTTGCCCGGAGTGCCCCAGGAGAACTGCAACTCGCCGGCGCCGGAGAACTTGTGGACACGGGCGTTGCCGTAGCCGTCGGAGATGTACAGGTCGCCCCCCGGAGACATGGCCACGTCGCTGGGACGGTGGAAAGGCCCGGCGGCCCGCAGCACGGTGTCGGAGGCGTTGCCGGACCATCCGGTGTCGGAAGGTTGGTCCCACGTTCCCAGGGTCATCAACAGGTTGCCGTCGGAGCTGTACTTGAGCACTACGTGGGAGTTGATAACCGGAAGGTAGATGTTCTCATCGCCGTCGATGAACATGCCGTGCGCAGCGGTCAGGACGCCCTCGCCCCAAGAAGTGAGGTAGTTGCCGTCCCGGTCCAGCACGATCAGGGGATGGTCGCTGCGGTTGAACAGGTAGACCCGGTCCTGGGAGTCGGTGACGATTCCAGTCTGGCCCAGGGTCCAGCCGTCGGGTAACTTCGCCCAGTCCTCGACCAGTTCGTAGGTGTACTTTCCCGAACCAACGGTTGCCATAATCGAGACCTCCTGATTCGCCTTTGGGAAATTTAGCTCGCCTTTTGGCTAAGGACGATGTTCACCAATTCCTCGATGTCGGGAAGATAAGCGTCCAGGTCTTCCTGTTCCAGCCAATCGTTGTAGAAGTTGCCGCGGCAGGACTGGGCAATGCCGAATGTAACCCTCACGAATGGATTGTCGAGCTGTTCAGCGAGGTCGAAAACGGCGCGGCGCCTGTGGGCGTACCTGCCGTGGGCCAGGTCATGGCTGGCACAGTGGGCCCTGATTGCGTGACTGGTTGCGCCCCACAGCTTCTCGCCTCCCTGTACCAAGTCACCGGCGGCTATCTCTTGCTGGGCGTCTTCTATCAACTGGCGGGCCAGGCGAGTATGCTTCTCGGCCAAGGACTCGGTTCTCTGCATGATTGTCGTTCTTCCTACTGATGCAGTGCTGCCCACTGCGAGAGTTTTCAGTATCCGTGGTCAGGCCGGTTATTACTACGTCAACGGCCTTACCGGCGGCAACCTGTCCAGTTCATCCTCACCGTAGACATCGCCGTGGGAATACTGGGTCTTTCTGGTGAGCCTTCTCAGGCGGGTTTCCTGTCTCGCCACCTGGGACGGGGAAAGATGGTCCTGCCGGGTTGTCGGCTCTTCGCGCCGGAGTCTCGCCATTTCCCGGATGAAGACTTCCGCCCCGTCTATAGCGTCTTGCACATCGTCTGCCTCTCTCTGGTGCTCATAATAGTTGTGGTGCATGGCTTCCAGGGACATGAATAACTGCCGCAGGTCCTGGCGGTTGCGCTCAAGACCGATGTAGACTGCCGCGTCGCGCAGGTTATAGTGGGAGTGGTGGTTCCATCCCCGCTCTTGTGCCACAGCCTTGATGGCGTGGGCAGTCGCGCCCCAGGATTTTTCCGACGCCTGGAGAATATCTCCATTGTCCAGTTCCTGCCGGGCCTGTTCCAGGAGATGCCGGCTTATTTCTTCGTATCGTTGGGGCGGCGAAGCCCTTAGATGATCAGTCATCCTGGCCTGTCCTGGTCAATAAATGCGGTTATGCTTTCAACCCGGTCACACGGTAAGTGCGGACACTATCTGGCTTTCGGCGTCGGAGGCCCGCTGCATTACTCCATCGGACTTGAGGCCGCCCAGGGGGTGCTGGATTACGATGGGCTGGAATCCCTCGCGGCCCAGCATCCGGGCGTGGAGGTGGGCCGAGTCTATGAACGGGCCGGTGCAGACTACCACCGTGGGGATTCCCCGGTTCTCCAGGTTCATTGCGTCGTGCACACTGCACGAGGTGCAAGACCCTCAATCCGCGATGGCGGTCACAACGAAGTCGCACCTTGCGGCCAGGGAGTCGATGATGCTGTCCGAAGCGGGGCGGGAGTAGATGAACTTATCCATCATCACCGCGTCGGCAAGCTCAAACCGCTTGTCAAGCAACTCCCGTATGCTTAACAGCAGGGCGTCGGCGTTGCCCTTGCGGTTGCCCAGGAATCCACCCACCTTTCCCTGAAGGCCGGTGAGCCTGTCGGCGGGGCGCCACTTGTGCAGGGCTTCCTCGTCAATGGGCACGAGTATGTCCAACTCCCGCAGCCGCTCCTGGATTCCTGGGGCTGGCATTCTTACCATAGTTTCCTCCCGGTCCCTGTTTGCGTTTGAATGTGCCGCCGCGGTGTTGCACGGCGGACTATTCGGCCTTCTGGCCGAGGACGACGTTCACCAGTTCCTCGATGTCGGGCAGATACCTGTCGAGATGCTCCTGTTCCAGCCAGTCGTTGTAGAAGTTGCCGTGGCAGGACTCGGCTATGCCGAACGCCAGACGCACAGCCGGGTTGCCGAGTTGTTCCGCCAGGTCGATGACGGCGCGGCGGCGGTGAGCGTACTTGCCGTGGGGCAGGTAGTGGCTGGCGCAGTAGGCCCGCAGCGCGTGCTGGGTCGCGCCCCACATCTTTTCGCCGCCCTGGGCTGTGTCTCCGGCGGCTATCTCACTCCGGGCGTCCTCCATCAACTGGCGGGCGAGGCGGGTGTGCTTATCGGTCTCGGACTCTGTTCTCTGCATGGACGCGGTTCTCCAAATGGAGGCGGACCTGTATCAGGGGAGTTGAATTTTCCGTATCACCAGGCGGGAACCCCAACCGGGGATGTAGGCGGAGTGGGGACCGCCGGCGCCGCCGGCTACCATAACGTTGATGTCCTCGGGCCGGCGGACCACCGGGACCCGCTGGGAATCGTCGGATGGGTCGATGAACTTGGGCCAGAGGAAGCCCCGCTGGGAGTCGCCCTGGGGAGGCCCGCCGCGGCGGAGCAGGGACACCGGCTTGCGGGCGTGCTCGAAGAGGAAAGAGCGGATGTCCCGCTTGTTCCACCCGTTCTGTGCCAGCATCCGGGCGTGTTCCGGCCCCAGCACGACCAGGGTGCTGCCCATGACGTACATCTGCACGTTGCCCAGGGTACACATGGAGTCGGCCAGAACGGTGAGGAAGTCCCTCGGTTCGGCGGCGTGGTACATGATGTTGTGGGGCGCCTCGCCGGGGAACACCGCAACTGTGCTGTCATCCGGGTCGAACCCGGCCTCGACGTGGAAGGATTCCCAGGGGTTGGCGTCCTCGAACTCGGCGACGCAGTAGGTGTATGCGCCGGGGTGCCCGAAGGTGGACTTGTTACTCTCCCCCGGAATCGCGCCGCCGATGTTGACCAGCGCCAGCTTGACGGCACGTCCAATGGTGGCATTGGCCCGCCAGCCCTGCCCGAAGCAGTTGTAGCCGGAGTTGATCTTCAAATCGCGGGAGAGGGGGCCATTGACGATAACCAGCGGGGTATGGATGCCGGTGGAGCATTGGACGCCGCGCAGGTTGAACCGGTCGTCCAGCATGGCTTCGATGGCAGTGATGATCACCGGCATGTGCACCGGGAGGCAACCGGCCATGACCGCGTTGACGGCTATCCGCTCCACGGTGGCCTTGCCACCCAGGGGAGGCACTTCGCCAATGACTTCTTCCGCGTCCCTGCGGGTGTACTCAACGAACCGGCGAACCAGGTCCGCCGCCGGCGGCACGACGGGCAGACCGTCGGTCCAACCGGACTCGAACATCAACTCGATAGCATCTGAAACAGACTGTGTGACCATTACCGTATCCAAATGAATCAGGCGGGGATACCCGCCCTTTGGGAGCGCGAATATATAAGGGGGATCAATGGGAGTGTAAGTCCGCCCACTGGGCATGTCAACGCGAGCCTGCGCTGGCGATGCCACAGGGGTTGGTGAACGTGGAGATGCGGCGGTATTCTGGCCGGCTTACCGGCCAGGGAAGCGACTGCCGGTCGCGGGGCGAAAATGCGGCAGGTCAGATGTCGTGGCCCTGGGCGGTCAGGACGATCATTTCCAGGACTTCGTGACTGGAGATGGAACCAATGAACTCGCTTGATTCCCTGTCCGTCATCGGGAGTACCGTGAGCGAAGTTTCCGTCATTCGCTGCAACGCATCCTCCACGAATTCGTCGGAGTAGACATTCGGCGTGTTCTGGCGCAGTACGCTGCCAAGCGTTGTGCTCTCCCACTCATTGCGGGGAAGGTAGCGCAACATGCTTAACGACACTATTCCGGCCAAACTGCCCCGGCCTACAACCACATAGTCGTGCTGTTCCGGCGCCAACCAGGTTTCGACAAAGGTCTTGACCGTCAGCGACAGTTCCGGGTAGCTGCGAGACCGGTCGAGTATATCTCGCACCTTGATTCCTTCCAGGGCAAAGCGGTCCAGCGACGGCGGCAAGTGTCCATCGGGTGTAACAGACTCAGAGTGTTTGAGCCTTCTGAGCGCGAAGCTGATGCCCATTGGCGTCATCAGGATGTAGCCGAACATGATCAACACCACTTTGAGCCTATCCTAATAACCCGGCAGCTCTGAGAGCGATGAGGGCGCAGGCGAAATGCAGAAAGGTGATGTAGTTATCGGGGGACTTGTCCCAGCGCACCAGGATGCGCCGGAAACGGTTCAACCAGCCGTGAGAGCGTTCCACCACCCAGCACCGGGCCTTGAACCCAGCTTCCATCTTGATGGCTTTGGCTTCCTCGCCGCGACTGCGGATGTGGGCGGTGAAGCCGAACTCCTCCAGGGTGCGGCGCACCTCGTCGAAGTAGTAACCCCTGTCCAGGCACATTCCCTGGGGTTGCTCCAGAGTGGGTTCGGGACGCGCTATCACCACACTGTCCAGGGTCGGCCGCACCAGCTTCATATCGTGGCGGTTGGCCC
>DAOUJS010000072.1:0-85196 GCA_034422355.1 Dehalococcoidia bacterium | reverse complement strand
CTAAACCAATACCAAGGTGGGATGTGCATTTCCGGGGTTTTGAAAACGACTGAAAGGACTCCACAGCGCCTCATATCACCTTTAGGCTCCAGCCGGGTGGCCACCGAAAGTGCGGTCTAGCGATATGTACATTTCACCTTGGCTTTAGTTTAGGCCCGGTCGAATTCTTGCCTGGTGATGCCCAGATCCCTGCGGATTCCGTGGATGGTTCCAACGGGCAGGTCGCGGTTGGCGTGCCTCGGAATGGTGGTTTCCCTGTCGTTGGCCTGATTGACCCAAATTTCGTGAGAACCTCCGGCCTGGCGTTCCCAGGCGCATCCCAGTCGGCGGAGTTTTCTCGTCAGTTCCCGGTAGGTCATACCGCCACGGAGATTCTGCCCTTTCCGGCTAAGGACGGGGTTATCGCGGCGGGCAGGGGTTTGCCCCGGTCTTTGTAGGACAGGATGAACTGCTCCGCCACCGCCGACAGCTCGGCTAGGGTCCCGGAAGCGGTCTCAGCCCAAGCCCGGCAGCCGGGCAGCGCCGGTATCTCGGCCATGTAGAACCATCCCTGGTCTTCGCAGGGTTCGTGCAGGATGTAGTCCAACTCGTACAGTTCCATTTCCTGCTTCTCGCCTCCTGGCAATACTGTCGTCCTGATGCGTGGTGATATTGGCATCGCTGGCGTCATCGGTTGGGGACGCACGGCATGCAGTCTCATATCGGCAGCACTCGGACCCGATTTCGGCTTTCGTCAACCACGACCAGGGCCCCAGCGGACAAGTCGGCTTCATGCTGGTTGAGAGCAGCAACGACCGGCTCCTCCAGATAGTCCGGCAGGGTGTCTTCCGTGCGAACCTGTAGCACACTCGGCCCAGCTCCGTGCGAGAGCGCCAGCATGGTGCCGAAGTCCAGGTCGTGGGTGAACACGACGTGTTGGTTACTCCTGGCCCAGTCCATGATTTCTTTGTCGCTGGCGCCCGGGTCTCCAACGGTGGACCAGTGCACTGCCTGCCACCCGTGCTTCCGCAGAACGGGCGCCCATTGGGGTGACAGGTTCATGTCAACGGGGAATTTCAGCCTCATGGCGCGTAAAGAGGGACCTCGCGTTCCTCCAGCCGCCAGGCCGCGTAGGCCAGGCACTGGTCGATGTCTTCCCCCTCAAGATACGGGTAAGCTTGAATTATCTCCGCACGGGAGCGGCCGGCCGCCAACAGCCCTACTACCGTACCGGCGGTTACGCGCATGCCCCGGACGCACGCCTTGCCCCCCATGACGGCGGGATCGAAGGTAATCCTGTCCAGTGATTTCATGCCCTATCTCCTACGGTGTTCGGCCCCCTCCAAGTCTGCACGCTGCCCCGCTTCCAACTCTGGGCTGGCAAAGTCCGCCCTGCTGCCCGGCTGTACCGTCGTCCTGGTCCGCGGTGTTTCCTCCATTTTTCCCGCCATCGGCTATTGGAGGTTTCACCAATCAAGCTCCCTGAGTTTTCTGTTGGGCCAGAATCTTGAAGACAGTTCCTCGTACTTTTTCGTTAGCGACCACTGCGGTAAGGCAGCAGAACTGCCATCACCTAAGGTAAGTGTGAAATGACCAACCCAGTAGTAAGGACTATGGTACCCGACCCCAGGCATGGTCGAATATGTGAGGAGAGCCAGACTATCAGACCGCCTGGGATCAGTGGCGACCCTGTGGGCCGCGATTTTGTTGCGCCATTCAAGCACCTCTGGGGCGACCCTCTTGATGTACGCCTCACAAGCATCGTGCAGTTTATGTTGCGCATACGAACGGACAGCACTCCCTTGGAGGTTTTTCGTCAGTTGGCTATGTTTGTTTCCCTTTGCATGGTGATCGTCGGGTTGCCATAGGGTCCCCCGGAAAGTGAGTCGGGGCTGCGATGTTCTATCACTGGTCCTTGGCCCATTTTGCTGCGCCATGCTCCGTTGGGCATTTGAATGCTCGCGTGCTGCCAGGTGCCGTTATCGTCATAGAGGGCAATCTTTTGGTGGCCGTCCTCGAGGCTATCGTCTTTGCATTGCTCGTATCCGAGGACGACGAACACTTCAATCAGGCTGCCGATTCGGCCTGACCTGGACGCATGGGGCGGCCAGTAGCGGCGGGGCGTATGGTCCCACCACTGGCTGGTGTCCCCCGCGGTGTAGGCGACGCAGTTGTAGCGGTCTGACGGCGGTTCTATCACGGTAAATCCTTCGTTGCGAAGGTTGGGGAATGACAGGTTGAGCCACGTCATCCACCTAGGCGTAGCCATGGTCTTCGCCCCATTGCAGCCAGGAATTCTGCATAGCTGCAATGTTGCCGTAGTCGGCTGGCGATACCGGATCTTCTCCTGTTATCTGTTGCAGCGCCTCAAACCAATGCCCTCCCTGGAAACGCATCCTCTCCATGATCAGGGGCACTGCCGGTTGGCCGATGCTGATGATTTCCTGAAGGGCGGGGTGCGCATTGACCTGTTCCGAGTTGGACAGGAAGAAAGTTTCTTCTTCCCATCGGTCTGCCAATTCCTGGAATTTCTTCTTAGAGGATATTTTCTTGTTCATCATTGAGTCTTGCAATTGCAGGAGGATCATCGGCCAGAAGCCGAAGAACGCTTGAGGCATCGCTTCCTACCCCGCTAGCCAGTCCTCTGCCGAATAATCCCGACCTTCTAGCGTAACGTCATAGAATCGCGTCTGCACCGCTACATTTTCAGGCGATGACACGAACTCACTTTCTTCCTGCAAGTCGAAGACGCGTATCTTTCCGTCTGCCCTTGCAAAATTATCCAAGTACAGGCGTGGGACGAAGTGCTGCCGCTTTGTCGGATTCGTGCTAAGGATGGGTTCGTTCCATCTATTGATTCCGGGCCCTAATGGCTCGTTGTCCATCACCCCTCCCGCCCCATGCGGTACTTGGCATCATAGTTGATGAGGGAGCCCCGCCTATTGGTCGTCATCATATGAAGTCCTGCGGTTGCGCAGGTAATGCTCGTCGCCGTCCAGGAAGCCCTGCTTCTGGATGAAGTAGACGAACATCAGCCGGTTCAGCATCAGGGAGGCGTACCAGTCGCGGTCCCCCTGCGCGGTGAACCCGTCGATGAACTTCTGGAAGGCAGCCAGTTTCTCGCGGAAGC
The DNA here is from genome assembly GCA_034422355.1 of Dehalococcoidia bacterium. Classification (GTDB taxonomy): domain Bacteria; phylum Chloroflexota; class Dehalococcoidia; order Lucifugimonadales; family UBA3495; genus CATOSP01. Next base: position 82,087 of record DAOUJS010000072.1, on the reverse strand, counting down.
GGTCGTAGAAGCGCTTGGTGACGCGCTCGACGTCCAGGGATTGGCGAAGTCGGCTAAAGACGTCGGTGATTCCGAGGCTGCCCTCTTCCGCAAGAGTGAAGGCGATACCGCACAGCCTTTGCAGCAGGGCCGTACCCGACTGGCCCTTGTCGTAACGAAGTTCCCGGACTGCGGGCGGCTTGCCTGATTCCCGCTTGACCCACTGCCAGACCTGCCGGGTCTCGGCAGCATCCGCGAAGACAATCAGGTGCTCGTAGTTTATTTTCGCAACCTGGGTTTCGATCTGGCGCCGGACGCTCTGGGGAGGTACGTCTCCATCGGCATTGGGGCCGCAGCGGTAGACGGCAAAGCCCGCTTTTTGCGCTACCGGACTCAGCTCAAAGTCCTCGCCGCTCGCGGACACTGCGACGGGGGCTGCCCGGTAATGGTCCCAGCCCAACTCTTCAACCATCATCCCGGTAAGGTCGAAGTTCTGCAGGTAGGGGCGGAGTTCATCAATCTGTACTTGCATCAGTTACTCTTCCTCTCACGCATCAATGGCAACGTCTGGGATTGCCACGATTGCTATTTCGTTAAATGGCGCAAAGTCGGTCCCGTTCTGCGTCAGCAGAGTGTGGATACCATGTACCGCCATAGTAGCGACTATGTTCGCGTCGTGCAGGCGCTTGCCGCGCAGATTGTGGGTCGTAGCCAACTGGCGCAGCCGCATGGACACTGCTTCGGTTTCGTCAAACAGTTCAAGACCGCGCAAGAACTCGCTCACGTTTACTTCCGCGTCTGCTGCGCTTAGCCCCAAGCCGTTGTTTTCGATGGGACGGGTCGCCACCACCAGGTATTCACGGACCACCTGACCACTGGTGGCCAGGCGCTTGTCCCGGCTGACGGTGCCGGCCAGGAGTTTCAGTGCCTCGGAGTGCAGCAGGCGCGATTCGTCTGTCGCAGTCAGCAGCACGTTCGTATCGACGAAAAGAATATCATCGACCATCGTCATTATAGATTTCGTCCCTGCTCCATGAGCCTTCATTTCCTGTTGAGACCGTCACTATACCAAGAGAGAGACTGTTCGGGTCCGGCAGGCTATTGCCATACTCGAATAGTCCTAGCGAGCAGATGATTCTCGGTTCCTGGGACCCGGCTTCGTGGTCTTCGGTTAGGCATAGCCGGTCTTCGTCCCGCAGTGCGATCACCAGCTCGGCCAGCACGGCGTCGTCAACACCGCTGCGAAGTTGCCGGTTCAGGGTGTCCACCGCCGTCTGCCGAAGGGGATAGCGATATATGTCGTCCAGAGCCTGGTGTAAAGCTGGAACGTCGAATAGTTGTCCCTTTATGGAATCGGCGTAATCCTTGAGCCGGGTATAGGTGCGGAATCGGGCGCTGGAAGGCCGCCCGAGTTGCCCGCCAACGCGCTGCTCTTCCCTGGCGATATGCTTTACCCCTTGCTCGACAAGGCCATGATGGAATTCGTGATGCGGTTGAGCCGAGGTATCCGGCCTGCACTCTGCTGCCGCCAGGATTTCCAACTGGGACTCCGTGATGCTCTTGCCTTCCTTGTCTACATAAGCCAGGGCGTCGTTTCCATCGGGAGTGCGGACGAACACCAACACGCCCTCCGGCCTCTGGGCAATTGGCGTGTGCTGGCGCGACGAGAAGACCACGTCCGGCAGGCTGGTCACGGCTCGTTCCAGCCTGGGGTCGGCGCTGATTGCATTCTTCCATATCTGGTAGGCGTGAGACGCCAGGTCCACCTCCCCATCCGGGTCCCCATCCAATATGCCGGCCCGCTCGTGGTACAGGTTCAGGATGGTCTGTTCGTCGGACTCATCCTCGAAGAAGGTTTCGTCGGCGCCTACCACCTCGGCATTCTCCTCCAGGCGGCGCCGGACCCGCCCCCGCAGGTCGATAATGCGCTCCACACCCTCGGCGGGCAGGAAGGAATGGCAAAGGATTTCCTTGGCCGCCTGGCCGATCCGGTCGACGCGGCCAGCCCGCTGGATTAGCCGGATGATAGCCCAGGGAAGGTCGTAGTTGACCACAATGGCACAGTCCTGCAAGTTCTGCCCTTCGCTCAAAACGTCGGTCGCAACCAGGACCCGCAACTCTCGCTCCGCTGTAACTCTATCCCCCGCTTGATTGCTGGCCGGGCTGAATCGCCTGGCAAAGGCGGTCGGTTCCTCCGAGTTGCCGGTAACGCCGGCCATGCCCTTCACGTCCTTGTCCCTGAGTTGTTCCTCAAGGTATCGGACCGTGTCCGCGAACTGGGAGAAGACCAGCACCTTGCCATCGGAATGGGTCTCTGTGAGCAGCGAGTGGAGCGCGTCCAGCTTGGCGTCGTGTTCCGGACGCCAAGCGCCATGAGCTTGAAGCAAGCCCAGCAGGGCATTGGCGTCTGCCTGTAGGTCGGACTCCAGGGACTTTCTGAAAAGGTCGGAGCGCAGCCACCGGAATCGCTTATGGTATAGGTGCTGGTAGTCTCCATATATTGCCGCGGCGCGGCTTTCGCAACGATCAATTGTCCAAACGCTGCCTCCGGCTATTTCGGCTTCCTCTACCTCCTCGTCCAGTTCGTCCTCTTCCTCAGAGTCCAGGAAGTCCATCGCGGCCTGCTGCTCATCTTCATCTGTGAACCGGGAATCGAGCATCTCGGCGTCCTGAGTTCCGATTGGAAGGGGAAGGCCGTTGCGGATGGCGTGAAGGAACACATAGTTTCGTAGCAGATGACGCTCGACCGAAAGCAGGAAAGCCTCGCCGCTGCTCTCAAGGCGTTTGAACAGGTTGGTCCGGCAGAAGCCCATTAACCGCTTGCCTGCGCGAGACAGGTTCTGAATCTGCCTGTCTTCCACCTGAGTAGGGGGTCTTGGCGGTGAGTCGAGAATGTAGTTGCCGAGGCCGTACCTGGGCAACCCCAGCTTGTTGATGGTTTCCACGACTCCGGGGGAGTAGAGACGGGCGTACTGGTCGTTGGGATTGGCCTCGTCAATAGTGAACTTGACCGTTCTTGGGACGCGGGTGGGGAAGTAAGACCTGTCACCGTCTTCGTAGGTGAGGTACTTCCTGCCTGTGTCCAGGTCTGTATCCGCGTAGTTGTCCTGGATAAAGCTGCGAGTCCGGCGCACCAGGTACAGTCGCATCAAATCGCGCCAGTCGTCGGCATACCCGCTCAGGTCGAATGCCGACATTGTGCGCGGCGACGCTTGGTGCCGTCTGCTGAATTCCACCTCGCCCAGTTCACGCAACAGCCTTTCAGGACGTATGCCCAGGTCCTGGTCATCCTCCACGAAGATGCGCAGTTGGCTGGACAGGTCCAGGTAGGTCTTGTTGTAAGGCGTGGCCGACAGCAGGATGCACTTGCTCTCGTTTTCGCGCACGTACTCCTGGATGGCGCGATAGCGCTTGCCATCTCGATTGCGCAGGTTGTGGCTCTCGTCGATGACGACCAGGCGATAACGCCGAAGAGTGGGCAACTGCCCGATTACCTGGCTGATGGAGATCACCCTGCCCCGCAACCCGTACTCGTGGGCGTAGTCCTCCCACATGGAAACCAGGTTTTTCGGGCAGATGATAAGGGTCTCAAGTCCGAAGTCATCCTCGAAGATTCGGGCCACCGCGGTCGCCATCAGTGTCTTGCCCAGGCCAACCACGTCACCGATGAGCACCCCGTTTCGCTTGTTCAGATGGTGGGCCGCAATCTTGACCGCTGCTGCTTGGAAGTCGAACAAGCGATTGCCGAAGACTCTAGGTATCTTGTACTCGGCCAGGCCGGCGCGGGCTTCGTGGGAGAGGTGGTAGGCCATCTTCAGATAAACGTGATAGGGCGGGATCAGTGCCTCCCTGGCCCAACTATCCTCGATGATCTGACTTAACTCCTCGGTGATGTCAACGCAGTAACGGTCCTTCCACCGGTCCTCGAACCATTGCTTGAGCTTAAGGGTGGCGTCGTGGTCCAGCACGTCGACATTTAACTCGCCTTGACCCGCCAGACCGGAGAAGGTCAAGTTGCTGCTGCCCAGGTAGCCCACAATGGGGCTGGTGGGGTCGTCTCGGTAGAGGAGATAGAGCTTGGCGTGAAGGGAGTGTCTCAAGAACAGCTTTACCACGACCCTTCCTGATCCCAATTGCACTGCCAACCGGCGCAGGGTTTGTTCATCGTTGTTGTTGGGCGCCCCAATGGTCAGTTGTTGGCGCAACTGTTCGGCCAACTGGAGGCGCAAACGATGGGCGGTGCGATTGTCCATGCCCGGAGACCGGTCCGCCATACTGAGCGCCTCCCTGAGTTCCTCGTGGGGAAGACGCTGCATCCCTATTAGAACGCGGCACGGTCCGTCTTCCGGGTCCCATCGGTCTACGTAAGGAGCGAGGTCGCCCCAACCCCTCAGGTTGAAGTAGCCCACGCAAAAATCTGCCCTTTTGGAAATGGGCAGCGTCTCCTGAAGGGCGGAAACTAGCTTGGTGCTATCACTGAGGTTGTCGAAAATTCTGGGCATCAAAGGTCCCTCTCCGACTCTTCTTAATCAGGATAGAGTAGCGCCTTGCCGTTGACCAGCCGCTGACTGTGCTTCAAGCACCGATGGCAGTTTACAGAGGTTGTTGCATTTTTTCCTCTGCTGTGCTGGTTCAGGTTCCATGGCGCGAACCGGGGAGACTTCGATCCCGTCTTACGCTGCCAGCCCACCCTTTGGCGTGCGGTAGCCCTACATGGCATGGGGGTGAGCGCAGGGCTTGCTATGTGCTTGCTGCACTTTTCCCGGTCTGGATTGTCGCAGTGTCTTTTGTGCTTCTCAGTACAGTTCTCCCTGTCTGGGGCGTTGCAGTGTGGCGGGCGGTTTTGGGCCTTTTCCGGCTCTGGGGTGGAGCTGAGGCGAGTCGATTTTGGCCCTTGGTCTGATTTCGCAATTCTCTCGCCTTTTGCGGTATGATCTGGGGCGATAGGGCAATAGATGGGAGCGGCCCCGGGATGTTCTGGGGACTGCGCGGGCCGTGATGACACAAGCATCAAACTATGGAGGCAGTGCATTGACTACAGAGCTGGACCCCCGCGCAGCAGGCGGCAAACGTTTACATGGGAAGGTCTGCATCGTCACCGGCGCAGGCCAGGGCATCGGGCGGGCCACCGCCAGGCGGCTCGGCGCGGAGGGCGGGACCGTCGCCGTGGCCGACAGGGTTGACGAGAGCGCGACGCGGACCGTGCGGGAGTTGCACGGCCACGGCGTCACCGCTTTGAAGGTGCTGGCCGACGTTGGGACCTTCGCCGGGGCCCAGGGCATGGTGGCCGATGTAGTGGCGGAGTACGGGCGCATCGACGTGCTGGTGAACAATGTCGGGGGAACGATCTGGATTCAGCCCTACCACAAGTACACCGAGGAACAGGTGAACCTTGAGCTGGAGCGCACCTTATATCCGACCCTTTGGTGCTGCCTCGCCGCGCTGCCGGTGATGATGGAGCAGGGTTCCGGGTCTATCGTGAACCTTGGCTCCCAATCGCCCCGGGGCCTGCACCGGCTTCCCTATGCCGTGGGCAAGGGCGGCATCTTCGCCTTGACCAAGGTGCTGGCGATGGAGTACGGGGGCTACGGGATACGGGTCAACACCGTCTCTCCCGGCGGCACCTCCATACCCGACCGGGTAACCTCCCGGCTTCACCTGGGCGGCGGGGTTATGGCCGACGAAGATAACTCTGAGGACGCGGCGGAGTACCGCAGGCTGATGGGAGAGGACATCCGGAACCAGCAGGCCATCAGGCGCTCCGGCCTGCCCGAGGAACAGGCCGCAGCCATCGCTTTCCTGGCCTCCGATGACGCCTCGTTCATCACCGGGCAGGTGATCAATTGCAGCGGGGGGCAGTCCTGACCCTTTAATTTAGACCACGACCACGCGGCCATGAATCAGAGGGATGGTAAAGAAGCGAAATGCTGCCACCCGTCGTAGTCGCCTTTCTCATTGTGAAATACTCGAAAGACATTCCAAGTCCCGTTATCTCGCTCAAAGAAAAAAGTGGGGACAAAGGAATGTTGGTCGTATGGTATCTTTCCCAATATTTTGGGCACGACGTCTAGCCGTTTCGCGGCGTTCATATCCAGCAAGCCTTGGTCGAACATTGATATCACACCGGCCTTCGATGATGATATAAACCCGTAGGTTATCAAGACTCTCCGATCAGGGGAGTGTGTATAGGGTTGGATCAGCATCTTCATTTTGGGTTCAGATTCCAGTACCGGCCTCCCATCCAATACTTCCTCAACAGCCCAAAGGTAACATCCGATATAATCTGCATCTTGCCCGTGTTGATCACTCTGCTTGTTGTAATAGAACTCAGCCATCAGCATCAGACGTTGCTCGAAGGGCGCACACCAAAAGTGACTTGTGCAATCCTGATGGCAGTTGTCTACCATTCCCAAGAAAGATTGAATGCCCCATCTAGCGACGGCTTCGAGGCTTAACTCGCCCCAACGGGATACTTTGGGAGTGGGTGCGGCAAGCCACGGAATAGTGAGGAGTGTCTCGACGGTCAAGAACGGAGGCATATACCACCGGTCGAGATTGCTGAGATTAAGGTATTCGTAAATGACCGGATCATGTACTTCGATGACGTCCTGGGGGTTCAGTTGTGACAGTGTCTCATGATCGAGCCGAATCCCGGTGTGCAACATCGCGTTCTTGGGACCACCAACAATCCTCACACTTGTGGAAGATGATATATCCTTGGTCCGGCGCTTCTTGAAGGGCCACATCTCGGTCAACTCATTCGTTTTATAGCGGCATCTTAACATAGGCGGCGGCCATTGCGTTTCTGGCATCGGACGACGCCTCGTTCATCACCGGACAGATAATCAAATTGCAGCGGGGGCCAGTCCTGACCCTTCCTGCAATGCAGGTCCTCAGCGGCTGCCGCCGCCCCTGGACAGGGTACGGGGCGGCCTTCTCGGTCTCAGACCACCGGCCAGCGTTGGGGGACTGTGATGCCGGTGCGCCGCATCAGGTCTGTCCCCATTTCCTGCACCTTCTGGATTAGCTCCCACTGGTCGACGAAGGCGGGACTGCCCCCGTCCACGACCACGCGGCCGTCTACGATGACGGTGTGGACGCTTCGGCCATCCGCGTTGTAGACCAGGTTGTTGACCGGGTTGAAGATGGTGCGCCACTCGGGCCGCCTGGTGTCGAACAGCACCAGGTCGGCCTTCTTGCCAACCTCGATGGAGCCGATGTCCGCATCCAGCCCCAGCGCCCTTGCCCCTTGTATCGTGGCCATTTCGAGGGCCGTTTCGGCCGGGACCATGGTGACGTCCTGCCTGCCGTCCTTGTAGAGGACTGCGGCCAGGTACATGGAGCGCATGGTCTCCACCAGGTTCGAGTTGTTGCCCGCATCGGTGCCCAGGCCAACCGTGACGCCCCGTTCCAGCATCTCCGGCAGCAGGGCTGTCCGGGTCATGCCGGAGCCGCCCTTGATGGCCGCGGTGGGACACATTACGGCCCGTGTCCCGGTCCTGGCCATGCAGTCAACCTCTGCCATGTCAAGCCCAAGGCAGTGGGCCAGGGTGGTGCCGGGTCCAAGGAAACCCGTTTCCTCCAGGTACTCGGTGGGCAATTTGCCGCGGTCCCGCATCGACGCCTGTTTCGACTGCGGCGTGTTGCTGTGGTGCAGCGTCAGTCCGGTCTGGTATCGGACCGACAGCTCTTTGGCCGCTTCCAGGAGTTCCCGGGAGCAGAAAGCCTCGGAGAAGGGCATGGCCCAGGCCCGCACGCGGTCCTCCAGCGCGTGGTCGAAGTCGCGGATCACGTCCTCCATGTCGCTGACCGCCTCGGCGGTGGAGGACTGGGGCAGGTTGACCGGGTTGGGCCGGTCGGTCACATGCCTGCCCACGATGATGCGGCAGCCGGATTCCTCGTATGCCCTCATGCAGGCGTCAAGGTGCTTGGTGCTGCCGGGGTCGAGGAAACAGGTTGTGCCGTAGCGCAGCAGTTCGGTGATGCCCAGCAGCGACGTATGGTACTCCTCCTCTGGAGTCATTGCCCCTTGGAGCGTGAAGACGTTGGGCAGGTAGGCTGGGCCAAGGTCGTCCGGGAAAATCCCCCTGGTGGCGTGGGCATAGCTGATGTGCATGTGCCCGTTGCAGAACCCCGGCGTAACCACCATCTCGCTGCCGTCGATCACCCTGTCGGCGGCCGCGTCCTTGAGGTCTGCCGCCTTGCCCACCTGGGTAATGCGCTGGCCCTCGATTACGACGGACCCGTCGCGGATGATGCGCCGCTCCGGGTCCAGGGTAAGAACGAAACGGGCGCAGTCGATCTTGATTGAGCCTCTGTTTGCGTCTCCGGTTGTCATGGGCAATCCCTTCCTCAAAGTTGCGGCTGGCCAATGGCGGAATTCAGCAGGCAAAACCGTTCCACACCCATGATACCGTCACAGCCAAGGCCAGCCAATGGCGCGATGCCCTGACCGGCCGCGGCCGCCGGCCGTTTCCGCCGCTTGCCCCGCAGTCCCGCCGTGGGTATGATGCTGGATAGTGGGTATAGTGCTGGACAATAGTACGGCCAAAAAGGGGGATTTGTGTCTGATACGCAATTAACTTTCGGGTGCAGCTTCGGCGGGGAGGACTATTTCGACGTGGGGGAGTTCGCGCGCCGGGCCGAAGCGCTGGGGTTTGACCGCATCACCTGCGGCGAGCACCTGATGGACGGTAACCCGCCGCGTCCGACGCTCCTGGGCATCCCGGCGATGGCCGCCGCGGCCGGGGCCACCAGCACCCTGAGAGTCATGACCGGCATCGTTATCGCCCCCCTGTACAACCCGGTGCTGCTGGCCAAGCTGGTTGGGACCATGGACCTGGTATCCAACGGCAGGGTGGACTTCGGCATCGGCATCAGCGGCCAGCGGGGTACGCAGGTAGAGTTCGACTCCGTCCAAGTATCGGTACGGACGCGGGGCCGGCGCACCAACGAGATGCTGGAGGTTATGAAGCGGCTCTGGACCGAGGAGCACGTGACCCACCACGGACGCTTCTTCGACTTCGAGGACGTGACGCTGCTTCCCCGGCCTGTCCAGCAGCCCCATCCGCCAATCTGGGTGTCGGGCAGGAGCGATGCGGCCATGCGGCGGGCTGCCCTGTTGGGCGACGGATGGTATCCATACCTGTTCACTGTCCGGCGTCTCAAGCGCACCAACGACGCCATCCGGGAGATAGCCGCCGAGGCCGGAAGGGACCTGACCGGGTTCCGCTGGGGCCTGAACCAACCCATGTCCCTGTCATATGACCCGGATGCCGCGCTGGCGCAGGCGGTGGCCAACGTGGGCCAGCGTTACGTTACCCCGGAACGGTCTGCCGAGGACCTGGCAAGGGCGCTATGCATTGTGGGGACCCCGGAGGACTGCGTGGAAGCAATCCGGGAACGGGTCGATGCGGGTGTCCGCGACTTCAACTTCAGCTTCCTGTCGCCCGGCGTGGACGGGGTATTTCAACAGATGGAGATGTTCTCCAGCAGGGTGATTCACCGTTTTCGATAACCGGGACCGGCCCGGACTATCTGCAACGGGCCGGTCTGCCAATCGCCTCGATCAGCGGAGGAGTCATGGACTTCGGACTGTTTTTGGAGTTTCCCCGGCGGGAAGGGACTACCCAGGCTGAGGCTTTCGATGAGTGCTTTGCCCTGGCGGAAAAGGGAGAGGCCCTGGGCGTGGACTCGGTATGGCTGGCAGAGTACCATTTCAATGCAGGTCGGGTGTTGTCAGCCCCCGTGACCATCGCAAGCTCGATAGCCACGCGCACCAAGCGGGTCAGGATCGGGCTGGCCGTCCTCTGTCTCCCATTGGGCAACCCGGTGCGCATCGCCGAAGAGGTGGCCACGCTGGACCATATCAGCAAGGGCCGCCTGGAGTTCGGCGTGGGCAGGGGCACTTTCCCCAACGTCCATGAGGGCTATAACGTCCCCTTCCAGGAGAGCCGGGACCGCTTCGAGGAGTTCCTTGAGGTTATCGTGACAGCGTGGACCAGCGAGACTTTCTCCTACGAGGGCAAATACTTCTCCTGCACCGACCTGGACATCGAACCCAAGCCGTACCAGTCGCCCCACCCGCCCATCCACCTGGGCATCACGTCGGCTGAGAGCTTCCCCATCATGGGGAACCTGGGCCACCCGATATTCATCAACCCGTCGCGGGTCTTCGCCTTGTCCGAACTTGCGCCCCACATCTCGGAGTACCGAAAAGCATGGAAGGAAGCCGGACATGACGGGTATGGCAGCGTGGGTCTGAGGATACCCATATACGTGGCCGAGACCTCGGAACAGGCTTACCATGAACCGCAGGAGAGCGCCATGTTCTCGGTCAACCGGCTGGGCAACCGGGTGGCCAGCTACGCCGGCTACGGCGGCACCACCGGAGACTGGCAAGCGGAGTCCGACCGGATTCTCGGCATGGACTACGACGACTGGCTGCGGGACAAAGTGGCCTATGGCACGCCGGGCGAGGTGACGGACAAAATCCGACGGTTGAAGGAAGAGTTAGGCTTGGATCAGATAGTGTTCGAGGTGAACTTCGGCAGCCAGATTCCACCGGAGCGCCAGCACAACTCCCTGCGCATGTTCATGGAAGAGGTAGTACCCCATTTCAAGTGAGCCGAGAGCTATAAAGACAGGGTGCCGGTCGAAAACGCGGCGGAGCTCCGCAGCGTTGGGTTTGGACCAGGTTACTTCAGCCTTGCGCCGATGATTCCGGGGTAGCCCCGAAGGAACTCCGCGCCGGACACGGCCCGGCGGCCTTCCAGTTGCAGCCTTTTCAGACCAAGCAGCCCCTGGCCAGTTGAGATGGCCAGGGGCATTTCCTCACCAGGCGTAGTGGTCACCGTTCCTGGCCCGACGCCCGTGCCAACCTCTCCCGGCAATGCAACCACGTTCAGGAATTTGAGCACCTTGCCTTCCCAGTGGGAGAAGAGTCCCGGCCACGGCGTATACGCCCTGTGCCTGACCTCCAACTGAGCCGCCGTGATATTCCAGTCAGCAAGCCCGTCGTCACGCTCCAGTTTGCTCGTTACGGTGGCTTGTGCTTCGTCCTGCGGGCGTGCCTGAAGCCTCCCGGCGCACCAGGGCGCCAGACATTCCAGCAGCAGGCCGGCGCCTAGGCGAAACAAGTGCGCGGTCAGGGTCTCGGATGTTTCCTCTCCTGTCATGAGATATTCGGACTGGGCTATGATGGGACCGGTGTCCATACCTTCGTCCAGCAGCATCAACGTCACACCCGTGACCGGTTCTCCCGCCAACACGGATGAGGGAACCGGAGACGGCCCGCGGTACTTGGGGAGCAGTGAAGGGTGGAGATTGAGACAGCCGTAACGCGGTATCGCAAGGACAGATGCCGGCAAAAACCTGCCATAGGCTGCCACTACGATGACGTCGGGGGACATGGATTCGAGTTCCCCCCCAACTTCCGGAGGCCGGAGGGAGGCAGGCTGGCAAACCTTCAGGCCCCGCTCGAGTGCATGGGCCTTGACCGGCGGCATATCCGACACGCGGCCCCGTCCCCTCGGACGGTCGGGCGGAGTGTAGACGGCTTCAACAGACACGTTGCCTGAACCGAGGAGGGCATCCAGCACCGGAATTGCGAATTCGGGCGTACCCATGAACACAACGCGCGCCGGTCTGTCGCCGGGCAGCAAGTCGCCGCTACACATGTGCAATCGAATTGTTGAAGAATGCGAAAAATCGGGTTGACATTGCGGGAAACCCGTGGGTAGAATAGTTCAACCGCTTGGCGGAATCTTAGTAAAGGAGGTGATGGCGTATGAAACCTAGTTTAACACGCAGGGGCGATGGTAGGCATCTGTCTGGACACGACGAGGTGATCGTACACTAACGCACACCCCTTTACATACGAGAACCCGTTCGTCGGGCCCAGGCCAATGTCTATCATCGCCCCTTAGGACACCGGGAGTTAATCGGGGGTTTACCGGCAGAGTGGCTGGGCCCGATCCATTTGTTGGGAACATCGGGGATTTCCGGGCTGTGACCAGATTCGACGAAACGAAAAACTTGCGCGGAAGAAGGCTCCCCAGACCCGAACAGGGCTGGGGTTTTCTTTTGCGCTGGAGTGGTCCAATTCCTCCAGCGTCAGCAACCATCAGCAACCGTCGAGATTGACAACGAAAACCGGCCAGCCTTACAATCCCAACGGATCACTCCCACGGACCACGGCCATGAAGCAAACATTCGAGGGTTTAATGCTACGAATTCGTCTGAGAAGAGTGGGGAAAAAGGGGAAACCGTCTTATCGCATCGTTGTAGCGGAGGCTTCCGCGCCGCGAGACGGGGCATACGTGGAATGGATTGGCAACTACGACCCATTGACTGACCCACCTTCGTATTCCATCAAGACCGACCGGGCTGAAGAATGGCTCAGGAAGGGCGCACAGCCCAGCGATGCCGTAAGGCGGATTCTGGACTGGTCCGCCACAGCCGTTGCAGACAGCAGCGACGGTGAGCCAGCCGAGCCGGGAGAAGCCATATCAGAGGCTGAAGACCCGGCCGCGGACAATGTTGCTGTAGGCGAAGAGTCTTCCGAATCATCAGAAGGCGAGTCCTCCGCCACATGAAAGAGCTTATCGAGTACATCGCCAAGTCACTGGCCAGCAACCCCGACGCGGTGACCGTTACGGAGGATGTTGAGGACGGACGGGTAATCCTCCGCCTCGAGGTTGCCCCGGAGGACAAGGGCAAAGTCATTGGCAGGCAGGGCCGGGTAGCCCAGGCAATGCGTATGCTGCTCCGGGTTGCGGCAGTCAAGGAAGGTTCCCACGCTATCCTGGAAATAGTATAGGTGGGCCAGGTTTCATCCCGGCCCGTCAGCACGAGGGCAAGCCGCCCGTGGTGAGTCCTGGCGGCGCGCCGATTCCGGGACACATCACTGTCGGGCAAGTGCTCCAGGCGCACGGCGTTCTGGGCCAGATTAGAGTCCGGGTGCTCAGCGACGTCCCCGAACGGTTCGACCCAGGACAGACCGTTCACATTGGGCCAGGCGTTTTCCGAATTTCCTCCTCCACTCCTTCGGGGTATGGCCACGCCATGCTGCTACTTGACGGCGTAACCACCAGGGACGCGGCACAATCATTGGTGGGCCAGCCTGTAACGGTACCGGAGGCGGCAGCCCCCTTGTTGGAAGAAGGGGAGTATTTCCACTTCCAGTTACTTGGCCTGCGAGTTCTCACTGAGGAGCATGAGGAGCTTGGCCAAATCACGGAGATACTGGAGACCGGCAGCAACGATGTCTACGTGGTTTCCGGGCCAAGTGGGGAAGTCCTCGTTCCCGCGCTCGTGGACGTGGTCCGGGAGGTGCGCCTGAACGACGGCCTGATGATTGTCGATCTGCCTGACGGCCTGCGCTGACTTTCCAGAGACGGATTCTATCCGCCGTCCGCCGAACCCGCCCAGCCCGCCGTCCGTCCGAACCCGCCCAGCCCGCCACCCTGGGCCGGCAAGATGGTGTGGGGCGATGTTCCCGGTTTTGACCCGCATAAAATCCGAGTGCTAAAATTCTTCCAAATTCTCAGCGGTGGGGGTGTCTAAGATGTCTGGCCACTCGAAATGGTCCACCATCAAGCACCAGAAGGGCGTCGCCGACGCGAGACGCGGGGCCATGTTCACCAAGCTCAGCCGCGATATAAGCCTGGCCGTGCGCGAGGGCGGGAGCGGCGACCCGGAGATGAATTTCAGGCTCCGGCTGGCCATAGACAAGGCCAAGAGCAACAACATGCCCCAGGACAATATCACGCGGGCCATCAAGAGGGGAACGGGCGAAGGCGGCGAGGGTCCGGAGAGACTGGACGAGGTCACCTACGAAGGTTACGGCCCAGGCGGAGGGGCAATCCTGTTGCAGGCTGTCACTCCCAACCGCAACCGGACCGCCTCGGACGTGCGGGCGGCCTTCAACCGCGGCGGCGGCAACCTTGGCGAATCCGGCTGTGTCGCATGGAACTTCGATAGCAAGGGCGTGATCAGCCTGGAGGTCCTTGATGAGGACAGAGCCGAGGATTTGGGCCTGCTGGCCATCGACGCCGGCGCGGAGGACATCATAATTGAGGATGGCGTTCTGGAAGTCCACACCGCCCCTGAGACACTGTTAGCCGTCAAGGGAGTGCTGGAGGCCGAGGGCATCTCCCCCACGTCAGCGGAGATTTCGCTGGTCCCCAAAACGACGGTCATGCTCGGGGCCAAAGAGGCTGAACAGACCCTCAGGCTGCTCGACGCGCTGGAAGAACTGGCAGACATTCAGAAGGCCTACACCAGCGCAGACTTTCCGCCGGAAGTCCTGAGCAAGTACCAGTCTGAGAACTGAACGACGAGCCGGACCAGTTGCCAGACCCGGGAGAAGCACGAATACTGCCCGCTTGGGGCGGGTGTCCGAAATGTCCGGTCCCCGGAGTTTCACATGATAGTCCTCGGCATAGACCCGGGCACAGTCCGGATGGGTTATGGAGTCCTGGAGGCGGATCCCCAACCGGAGGCAGATGACTACGGGGTGATCGCCTTGCCGCGCAGCATGCCCCTGGAAGAGCGCCTCTATCAGCTCCACACCCATATCCTGAACATGATCGGCATTTTCGGTCCCGATGCCATTGCCGTGGAAGAGCCATTTGTCGGCAGGGGCGAGAGGAGCTTTCCCGGCCCGGCTATCGCCGTAGGGCAGGCGCAGGCAGTGGTGCTCATTGGGGCAGCAAGCCAGGGGGTCTCCGTGTTCCGTTACTCCCCGGCGCAGATCAAGAGGGCCGTAACCGACTTCGGCGGGGCCACCAAGCAGCAAATGCAGGAAGCAATCACGGCGAGCCTCGGTCTACGGGAGACCCCGGAAACCGATGCCGCGGACGCCCTCTCCGTGGGACTGTGCCACCTCGTCCAGTCCCGGAGCACAAGCGCGTTGCTGCGGGAGATACCTCCCGGCCAGGAAACACGATGAGTGCCAACCCCCGCTCAATCTTGAATCTTCTGTGACCGTCCCACCCCCCTTGAGAGTAGCCCGGAGAGTGATGGGTGATTGTAAGCGTCCGGGGCAGCCTTGAGGCCGTTGGCCCCGACTGGGTGCATATACAGATCGGCGGCGTTACTCTTCAGGTGTTCGTTCCGTCCTCGAGCATCGCCGGTATGGGCGAGACGGGCGGCCAAGTCTCCCTCTACACCCACCTGCGCATCCGCGACGAGCAGCCCATTCTCTACGGGTTCCTGACTCCGACCGCGTTGGGGCTGTTCCTGATGCTCACCGCCGTCTCCGGAGTGGGGCCGCGCCTCTCCCTGGCCCTGCTGTCCAACCTTGACGCCGACGGGCTGCAACAGGCCATAGCAGCCGAGGATGTTTCCGCCCTGAGTTCCACTCCCGGGGTAGGCAGGCGCACGGCAGGCCGCATAATCCTGGAACTGAGGGGGAAACTAGCCGACACTATCGCTGAAGCCGCTCCCATGCCGGCATCCGCCGACTCTGAGGTGGTGGAGGCGCTGATGGCCCTGGGGTACTCGGCGTCAGAGGCGCGACAGGCTGTAACGGGAATCCGGGGCGCGGAAGACCTCTCCGTTGAGGATCGAATCCGCCTGGCTCTGCAACAGTTCACGCCGGGTAGGTAGGGGAGACCCATCGGTGGTCCAACGGCGGCCGATAGGAGTAAACGAGTGACGAACAAAGAAGGAGTGCCGGAAATCTATGCTGACTTTGCCCAGATCGCGACGGGCAATCTAGGCGTGTTCTTAGGATTTCGCTCCATCGCGCCCCTCCTCGTCGAACCGGGTGAGGAGATACCGTCCGAATTGAAGGCTATCGTGCGGTTGAGTCCGGGCCAAGCGAAAGCTTTCGCCATCATGCTGAGGACATCTCTCAAGAATTACGAGCGCGAGCAAGGAGTAATCCCCCTGCCGGTGGGAGTTCTTGAGGGACATTCGGAGATTGATGAATGGTAGGTATGTATGGCGCCAGGATAGCGGCTCTGTGCTTTGAATCGATTTCGGGTTCTTTACGTTATAGCCGACACTACACCGATCAATTCCTGGCGCGTCCTACGCCAAGCGAGATGGAAATTCGCTTTCTACTCTGCGATGATGATCCCCAAGTCATTGAAGATTATCCCCAGGACCCGAGGGGCAGCAGTTGCTTGGTCTGGGGTGCCACAAACCACAGTGATCGCATTGGTCATGTACAATGCTCCAACCCACCGGATGCTTTGGTTATCACCGCCTATTTCCCGGCGGAGACAGAGCCAGCCAAGTGGACTGATAATTTCCGCAAGCGCGTATAGCACATATATGCTTTATGGGCGCAGGAGAGAAGTTATGGACTGCTACTACTGCAAGGGTGTTGACACTGTTGAGGAACAACTTACCCGATACTGCGCCTGTGAACTTCCCGATCCTTTCATTGTCGAGAACGTACCATCCTTTGTTTGCCGCCTGTGTGGCGACCAGTCGTTCTCAGGTGAGACGGTCACAGAATTGGGGAACATCAAAAATGGCGGGGCCAGAGTGGGCAGCCTGCAAGTCCTTCGGGTCTTTGACTACGCGCGGTTGCATCGGTCCCCGACTGAATCTTCCCATCCCGTAACCCGCATTCTTGATACACAGACTGCCGTTCTTGAAGCTGCCTTCAAGTCTGGGGTATTCAACGTGCGGATTCCCGAGATCCTGTCCGGAGAAGCAATTGTCTATCAAGAGCCAAACTGGGAATACATGCGGGAGTCTGCCAACACGAAAGTCCAACTCCTTGAGCCATGGGCACAGAATTACTTCTCGTATGATTCAACCGGCACCGGGTTCAATTACGTCGGGAGACCATAATCTCGGGGAGACCACCTTGACCTTGGCACGATGTGGATCCCAAAACGATTCGCACGGGGATAAGACATGACCACCAAAGCTCGCATTCGACGATGGGCGGAAGCCGGACGGGACATCAACGATTCCTGGTCCGAGGGCGCAAGGCCCCAGGACAAGCAGTTTGAGTTGACGGCCGATTTCAAGATGACCGGCGACCAGCCCCAGGCCGTGGCAAGACTCTCCGACAGCATAGCCAACGGCACGGCTCACCAGACCATGATGGGCGTCACCGGCAGCGGCAAGACCTTCACGATGGCCAACATCGTGCAGCAGGTACAGCGTCCCACACTGGTCATGGCCCACAACAAGACCCTGGCGGCGCAACTGGCCACCGAGTTCAAGGAGTTCTTCCCCAATAACGCCGTGGAGTATTTCGTCTCATACTACGATTACTACCAGCCCGAGGCATACGTCCCGCAGTCGGACACCTACATCGAGAAGGACTCCAGCATCAACGAAGAACTGGACAAGCTGCGCCTCTCCGCCACAACGTCCCTGCTGACGCGGCGAGACGTGCTGATCGTGGCCTCGGTATCCTGCATCTACGGTCTCGGAGACCCGCAGGACTACTTCAACCTGGTTGCCCAGGTCAAGGTCGGAGACATCCGCAACCGCAGCCGCTTGGTGCGCCAACTGATCGACATGCAGTATGAGCGCAACGACATGGACCTGGCCAGGGGCAAGTTCCGAATCCGCGGCGACACCCTGGAGATCGTTCCGGCCTATGAAGAAGCCGCAGTGCGCGTCCAGTTCTTCGGCGACGACGTGGAGCGCATCGTCCAGTTGGACCCGTTGACCGGAGAGGTGCTGGCCGAACTGCCGGAGGTCGCCATCTACCCGGCCAACCACTTCGTAACCTCCAAGGACAAGCTGGATTTGGCCATAACAGACATCCAGGAGGAGCTGGAGGAACGGCTCACCGAGTTACGGGACCAGGGGAAAATCCTGGAAGCCGCGCGTCTTGAGAGCCGGACCCACTACGACCTGGAGATGCTCCAGGAGACCGGGTTCTGTTCCGGCATCGAGAATTACGCCCGCCATTTGTCCCGGCGCGCCAAGGGCAGCGCTCCCTGGACTCTGCTTGACTACTTCCCCGAAGACTACATCATGTTCGTCGACGAGTCCCACATGACCCTGCCACAGGTGCGCGGCATGTACCACGGGGACATCTCCCGGAAGCAGACCCTGGTTGATTTCGGGTTCCGCCTGCCTTCGGCCCTGGACAACCGCCCCCTGAGTTTCGACGAGTACCAGTCCCACATCAACCAGGTGGTCTATGTATCGGCCACGCCGGGACCCTATGAGGCCCAGCGGTCGTCCTACATGGTGGAGCAGGTAATCCGCCCCACCGGGCTTCTGGACCCCATCATCGAGGTCAAGCCGACCAGGGGCCAGATCGATGACCTGCTCCAGCAAATCAGGGACAGGGTGGGAAAGGCTGAGCGCTGCCTGGTGACCACGCTGACCAAGCGGATGGCCGAGGAACTGGCCGACTATCTATCCGAGATGGGCATCCGCAATCATTACCTCCATTCTGACGTCCAAACCCTGGACCGGGTGGAGATTCTCCGGGACCTGCGGCTGGGCGTGTATGACGTGATAGTGGGCATCAACCTGCTGCGGGAGGGCCTGGACCTGCCGGAAGTAAGCCTCGTCGCCATACTGGACGCCGACAAGGAAGGCTACCTGCGCTCCAACACTTCGCTGATCCAGACCATCGGCCGGGCGGCGCGGCACGCCGACGGCCACGTGATCATGTACGCCGACCGGGTCACAGACTCCATGCGCTCGGCCATCGACGAGACCAACCGGCGGCGGACTATCCAGGATGCCCATAACCAGAAGCACGGCATACAGCCCCAGAGCATCCAGAAGGAAGTCCACGACATTACCGAGGGCATCAAGACCATCTCGGAAAACCGCGCCCGCTACCAGGTAGTCCGGCAGGAGATGTCGCGCACCGACATGTACAAGGTGGTCAAGGACCTGGAAGTCCAGATGAAGGAAGCGGCCAAGAACCTACAGTTCGAGAAGGCCGCCCAGTTCCGGGACGAAATCTACGAACTGCGCCGCCTGCTCGTACTGGAAGAGCAGACCGTGGCCCCTGATGCTTCCAACGTCCATTTCCCCGGCTAGGTCCCGGCGGTTGTCGTACAACTTCGAGCGCGGAGCGATGACAGAGGATGCCAGTCGCAGGCAGCAACATGATCAGCGACGACTCGAGTGTGAAGACCATGTGAGGCGAATTGCCGGCCATCCGCGGCCATCAGCCGCTTTTGCGGACCCATTCACCTGCCTCAGTCCCGGCTCGTATCGAAGCGCGGCTGTGGCGCCAGGGTATTCGGTCAGCGTGGTCCACTCGGACGCGAAAGCCTGCCCTGTCACAGGCTTGGGTTGCTAGTCCCGTTGCGCTTCTACAGGTTCGTCCTCCCTGGCTTCCTCAGCCAAGTCCTCCCTGTCTGCCGGGGGGTTCCACTCCTGGACGAAGTACACCAGCATATCCTTGACCATCGCCACCAGGGGCGGCCCCAGGATGATTCCCCAGATGCCGAAGTATTGGCTGGCGACTATTATGACTACGATTACGGCGATGGGATGCATCTTGAGGGCGTTGCCCTGGATGCGGGGGACCAGCAGGGCGTTTTCGGCAAACTGGATCGCCAGGTAGAGCAGTATCACCCAGGGCGCTTTTTGCGGTTCCGTAGCCAGGGTTACCAGGACGCCTATTGCGCCGCCAATCCAGGGGCCGATTATGGGTATCAGTTCGGTTATGCCCGCGACTATGCCCAGGAAGATCGCGTAGGGCACCCCCAACAGCAGCAGCGCTACGGCTACAATAGCGCCGACCACCAGCCCCAGGGTCAGTTGCCCCCGGATGTACGACCCCAGGGTACGGTCCATGATGTCCAGCATGGCCCGGAGATGGGCGTGCATTGCGCCAGGAAAGGGGGCGACCGCCGCCGAGTTGATGGAGCCGGAGTCTTTCATCAGGTAAAAGACCAGTATCGGAAGCGTGGCCAGACCCACGATGAGGCTGAATGTGCCGGATACCAGCCCGACCGTCTTTTCCACCCCGGTCCATGCCACCCCGACTAGGACATTGCCCAGACCGGCCAGTTGCTCCTCGACGCCCTGTTTCAGGTCCTCGGGAATTCTGTCGGAGTAAACCGCTATCCAGCTTTCCACCGTGAGACGGGCGGAATTGAAAAACCGGGGAAATTCGTCGATGAATAACCCCGCTTCCCTCAGCATCGGCGGTATTACCGACATCAACACTCCGGCAACCGCCAAAAGCCCGGCGATGAACACAATCAGGATGGCGATCACCCGGCTCAACTCGGGAAAACGCCCGCGCCACGGCATCCCCCGTTCCAATAGCTTGACCAACGGCAAGAGGGTATAGGCGATAACCGCGCTGAGGCCGATGGTCAGCAGAACGCTGCCCAACAGGTACAGGACGATCAATACTATGACCGCGGCCGCGGCGGTCGCCAGCAACATCATCCGCTTGTGTCGCGTTGTGGAGACCATCAATTGATTCTCCTTTGATTCACCTTGCAAAAGCGGCTGCACTGCTGCATCGCAGCCGGGAACATCCGCCAGTATATATCAAGCCACGGCATGAGCAAGCGCAGTCTCTTTTGCCATGGCGTGATTCCGCGACGCTTGACGCGAATTGGCGCTTATTCTACACTTCACCGGGACATTCGGCGGGCCGCGCGGACCTGGGACAAGACTCCAGGTCCGGGGCCTGGCCGCGAAAACCCTGATAACGTATGGAACAAGCACGTCTTAGCCCAGGTCGGAGGATTCAAGGCGGATGGAGCTGAAAGCATTTATCCGTGACATCCCCGACTTCCCGGAACCCGGGATACTCTTCCGGGACATCACCCCCCTACTGCGCGACCCACGGGCCTTCAGCTACGTCATCGACAGGTTCATAGGCCGGTGTGACAGCCAGCACTTCGATACCATCGTGGCCATTGAATCCCGCGGGTTCCTCTTCGGCGCGCCCCTGGCCCACAGGCTTGGGAAGTCAATCGTGCCCGTCCGCAAGCCGGGCAAATTGCCGGCGGCAACGCATAGCGTGGAATACTCCCTGGAATACGGCACCAACAGCATGGAGATGCACCAGGATGGCGTCCACGAGGGCGAAAGGGTCCTGGTGATTGACGACCTGCTGGCAACGGGAGGAACGCTGGTGGCTGCGGCGAGCCTGGTGGAGATGTCCGGCGGGGTTGTGGCCGCTATGGGCGTAGTGATCGAGCTGACCGCCCTATCGGGCCGGAATACCCTTGGCGCTTACGACGTGTTCTCGTTGATAGAGTATTGATTATCACGGCAGATTATTACGGAGGAGTAGCATATGGCAAGCATAACCGTCGGCAACGCTGAAATCATCCCGGTCCTCGACATGATTCCGCCCCCGCGTCCTCCCACGGCAATGTTCCCGGACACCACCGACGCGGACTGGGCCGGGCACGCCGACGCCCTGGAAAACGGCCAGCTCCAGCTCTACTACGGCTGCTGGGTGGTCCGCTCCGAGGGGACGACCATCCTGGTGGACACCGGCATGGGGCCGGGGCCTCATCCCGACCGGGGCAACGTGGAGGGCGAACTGTTCGAGCGGTTGCGGGACGTGCTGATCCCGGCCGACCGGCGCAATAACACCAACGTCGGCCCGTCCGACGAGGTAAACATCGTGGTCCACACCCATTTGCACGGCGACCACGTGGGCTGGAACCTGCGGTACTCCGGCGGGATGCCCGCGCCCTACTTCCGCCGCGCCCGGTACCTGGTGCCCAGGGCCGACTGGGACCACTTCACCGACCCCGAGAACCTGCCCGACGCGCCCCACGTGGAGCGCCAGGTGATGCCCCTCCGCCGCCTGCGCAAGATGGACCTGGTCGAGGGTGAGCACAACATCACCGACGAGGTCAAGACCCTCCCGACCCCGGGTCACACCCCCGGCCACCAGGCTATATTGGTCGCCTCCCAGGGCGAGAAGGCGATGATCGTCGGCGACGCGATCCACAACAAGGCCCAGGTATCCGAGTCCGACTGGTGCGCGGGCGTGGACATCGACAAGGAGGCCAGCCGCCGGAGCAGGAACACTCTCCTCGACATGGCCGAGCAGGAGTCCTACGTCGTGGCCGCGGGCCACTTCACCCCCGGCGACCACTTCGGCAGGGTGGTCCGGCTGGAAGGCCGCCGCTACTGGCAGGCCATCGAAATTTAGGCAGGAATCTGGAAGCCGGTGACCAGTGGACCGTAACCGGTCGCCGGCTTCCGGACGCCGCCCGCCGCGATAGGAAACACCAGTGACTACCTCCTTCGATGCCCCGGGCCAAGGCCCCGAACGCGACCCTGAAGACCTGCGGCAAGCGGCCGCGGATTTCCGGGTCCTGTACTACGGGGCGGACGCCGACCCCGGCCCCCCTCCGGCAATGGCTGAACTCGCCCCCGAGGTCATGGACCTGGTGGACCAGGTGGTCTACGGAGAGGTCTACAATCGCCCCGGGCTGGACTTGCAGACCCGCAGCCTCTGCACCATCGCCGCCATTACAGTGCTCGGGCACAGTCCCCAGCTATTGCGCCGCCATATCCAGGGCGCCCTGAACATCGGCGTCACCAGGGAACAGATCAGCGAGACCATCGCCCAGATGGTCTTCTACGGGGGCATGCCCGCGGCGGTCAACGCCTTCCGGGTAGCCAAAGAGACCTTCGACGAACTCGGCGGTCTCCGGCCCGCGCCGCCGCCGGTCCCCCAGCGCACGGCCCCGCCCGGCGGCCCACCCATCTCAGGAACCCAGGAGAGGAGCGCCAGAGATGAAGCTAGGGTTCATCGGCACCGGCAACATGGGCAACCCGATGGCGGCCAACCTGATCAGGGCCGGACACCAACTGACGGTCCACGATCTGCGCCGGGAGGCCGCAACCAACCTGCTGGAAATGGGCGCGGAGTGGGCAGACAGCCCCAGGGACGCCGTCCCGGGCAACGAGGCGGTGTTAACGTCCCTTCCCGTTCCCAGGGACGTCGAGGCGGTGGTCCTGGGAGAGGGCGGAATACTGGAAGGCGCAGGTGAGGGCTGCATCTACGTCGATCTCTCGACCAATTCCCCAACCGTAATCCGCAGGCTCCACGAGATAGCCGGGGACCGGGGAATACCGGTGCTGGATGCCCCGGTCAGCGGCGGAGTTTACGGCGCGGCCGCGGGGACCCTGGCAGTGATGGTGGGCGGAGACGAGCAGGTCTTCAACCGGGTGAAGCCCGCGCTGGACGCCATCGGCAGCCACGTGGTCTACTGCGGCGACATCGGCAGCGGCTCGGTCTGCAAGATTTGCAACAACCTGCTCAGCATGGGTATCGGCGTGCTGCTGTCCGAGGCCCTGACCCTGGGGGTCAAAGCCGGGGTAGACCTGGCGGTGCTGGCGGACGTAATCGCCAACAGTTCCGGCAGCGCCCGCCGCTTGACCGAGAAATTCCCCCGTTTCCTGTTCCAGGGCAACTTCGAGCCGGGTTTCGCCACCGCCCTGGCGGCCAAGGACGTGCGCCTCGCCACCGACCTGGGCCGCGAGCTGGGCATCCCTATGGAGTTGGCCAACCTGGTTGACCAGCGCCACGTGGAGGCCATGCACCGGGGCTGGGGGGCCGAAGACTCCGACGCCGTGGCCCGCATCCAGGAAGAAAAGGCGGGCATCCAGTTGCGGCTGGACGGCGTGTAGCGGCGATGGACAAACTGCATTTGCCGGAGGCCAGGGCGGGACTATGAGCTTGTCGAGGGAGTTTCCCGATACCAATCTGGAAGACGGGTCCGACCTTTCGGAAGAGTTCCGGAGGCTGGTCGGCCAATGGCGCAAGGAGACGGCGGGTCACTCTTCCCCTTCGAGGATTGCAAGCAGCCCGGCGTATCTCAGGATAATTTCGTTTGGCAAGCCGGTCCTCCCTCTTATCCTCAAGGAACTTGAAACGAACGGCGGTCACTGGTATCCAGCGTTGAGGGCCATTTCGAACGAGAATCCGGCGCCGGATTCTGCCAGGGGCAAGCCACGGCTGATTAAAGAGGCGTGGCTTGAATGGGGGAGAAGGCATAAGTACCTCCGTTAAGGCCCGGAGTCGGCCAGCCTCTCCGCGTCTTCGATATAACGTATTGTCTCCCGAATTCGCCGTTCAGTTTCTGCTATGGGGTCACACAAGCCGAAGTAAAAGCAATCGCCGTGCAACTGGCTTTGCCTGGAGTAATACCGTCCTATCAGAATCCGCACCCCCGGCTTTGCACCAAGAGTCCCGAATCTTACAGACTTTTGCATCAAACCCGACTTTTGTAGAGGAGAGAGAATGCGTTACTCGAACCAGGCCGGGACTGAATGTTTGATTTGGCGCGGACACTCAGCTTTGGTATTGCATGTCAATAGTGGATTTGGATATTTCGTCGAAGGATCGCAGAGGGCAGGCGGCAACTATATGGTCGACCGTCAAGCAAAGTATCTTCTGGACGAAATTCATGATGAGCGACACAAGGCAAGAATAACTACTTACTTAGTAGATCAACGGAAAATGGGCGAGCGTGCGCCTCAACTTACAACTTCTGTCATTGAAGAAGCCAGAGTATCTCGCGACCTTTCAGCCGACGAAAGAGCGGAACGGCTTCTCCGGTTTTTGGCACAGCAAACTACAAATCTTGGCAGTGCTGTAGAAGTTTCTACAGTAGAGCAGTCGATCGGGAGTTTGGTAACAGCAACTCATCTCGGTATCACAATGCAGGCGAAAGCCATATCGGAGTCCGTTGAGACTGATGAATTGAGATACCTCCTGGATTATTTGGAATCGGTAGACTGGATTAGCATAGGCCACAATAGACCACTCCTTTATTGCACCGTCACAGTGGCTGGACACCGGCAAATTGCGGAACAAGAGATCAATCAGAGTTCCGATCAAGTGTTCGTGGCGATGTGGTTTGACCCCAGCATGGAGGAGACTTACGAAAAGGGAATTCACACAGCCGTCCGAAACACCGGCTACCGGCCTTTTCGTATCGACAGAAAGCCTGACGTAGACAAGATTGACGACGAAATTATTGGCGAGATTCGGCGGTCCAGATTTCTCATTGCGGATTTCACTTACGGCGATAAGGGTATCAGGGGCGGAGTCTATTACGAGGCGGGATTCGCGTTGGGCTTGGGATTGGAGGTCATTAGGTCGTGCCGGGCGGACCAGATAGACGACCTCCATTTCGACGTCAATCACCATTACCACATCGCTTGGAACACCCCCGAGGAACTCCAGGAAGGCTTGGAAAAGCGGATTCGGGCTTTAATGCCTGACGGGCCACACCGCGAAAATATCCCGCCGCGTAATAATTCCTGATGCCATGCAGGGTTCGCCGTCTGCGGCCTGTCCGAGCCGGAGAACAGAGTTCGTCACTGGCTAGAGTATTGAAGGTGAAAGCCCTCCCCCTGCTGGCAGTCTTGGTGGCCGCAATGGCCAGTTGCGCGACTACCAGCCCACCGGCAACTCCCTTTTAGTTCAAGAGCTACTTCTGGTTCAGAACTCCGACTTTTGATTCAAGACAGATTTTTGGCGCAAAGCCGGGTAATTGTATACTTGTCCGTACCGGGTCAGAGTCCAGTCATACGTACTATTCGAGTACCACGCCGGGTGAGAATATGATGCCCATGTTCCCGGCCATGAGGCCGGAGGAAGTCATCGCCAAGTGGCGGGATGTCGAGTTTGGCGAGAGGCAGGCGTCCCAGGAGATGTTCCTGGACATCTGCCGCCTGGTTGGCCACCCCACGCCCGGGGAGTTCGGCGACAGCCAGGCGTTCACCTTTGAGAAGTGGGTGCCCGGCGGGTTTGCCGACGCCTATCTTGAAGAGCGGTTCGGCTGGGAGTTCAAGGGCAGCGACGCCGACCTTGACGACGCCATGAACCAACTGCTCCGCTACCAGGTCCACCTGAAAACGCCGCCGCTCCTCATCGTTTCTTCCTTCGGGACCATCCGGGTCCGCACCAACTTCCCTGGCATGGAAACGGTGCTCCACGAAATCCCCGTCGCGGCCCTGGACCGGACGGAGAACCTGGACAAGCTGCGCTGGGCCTTCCACGCTCCAACCGAGTTCCGTCCCGACCGCTCCGTGGACACGGTGACGGAAGAGACCGCCGACCTCTTCCAGTCCATCGTCGAGGACATGGAGCAGCGCAACCAGGACCCGGAGAAGCTGGCCCGGTATCTCAACCAGATTATCTTCTGCCTCTATGCCGAGGATGCCGGACTGCTCCCGGAAGACCTGTTCTCCCAGGTGGCGCGGGCCAACTTCCGCGACCCGGCGGACTTCGACCGGGCCGTAAGCGACCTGTTCCGGCAGATGTCCGGCGGCGGCATGTTCGGGGCCGCCCGGATTGCCCACTTCAACGGCGACCTGTTCGCCGATGCCGATACCGTGGAACTGAGCGGGCCGGCCCTGCAACGGCTGGTTGAGGCCACCAACAGGAACTGGCGCAACATCGAGCCTTCAATCTTCGGCACCCTGTTCGAGCGGGCGCTGGACGCCTCCAAGCGGGCCCACCTGGGCGCGCACTACACCAGCGCCGAGGACATCATGCTGGTGGTGGAGCCGGTGGTAATGGCCCCGCTGCGCCGGGAATGGGACGCTGTGCAGCAGGAAGTGTCCAACCTGCTGGTGGAGGAGAACAGGGACGCGGCGCGGGTCCGGCTGGGCCGGTTCCAGCAGCGGCTGGTGGACGTGGAAGTCCTCGACCCCGCCTGCGGCAGCGGCAACTTCCTCTACCTGGCCCTGCGCTCCCTGCTCGACCTGGAAAAGCAGGTCATCGACTTCGCCGCCGCCCAGGGCTGGCCCGACCTGACGCCCTCGGTCAAGCCCGACCAGATGCTGGGACTGGAGATCAACCCCTACGCCGCCGAACTGGCCCGCACCTCCCTGTGGATTGGCTACATCCAGTGGCACCAGAACAACGGCTTCCCCTACAACCACCGCCCCATCCTCACCCCCTTGTCATCCATCCGAATGACCGACGCCATCCTGGACCGGTCAGACCCGGAAAGCCCCCGGGAACCGGAGTGGCCCGCCGCTGAGTTCATCGTCGGCAACCCGCCCTTCCTGGGACATTTTCCATTCCGGGAGCAACTGGGGGACGCTTACGTGGATGCGGTGTACTCCCTTTACGGCGGGCGGATTCCCAACTCCAGCGATCTTTGCTGCTACTGGTTTGAAAAGGCCCGCGCCCAGATTGCGGAAGGCAAAACGCGCCGCGCCGGACTGCTCGCCACCCAGGCCATACGCTTCCAGTCCAACCGCCCCGTGTTGTCCCGCATCAAGGACGCCGGTGATATATTCTATGCCATTTCTGATCGAGAGTGGATTTTGGATGGGGCCGCCGTGAATATCTCAATAATCTGTTTTGATGGCGGGAGCGAGACAGGAAGAACTCTGGACCAATCTCCAGTCGGTGCTATCAATGCTGACCTAACTGCCGGATTAGATCTGACCCGCGCCCGACAATTGGAGGAGAACAAAAACCTGGCATACCAAGGTGTCGGCAAGGTCGGGGCGTTTGACATCTCGGAAAGTGTTGCCAATGAAATGTTGGCTAAACCCAATCCACACGGGCAGCCCAATGCAAACGTAGTCAGGCGTTGGGTCAATGGAGTCGATATTACACAACGTTGGCGCAAGGTATGGATCATAGATTTCGGCGTCGATATGTCCGAAGAGGAAGCTGCATACTACGAGGCTCCGTTTGAACACATAAAAGAGAAGGTGATGCCGGATCGTGTCAAGAATAAGATGCCTTGGCGAGCTAAAAACTGGTGGTTACACGGCTATCCTGCATCTGAGATGCGCAACGCTTTAAGTCCATTGCCCAGATACATCGGGACATCAGTAACGGCTAAACACAGGTTCTTCGTATGGCTATCCGGAGAAGACTTGCCCTCAAACTCTGTAATTGCTATAGCACGAAGTGATGATTACTTATTTGGCATATTGAATAGCAGTGTTCATAGGGTTTGGGCCTTGACCTTGGGAACACAATTGGAAAATCGGCCACGATATATCGTCTCTACCTGCTTTGAGACCTTTCCCTTCCCGGAACCCACCGGGGAGCATCGGGAGGCCATCGCGGAGGCGGCGCGGGAACTGAACGAACTGCGGGAGGGCTGGCTCAACCCGCCCGGTATGCCGGAGTCCCAGTTGAAGCGGCGGACGTTGACGAACCTCTACAACGCCCGTCCCACGTGGCTGCAAAACGTCCACGACCGGCTGGACCGGGCCGTAGCCAATGCCTACGGCTGGCCTCACGATCTTGACGATGCGGAGATACTGGAGCGGCTGCTGGCCCTGAACCTGGAGCGGGGCGGCGCGCCGGCCCAGCCGGAGAGCGACGCCTGATCTCTGTGTCCGACTGCAGAATTGGTGTTTAATGAACACCCCGAGGGATTCCGTTAGACTAAAAGTGACGGCGATACGCGGTCAGGTATGGCTGCGCAATCGAGTGTAACCCTTACAGGACGAGCATCAGCGACATAAACACTGGCAGCGGATATGTCCGGGGATGGTATGAGCTGTGAAATATGGGCAAGTTCTTCCAGTAGCCTATGCTCATTATCGTAAGGATCGGGGGAGACGATCTTGGCGGCAGGAGAAGCGCCGTTGGCCTGCCCTGAAATGTTTGCTGAAAGGATTGCCTTCGGCGGCGGATCTGCAGAATAAATAACTCGGCTGTTTCCAGCGACTCCATCAGGGCAACGGAACCAGACTGTGGATAATGTCCTCGACTAAAAAACCCAGCATAGATACGCAAATTTCGTAAGGAACTTTATCGGCGGCGACATATTGGACACATCAAAGCTGTTGCAAGCGGCCTCATTGCCAACCAATGACAACGCCACAACCCACAGGAACAATGTTCCGCCTATGGCGATTATGGTTCCAATTTGCACCTGCATATTGAACTCCCTACGGGCCCATCTGCCTTAAACCATCGTGCAGAAGAATGCTCTTGTTCTCGAATAAGACCACTTTATCCCGTACAGCACGCCATAGAGGAGTATCCAGAAGAAGCTGATGTAGAATAGCATTAGAATCGGGACCAGGGCCAGCGGAGGATTTTCTCGTATGGTCTGCATTAACAATCCGACCATTATCCCTATTCCCCCAATGATACCCGAGGTTGTCGCTATGTTAATTTCCCGCCGGCTGCTCAGTCTCGTAACCAGCCCCAATGCGACTATGAAAGTTCCAATAAACTGTAGTACAGTTCCTTGCCCCTTGTAGGTCGGTAGCTCGAACACCAATAGGTTAACTGTTCTACTTTCCCCAAGCAATCCACCTGGATTGACTAGGGTCGTATATATGAATATTCCAATAATGGCCCAAGTGGATATCCAAGGCCAGATTCCTGTCTGTGATACACCGGTATCGTTGGGAGGATTCTGCCCTCTTACGCGTTTCTTCCCTGCAAGGTATACCAGCATCGCGAGTATGCCCCAGGTAAGCAGCAATTCCCATACATTTGGTCGCGGTTTATTTGCCATCCGTTTGCGCTACTCTCCCCTGCAATCTAACGGCAAGAATTCCCATTGATCGTCACTATCTTCGCTCTTCGCCTAATTCGTCAACAACCGACTGTCGGCTATGCACAGTGATGGTTATGAAGAGTTGAAGGAAGGGGAGTATGACTACCGCTTGGACTTGGTCCAAGCCCTTGTAAACGAACAGATTCGGACAGGGCGGGACGCGATGGAGGACTGGCGGGACATCATTCCCGAGGAGGTCGAGCAGGTGGAAAGGAGGATGGCCGAAAATGACCAATCAACCTGAACCCATTCGCGGCAAGGTAGCTCGCGTGCTGAATGCCCGGGAAGTGGCTCTCAACAGAGGGTCTAATGATGGCGTTGAAGTCGGAATGATCTTCAATATCCTGAGATCCACAGGCTCTGAGATCCGAGATCCCGACACCGGTGAATTGTTGGGCTCCGTCGAGTTGCCAAAGACCACGGTCAAGGTCACGATGGTTCAAAATCGAGTCTCGGTAGCATCAACGTTTCGTACACGCAAGGTCAATGTCGGCGGTAGTGGACTCGGTTTTGCTGGAGTGTTTGAACCTCCTAAGTGGGAGACTCGCACCGAGACCCTCAAGACTGTTGAGGCTACCAGGGAGGAATTGGACGAAAGTGATACCTATGTCAAGAGCGGCGATCCAGTGGTCCAGTTCATCGAAGTGGTCCCGTTGGACATGGAGTTCTGACCTAGCGTGAGCGACCGCCCCTAGACGGCTAGGCAATGACATGCTCCGGGCAAAGGAAGAGTTATAATCGCTTCATAGGCAGCGTTTACGACCCCCTCGATCACCCGGCTCTCCGAAAAGACCCGCCTCCGAAGTGGTGAAGTGTCCGGTATCCGACCCGCACGGCCCAGATGTCGGCACCTGGGCGCCGCCCTCTCAAACGCTCTGACGCAGCGGAAACGGTATCGCCAATTGCGTAGTCGCCGCTGTCTACGTCGATGGCGACTGTCTTCCCGTGATGCCTCTCCTCGACCTGTGGCCGGATGTCCCTCTCGTAATCAGTTGTCCGCCTCTGACGCCGTAGGGATGGCGGAAGGCGCGACCGGCTCTATTCCAAGTTCGGCGCACCCGTCGAGATACACGTCAATGGAGACGCGGAACTCCCGCTTGATGCCCTCCACGTCGGTCGCCTCGGCGTTGGCTATCGGATACGGGCCGCTGTTGATGACTCTGGCGTGCAGAACCTCGGCCTCATCGTCATAGACCACCTCGCCGACGTAACCCTTGTACTCCAGCATCAACCCTCTCCTATGCGCTCGATAAACTTAACGATGTCGCGGACGGTATTGCGGCTTGCCGCGGGCTGCGGGTGCGGTCTGTGGACTACGATGGACTCCGTTCCTTTGACCAATTGCACCCTGGAACCGGCCCGTTCAACGAGATTGACACCCAGTGCGCTCAGCAACGACTCGATCTCCTCCCACCTGATGTCCGCCGGGGTCGGTGTCGCCTGCATCCGCGCCAGCGTCCGCCGGTGTCTTCTCCTCATTGCGCTGATTCCGTGTCACATGAGGGAGGGACCTGCGCTGCTCCTGCCAACAACCCTCCGAGCTTTATAGGCGGCGTTTTCAGCCGCAAGTTGTACTGTAAGCTGAGCTTCCCACCAGTGGTATTCTACTACCTTCCATAATTTCCCACCATCAATTTCCCACAAACAAAGAGGCCCCGCATACATAGACGCGGAGAGGGAGGCCGCCCGTGTGGACCGGGGTTCAGGCTGTACACTGCCCGCCCTCACGGTGTAAATTACTTCCACAAACCCCAACGAGGCCGGACATGACCAGCAGACTGGACCCGCAGACGCCGCCCGCCGCCGGCGAAATGTTCCCGGATTTTCCGCCCAGGGACGATATGCAGAACGCGCTCTACCTGTACAGAACGAGCCATATTGCCGCCCTGACCGCCCACTTCGGCAACCCTGGCTCAACCCTGGTGCTCAGCGAAATCCCGGTCAACTGGCGTCCCAGCCAGCAACGGGACCAGAGGATTCCCGACCTGCTCATCGCCTTCAACGTAGACCTGGAGGTTGCCATCGCGCAGAATGGCTACGCCATCCTGGACCAGGGCAAACCGCCGGACTTCGTGCTGGAAGTGGCCTCCGTCAGCACGGCACGCAACGACTACACCTCCAGGCGGGTGGACTATGCGGCATTCGGCATCCCCGAGTACTGGCGCTTCGACCCCACCGGTGGCCGCCGTCACGATGCCCCGCTGGCCGGGGACATCCTGGTCGACGGGGTCTACCGCCCCATAGAAATCATCCAGAGGGACGAGAGCCACCTGTGGGGACACAGCCCGGTTCTGGACCTCGACCTCTGCTGGGAGAACGGAGAACTCAACTGGTGGGACCCGGCGGCGGGAAGCTACTTTTCCACATACGAGGAACGCCTGGAGGCCCGCATGGCCGCGGAGTCCCGCGCCGATACCGCGGAGGCCCGCATCCGGGAACTGGAAGCGGAACTGGAACGGCGGCGGAATCTCTAGCTCGCCGGAAACCCCCGCCTGGACCATGACTCCCGCGACGAAAGGACTGCCCTGCATACGCTACGTGCATAGGAGTTTGACCACGTGAAACTTTCTCTCCGGCGGCGCTATGGCTGAAAACGCACCTGGGCGGCGCGGCGTGTATTACGGCTGGTACATGGTTATTACCGCCATGTTCATCTCTGCCGTTACGACCGGCGCCCGCAACGGCTTCGGGGTATTCGTAATCCCGATGAGCGAAGATTTCCAATGGGACCGCACCACCATTGCGTCGGCTGCCGCCATTGGTATGCTCATGAACGGGGTCAGCCAGCCCGTGTTGGGCTACCTGTTCGACAAGTTCGACTCCCGGCGGGTGATCCTGATCAGCCTGGCCATCGTCGGGTTGGCTACGGCGGCCATCAGCGCAACCAATAGCTGGTGGTTCCTGGTGGTAATGTTCGGCTTCGTGCTGTCCGTTGCCATAAGCGGCGCGTCCATCGGGACAATGGGGCCGCTGCTTGCCCGTTGGTTCGTCCGCCGCCGGACGCTGGTATTGGGGCTGGCGGCCGCCGGAGCGTCGCTGGGCGGGCCGGTCCTGCTCCCATTCACCGCATCATTGGTGGAGTGGTTCCACTGGAGGGTGTCATGGGTTGCCCTGGGAGCCATAGTAACGGTCGTCGCTCTGCCGTTGGCCTTCTCGTTCCTGCGAAACGACCCGGAGCGGATGGGGCTGCGCCCGGACGGTGACCCGGCTCCCAGCTCCGGAGGAGACGGGTCCCCGGTGGAACGGCAGCGCGGCCTCTTCGAGGTGGACCAGTGGTGGCACTCGCTCAAATCGCCGCCCATCTGGAACCTTTCGGCAGCCTACACCGTTTGCGGCGTTACCGTCGGTGTCATCTCCGTGCATTTTGTGCCCTACGCCCAGGAGCAGATAGGCGTGTCGCTCACCCGGGCCAGCCTGATTTTCGGTTACTTGACCGGGCTGAACGTGGTCGGCGCAATCGGCGGCGGCTGGTTGGCCGACCGCTTCGGGCGCAAGAACGTGCTGGGAACGGTCTACTTCGTGCGCGGGATTGCCTACGCGACGCTGTTGGCAGGCATGTTCGCTGTTGAGAACAACGTGGTCCTGCCCGTCATCGGGACGCCTGGGGAGGCGAGCCTCTGGATTTTCGCCACGCTGGCCGGATTTTCCTGGATTGCCAGCGTGCCCATAACCACGTCCCTGACCGCCGAAGTTTACGGGCTGCGGGCCCTGGCAACCATATCGGGCATCTCGTTCCTGTGCCACCAGATAGGCTCGTTTGTCAGCATCCTGCTGGCGGCAGCGCTATACGACCTGACCGGGTCCTACTTCCTGCCCTTCGCCATTGCCGGGTCGTTGCTCATTCCTGCCTCCATATCCGCCTTCACCATCAACGAGAAGAAGTACTCGGTCCGCTACCAGTCCGCGCCCGCTCCGGTGCCTGCGGGCGGCAGTTGATTCAGGCAAAGCGCATTTCCTCGCGTTTGAGTGCTGTTGAATCGCATCTGCCCCTGTGTTAGGATGACTTTGTTACTAAATTCACGAAGTCATCGGCCCACCCTTGTCCACCGCCCACCCTCATTCCAGCGAAAGCGGGAATACAGGAGCCCCGGAATGGAAGGGCTAACACAGCGGATCTCCCGGGCCATGCTCGGCCAGGAGCAGGCCACCGTCACCATCTTGTCCACGTTGCTCGCCGTTCAGGACGAGCTTGGCTATTTGCCCAGGGAAGCCATAGAGATGGTCGCCGGTTTCAACGGCTCTACGATCAACGACGTCTGGGCGGTCGCTTCCTTTTATCCCAACTTCCGCTTCGAGCCGCCCTGTCTTCACCAGGTGGAGGTCTGCTGGGGGGCGTCGTGTCACCTGGTTGGGGCAATGCCGTTGATGGAGGCGGTGATGGAAGCCTGCGGACTGGAATCCGAGGGCGACCGGGAGGACGGGCGGCTTTCCCTGCGTTTCAATACCTGCCTGGGCGCCTGCGCCCACGCGCCGGTCATGGCGATAGACCACCATCTGGCCGGCAGACAGACACCCGATTCCGCGCGGGAGAGAATCGCGGGGCTTTTGGAATAGACCGGCCGGGCCACCCCGGCGGTGGTCCTGGTCTGCCCTTACACTCACAGGCAACGTGGAGTATGCCCCTCAGCTTCCAGGAAATATCAGACGAATCTGAGCGGCGCTGGGCCCGATTGACCAACGGCGACGCCCCCTGGGTCAGGATAGGTTGCGCCCTGTGCGGTCAGGCTGCGGGCTGCGATGACGTGGTCCGTTCCGTGGAGGAGACCCTGTCCCAACACGGCGCAGTTGCCCAGGTGAGCCGTGTCGGCTGTATTGGGCTCTGTTACGCCGAGCCGCTTCTCGACGTCATGCTGCCGGGCGGTCACCGCGTCTTCTACGGCAACGTGACGCCCGATACCGCTGTTGAGATTACGGAAGCCCATGTCATCGGCGGCGTTCCGGTCGAGGGGCTGGCTCTCGGTTATCTTCCGGGACCGGGTGGTCCTGATGCCGCCGTGGAGGCCCCCGGGAACATCCCTGACCTGGACTCCCACCCTCTGCGGTCAGTTGAGACCAAGATTGCCCTGCGCAACGCGGGGAACATCGACCCCGGAGACATCTACCAGTACGTGGCCAACGGGGGATACCATGCCCTGAACCGCGCCTTGACCGAAATGACCCCTGAGGAGACCGTTGAGCAGGTAAATGCCTCCGGTCTGCGCGGGCGCGGCGGCGCGGCCTTTCCCACGGGCACCAAGTGGCGTTTCCTGGCCGGTTCCAACGCGCCGGTGAAGTACATCCTCTGCAACTGCGAGGAGGGGGACCCGGGCGCGTTCAACGACAAGGCCATAGTCGAGAGCGATCCGCATACCCTGATCGAGGGCATCCTTCTGGCAGGCTACGCGACCGGGGCGAATGCCGGATACATCTTCATACGTCACGGTCACGACGGCCCCATCGACCGGGCCCGGGAGGCCCTGGCGCAGGCCAGAGAGCTTGGGCTGGTCGGGCAGGACATCCTGGGCAGCGGGTTCGACTTCGAGCTTGAAGTAGCGCTGACCGGGGACTCCTACGTTGCCGGCGAGGAGAGCGCCCTGATGGAGGCCATAGAGGGCAGCCGGGCGATGCCCCGGTTCCGGCCTCCCTTCCCGGCCCAGTTCGGGCTGTTCGGCAAACCAACCAACATCAACAACGTGAAGACCCTTGCCTATGTGCCGCAGATAATCGCCAACGGAGGGGAGTGGTTCGCTTCCATCGGGCATGAGCAGAGCAAGGGAACAGTAATACTCTGCCTGACCGGAGACCTGAAATATACCGGCATGATCGAGGTGCCCCTGGGCATCAACCTGAAGGACGTACTGTACGAGGCCGCGGGCGGCGTGCCCGGCGGAAAGAGCCTCAAGCTCATCCAGAGCGGCGGTCCCCTGGGCGGCGTGCTGGGCGCTGACCACGTGGATGTTGTGCTCGACTTTGAGGCGCTGCGCAGCGCCGGGGCGATTCTCGGTTCGGGGGGCATTATCGCCGCCGATGAGGACACCTGCGTTGTTGACCTGACCCGCGCCCTGATTGCCTTTTGCCAGTACGAGTCGTGCGGCAAGTGCTTCCCCTGCCGGATGGGGATGAGCCACCTGTTGGAGGTCCTGGAGCGCATCTGCCGCCTTGAAGGCACACGGGAGGACCTGGGGCTGATGCGCAGGGTGGGCGAGAACATGCAGGCCGGGTCCCTCTGCGGCCACGGGCAGTTGGGATTCAATCCCGTATCCTCCGCGCTACGCTACTTCGGGGATGAGTTCGAGGCCCACATAACGGGCGGCGCATGTCCCACGGGCGTTTGCCTGAAACCCAGGTTTTCCCCTGCCTTGACACGAAGATAATCGCTGGTGGTCAGTCAACAGCGCCTGGCCGCCGGGAGATAGTTCATGCCTGACGACATCACCATCTCGATAGACGGCGTCGAAATACAGACTCAGCCGGGAAAGATGGTCCTGGAGGCCGCCATCGAGGCGGGCATCTATATCCCGTACCTCTGCTACCACCCGGGCATGAAACCCTTTGCCGCCTGCCGTATGTGCGTTGTCGGCGTTGAGGGCGGCCGGGGTTACCCCGCAGCCTGCGCCCTGCCGGTGGCGCCGGACATGAAGATACGCAGCGAGGATGACGACGTCCGCGCGCTTCGTCACTCGGTCATGGAGATGCTGATCGCCGAGCATCCCGACGGCTGTCTGACGTGCCACCGTATTGAAATATGCGGCCCCAGTGACGTTTGCCTCCGCCATGTCTCGGTGCGGGACCGGTGTGTCACTTGCCCCAAGAACGAGCGGTGCGAGTTGAAGGATACCGTCCGCTACCTGGGCATGAACCTGGAGTCGCCGCTCCAGTACAAGTACCGGCAGATCCCCCTGGAAGTGAGCGATCCCTTCTATGACCGGGACTACAACCTCTGCATCGTCTGCGGCCGCTGCGTCCGCGCCTGCGAGGAGCTGCGTGGGGACGATGCGATCTGCTTCACCGACCGCGGCGGAAGCGCGCTGGTGGGCACTTCCTTCGGCTCCTCGCTGTTGGAGTCAGGGTGCGAGTTCTGCGGTGCATGTATCGACGTCTGTCCCGTCGGGGCGCTGGTTGAGCGGGAACACAAGTGGGAGAAGGCTGCCCGTGTCGAACGCGCCATTTGTCCCCACTGCCCTGTCGGTTGCCAGATGAACCTGGAGATCAACTCTCGGGGCGGCTTCGTCCGCGCCATCCCGGAGATCAACTCCCCGGCCAACCGGGGCCAGGCCTGTTTCAAAGGCAAGTTCGGGCTGGAGTTCATCAACAGCACGGAACGCCTGAAGCATCCCATGGTCCGCCGCAATGGGGCATTGGAGGAAGCTACATGGAACGAGGCGCTGGACCACATGGCCCAGCGGCTGCCATCGTATGCCGGAGACAGCTTTGCCCTCCTCACGTCGCCCAACAGCACCAATGAGGAGCACTACCTGGCCCAGAAGTTCGCCCGGTTGGTTATGAACACAAACAACGTGGATCAGACCTCCAATACCCAGCCGGAGCTTACCAGGGCCTTGGAGCGTTCCCTTGGATATGCCGCCGCCACCAACCCCATCTGGGACCTGGAGCAGGCGGGATGTATATTGGTCTTCAATTCCAACGTCACTGAGGAACACAACGTCGTTGGGGTTCCCATCAAGCGCGCAGCCCGGAAGGATGCGAAGCTGGTGGTCATCGACCCCCGAGAGGTGGAACTGACCCGGTACTCCGACGTCTGGCTCCGTCCAGCGCCCGGCACCGAATTACTGCTGTTGGGGGGAGTGTTGAGGTCCCTGATTGACCAGGGATTGCAGCAGGACGATTGGCTGGATGAGAACTGCGAGAGTCCCGCAACCCTCTATTATGCCCTGCATAACGTGGACATGAATGAAGTGTCCAGGGTCACCCACGTGAGCCTGGATGATATGGCAGAAGCGGCGCGTCTCTATGGAGAGGCTGGCGCGGCTGCGATAGTCTATGCCTTGGACAATGTGCCGTCCGGGGTGAGGGCGGACTGCGTGCGCGCCCTGGTCGACCTTTCCCTGCTTACAGGCAACGTGGGCAAGGCCGGCACCGGGCTGTATCCGATGCGCCAGGGGGCGAACGAACAGGGAGCATGGGACGTGGGCTGCCTCCCGGACCGTCTGCCGGGATACCGTCCGGTCCGGGACGCCGATGCCCGTGCTCAGGTGGAAGAGGCTTGGGGAGGTGATGTGCCGGAAACCCCGGGTCTGCCTGTGGCCGAGGCTGTGGAAGCCGCCGCTGACGGGCGGGTGAAGGCAATGATGGTGATCGGCGACCCGGTTAATTTCACCAATGGCCAACTCGGCAACGGAGTCCAGGCCCTCTCGGACCTGGAGTTTCTGGTTGTCCAGGATACCTTTGCGGGACCGCTGACGGAAATCGCCGACGTGGTGCTGCCCCGTGTCACCTTCGCCGAGAAGGACGGCACTTTCACCAACCTGGAGCGCAGAGTTCAAAGATACCGCCCGGCCATCCAGGTAACGGATAACGACGCCCGGCCGGAAAGTTGGGTCATTTGCGAGTTGGCTTCCCGGATGGGCGTCCAGGGTTTCAACTACCTGACCGCAGCCCAGGTCATGGAAGAAATAGCCGGTCTGTGCCCAATCTACGGCGGCGTTTCCTATCACCGTCTCGAGGAGGGAGGCAGGCTGGTACTCCGCACTGACCTGAACAGCCCCCAACCGACCCAGGTGCTCCATGCGGGCAAGGAGTTTCCCGGGATACAGTGGCCATGCCCGGCGGAAGACGCGCCGGATACCGGGACTCTGTACGCTGAGGGTTTCCCTTCCGGGAACGCCGTCCTGGAAGCGCCTCCCTTCCGGGCCGAAGAGGCAACCGATGACCCGGAGTTCCCTTCCTGGCTGGTGCCCGGGAGGGTCCTCTTCCAGCAGGGCAGGGACATGGAGGTTGCTAGGGGAAGGCGCAACCACATCCAAAGAGAGGAACGGGTAGAGTTGAACCCGCTCACCGCTGGCGCGCTTGCGGTACAGGATGGAGACCGGGTGGAGGTGCGGACCCGCAATGATGCGGACAACGGAACATTGGTGGCAACTGTCCGTCTGGCCGATGAAGTTCCGCAGGGTGTCATTTCAACCACGTTCCTCTTCGGACAGTTGGCTGAGGCGATGCAGGCGAGCCCGGAACCAGACCCGGCAGCCGGAGTGACCGGACTGGATATCCGCCGGGCCGCAATCGTCAAACTGGAATAGAGCGGCATTACCCAACCCGTGGTCTAACGCCATACGCCAACAACCCAGGAGGTCCAGGAATACATGGTGTATCAGGGAACGCAGATAGACGCCCGGACTGTTACCAGCAGCAGGAGAGCCAAGGCTGTGGCCAACCTGCCCGCGGCCCGCTTGGTCGAGCGTACTGACATCACCGGGGACCTCATGGTCATCAAGCTCGAACCGGAGATGGATGAGTTCCGGTTCAAGGCGGGGCAATACTGCACCCTGGGCCTTCAGGGGATTGAACGTGCTTACTCAATCGTGTCAGCCCCGTATGAGCCGTACCTGGAAATCTTCGTCGAGTTGGTCCCGGATGGCGAGTTGACCCCGCTGATGTGGAAGCTGAAAGTCGGAGATACCATGACCATAAGACCCCGCGCCAAGGGCCTGTTCACCATGGACCCACGCTATCACCATCACGTCATGGTTTCAACCGTTACAGGCGCCGGCCCGTCGGTGAGTATCCTCCGCCAGTACCTCAGGGACAACGGCGATGGCCACACCTTCTACGTGCTGCTGGGGGCCAGCTACCACGACGAACTGACCTACGACACTGAGCTGGGGAGCATGGCAAAGGCCCACCCGGGCTTCATAAAGTTCGTACCAACCGTAAGCCGTCCCGCCGAGGAACGCAACTCGGCATGGGAGGGTGACGGCGGCCGCGTCAACGCGATCTTCCAGGACTACCTGGAGAAATTCGGCCCTCCCATGGACGATACCCTCATATACGCTTGCGGCCACCCGGGCATGATTGAAGATGTGAAGAACAAGGTCGTGCCCCAAGGCTGGAAGTTCAAAGAGGAACGTTTCTGGAAAGAATAACACCCGCGCCCGGCCCACCACACCGGCATCTGTGTCGCAAATGGCCTGAAGTGGACGCAGGGAGTGTCCGGCACATGGCGCGCCAGCATCCGGCTCCCATTCGAGGCTTGCAATCTCCCCGCAAAGACCTCCGACTGAGTCACCCAGCCGCTTCTCCGGCGGCTCGTATGTGGGTTAGAATGACCTGAACCTGCCCCGGCGGTAAGGGAATTGTGACGCCGATACGCCGCCAGTACCTCAAAATCAAGCACTCCTACCCCGATGCCATTGTCCTCTTCCGTCTCGGCGACTTCTACGAGACCTTTGACGAGGACGCCCAGGTTGCGTCCAAAGCCCTTGAAATAACCCTCACCTCCCGCGGTATGGGCAAGGATCTGAAGGTGCCCATGGCCGGGGTCCCCGCCCACTCTTTGGAAGGCTACCTGGCCCGGCTGGTCAAGCAAGGGTATAAAGTGGCCATCTGTGAGCAATTGACCGAACCCTCCGCAGGCAGGGGATTGGTCGAGCGCGATGTGGTGCGGGTGGTGACCCCAGGCACTGTTTTGGAGTCCGCCTTGCTGGACCAGAAGAGCAATAACTTTCTGGCCGCGGTGGTAGATGAGGGAGAATCGGCGGGCCTGGCCTACGTGGATGTCTCTACGGGAGAATTCGCGGCTACTCAGGTCGCGCCGGAAGAACTCCCTCTTGAGCTGGAGCGCATCGGCCCGGCAGAGGTAATCGCGCCCCTTTGGGAGGAAATGCCCGTTTGGGCTGCTCCCCCAAGCCAGGCAGGGATATCCCGTTGGCAGATGACACCTGTCAACCCGGCCTCCTTCACGCCAGACCTGGCCCAGAAGGCCCTTCTGGACTACTACGGCATCCTGTCCCTTGAATCCTTCGGAGTTGAAGGACGTCCCCTGGCGGTGAGGGCGGCCGGAGCCATTGTTGACTACCTGGGGAACACCCATAAGGGGGGCGTTCCCCAACTGGCAAGCTTGGGCCTCTACTCGACATCCGTCTACATGACCCTGGATGCCCAGACCAGGCGGAACCTGGAACTCTTCCAGGCAGGACGTTCCGAAGCCCGGGAGTTCTCTCTGCTGGCGAGCCTGGACTTGACCCGGACGCCAATGGGCGGGCGTCTGTTGCGCCGCTGGCTTGGCCAGCCTCTAGTGCAACTGGAGCCACTGGAGCAAAGGCTGGACGCTGCTGAACATTTCGTCGAAGACGGGTTCCGGCGTGACGGCGCATCGTCCCTGCTGTCCCGCGTCCCTGACCTGGAGCGCATCATGTCGCGGACGACCGCCGGTGTTGTAGCCCCAAGAGAGTTGCTTGCCCTGAAAGCAGGGTTGGAGGCTGTGCCTGACCTGGCCGCGATTCTGGAAGAAGGACCGGACAGCGGGAGGGCCGATGCGCCGGTTATGAACGGTCGTATGGGCTGGCTGCGCCGCCAATTGACCCCACTGCCGGAAATGGTTGACCTCATTGATGCAGCTATTGACCCCGAACCGGGCGGAGATGTCGGGGACGGAAACGTCATACGCTCCGGTTTCTCGCAGGAGTTGGACCAACTGAAAGCCCAGTCACAGGAGGCCCGGCAGTATATCGCAGGGTTGGAGCAGAAAGAGCGGGAACGCACAGGCATCAGAGGGTTGAAGGTCGGATACAACCAGGTCTTCGGCTACTATATAGAGGTCAGCAAGGCCAGCGTCCCCCAAGTGCCGGAGGACTACGACCGCCGCCAAACGTTGACCAATTCGGAGCGGTACATTGTCCCGCAACTCAAGGAGTATGAGTCGCTGGTCCTGAATGCCAGGGAGCGTATCGAGGAGATGGAACGCTCCCTCTACCGTCGGGTCTGCGGGCAGATAGCCCAGTCCGCCGCGGCAGTGGCCAAGCTGGCCTCCGCGATAGCCCAGGTCGATGTATTTGTCAGTTTTGCCGAGGTGGCGGCCCGCAATGGGTACATCCGGCCCCGGCTGGACTCCGGAAACGTCATCCGCATTAAGGACGCCCGGCACCCCGTTGTGGAGCAAGTTCTGGGTCCCGGCGCATACGTCCCTAACGACATCTACCTGAGCAACGACGACGCCCGGATCATCGTCCTGACCGGACCCAACATGGCTGGCAAGTCTACCTATATACGTCAGACGGCCATCATCACGCTTATGGCCCAGATCGGCAGCTTCGTACCGGCCTCCGAGGCGTCAATCGGCCTGGTAGACCGCATCTTCACTCGTGTTGGCCTGCAGGACGACCTGACCACCGGCCAGTCCACCTTCATGGTGGAGATGGTGGAGACCGCGGCTATACTGAACCAGGCTACTCCACGGTCGTTGGTGGTGTTGGACGAAATCGGCCGGGGGACCAGCACATACGACGGGCTCGCCATAGCACGGTCGGTCATCGAGCATCTGCATAACGACAGGCGTCTTGGCTGCAAGACCATGTTCGCCACCCATTACCACGAGCTCACCGAGTTGGCCAGCGTCCTGCCCGGTGTCCGAAACTTCACGGTGGCGGCTATCGAAGAGGATGGAAACGTCGTGTTCTTGCACCGCATTGTGCCAGGTGGGGCCGACAAGAGTTACGGCGTGCACGTGGCCCGGCTGGCCGGTTTGCCCGCAGGTGTTGTGAACCGGGCCTGGGAGGTGCTGGCTGACCTGGAGAAGAACGGTGGGGGGAGGGCGCGTGCCCGGAAGACCCGGCCCCAGGCCGGACCATCGGCGCAGATTCCCCTGTTCTCCTCCGCCCAATCCCTGGCGGATGAGGTCAAGGAACTGGATGTCCCGA
Source organism: Dehalococcoidia bacterium (assembly GCA_034422355.1). Lineage (GTDB taxonomy): Bacteria > Chloroflexota > Dehalococcoidia > Lucifugimonadales > UBA3495 > CATOSP01. The sequence continues at coordinate 39,810 of DAOUJS010000072.1, read as the reverse complement.
ATTTGACTCCACTGGAAGCAATCAATCTTCTCTACGACCTTCAACGTAAGGCCAGAGAGGCCGACCAGCTCGGCTGAAGACATGCGCCAAGATTGGCGAAATTCGGCCAGTGCATCCTTTTGTTCCGGACTGCTTGTGGGGTTAAAATATGCCCACGCAACCCCTAAGGTGGCTCGCTATATTAGCCACACGAAGAACCCTGACCGCTGCTGACAAGGAGATGTTTCGTTGAGCGAGAACGTAACCCTTTATTGGTGGCCTCGTTGATCATCTTGCCGCAAGGTAAGAGAGTTGCTCTTACAGAACGGCGCTAAGATCGAGGAACGGGACTATTTCAAGGAACCGTTCACCGAGGCGGAACTGGCGTCCCTGGCCGGTGAAATCGGCGCCAGCCAGATGTTTGCCAAGCGTAGCCCGAGCCTCAAGAAGATGGGGCTCGCAGGCAAAGAGATGGCTGACGATGAGATGCTGGCGCTGATGCTTCAAGAACCGCGCCTGGTGCGCCGCCCCATTATCCGGCTCCGGGGCCGATTTCTGGTGGGGGCGAACCTCAAGGCGGTCGAGGCTGCGCTGACGGAGTGAAGTTCGCCAGCGGTAGTCCACATTGCTATGCAGGTGGCCTGTAATCGCTGAGAAGATTAGGATATAATCCCACCGCAGACCCTATCTGTTGATAGAAAGAGCGGCCAAGTATCCGTAATGAAGATATTCTTCGACGTAGACTACACTATCCTGGGGTTGGACGACACCCTGCGCCCCGGTACCCTGGAAACTCTGGAGAAGCTGAAGGCGGACGGCCACGAGATATACATTTGGTCGGGGATGGGCGAGCGGTGGGAAGTGGTCGAGAAGCACCAACTGACACCGCTGGTCAGCGGCGTCTACGAGAAGCCCACTCATCATTTCCACGAGAGGCTTGAAGAGCTGAAAGTACCCTTCGAGCCAGACTTCGTGATTGACGACTACCCGGAAGTCGTCGCCGCTTTCGGTGGCGTGTGGGTGCCGCCCTACTTCTTCAAGCGAAACTTCGATCAGGAGATGGACCGCATCTACCGGATCGTGTGCGATTTCATCGCAACCGGAACCTCTGAGGACCGGCAGTACCGGGTAAAGGGTTCGATAGTACCCCTCTTTTAGGGGGCGTTGCCATGCCCATCAAGGTTCTTCCGCCCGACCTGGCCAGCAAGATTGCGGCCGGAGAGGTCATTGAGCGCCCGGCGTCGGTGGTCAAGGAGCTGCTGGAAAACTCCCTTGATGCCGGAGCATCCTCTATTACCGTCGAGATCAGGGGCGGCGGCGTTGACGAAGTCCGCGTCACCGACGATGGCCATGGTATTCCCTCCTCCGAAGTTGGTGTCGCGTTCCTCCGCCACGCTACCAGCAAGCTCAACGCCGCGGCAGACCTGGACGCAGTTACTACCCTCGGGTTCCGCGGCGAGGCCCTTCCCAGCATCGCGGCCGTATCCCGCCTCAGCTTGACCACCCGTACTCCGGACAGTGACACGGGCTACGGCATCGACCTGGAACGGGGCCAAATCGTCCGCGAAGGGTCCCGGGGTTCCCCGCCCGGCGCCACGGTACGGGTCTCCGACCTGTTCGAGAATCTGCCCGCCCGGCGGAAGTTTCTCAAGACCCCCGGCACCGAAGCGGGCCGGGTCCATGACCTGGTGACCCGGTATGCTCTGGGCTTCCCATCCGTCCGGTTCCGGCTGACCAATGATGGACGCACTCTCCTGTCAACCACTGGCGCCGGTAGCTTGCGGGACACCCTGCTTGCAGTCTATGGTGCGGAGGTGGCCGAAGGAATGCTGGACATCTGCGGTGAAGACCCGGAGAGAGGCTACAAGGTTGAAGGGGTTGTCAGCCCTCCTCACATCCACCGGTCCAACCGCACCTACATAAGCCTGTTCGTCAACCAGCGGTGGATACAGAGCCGCGCCCTTTCCTTTGCCCTGGAAGAGTCCTACCACGGCCTCCTGCCCGTAAAGCGCTACCCTGTGGCGGCCATCAACATATCCGTGCCCCACGCGGACGTTGACGTGAACTCCCATCCTGCCAAACGGGAAGTCCGCTTCCACCACGAGGGCGCCATATTCTCGACCCTGCAACGCGCCGTGCGCGCCTCCCTTATTGCGGAATCACCTGTCCCCGTTCTGCAGCCGCCGTCCGGGTCCCGGTCCCACGATGGCCCCCCGGCTTATCAACCGGGTTCCTTTTTCTCACGCAGCGCGTTCTCAGGATGCCATCCCGATTATAGGGGAGGCCCGGCCGATGCGGCGGTCCTGGTCCAGCCTGCGCCCGCCCTCAAGGTCATCGGGCAAATCAAGGCAACCTACATTGTGGCAGAAGGACCCGACGGCATGTACCTCGTGGACCAGCACGCGGCCCATGAACGGGTACTCTTCGACCGCATCATGGAACGGAGCGGGCCGGAGAGACCGGGTAAACTGCTCCTGGAGCCTGTGGCTGTAGAGTTGACGCTGGGCCAATTGGAGGTGGTGCGAGACCATCGTGAGATGTTGGCCCAGTACGGCTTTTCCGTCGAGCCCTTTGGTGATACCGGCTATCTACTCCGGGCAGTGCCCGGAATCATGGCTGGCCAGCAGCCGGCACAGTCCTTGCTGACCGTGCTGGACATGGTTGCGCTGGATGGATTGGGTCGGCGACAGGAAGACGCAGTCGCGGCGTCAATCGCCTGCCACAGCGCGATCAGGGCGGGCAAAACCCTAACCAATGACGAGATGCGGGCACTGCTGGAGCAGTTGGAAGCGACTGCCAATCCCCATACCTGCCCCCACGGGCGGCCAACTATGCTTCACTTCAGCGAAACGCACATGGAGCAGGAGTTCGGCCGCCGGTAACCTCTGGATTGTTAGACCCCCTGCCAGTAGCGGCGACCCTCGGTGCGCACTATCCTGCCGAACCCGGTGTGGTGGCAGATGGCCAGCACCGCTTCTTCGGACTCCGCACGGTCCAGCAGGTGCGTCCTGGTCCTTACTGCTAGGGCTGCGTCCATATCGAAGCTGAAGACCCAGTCCGGCTCGGTGACCTGGGCGGGGCCGTGGAAAACATCGCCAAGGATGAATGCCCTTTGCCCCCGTGAGACTACCGCCAGGCTCATTGACCCCGGAGTATGGCCGGGGGTCGGTATGGCTGTTACTTCGGTAGTCAGCGCCCGTTCCCCGTCCAGAGGGTCAATCACCCCTGCCGTCTCCAGAGGGGCCAGGGTCTCCTGCCAGAATGTGAACCCGAAAGTCTCCTCGTCTTTTGGGGGCTGGAAGGCTTCCCAGTCGGCTTGGTGGAACATGTACAGGGCGTTGGGGAATGTGGGGGCGCGGCCGGACTCCCCCGGCGTCAGGTTCCAGCCCACGTGGTCCGGGTGCAGGTGAGTAAGGAATACGGTGTCCACGTCTCCCAGGCTGACCCCGGCCTCCTGTAGGCTGGAAGTCAAACGTCCGTCTATGCCGCCTATCAAATTCCCGACTGTGCCGGGGTTGGTCGCCATGCTGCCGCCGCCTGTGTCAGCCAGGATGGTACGCCCCTCGGAGCGCACCAGGTAGCAATCGAAGTGGACCCGCAGATTTTCCGTGCCAGAGAAGCCTTCTGGATACCTTTGCTGGTAGGGGGACCAGGATTCTGCGGGCACGTCAGGAAAAGTCATGCTCAGGGGCAATGCCCCCTCGTTGTCGTGGACCGCAGTTATCTCGACATTGCCGATGGTAATGGTGTTCGCAGCCACGGTGCACCTCCAATGCCGAGTCCGGTCAAGTTTTCCCGAAGCCGGACGGTGGGTAGACCGGTCCGTGGAGCTTACCTAGCTTGTGTTCTTGCGGCGCGGGTCCAGCCGGGGGTCACTGGCCGGGTGAAATATAGAATCTTTGCCGGGGAAGCCTTCCCCAGACGCTTTGTCCGGGTCGCTTCGGAATAGGCCGAAGGGAAGGGCTGCTGCCGCGGCTGCCGCCACGCCGATTCCTACGCGGGCCAGGAACCCGCGGCGGGAGTGACGGGATGAATTGCTGTCAGGCAAGTGTTTCTCCACGTTCTTCTCCTAAGTCCTGCGCAACCGGTCTAAACGTGCATCCAACCGCGTGTCCGGCCATGTGAAGATACCCCAATTCAGACCGGACCCGCCACGTTTCGAGCACTGATTTTACTATCCGTGTAGAGTTTTGGAAACCCGGAATATGCGCCTGCGGTCGTGCCCACTCAAGCGTCGTCCATATCTTCCATCAACATTTGGGCCACCCGCCGGCCCATGCGCACCGAGTAATTGGTCCCCCGGTCCTCCGGGTAAATCTGGGTAGTGTTCGCCAGGTAAAGGCGCTTGAACGGAGTGCGGTGGCCGGGGATGTCCTCACCGTAGTTGACGCCGATAATGGGCTGTGCGCCGTCAACCCTGTGGTGGTGGTACTCCAGAATCCAGGACCGGTCGAAGTCCGGGTTCAGCTTGCGCAGGTGCGGGATGAACTCTTCCAGAAGTTCCTCTGCGCTTTTCCGGTAAAGCTCGCTGTCCCGGCTGGGATAATTGGTAAGGTATACGATATGGTTTCCGCCGTACAGCGACTTGTCGATCATGTTGGTGTGTTCGATTACTCCCAGGAAGGGAAGGGAGCGGTCGCCCACATTCATCCAGTATTTGTCAGACAAGGGACGGTCCAGCACCAGAATGACCAATACCGCCGACAGGTATTGAACGCCGGCCAGCTTGGCTTCGTATTCCTCCGGCATGGGCGGCACCAGCCGGGTAAACACATAGGAAGGCGTGGTGGCGATGACCGCGTCGTATTGACGTAACTCAGGGTCTTCTCCGGGAAACTGGACCTCCAGCCCGGTCGCGCGGCCATCCTCGACGATCACGCGATTGACGCCTGCTGAGACATGGACGTCCCCACCTTGCTCCCGGACCCGTTCGCCCAGCGTGTCGAACACCTCGCCGAAGCTGCCCATCGGGTAACCCAGCCGTTCTTTCTGCAAACCCTTTCCCCGGGATGCAACGCGCAGATAGACTTTTCCCCATAGCCAGGTCATGCCTATCTGGTCATAAAACGCGCCGAACTTGCCCCGCAGCAGCGGCTCCCAGATGACCTCGTAGGCCCGGCTCCCCATGTGCCGCTCGAGCCAGTGGGTGGCGGTTATGTGCTCGAACTTCCGCCAGTTGGTGGTCTTCTGCAACACGAATGTCCACCAACCGACACGGAGCCGCTCGATTAACGAGAGGGGCTTGAAGCGCAGCAAGTCCATGGGTGTAGCGAAGTCCCATATCTTCCCGTCGTAGAACAGCCCGACCTTCGATTCCAGCCAGGCAAGTTTGTGCCCCAGTCCCAACTCGTGGACCAGTTCGGTCATGTCGGTGTCGCTGACGAATAGGTGATGGTAGCCCCGCTCCAGTTGACCTCCGCCCACCGGGAAAGTGGAGGCCTGGCCTCCGAGGAAAGGCGCTCTCTCGAAGACCTCCGCATAGTGACCCTGTTTCGTCAATTCGTAGGCCGCGGCCAGCCCTGCCGCACCGCCCCCGATGATCCCGACTCTCATGGACCGTCTTCCCTGGGAAGTTTGCCCCGGACCGCCTTGCCGGACGGGGAGCTGCGGGCAGGGTCCGTCCCCGGATGGGCACGAACTGGTGACCCCGCGGAAATTCCTGCTTTCTCCTGTGCCGCGGTCGCCGGGGTGGTGGTCAATTGCCTGAGCGAGAGATTCTGCCTGAGCAGAATGAACAGTCCCGCCAGATTGACCGGTAACCACAGGACCACGATGTGCACGAATGTTGCGTAGGCCGCGGCCACGGATGCGCTCACTCCCAGGGCCAGCAGGGTCTGTTGCGCCACCACCTCGAAGGGGCCGATCCCGCCAATTACCGACGGGACTCCCGTTGCCAGGTTGGAGGTTGCGGTCAGCAGGGCAATGGCCAGCACCAGCGCCCATAGCGGTCCGAAGAACAGGTCCAGGTCGAAGGCGTGTGAGGTAATCAGGTACACCCCTACCTCGCCGAACCACACCGGCAGCGACAGCAGAAACAGCGACAGGTGTTTGCGAGGTGAGCTGAGTATCTTGAGGCCGTCCAGGAACGTCTCGACGAACCGCAGGACTCTTTCGCGTCCGGACCTCTCAGGCACAAAGCGGGCGAGCCGGGTTACCCAATCGGCTGCGTTCTGCCAGGATGCCAGTAAAGTCAGCAAACCCAGGGCGCAGAGGAAGGCGCACGTACCCGCAAGGATCACCACCGTCCATGCCGCACGGATTGCAGTTCCGGCGGCATCGAACCACCCGGTTGCAAGGAGGACCGGGGCCGAAGCTGCGACGAGGAACATCAGGGTCAGTCCATCATAGACTCGTTCCACCCCGATGGTTGCCAGGGACGGGCCGACGCCGAAGTTCTCCCGGCGCGCCAGATAGTATCCCCGGACCAACTCTCCCAGCCGCATCGGAAGCACGTTGTTCGCCATATATCCTATGACGATCACCGGGTATAGCCGTGACGCCGGCAAGACTCGCAGCGGCGACAGGAGGTACTTCCACCGCACCGCACGGAAGTAGACCGCCACGAAGTAAACCGCAACTGCCGGGATGACGTAAAAGTAATTTGCCTCCGCAAGCACGGTCCTGATTTCGCCGAGGTTGACTTGGTACACCATAAGCGACAGCAGGGCCACGCTCAGCGCCAGGGCAGCCCAGAAACGCCAGTTGGCGGCGAAAACGGAGCTAGTCATCTGCGCCCCTTGCGATGCAAGTTCGTTCACCCGCAGGGGAAGGTCTGTAGTGGTCTCTGTGGTGACTCCTCACGTCATTCCCGCCTGCATTCTTCAACTGTGTGACACGAGTGCCCACTATATTGAACGCCGTACAAATGCACAACCGGCATTCTGTTTGCAGTTGTCACGAAATTTCTCAGATTACCGGCATCCGAACCGCACCCGGTCATTTCTCCCGGGGGCAAGAAGGCCATCGGACCAGGGAGTTCACGCACCCTCATTGGCCCCCCGATTCCCTGGGAAGATAACTGTAATACTCCGACTTATACCACTCATCGTCCAGTCTCCGAGTGAACAGATAGGCCAGGCCATCAGCCCAAGACTCCCGGCTCTTGGCCACTTCCTCGAAGTACCGGAAGTCCAAGCCCAGTTGATGGCTGTTGGGCAAGGCCCGCAGACCCCAAACGAACCCCTCGTTGGCCCGGTCCTCATTGGGGCGGCGGTAACTCTCCGGGAACCATATCAAGTCCCGGAATGGCCCATGGCTTTCGAACCTTTCCAGGGACTCGGCATTTGGCCTGATGTGGGGTAGTGTCAGCAGGAGGGCCGCAGAGTCCTCGTCCTCATCCGCTGGCTTGCAGCTCGTGTTCCAGCCATCCTCACCCTCGTTCTTAAAGCAGCCGAATGAAAGGAGTCCATCCTCCTGGGCATTCCGCACGTACCACTGGAACGGGTACCACATGTCATAGTCTACCCTGACCTCGCCCTCACTGCTGGAGAACACCCGGTCCTGCAAATCGTCGTAGGTGTCCGGCAAGTCCGCACTCCCCTGGGCGTAGGCCAGCATCTCGACATTCGAATCATCGTAGGTGTATGCGGCCCGGAGCGCCCCCAGAGCGCCAAATCCCAACAGAAGGGCGGCGACGCCCAACCCGGCCAACGCCAGACCCGTCCGGGGCCGGGTGTGACGCACCAGCGCCGCAGAGGATACCGCGAGCAGTCCGGCTACCCCCAGGAGCGCCCACGCTTCAGGTGATGGCCCGCCCGGCGATGTGCCCGCGTCCTGGACATACCCATAGACTTGGTAGACCAGCACCGCGATTGCCGCCGGCGGGAGCACCAGCAGGGCGATCCGCCCTCCCCGCAGTATATCCCTCCATGAGACATGTGCCGCCAGGTCGCCGAGGAATTTGCCGGTAAGGAAGATGAATGGCAGCGTGATATTCACCAGCAGCCAGGGCATCTTTTCCGATGCGATGGTATAAGCCAGGATGGTCAGTCCGGCCCAAAGGGCCAGCGCTATCCCAAGCACATCCCCCTTTCTCAGGAAATGCGCTGCCGCGGCAACTCCGAAGCTGATTGGCAAGAGCTCATAGACTCCCATCCCGACGAAGTAGTAGTACCAGGGCTGATTCCCCCTTGCCACCTCCTGCTGGGCGATCCAATACCCCATGCCCAGCCACGACCCGCTGAATATCCCGGCCAAATTAGCGAAGAATGTTGTGTACAGCGTGGCCCAAATCACATAGAACACACCGGCGCATACCAGCCAAATTCCCCCGAGCCAGCGCAGCCCCCAGTAGACCGATACCAACAGCGCACCGAATAGAATTCCTCCTGCTACCAGGTAGTTGACTGGTATGGAGTTGGCGCTGGCGTCGACGTTTATCCCGTCCGGCAGCACGGTTCGAACGACTTCCGCCACGTCTACCAATGGCGTGAATAGGACCAGGTACACCAGTGTCAGCATCGGAGGGATCAGCAGGAGCCGCCCGCCGCGACGCCACGGGAGACGCAGCGCCGACCAGGCGGCGACCGCGCACGCGACCAGGCCCACTGCCAGGGCAAAATCCGCCCATGCCAAGACCGCCTGGCCGGTAGCCCCGCTGATGGGCCGGGACAACACCAGGATGATGGCGGCGATCCCCGATGCCGGTACGGCGACCCCTGCAAGCGGTTCTTCAGTCTCAGCCCGCCCAGCCTGAAGCGGCGAGACCTGGTTGTAAGCACCAGGCTTGACCCCTGCCCCCTCCGCGGCTACTCCAGATTGAGCATCCGTCCCAATGGTGATACGCCGCCGCCCTTCCCAGGCCGCTCCTCCGGTGGCAGGCTCCGGATTCTGCCGGGGAGTCACTGGCCGCCCAGCAGGGATCCTCCGCCGAAGGACAGCCCGCCCCAGAAATCCCAGCAACAGCATCCCCACAAGTACATGAAGCCACACAGGGAACTCCAGGAGTGGGATCGGGACGAAAGGTCCGGCCCACTGTGGAGCGCCGACGATCCCGTTCTCAACCCCCTGCGGGTTGGTCAGGCTCAGGCCGAAAATTCCCTGGAACAGCCCCGCCGTTGCCGCCCACTGGGGCAGGGTCAGCGTGACGAGAAGCAGAAAGAACCGGGCGGCAGGTTGCAGATGGTGAGACGGCAGCCTGCCCAGCGCCCAGGGCGCGAGGTCCGGCAGCGCAAGCAGAAACGCGATTCCGCCGAACAGGGCCACGACCAGGTAGGCGGTCTCCTTGGTCGTGAACATCAGCGCCAGAACCGCCGCCGTCAGGACAAGGTAGCGGTCCTTGCCGGATGCGATGTAGCGCCACATCAGGATGAAGATAGAGGCCGCCCAGAACGCCATGATGATGTCGTTGCGCCCGAAGCGGCTGAAATACAGCAGGCTTGGAGACAGGGCAAGCATCAGGCCGGTAAGCAATGCCCCGGCCCCGCCTACGTGGCGCCTCAGACAGTAGGGCAGCCCCGCCAGGGCAGTGCCGAAGATAACGTAAGCCAGCCGGGCCGTGTGGTCGTTGTCCCCCAGCAGCTTGAAGACCAGGGCGGTAAGCTCAATCTGGAACGGCCCGTGCATCCAGGGGGAATGCACGTATCCTTCGCCCTTGAACAGTTTCCATGAGAAGTGGACGTGGATTGCCTCGTCGTAGTGCATGGTCCTGCCGTCCAGTTCCCACAGGCGTAAGACCAGGGCGGCGAGCACCAGGACGACAAAGGCAACCTCCAGCCAGCCGGCCCGGAACCCGGGGATTCGTGGACGTGCGGAAAAGGGAGGCGCTATAGCTCCCTCTCCGGCTGGTGATTGGGCCGTTTCCCGCCCGGTCTCCACTACGTTCTCACCTACGTACTTGGCGGCGCGAATTCATAGACAATTACGCCGTCCCCTTCCCAAGCGGTTTTCAGCAATCCGTCAAGTTCCTCCAGATCCTCGATTCCGTATGTGCCGCGCTCACGAGACCCCAAATAGACGTATCGGACGCCGTAGTGTTCCAGAATGGCCCTTACCTCCGAGGAGTCGCCGCTCCGGTAGACAGCCTCAACCTCCTCTTCCCGTCCGCTGAACGGCTTGCTGCTGCCCCTCCACTGCAACTCGTGGCCCTTCCAGCCCAGGATGGCAGGCAGTCCGGTGCTGGCGGAAATCCTGGAAAAGTCCGAGTAGTCGCCCCCGACAGCCTCGACAATCCTGCCCCAGGGCGCTTCGTCGCGAAGCCACAGAATCGCGTCGTACTCTCCCCGGTCCGAGTTCTCGACGAAGGCGAGGCCGTTCAGGGTGTTGTCCGAGAGCTTATACCCGGGGCTGAACAGGCCGGTACGGTCCAACACGGCCCCAACCGGATAATATAGCGAGGCCAGCAAGAGAATACAGGCCAATCCCGTCCAGACATGCCGCCTCGCTGCCACGAATACGCCTGACGCCGGGGTGACTGCGGGTCTGCCAGTCGCGCTCGGGCCGCCCGGCTGTGCCATCCTTCCCCGCGACACCCAATAGAACAGGCCGTATGCCCCTGCTACGGACAGCAGCAGCCATGCCTGGTAGTAGACCTTGAAGACCGTGTTCATCCGGTTGCCGAAAAGGTCCACGACATAGAACAACTCTACACCCGCCAGGAGATAGAACGCCGCTGCCAAAGCAACCAGCGAGAACGACGCGGCCCCCCTGTCTCCGGGTTTCTCTCCGGACCGGGCTTGTTGCACTGCCGAGAATCCGGCGACGCCCGCTGCTGCCAGCAGGGGCAATACCCAGAGTCCACGCCAGAACACATCAAGCAGGGCGTCCCGGAAGCCATCCCCCAGGTATCCAACTACAAGGATGATGTCTGCCCATAACAGGAAGGGCAGGAGAGCTGCTATCAGCAACAGTTTAACCGTGGGGCCATCTTCACTATCCGGACCCCTGAGTCCCATCAGTTGCCGCAGCAGGAACGATACGGCCAGAAAGGCCAGGAACCCGACAACCAGCATAAAGTGGAGCGGCCTCGTCCCCGGGCCTGTTACGGGCAGCACTCCGGACACCTGGCTGTCAACCGACAGGTAAAATGGCAGGAACAGCGCAACGGCCAGCGCGGCCACGGGGACAAACACCGCGGCCGCGCCGGCAATTGTCCGGCGCAGGTCCCTGTTGGCATACCGGTGGGCCTTGACCAGGAGCAGCGCCCCGAATAGTCCGGCCATTACCGGGAAGTCCCAGGCGTTGATGAACGCGAGAGACCCGAGAATGACAGCCAGGGTTACGGCCTGTACCGGGTGTTGACGCAGCCACCCAGGCCCCGGCCTGTCAGGAGAGACGAAGAATTGCAGTGATGCCGACATGGCAAGCAAATTGAAGGGGAGGCTCATAACGTGTGGGTGGAGGTCGCCCAACAGAAAGCTGAACATCGGGAACTCGGTGATGGTGTAGTCCAGGCTCCGGCCATCCACCACGGTATCGATTACCCTGGTGGCCCGCCACCACCAGAGGTATTGGTCCGGGAGAACACTCCCGCCTGGCCCGCCGCCTTCCAACCCTTTGACGCCCACCCATGCCCAGAACGCCTCACTGCCCCAGCCAAGAGAGTGGACCAACTCAACGACGCCCTCCAGGTTCCCTATTACCAGCAGCAGAACACAGGCAATCATCCCGCATCCAAGGGACGCTACCGGCCTTCCCCCGGAAAGACGCACAAGGTTATGTGTCACACCGAATACGCCTGCGGCCGCCAATGCAGGGACCAGTGAGATGGAGAGGTTGTAACTCACATTGGAGGCTATCCCGCTCAATTGGGACAGGAATCCCATCATCAGGTACCCGAAATAGTAGTAGCTGATGGGATAACCCGCGAGCCAGGGGTCTTCCGGCGGGAAATGGACGGCTTGTATCGAGGCGTTCAGCAGGGCGAAGTCCATCGGTTTCTCCGTCCCGCTTATCGCCGGAGCCTCGGACGTAATCCAGGCCCAGAGCAGGAAGAACGCCAGGAAGACGCACTCTACCGCTATCAGCGTCGGCCATTCTCTTCTCAGGAACCCGGCCAGGCGCTTCCGTTGAGTCCACGTTGCGTACAACCCGCCGATTGCGATGAAGCTGAATACAACGATGATCGCGGGCCGGGAAACCGGCGCCAGGTGGGTGAGACCCAGCACCCAAAGGGCATAGGAACCGGCAACAAGGGCGAGGGGCTTTACCAGGCTGAATCCGCGGTCAGGCAGGTGGCGGAACAGCAGGAAGGCGATAGGGAAGGCTGCCAGTCCGATGAGTTCGATGGTGAGCAGCCAGACGAGGAGGTCTACCACGGTTGTTCAGAAGGCGAAAGCAGGGAGGATTGATATGGGACGCCAGACCTTATCTACTGCGCCAGGTCACGAGACGGGGGACAGCAGCGCGTCCACAAACTCTTTGCCGTCGAACGGGGCGAGGTCGTCCAGGCCCTCCCCTGTCCCGATGAACATGATGGGGACCCCCAATTCCTGTCTGATTGCCAGGGTTATTCCTCCCCGGGCCGTGCCGTCAAGTTTTGCCAGGAATATGCCGGTGCAGTCCACCGCTTCCTTGAAGGACTTCGCCTGCGCAAGCCCGTTGTGGCCGGTGGTGGCGTCCAGGGTCAGGATGACCTGGTGAGGGGCCGAGGGATCAAGCCGCTTCAGCACACGGTCCACCTTCTTCAGCTCCGCCATCAGGTTGGACTTCGTGTGCAGTCTTCCCGCGGTGTCGATTATCAGGATGTCCGCGCCCCGGGCCCGGCTGGCCTGGAATGCGTCGTAGGCAACCGCCCCCGGGTCGGAACCGTAACCGTGGCTGATGACGTCCACCCCGACGCGCTCCCCCAGGACCTGCAGTTGCTCAGCGGCGGCGGCGCGGAAGGTGTCCGCCGCGCCCAGGATCACCCTCTTCCCCGATTGTTCGAAGTGGCGGGCAAGCTTGGCAATGCTGGTGGTCTTGCCCACGCCGTTAACGCCCACCATCAGTATGACGTAGGGAGCGGCTTCCGAGTCCGGTCCGGCCCACACGTCCGCTGAACCGGGGTCTTCCATCTCCTGGATGAGGATATTCTTCAATAGCTGGAACGCCTCGTCCGGGTCCCGCACATCTTCCGCCCTGATCCGCTCCTTCAGCTCCTCGATGATGCGCAGGGAAGCCTCGACACCCACGTCGGACGAGATCAGTATCTCCTCCAACTCCTCCCACAGGGAATCGTCAAGCCGGGAGGTCCGGAATGCTCCGAGAATGCGGCCGAACCACCGCTCTCTGCTCGGTTTCACCCCGCCTTCGGTCTGCTCTTTGTCCTTGGGAGGGTTGCGTCTGAAGAACCTAAGCATGGACTACATCAGGGCCAGTGAGCATTTTGGTCAAGGCATCTTCCGCTGCGGAACGCTCGGCATCGCCGCGGCTGCGGCCCTTGCCCTCGCCCACAGCCTCGTCGCCTACCAGCGCCTCCACGGTGAACACCGGGTTATGGTCAGGGCCTTCGGCGGAAACTACATGGTAACGGGGAGTCGGCATACCCAGGGACTGAACGTGTTCCTGGAGCCGCGACTTGGGGTTCTCCCGCGGCCCTCCCTGCTTGAGGAAACGGTCAAGCTCTTCCGACATTGCCATCAGGATGAAGGCTCTGGCATGATCGAAGCCCCCATCCATGTACACGGCCGCGACCATTGCTTCAAATGCGGCCGCCAGGATTGATTCCCGTTCCCGTCCCCCGTTGGCTTCCTCTCCCCTTCCGAGGAGCAGAAGACCGCCCAGGTCCAGCCGCCGTGCGACACCGGCCAGGGACTCGCCGCAGACCAGTTCGGCCCGCCCCTTGGTGAGCTCGCCTTCGCTGAGACTGGGAAGGCGGCGGAAAAGCTCGGCGGATACGGCGAGTTCCAGGACGGCGTCCCCCAGGAATTCCAGCCGCTCGTAGGAGTCCGCGGGATTGCCCCCGTGTTCGTTCAGGAAGGACTTATGAATCAACGCCTGCTGAAACGGCGCCGGGTCCGAAATGCTCAGACCCAGCGCCGCTTCGAGCCGGTCTCTTATCAACCGAAGTCCCCTGGACTAGGGCCTGACCCCTTCGTAGGGCCACGGCGGCGACGGGCGCTTGATCTCGCCCACGTGAGCGAACTCGCTCATGGTCTTCATCAGGCCGTCGTAAATCTCCTCGGACTGCTCCGCGGAGGGGATGAACATCTTCAGGAAGGCCGCGTTGCCGCCGGGGAATACGAAGGTCGGAACGCCGAACGCGCCCACTTCTTCGACCGCCCGGGTGTGGCTCTCCCCGATCTCCCGCAGCAGGTCCGGGTCGACCACGTCCTCCCTGAACTGGGCCATGTCGAGACCGGATTTGACCACGGCTTCCTCTATGACCGCCGGGTCGTTCAGGTCAACCCGGTCCTCGTGGCGGGCCTTGAGCAGGGTGACGAAGAAGGACTTGAACGCCTCCTTCCCCTGCCTCTTGGCTGCCAGCCCGGCCTGGTGGGCCAGGAGCGTCTTGTCCGAACCGTCCAGGATTTCGGGCTGTTCCCAGACCTTGAAATCGGGACCCTGGTCGCTGTTCACCTGGGCCAGGGAGAAGGGCTGCCAGTCGATTTCTACTTCCTCGCCCTTGGCTTCCTCAACTTTTGCCAACCACATGGTGGCATTGTACACGAATGGTCAACGGAAATCGTAATAGCTGGTGACTCCTGCGTCAGACACGGCTATCCTCCTAACAGGTAGATGACAGGATTGTATCCGGGCCATTGAAGCTTGTCAAAGTAACCGTTCAGACTCCGACGCCCGCGCCAATGAGTCCGTGCTTCCGGGGCTATCCCCAGGCTACCCATCGCCCTACGAGGCCGGCCGCACCGACACCTCGAACTCATCGCTGACCCGGTTGCCGTCGGGGTCCTCCGCCGTCACCGTGATCGTCGCCGTTCCCATGCCTGTTCCCACCACCGTCAGGGTCGAGCCGGCCACCCACATCGACGCCACGCCGTAGTTGGACGACGTGGCGCTGAAGGTCAGCTCGCCACCGTCGGGGTCGCGGAACACGTCGTCCAGGTCGAACTCCCCGTACTCCGGCGCTTCCAGGCTGATGTCGGCCAGCGGTGCGGCCACCACCGGCGCGCCGGTGGGCGGCTCCGGTTCGTCCGGCTCCGGGGCCCTGACCACCGACACGTCAAACGCATCGCTGACCCGGTTGCCGTCGGTGTCCTGGGCCGTGACCGTGATCGTCGCCGTGCCCTCGGCCACCCCGGTAAGCGTCAGCCTGGACCCGTCCGCAGCCACGGTTACGGTGGCCACGGCGTCGTCGGACGATGCGGCGGTGACGGTCAGACTGTCTCCGTCGGCGTCGCTGAACACCCCGGCCAGCGACACGTCCCGCGTGGAACCCGCTTCCAGGCCGCTCATGTCGCTGATGGCCGAGGCCACCACCGGCGCGGCCTTCACCATGACAGTAAACGAATCCGACACCGTGCCGCCGTTGCCGTCGTCCGCCGTTACCGTAATGATGGCCGTCCCCCGGGCCTGGGCGCTCACCATCAGGCTGGAGTAGTCCGACGCCACCGACACCGTGGCCACGGCCTCGTCGCCGGATGCGGCGGTGACGGTCAGGCTGTCATTGTCGGCATCGCTGAACGTACCGGACATGGAAACCTGGCGCGTCCCGCTCTCGTTGACGATGGTTTCGTCAGCCAGGGCGTTGGCCACCGTGGGCGCCTGGTTGGGCGGCGGGTCCTGCTGCGGGGTGCCCACCGTCACGTCGAACTGGTCGCTGACCTGGTTCCCGTCGCTGTCCTGGACCGTCACCGTGATGGTAGCCGTCCCGGCCGACACGGCCATTACCGTCAACAGGTCCCGGATTGCGAAAGCGGAGACCAGGAAATCGTCGGAGGACGCTGCGGTGGCGTCCAGAGCGTCTCCGTCGGCGTCGCTGAACACGCCGGAGAGGGAGATGTCTTTGATCTCCAGTTCTTCCAGGCTCACGTCGGCCAAGGCCGAGGCCACCGTTGGCGCGGCCTTCACCGTCACCGTGAACTCATCTTGAACCGTGCCGCTCTTGCCGTCGGCGGCCGTGACCGTGATGGTCGCTGTCCCCCGGGCCTGGGCCGTCACCGTCAGGCTGGAGTAGTCCGACGCCACCGAAACCGCGGCCACGGCCGTGTCCGACGATGCGGCGGTGACGGTCAGCGCGTCGTTGTCGGCGTCGCTGAACACCCCGGCCAGGGACACCCGGTGGGTCCCGCTCTGGTTGACGATGGTGGCGTCGGCGATGGCGCTGGCCACCGTTGGAGCCTGATTCTCGATCTCCCACAGCGCAGCCGCCACCGGCACCCAGCGGGTGCCCCAACTCTGGTCGGCCAGCGCCTGGGCCTGGGCCGCCGTCATCGGCGTGATCGAGGCGTCGGCCACCGTCTCCCCGAAGGCCAGCAGCGCCCGGTCCCAGCGCTCCGTGTGGAGTTTCCCGTACTGCTGCACCTCGGGGCCGTTGCGCCACTCATACATCTGCGCGATGAGCGCCGCGTACTTCCTGGCCACCGGCGCGGCGAACTCGTCGGCGACCCGGTTGCCGTCGGCGTCCCGGGCCGTGACCGTGATCGTCGCCGTGCCCTCGGCCACCCCCGCCACCGTCAGCGTGGATTGGTCCGCAGCCACGGTCACCGTGGCCACGGCGTCGTCCGACGAGGCGGCGGTGATGGTCAGACTGTCGCCGTCGGCGTCGCTGAACACGCCGGACAGGGACACCTCTTGTGTCGCTCCCACCTCCAGGCCGGTCAGGTCGGCCAGGGCCGAGGCCACCACCGGCGCGGCCTTCACCGTCACCGTGAACTCATCCGAAACCGTGCCCCGCTTGCCGTCGTTGGCCGTTACCGTGATGGTCGCTGTACCCCGCGCCTGGGCCGTCACCGTCAGGCTGGAGTAGTCCGACGCGACGGACACCATGGCCACGGCTTCATCCGACGATGCGGCGGTGATGGTCAGGTTGTCGTTGTCGGCGTCGGCAAACACGCCGGACAGTGAGACCTGGCGCGTTCCGCTCTGGTTGACGATGGTGGCGTCTCCGATGGCTGCGGCCACCGTCGGCGCACGGTTCTCGATCTCCCACAGCGCCGCCGCCACCGGCACCCAGCGGGCGCCCCAATCCTGGTCGGCCAGGGCCTGCGCCTCCGCCGCTGTCATCGGCGTGATCGAGGCGTCGGCCACCGTCTCCCCGAAGGCCAAGAGCGCCCGGTCCCAGCGGTCGGTGTGGGGCTTCCCGTACTGCTGCGCCTCGGGGCCGTTGCGCCATTCGTACATCTGGGCGATGAGGTCGCTGTAGTCCCGGGGCGACTCCTGCTGCTGCTGTGCGCCGTCGTCGTCCTCGATGGTCAGGGTTGTGTCGGCGGTCAGGGTGGCGTCCAGGGTATCGGCGATCACCCCGATGACCGCCGTTTCGTCGGACTCGTCCAGGGCGTCGTCGGTGACCCGGACTTGCGCCGAGGCCGACAGACCACCGGCGGGGATGGCGATGCTCTCCGGCAGGGTGTAGTCCACGCCCTTCTCCGCCGTGCTCTCGTTGGCGGCATACAGCCTCAGTTCCAGGCCCCCGTCCGGGGCCGGGGCGTTCAGGGTGGCCGTCAGGGTCACCTGGCCCGCGTCTTCCCGCACCCGGTCCTGCCCCAGGGCCAGGCTCACGGAGGTGACGGGGACGGCGCTTGGCGGGGCCTCCTGCATTCCGGGGCACCCTGTTCTCTGGTTCGCCGGAAACCGGTGAGCCGTGTTGGCCTTGTCGTTTTCCTTGATGGTGATGTGCAGCGCGGCGGGGTAGCCCTTCTGCACCACGGGGGTGAGCCTCGCCAGGAGTATGACGAGGGTCTCGTCGTCCGGATCGGCGTCATCGTTCGTATTTAGTACCCCGATGCCGCAGGTGTCTCCGGCCTTGATCGTGATGCCGCTCAGCGGCTGGTAGTCCTCCCGCTCAGCGTAGTTCCTCTTGTACTCCAGCGGGATGGTCAGGTCCCTGTCCAGCGGCATGGACAGGGTGGCCTTCATCTCCACGCTGTCGCCGTCGTTCACCGTCGCCACTCCTGTTGACCATTGAGAAGGCGCGGGCGGGTGGGGGAACGAGAGGGCCACCTTCGGCGCGTCCAGGTCCTCGATGGTGATCCGCGCCCAGCTGCTGTAGCCCGCGAAGACGCTGGTGGGCAGCCTGCTGTCGGTGGCCACGGCCACGGTGAAGGTGTCGTGGTCCGGGTCGGCGTCCCGGGCCGTTGTGATGGCTCTCTCGGCCCAGGTCTGGCCGGCCCGGATGGTGATGCTCCGGAGGGTCCCGTGGTCGCCTGGCTCCGCCGTATCGTCCGTGATGGTGAGGGGGATGGTCACATCGCCTGACAGCGGTTCCGACAGCAGGACTGCGACGGTGACGCTGGACCCTTCCGGCACTCCGGGCGGGGCCGAGAGGAAGATGTTGGGCTTCGGCGTCGGCGTGCCCGTGCCGGAGGACCAGGAGCCGTCGCCAGTGGGGTTCACCCCGCGCACGCGCACGTCGTAGGCCGTGCCGTTGTCCAGGCCGAAGATGGTCTGATGCCTTAAGGCGCCGATGCTTACGATGCGAGTGCGGAAGGCTTTCCACTCCGTGTCCGGGTCAGTGGACGCCTTGTACTCCACGTCGTAGCCGGTCACCGTGCCGTCGGGCACGCCCCAAGAGAGGCGCAGCCGTTTATTTCCCTCCTGGACGAACAGGGAGGCGACCGCGGTCGGGGCGGCCGCAGGGAGCTGCGGCGTGAATTCCAGCCTTGCCGTCGGTAGGCCGCCGTCATCCCTTTCCCCATAGGTCGCGTACATATCGATGGTGTAGTCCGTGTAGTAGGTCAGGCCCGTAATCAACGTAGAGGTGGTGGTCGCGCCGCTGATCTTGATGCTTCTCAGCACCGTTGAGCTGTCAACGTCAAACAAACGGACCACATAGCCGGTCAGCGTTCTCCCGCCGGTATGTGACGGCCGGCCCCAGGAGACGCGCGCTCGGGCATCGCCGGCTTCCACGATTACCGGGAAGGGCGGATTCACCACGGTGGCATAGCTGACCACGCCGGGGATGTTCTCCACGTCGGACCAGGGACCGCTGCCGTCGCTGTTCGTTGCGCGGACTCGAACCTGGTACTGCTTGCCCACGGCCAGATTGGAGATCTCGACGGCGCGGACCGTGCCGGAGTGTGGATGGGAGGTCCAACTCGCGGCGCCCGTTTCCCGGAATTGGACTTCGTAGCCGGTCACCGACGCATCGCGTTCTGCGGTAAAACCGTCCCACCAATACAACTGGAACCCGAGGTGGGCAGGAACGCGCGTGTGGATCCAGGGCGTCGATTCCGGCGCTGCGGCCTCGACAGGGCGCGATATGACGAGCTCCGCGAGGAAGCCGACCCCCCCGGCCAACAACAAGGTCAGCAGCAGCGCGCGCACTGCCGGGCTGAGCCCAGGCTTCGGCAAGGAACTCACAGCCCAAAGTCGGGGGGGGGGGGGTGACAAGGGTATGTAAGGAGTTTTCAGCAAGGCGCATGGCGGATGACCTCCAGGTTGGCCTTGGGTTGTGGCCAGGGTTCGGGCAGCAGCCAGACACGGCTCCAGAGACGGCCCTTGAGCAGCAAGCGCCTGAGCCAGTCGATGCCGTGGCGGATCACGCTGACGGTGCGCGCCGGACGGCTCCGAGGGTCCCGGTGGTTGGGAGCCAGAGCCTTGGGCGGCGCCCACAGGTTGCCTGGGTCAATCCTCCGGTCATGGGCGTCTTCCACCCTGGTGCCGTAGGCCAGGGCCAGCAGGGTGGCCACTGGCAGCACCAGCCAGTGTTGGGAGACACGCGCCGGGTCGGTCCTTCTGGTCTTGTCCCACTTGCAGCCCAGGCTCTTGATGGCCTTGAAGCCCAGTTCGATCCAGAAGCGCAGGGCGTACCAACTGACCCGGGCCTCATCCGGCGCAAGGCCGGTGAGGATGATCCAGGGTTCCTCCTGCCCGGCGTACCGGACCACCAGCAGGGTGCAACGGCGCTGGGTGGCAGGCGGACCGAAGGCGGTGCCGCGACCGGCCCAGGCCGTACCGGGACGGGAAACGAAGCGCAGGGCGGGCAATACCGCCTTCAACAGGCGGCCTGCCCTGCTGCTCCTCAAGTTGTAGCCTATGTCGAACATGGCTGTGCCGCCTCCTCGCTGACGGCCGCTGCCTTTCCCGGCGGGGCCTGTTGGCCCCGGTCGGCGCGGCCCTACGTCCGGCTGGCGCACCCGGTGTAACGCTTCGGCACTGGCTCAAGAACCCAAATATACTCTACAACATAATTCGTATTGTATGGGGATTGTTCAAGGTCTTTCGACGTAATTGATTGTATGTCGGCGACTGAACGGCCACAGACCGGCACGCAAGGCAACTGTTCAGACTTGATGAGGCGAATTTACGGGGCCGGCGGTTCCACGGTTACGCTGAAAGACACTGGCGTCCGCGGGCTGGTTGTGGCATAAGAGGACAATGGAAACGGGACTGGACCTGACCAAGGCGGGCCGGGAAACCCTGCTGGCAGTGATTGCCGGACAACAGGGGGGCATCACCGAACTGAGCCAGCGGGTGGAGGGCCTGCCCGGTTGTCCAAGGGCCTCGGCCCTGGCTCCGGGATGCCGGGCCACAGGCCCCCCGCCGGAGGCAAGGGGTCCCGGCATCCCTCCTCGGGACTTGGCGGGCCCGGGGTCTCAATCCCCGATTGCAATGCCGCAAGCTGCTGATTTCACCTCAAGTCCGAACAGTCGCTGGTCAAAGTGTCCCGCGTCGCGGGGCCGCCCCTCTTGCCCCGGAGGCCAATGCCTCCGGAATATGCAGGATGGATTACAAAGGATGGATTACGACGGAGATAATGGCGCAGCGGGGCTGGTGGTATACTGGATTGCGGATCGCAAGGAGGTTCCGGCACGTATCACGCCGCGCACATTGCCCCGCTCATCGACGCCGTGGAGGACCGGACTGGCGGCGGTCTGACCGCTATGCTCAACGCCCTGCGCCGCTGCGCTCTGGACCGGGCCATGCCCCTCTACCTCGTGGGAGGCCCGGTAAGGGATGCCCTGATGGGCCTTGCCGTCCACGACCTGGACTTTGTGCTGGAAGGGGACGCCCCTGCCCTGGCCCGTGAGGTGGCCGCTGGACTGGGCGGGGACGTGGTGAGTCACCAGGCCTTTGGCACGGCATCGGTCAACCTGGGGCCCGACCGAATCGATATAGTAACCGCCCGTAAGGAGACCTACCCGCATCCGGGGGCGCTTCCCCAGGTTTATCCCGGGACCATCGGGGATGACCTGGCAAGGCGTGACTTCTCCATCAACGCTATGGCTGTGCGCCTTGGAGCGGAGCATGAAGGGCTTTTTGACCCGCACGGGGGCATGGCAGACCTGGAGGCGGGTGTCGTGCGGGCGCTTCACCCGGGCAGCTTCGCCGATGACCCGACGCGAATCTTCCGCGCCGCAAGATACGAAAAACGGCTGGGATTCAGAATAGAGGCGGATACCCTGTTGTGGATGAAAGAAGCCGTGGCCTCCGGTAGCGTACAGAGACTGACCCCGGACCGCGTGCGCCGCGAGATTGAGCATATCCTTGGGGAAAGGACTCCCGGCCCGCCGCTCTCGCGCCTGGCCGAGCTTGGTGTACTGTCCCAGCTCGCGCCGGGATTCTCCAGCCTGGCCGCGGTGGAGCGGCTGATGACGGCGAAGGGCAAGCCTACGCCCACGCTGTACCTTGCCGCGTTGGCATATCCATTGACCCCGGCCCAGGCGGAGATTCTGATTGGGCGGTTGAACATGCCCAACTCCTGGGCCAGGGTGGCCCGCGATGCGGCAGCGCTGAGGGAAATTGAGGAGGAGCTGGACAGTCCCGGAATTTCAAACTCCAGGGTTGCCCATTTGCTGTCGGGAAAATCAGAGGACGCAATTCGGGCCGCTGCGCTGGTCAGTCATTCTCCCGCGATAGCGCAACTGCTGGAGGAGTTCCTGGTCAGGTTGCGTCTGCTGTTTCCGAAGTTGGACGGCAATGACATGCTGGCCCTGGGCGTTCCCCCCGGTCCGTGCGTGGGCCGGATGCTCCGGGAACTTGCCGACGCTAAACTTGATGGGCTGGTCAACACCATGGAGGACGAGAGGCGTTTCGTGCGCGAGGCTCTCGCCCGGGGAGAGGATAGGCACGTTGGATGAAGAGTTGGAAGATGCAGAGTTGGAACTGGAGTCGTGCGTGATCTGCGGCGGCGCACTTGATGGAATTCACCAGACTTCGTGCCAGATGTGCGGGGGCAAGTTCCATCAACCCTGGTCCCGCGACAGCGACATCCCCCAGTGCGGCCGTATCGGCAGCCACGAGGAGGCCCTGGCTATCGTGTACCTCTGCGACGACTGCTACTATGGACGCAGGCCCTAGAGACTGGAGTGATTGAAGAATGCAAGCGGTATACATCGAGTCCCACGGCGGCCCTGAAGTCCTGACCCACGGCGAGCTTCCCGACCCGGAAGTGCAACCCGGCGGGGTCAAGGTGAGGGTCCGCGCCACGGCCCTCAACCGCCTCGACCTGTACACCCGCGAGGGCGGGCGCGGTCTCCAGCGGGAATTTCCCCCGCCGCTGGTCCTTGGCGGCGACTGCTCCGGCGAGGTTGCTGAGGTTGGCGATGGAGTCAGGGGGCTTAGGGAGGGCGACCGGGTGATCGTCAATCCCCGCCTCAGTTGCCAGCAATGCCCGGTCTGCCTGTCGGGACGGGACGACCTCTGCCGCCGCTCCCTGTTCCTGGGCAGCGCCGTTGACGGCAGCTATGCCGAGTACCTTTCCGTTCCCGCGGCCAACGTCCACGCCATCGGCGGCAGCGTGACCTATGAGCAGGCGGCCGCCGTTCCGACGACGTACCTCCCCGTCTGGAACATGCTGGTGCGGCGTTTGCAGCTAAAACCCTGGGAGACTGTGCTGGTGCTTTCCGCCTCCGCCGGGGTGGGCACGGCCGCCATCCAGATGGCCAAGGACGTGATCGGAGCGCGGGTCATAGCCACCACCAGCACTGCCGAGAAGGCGGCCAAGGCCCGGGAGCTGGGAGCCGACGAGGTTATCAACTACACCGAGGAAGACATCCGGGAGCGGGTGCGAGAGTTGACCGGCGGCGCAGGGGTTGACGCCGTGGTGGACCACGTGGGGGCGGACTTCTTCGGCCCTGCTTTCGCCTCTCTGCGCTCCGGCGGACGCTATGGCATCTGCGGAGCGACCACCGGCCTGCGGGCGGAGCTTCACCTGGGCCTGTTGTTCACCCAGCAGAAGGAAATCTACGGAGTGTATATGGGGACCAAGGAGGATATGCGGGAGATAGTGGAGATGCTGAACCGGGGCGTGGTGCGCCCGGTGGTTGACCGCACCTTCCCCCTCACACAGGCTGCCGACGCTCACCGCGCGATGGAAGCCACCGGCTTCTTCGGCAAGCTGCTGCTTACCCAGTAGGGGGCTATTTCAACCAATATCCGGCGACGAAGGTTATGAAGCTGTAACCCATCTCCGACTGTTGCACCACGACCAGCCAGATTCCCAGGAAGATGCATGTCGCGGTAATGGAGGCCCTTGCGGCAAACCTCAACCACGACTCGATCTCGTTCCAGTTCACTGTTGGTCACTTTGGGAGTCCCGAGACTTGGTCACATTGCCACGTCGTTTGAGACTGTCCCTCATAACACGAAGGTCTTGAATGGTCTCCCGGATGTTGCTACCGATGGGAAGGACATTCCACCAGTTTATCTTCCGGCGGTTATTTTCGGGAGTTTGCTCTTTTTCTTCCACCGTCCAAATACCCTTGTCCAAATACGCTCCTGAACGTCTGGCACACGGACATTATACCATCTAACCGGACTCGACCTTCTCCCTGCCCCGCAGCCTTCGCCCGTGGAACAGGTATTGCTGGCAGTAGCCGCAGTAGCGCCCGAAATGCCCCTGCGCCCACTCCAGCAGCACGGAGTCCTTGGGAATTTTCTGTCCGGGAAAGTACCACTCCCCCAGGGCGCGGCGCACCCAGACGTCTATGGGGAACGCTTCCAGCTTTTCCAGGGAGAAGACGGCGATGCAATCGGCGATCTTCGGGCCGATGCCCGGGCACTCCATCAGCCTGTCCTTGGCCTCCGGGTAGGGTATTCGGACAAGCTCGTCCAGGTCCAGCCGTCCCTCCAGCACCGACAGGGAAGCTTTGTAGACGTAGGGGGCGCGAAAGCCCAGGCCCAGACGCCGCAACTCCATCTCCCCGGCCTCGGCCAGTTCCGCGGGCGTGGGGAAGGTGTAGCGGGTGTATCCGTCCAGGCTGACCGGCGAACCGAAGGCAACTGAAATGGTCTCCATGTTGTTGTGGATGCGCTGGATGTTGTTGTTGGCGGAGCAGATGAAGGACACCAGGCATTCCCAGGGCTCGATGCGCAGCACCCGCAGGCCGGGGTAACGTTCCACCATCTCAGCCACCCGACCGTCCCGGGTGATGTCTGAGTAGATGGCCTCTATGTCGTCGCCCAGCCGGAAGTAATCGGCCAGCCTGGGGGCCATCTCCGGCTCAGGCGTAGGCGCGCTCCGAAACTCCACTGACTGGGGAGTCTGCCGGATGCGCACCAGGTTGCCGCGAACAACCCCAGTGTACCAGCCGTCATCCCCCTCCCCCGGGTAGTCCCAGCGGTGAGACTGCCCGCTCTCCAGGCTGGCGGCCAGGTCGAAGGGCTGGTCAACGGCGAGTTCCACGGCTCTCCCCTATCCACTCGGCGGCCAGCGTGCCAACCGTGGAGATGCTGCTGGGGCTGAGGGTGCATGGGGGTATGGAGTCCATGAAGGACTTGCCATAGTTGCGGCTGGTGATGCGCCGGTCCAGCACCACGATCACGCCCTTGTCTCCCTTGTTGCGGATCAGCCGGCCGATGCCCTGCCGGAAGCGCAGCACCGCCTGGGGCACCGAGTAGCCCTGGAACGGGTTGTCGTACTGGTCGGAGCGGGCCTTCACTATGGGGTCGGTGGGCACCTGGAAGGGCAGGCGGGTCAGGACCAGCGCCTTGAGCGTTCCGCTGGGCCAGTCTACTCCTTCCCAGAAGCTGCTGGTCCCCAGTAGCAGGCTCCGGGAAGAACCGGCGAACCGGAACATGAGCTGCTGGGCCGAACCGTCCACCCCCTGCGCCATCACTTGGATGCCGTTCTCCGCCAGCGGCGCGCGCACCCGGTTGCTGACCGCTCGCAGGGATGAATACGACGTGAACAGCGCCATTGTCCGCCCTTCCGCCGACCGGGCCAGGTTGATCAGCACCTGGGAAAGCGCGGCGATGTAGCCCTGGTCGTTGGGCGGGGGCATGTCGTCCGGGATCATCAACAGCGCGGCCCGTCGGTAGTCGAAGGGCGACCCGACCAGCAGTTCGTCACTCTCCTCCGGCACACCCGTCCGGCTGCGGAAGTACTCGAAAGTCCGGCCGGTGCTCAGGGTCGCGCTGGTTAGGACCACGCTGTCCTTCCGGGCGAATAGCTGCTCGTTCAGTGTTGCCCCCACGTCCAGGGGAGCGGAGTGGAAGCTGACCTCGCCGCGGGAAGGATTTCGGGATACCCACAGGATTCTCTCGTCGTCCCCCGTGCCAAGGATCACGCCCAGTTGGTCCTTCAACGTTTGCAGGCTGTCGGCCAGGTTGGAAGCCTCCGACTCCAGGGTTGCCTGGTCCGCATCCGGCGCAAGGGCGGTGGTGGCCAGGAATTGGGCCAGCCGCGCGGCGAAATTCACGGCCTGTTGCAAGCCCACCTGGAGGTTCTCGCCGGCCAGGGCCATTTCTTCCCATACCGATTGGCTCCGTATCTGGCGGGTCAACAGCAGTTGAGACAGTTCGTTGGCCTGACCTCTACCCTGGGAGTTCATCAGACGCTCGGCTGCGGCCAGCGCCCGGCCCCAGAGGTCCCTGACCCTGGGCAAGCTGGTCTCGACATCGGCTGCCGCCCGTTCCCCGGCCTGGCGCACCGGCGGGGCCAGGTCTTCTCCCCGCAGGGCGGCGCGCAGCCTGCTGATGAGCCTTGACTGGTTATCGATCACCTCGTCAACCCGGTCGTTGGTGACTTGATACCCCAGGTGGGTCGTAGCCTCATCTTCCAGGTTGTGGGCTTCGTCGATGATCAGGTGGCTGTAGTCGGGGATTACGTTGCCGCCCATCACCAGGTCTGCCATGAGCAGGGCATGGTTGACCACCAGGATATGGGCCTGTTCCGCCCGCTCCCTTGCGGCGCGGATGAAGCAGGGGCTTCCGTCCCTCTGGCCGGGGCAGAACCCCTTATCTCCCGCGGATACCCGGTTCCATGTCGAAGCGTCCCGGCCCGACAGGTTGATCTCGCCCCGGTCGCCGGATGCCGTGTCTTGCAGCCATACCGCGGTCTTCCCCAACAGGCGCGCGTCGTCCACGGTGGGACTCTCGCTGTTTGCCAGGTAGTTCCACCTCTGAAGGCACAGGTAGTTGCTCTTGCCCTTGAGGAGCGCCGCCTGGACCGACCCGGGTTGGATGACGCCCGCTCCTTCCAGCACCTCCAGCAGGGCGGGGATGTCCTTGTTGAGAAGCTGCTCCTGGAGGTTGATGGTGTTGGTGGAAATTACGACCCTCGTCCGCCTCTGCGCCGCGAACAACACCGCGGGAAGCAGATAGGCCATGGACTTGCCGACCCCTGTGCCTCCCTCCACGACCAGGTGGTTTCCTTCATAGATAGCCTTGGTTACCGCGTCGAGCATCTGTTCCTGCTCGGGCCGGCTCTCAAACCCCGAAAACGCGGCTGCGAATGGCCCCGCCGGCCCCAGCAATTCGACAATCTCGGCAAGATCCAGGTCAACGGCGTCGTTTTCGGCCCGGCGCTGCAACCTGTGGTCTTCATGCCTGTCCAGCCGTGATGCCAGGCCCTCCAGGTCCAACCCGGTCAGGCCAAGTCTCGAAGTCTCGCCCCGCGAGTCGGCCTCCAGCCCCTGGAACACCGGCGCTAAATCCCAGTTGCTCCGCCCGGCGAGCCGTGCAATGTATTCCGTCAGCCCAGGGTCCAGGACTGCTGCCCGGCGGACCAGGGCGAGGAAGATTCCCTGGGTGGCCCTGGCGTCGCTCAACGCGCGGTGGGGGTCGGAATGATCAATGGAAAAATAGTCGCTGAGGTAAGCCAGCGAATAACGCATCGTCCGTGGAAGCAGCATTGAAGCCAGGTCCCATGTATCGTAGGCCGGATTGCCCAATGGCACGCCGTGGGACTCCAGGAACTTCAGGTCGAACTGGATGTTGTGGCCGATTACCGGATGATCGGCGACGAACTCTGCCACCCGGCCGGCGATGGAGCTGAACAGGGGTGCCCGCTGCACCTGCCTGGGCGAAATGTGGGTCAGCCGCTGGATGTGTTCGGGGATCGTGCGTCCGGGATTGACGAAAGTCTGAAGGGTGTCCAGCACCTCGTCGCCGCGGAACTTTACGGCCCCGATTTCGATAATGGCGTCCCGGTTGGAGTCCAGTCCGGTGGTCTCCAGGTCCAGGGCGACGCAGACCTGCGCGAATGGGGATACCGCCGGAGCGCCTGAAGCGGTGTTGGAGAACATGCCGGAATGGGACCTCCCCGCCCGTGTATGAAAGAGCCGGGGTTGACATGCCCGGGAACGGATCCTGTCCGCCGTTCCCCGGCCGGCACGGCGGTATGGGGTGGCGTTCTCCGGGCCTCAGCCCGTGAAGGGTTGCAGCCGCCCCGTGCGCAGCCCCACGGCCGGGTAAAATGCGCCCGACCGGAGGGCTTTCAGAAACTCAGCCTCGTTGTTGATGTCATCGCGGAATGCGGTCACGAACTTCCCGATGCCATTCACCGAATGGGCGTCGCTCCCGCCGGTCACCGGCATCTTCAACGACTGGGCGACCTTCAGGGCAAACTCGTTTTCGTTGTCCGCCGTGCCCCCGTTGGCTACTTCCACGGCGTCCGCCAGCTTGAACACCGGGTGTCCCAACGCTTCCTCGGGACTTTCCGGCAGTGGTTCCGACTCCGACTGGTAGAGCAGGGGGCGCGCCATTCGAGGCCTGTTCAACACTGCCCGGAATGGATGGGCCGTCACCACGAACCCGCCCGTGGCCCTGGCCGCCCGGCTGAGGTTGTCGGCGATGTGGAAACCGGCCTGGTACTCGTCCATACCGAAGGCAAGCATGTGTCCCATGTCGGTCTCGACTTCCATTGCGCGGACCAGCACCACGCTGTGCAGGCTGGCGAAGCGGCGGAACTCGTGCTTGTCCCACGGACCGCTGTGTTCGGTGATGCAAAGGCCGCGGAGGCCGAGCCGGTCGGCTTCCAGGATCAAATCTTCGGGAGACAGGCTGCTGTCGCTGCTGCCCTTGGTCGTGTGTATGTGGAGATCGAAGAGTCTCGCCATGATATATTGGCAACTCCGCTGGTTGCGCCGTGCCTCTTGCCCATTGGCGCACCAGACCCTGCGGCGACTAGAGTCTATCGGGCAGGGCTGGCCCAGTCAATGGCCGGGGTCTACGGAGTCGAGCCATTAAAGAAAGATTGACATGACCGCCGGGCATGACACCCGGCCTGGGCTCATCGCTGATTTCATGCTGCTGCCTCGGCCAATTCCGGGAATTGCTCCAGTGGCAAGACCTCTCCGGTGGTCTCGAAGTGGTCAATCAACTGCCGGATGCCGGCAGGCACAGGCCGCGTGGTCCCAGAATCGGCTGCATATCCCACGTACACGCCTTCCATTATTGTCAGGAGGAGATCAGAGTCCTCCGGATAAATCTCCATAGCCAGCGTGATGCTGGTGTTCCCGACGCGGGACACTCTGACATGTACCTCCAGGATGTCATCCACCCGGGCCGGGGCCCTGTACTCAACCAGAGCCTTGACCGTGGCGACGTCGAAGTAACCCCGTTCCGCGATCCGGTAAATGCTGAACCCCAAATTGCGGAAATACTCCGACTGGCCGATCTCCATGTAGTCCATGTACTTGCCGTTATATACGATGCCCTGGGCATCGCACTCCATCCAGCGCACCCTGAGAGAAGTGTGGAACCTGAAGTCGGCCTTCGCCATCGGAGAATCAGTTACCCTTCCTTCCCCGGCGGGGCAGGTTGGTGATGATCGGTTGCGTCGGCCAGCCTTGCGTAACCCAGGGACTCAAGGTAATCCCAATCAGCATGGGAAAGGTCTGCGGTCTGGAGCAGGTCCGGCCTCCTTTCCAATGTACGCCGCAGCGATTCCCGGCGCCGCCATCGGTCGATCTCCGCGTGGTGCCCCGACAACACCACGTCGGGCACGGCCATTCCCCGGTACTCCGCCGGACGGGTGTACAGAGGGTGCTGGAGCAGCCCGGAAGTGATGGAGTCCTGCATAACGTTGTCCATTGATCCCACCACGCCGGGGACCAACCGGGAAACAGCGTCGATAAGGACCATCGCAGGGAGTTCGCCCCCTGTGAGAACGTAGTCCCCGATGCTCACCTCCCGTGCCATGAAGTACTCTTTCACCCTCTCGTCCACACCGGCGTAATGGCCGCACACCAGAACGATCTCCGGGGCCTGGGCCAGTTCCTCCACCAGTCCCTGGTCCAGGACATCTCCCTGGGGAGACATCAACAGAATGGGTGGAGTTGGAACGGCAGGGGTAGTCTCTGAACGGAAGGTCGTGGAGGCGAGCACGGATTCGACTGCCTCGATAATCGGCCCGGGTTTCATCACCATTCCCGGACCGCCCCCGAACTGGTAATCGTCGGCAGTGCCGTGGGCGTCGTGCGTGTAGTCGCGTATGTCTGTAACCGTAACCGAGATGAGTCCCCGGCGCTGCGCCTGACCCAACATGCTGGCCCGGAGAGGCGCTTCGATAGCTTCTGGAAAGAGAGTGAGGACGTGGAACCGCATGAATCAATGATACAGGATTCCACGTCCTCACTCCGCATTGTCATTCCCGTGAAAACGGCGATCTCAAGCCAATACGAATATGCTTAGCGGAAGGCCGCCGCGGCAAGAACGGGCGCTTCCAGCTTGTCGACGAATGCCTCGCCGCCTTTCATCACCACCTTTATCCGGTCGCGGTCTCGCAGCACCGAAATGTTCCGCAAGGGGTCCCCGTCGATGACCAGCAGGTCCGCCAGTTTGCCCGCTTGAACGGTCCCAATCTCCTTGTCGAGACCGCAGCATTCGGCGGCCCAACCTGTGGCGGCCTGAATCCCTTGCATTGGAGTCATCCCCCGGTCCACGAGAAGCTCGATCTCGCGGGCGTTGTCCCCGTGGACGTACCCCCCGGCGTCGGTGCCTGCCACCACCTTGACCCCGGCTGCCAGGGCCTGGTGCAGGCTCTCCCGGTGGACCTCCAGCAACGCCTTGGCCCGCTCCACCATGTGCGGGGCGCTGACAGTGGAGTGGAACTCGTAGATCTCGAAGGTCGGCGTGAAGAATGTCCCCTTGTCAGCCATAATCTTGACCAGATCGGGGTCATCCGCCAGGTAGCAGCCGTGCTCCACCGACCCGACTCCTGCCTCGACGCACATCCGCAGTCCCGGCCCGCCGACGGCGTGGCACATTGTCCTGCGTCCCAAGGCCGCGGATTCTGCCACCAGCGCCTTCACCTCATCGGGGCCGAACTCAATGTCCATCGGCCCGTGGCCGGGGCGGGAGCTTGCGCCGCCCGTGGTGGCGAACTTGATTACATCAGCGCCGACGCGCGCCATCTCCCTGACCTTGGCCCGCACCGAGTCCGGTCCGTCTGCCACTCCGGCTGGGGTGTTCGGGTCGAAGTGGTAAGCGTTGTGATGTCCGGATGGGCTTACCCGGTCCGCCAGCCCGCCGGTGGGAGATATGATTCCCACGGACAGGACCAGCCGCGGGCCGGAAATAAGACCCTGGTCCACCGCGGTCCTGAAACCGGCGTCCAGGCCCCCTGCATCCCGCAGGCACGTATAGCCGCCGGCCAGCGTGTCCTCGATGGCCTTGGCCGTGCGGATGTGGCCCAGGGACGTTGGTTCGTCGAGTCCCCACCGGCTCGCCAGCGTGTAGTCCTTGGAAGCCAGGTGGTCGTGGCAGTCAATCAGCCCCGGAAGGACCGTCATCCCGGAGACGTCGATTATCTCGGTGTCCACCGGCCAGCTTATTGCATCGCGGGGTCCCACCGCCTCGATTCGGTCTCTGTTTATGAGCACTGTTGCATTGTCAAGAACGGGGCCGCCGGTGCCGTCGATCAAGGTGCATCCGACCAGGGCTTTCATGGGGAACACCTCCATGCGGATATTGTGGTGCGACGTGCGCTACAGGGTGCTTGGCGGCTCGGCCTTTCCCACGGGCATTCGCCGAGCCGTCTCAAATTGCGGTGATGCTAAGTTACCCCCATTTCATTGTCAAGATAACGGGTCAAGGTAACGGTAACCGTCCCTCCGTGCTGTGCTAAGCCCCATTAAGCGCATACTTCCCGGAAAAGCCGTGCCTCTTTGATTACAGGATAGCCGGTGATTTGGGTATAATTTTAGAAATAGAACATTCTCCAGCATATATCGTTACTCCTGGCCCCAATCGGGGTCCAAGTTTAGGTGGCCGCCGAATGAACGTTTTACGACACACGGGCAGTCTCAACCTGGTCCTGGCGGCAGCTATCTCAATTTTCCTGTTATCCGGGTGTTCCCTTGGTGGAGACCCAAAACTGGCTTACGTCTCTGACCTGGGAGCCGGCTCGGAACTGGCCTTGCTGGATACCGGCGCCCGCAACGCTCTCTCCTTGACCAGCAGCGCCGGAGAGGACTCCGACCCCAGGTGGTCGCCCGACCGGAAGCAGGTGGTCTTCGTATCCGGCCAGACCGGCGATTTGGAAATAATGGCCGCCGACACGAAAGGCGAATTCGTCACCAGGCTGACCAACAGCGCGGGAGATGACGTGGCTCCCAGGTGGTCTCCCGACGGCTCCCGTCTGGCGTTTGTATCAAATCGCGATGCCCAACCGGAAATCTACATGATGGACGCCGACGGCTCCAACCCCACTCGGGTTACCACCAACCATACCCACGAGCGTATGGGGGGGTGGTCACCGGACGGTGACTGGCTGGTGTTCTATAGTCTCGGGGACGAGTCGGAGCAGGGCTTATGGCTCAGGAACCCTGACGGGGTCAACCTGGTCCGGCTGACCGACGGCGACGATACCGGACCGTCATGGTCTCCCAATGGCAACACCATAGCTTTCGTGCGCGGCAGCGAGGACAGCGCTGAGATTTTCGTAGCCTCCAGGCCGAAGGGCGGGACGTGGTACGATACGCCCGAGATTACCCGGTTGACCGATAACCGCATGGCCGACCGCTCTCCATTGTGGTCCCCCAGCGGCAAGTCCATCGTCTTTGTGTCCCACCGTGACGGCTCCGCCGAGATATACACGATGAGACCGGACGGCTCCGAGCCGCGCCGGTTGACCAGCAACGAGTCTGACGATTTCTCCCCCGTGTGGTCCCGCGACGGCAAGAGAATAGCCTTCGTGTCCCGTGTGTACGGAACTGGAGAGATATTCGTGATGGACTCGGACGGCGGCAACCAACTCCGCCTGACTCACAATCAGGTCGAGGACCACTCTCCCCGTTGGTAACCGTTGCCCGGCCGTTATCAGTCACGGTCAACTGAATGGCTGTGGGCCAATACCCGCCTAGACCGTCCCGTCCTTGCGGTGCTACACTCCCGTTGGTCTACGGTCGCCGGGCCAATACGCATCTCTGTGCTCAGGTTGGTCGGTTTCAGAATGGAATACGCGCGCATCGCCCCGGTGATGGGACGGCTCTGGTCACCCCTGGCAGCCGTTACCAGCCAATGGCAGGGCAAGGCCAACGTCCAGATAGCCGTGGCCATCGCGGCGGCGTCCATCGTCCCTGACATGCCCCGGGTGGTCGTTCAGATATACAAGACAAATTTCAGCCACCTCCTCATCTACTCCAGCGGTGCATTGGCGCTGAATTTTCTTCGCACCGACCAACTCCACCTCATCAAGGACTTCGGCCTGGTCTCCGGCAGAGACCAGGACAAGCTGGAGGGTGTCAGGATACATACGGAAGCCACCGGCTGCCCGGTCCTGGATGAGTCCTGGGGATACCTGGACTGCCGGGTGGTCAACGCCATGGACGGAGGAGACATGACCTGCTTCCTGGCTGACGTGGTGGCGGGTGATGTGTTGGGTGATGACGGCCCCCTGTGGTGGCGGGACGCCCGTCGGATGATCCCTGACGAGTGGAACCGGGAATGGGACCGCAAGATTGCCGGGGAGATCGAGGTTTCCCGGACACGCATGGGGGAGATTGACCCAACGCCTTGGACGTCCCCTTGATAAGCAGCTTTATGTCCAATACAGCGGTCTGGATTGTGCGATGAACGATATACAGGCATTGATACAGAGGATCCACGACTCGCCCCAGCAGACCGTTTTAGCTGTCTCCGGCGCGGGCAGCCAGGCCACAGCCTGGCTGCTGGGCGTTGCCGGTGCGTCCCGCACTTTGCTGGAAGTGGTCGTTCCCTACGGACCCCGTTCAATGATTGAACTGGTGGGACACGAACCCGGCCAATTCGTCTCCACAGAGACCGCGCGCGACATTGCAGCGGCGACCTACCGCCGTTCCCTGCGGCTGCGTGAAGGCGCTCCCCCGGTCCTGGGTCTGGGATGCACCGCAACCATCGCAACCGACCGCACCAAGCGCGGCGACCATCGTGCTCACATCGCCACCTGGGACGACGAAAGAGTCTCTACCTACTCCCTGCTGCTCGACAAGGGGCTTCGTGACCGGGCCGGAGAAGAGGAGTTGGTGAGCCTGCTCGTCTTGCAGGCTCTGGCCGAGGCGTGCGGAATCGAACCCGACCTGGAACTCGGCTTGACCAGCGGAGACAAGCTCGAAGTGGAACGCCGGACGCATCCCGACCCTTTGTCCCGCCTGTTGTCCGGCGACGCCGGCAGCGTTACGGTCTACCCTGGCGGCAGGATGGCGGTTGATGAACCAGTGCAGGCCGCATTGCTGCCTGGGTCTTTCCGTCCCGTACACGAGGGGCACCGCCAGTTGACCCGCGCCGCCTCGGGCATCTTGGGCCTGGATGTTTTCTACGAACTATCAGTGGTAAACGTAGACAAGCCGCCTCTGGAACGTGAAGAAGTTGAGCGGCGGCTGGGGCAGTTCGCCGGAACAGGGACTGTAGTGCTCACACGCGCCGAGACCTTCCATAAGAAGTCCGCCCTGTTCCCCCGTTGCCCATTTGTAATCGGTTGGGACACCGCGGTCAGGCTGGTAGCGCCCCGCTACTATGGCAACGACGAGACGGCCATGCTGACCGCGCTGGCGGAGATCTGGGCTGGCGGCGGCCGGTTCCTGGTGGCTGGACGCAAGGACGGGGAAGCATTCCGGACCCTCGCTGATGTTCCCGTACCCGGTGGGTTCAGTCCATTGTTCCAGGAGCTCCCGGAGGCGGCCTTCCGCAACGACATCTCCTCCACCGAACTGCGCGGCGGCATGTGATGCCTGGAGTCAGGCGGCGTGTCTACGAAATTCTCGAACTCGCCATGCCTGGAGACCGCGTCAGCCGGGCCTGGGACATTTTCATCATATTCCTGATTTGCGCGAACGTCGTGGCCCTCATACTGGCCTCGGTGGAAAACATCAACCAGGCCGCTCCCCAGGTCTTCATCATCTTTGAATCGGCGTCGGTGGGTGTCTTCACTATCGAATACATCCTGCGTGTTTGGTCGTATGCCGAAGACCCCAGCTACACTCACCCGGTGCGCAGCCGCATCAGATTCATCCTGTCGCCCATCCAGTTGCTCGACCTGTTGGCAATACTGCCCTCTCTGCTGCTACTGGTCGGACTGGACCTGCGACCGCTCCGGGTGGTACGGCTGGTGGCCAGGGCTGCCCGGCTGAGCCGTTACTTCGTTGGTCTGCGCACGCTGGGCGACGTTCTCCACGCCAGGCGGCATGACATTTTTACGGTCACCATAGTGCTGGGCGTGCTGCTGGTGCTGGCCTCCAGCCTGATGTATTTCGCCGAGAGGCTAGTCCAGCCCGAAGCATTCTCCAGCATTCCGGCTACCATGTGGTGGACAATAGTCACCCTGACTACCGTGGGGTACGGCGATGTCTTCCCGGTAACAATCCAAGGCCGGCTGCTGGCCGGTGTCATAGCAGTCCTGGGAATAGGCATCTTTGCCCTCCCGGCAGGTATCCTTGGGTCCGGGTTCCTGGAACAGGTGCAGCAACGCGAGAGCGAAAATGCCCAGCAGGACCGGAGCGAAGAAGTACAGCACCGCCGGGGATTGCCCAGAACGTGCCCCTATTGCGGTCTGGAGATAGCCGATTGATCCGGTGTCACCGGATTCCCCGGGGGCCAGGTTGCCCCCTGTGAGCCTTGCTGCTTGAGAAAATTGCGAAACTCATGAGTGCCAGAAGTGGAGTGCGAATATTGTCGTTACTGTTGAGAATGTCGTAATCCGGCTGTCCGGTATTTCCCTTGTATTGCAAGGCTAGTATTACAACGACGGATGGCAAGTAACGACCTTTGAACACCTTTCTGGGACGGGCTGTCTGCGGGTTTGACAGCTTTGCGGACATGCTTTCCTAAATGCAAATTCAGGATCAGAATGGACGAAAATGATGAAGCGTCGTTGTAATACTAGTAGTCTGCAACTATTGTATTGATGGGTATAGGGACTTGAGCTTGATTCGGGCGTCCCCAGTGGTGAAGCGCCACTGGGCCTGAATGTCATCGCGGTTTCGCTGTCCTTGCCAGGCTCCGGTTTCGTGTTTCAGGACGTCCCGGCTGGGAATCCGGCGGTCCAGGCACTGCCGGGCCAACACCGCCAATTTGCTCTCTGCAGGCGGGGTCATAAATGCGAGATGAGGTTCGTAACAGTTATCTGACGAAGTCTCCACCATGCCATTTGCGGTAGACTTGATCCAAGTCAGCCGCAGATGAGGAGTGTCGACGAAACGTCTGATAGATCTGCTCTTCTGTCAATTCCCCCTCTTCCAGACCTTGAGCAGCCTCATAGATTTCCCGAAGCGCGGCGCGTACGGCGTTTTCTCCGATGGCCTGATACAGTTCGAATATCATGGACCTTCCCATGATGTCAAAGCAGTAGTGAAGCTCCAGATCACGTAACTCCGATGGGGTATATCGCTCCTCGATCCTCAACAGGTCTTGTACGTCTTCTATGCCTTTTGCTCGACAGAAATCGACGTTCTGACGTATGCGGGTCCCCAGGTCCCAATTCAGAGGGTTCTCAAACAGGCGGTCTTCTACATACAGTTTAATGAATTCCGCCACTCCACTATGAAACCATCTGGGGACGTTCGAGGACGACCGCCAATAATAGAAGGTAATGACCCCTATCAGCGATCTTCGTGCGTCGCCTATAGCCAGGCGTGGGTCGACGACTATGTAACTATGACTGTTAACTCCCCAGAATCCGCAACCCTCGTTATACGGTAGGTCAGCGCATCCGGCGAAGATCAGTACCAGATCATCTACCGGCAGTGGAACGTCCATGAACGCCTCGACCTCCGCCGCCGCCTCCCCAATGACTTCGATCACATCGGTGCGCACGTCTCCCTGAGAGTGCGACACTCCGGTTGCGGTAATCTCACCACGAAGCGGGAGAGTTATGGAAACGGATTCCAGCTTATTCCTCTCGATTATCCCTCGGAAGTTGGTAGGAGAAAAGAATCGACCATCCCGGTCAAAAGCAGTAAGGAGGGCGGCTTCTTCGCTACTTATCCCATCCTTGAACCAACCCTGGCTGAGTATGCTTGAATACAGGGTTGGATACCTATGTAGGAGACGCCCCATTGCGCGAAGGGCAGACGAGTTCCTCATCTGAAATTGACCCTCTAGGAACGGGGACATGATCAGAAGCTCAGCCAGTTCGGGGTCTGAGTCCATAACGACGCTCAGCCCCCACACTGCCTGCCGTTCATGCGATGTTATCCCATCGGATATCCACTCGAATTCGGCAATCCTCCTGGCCAGTCTCACGTCCTTCTCGGACACAACCGCCAAGAGCTGCAAAGCGGCTCGGTTATCCTCCGTGGGGCCAGACTGCACCCAAGGGAATAGGCTGATCCGCCGGGCTAATTCGTGATCTTTGCTCGATATAGTAGACAAAGATATGAGATCGACAGACTCCTCTGGAGACATGGGATCCGCTGCCCACGGAAGCGTATTCCTCATTTTCTGAAATTCGCTGCTGCGGGATAGTGGCTCATCGACTACGTCGAACTCCTTGGAGGCAACGACCCGGCCATTGACGTGCAGGTCCACCCGATAAGAGCCGATCCGCCACTGGCTGGGAGTTCTCCATCCCCGTCCGTCGCTCCGACTACTGTAGGTTCTGCCTTCTTCAACATGCGCCTCTGTGGTGTCAGATTCGAATAGTATTCCCCTCGGGCCATACCACTTAGCTTCAATCACATAATCGGTTTGTTGGTTGGGAGCCGGATGCGTTAGAAACATCTCCCAAGATACATACCTAGTCGCATGGCGTGGAAAGGTCGACCGGTACACTCGGCTGTAATAATTGTCGAGACTCCATCCCTGCTCGTAGAATCGTATGGATGTAACCTCCGCGTTGATGGAAGGGATATTCCAAGTCGGGACTGGTCGAGGGACTGGAGTCGCGGTGGGCCTCTGGGTGGGTCTCGGGGTAGGTGTTGGAGTAGGCGTTAGTGTCGGACTGGGCGTGGGTGTAGGCATTGGAGTAGATGTAGGTGCGGGAGTAGGAGTCGGTATGTGCACTGAAGATGGCGAGAGTGTGGTTACGAACGGTGGCATAAACCCAGGTTTCCCATTAGATGATCCTGATGTGGCAGTAGGAGTTGGCCTCGGCGTGGCTGTGGGGGTAGAAGTAGGATCGGGAGTAGCGGTGAATGCCGTCGTCGACGTTGGTTCTGGGGATGGCGTCTGAGTAAATTCTGGAGCGTCGGTCGGGGCCGGAGACAAAACGGGGACGGCTATTGTCGATTGGGCTGTGGTCGTTGCAATTCGACTCTCAACCGTCGCGTCTATGTCCGGCGTGGCCGTTGGTATCTCGGTGGGAAGTAAAGCTCTTACTGTGGCCTCGACGTTGGGTGTGGGAGGTGGAGAACTACATCCGAGCAGCAGAAGTCCTATGAGTAGGGCAACAAGTAAGTTCTTCAAAACGGGTGCCTCCTTGTGACTCAGATTGCCACGGGCACTAAACCAATATCTAAGGTGGGATGTGCATTTTCTGGGGTCTTGAAAACGACCGAAAGGACTCTACAGCGCCTCATATCACCCTTAAGCTCCAACTGGGTGGCCACCGACGGTGCGGTCTAGCGATATGTACATTTCACCCTGGCTTTAGTTTAGAGCAGCGTTACTTCGCCGTTCTGGTCGAAAAAGGCTATCTCCGGCGATTCATCCTCTTCACTCAGGAGCGCCATCAGACGAGGTCTGCCGTCCTCGTCGTACATCGTTATCCGGGGACGCTCTGACTCCGATAAATCCAACTGCATCCGGACCCGGCCGTTCAAGTCCAGCATGGTGAGGCACGGGTTTCCGTCCACAATTTTCCACTCGCCCTGCACCTCTCCCTGCCTGCCCACCAGTTGGAACAACCTCGCTTCAAGTTCCTGAAGTTCGAGTTCCTCGTTGGGATTCGGGTTGATCTCAGTCACGGGAATCTCCTGTCGCAACACCTGTACCGCTGAAGGTGAGGGTTGGCCTGTGATCCCTGCCCCGGTCCACCGGCGGGGTTATGAGCCCCTCGCAGCCATTCTGCCAGGGACCGCACAACCGGTCTCCTCGGCATCAGTGCAGCTCTTGACCGTTGGGAGGCCTGATTTCTCTAAATTCCCTGGCCCGGTTGTATATGCGAACGTAGGGTGTTCCGTCTGCTTCCAACGAGGCAAGTATGCTCCTGTATTCGCTATCTTCCCCGGGCCCACGGTCGATGTATAGCTCTGGCTGGTTGGACCTATTGATGCTGAGGCGTACTCGGCGGGCACCGTTCCGGTCAATCAACTCAAGGGAAGGCCCATCGCGAGTCATTCCTTCCACCAGGCCCCCGGCCAGCCATTTGAACCGTGGACGGCCGCTCTCGTCCACCAGGTCGAACAACCAGGAGCGGACCACCGAAAAGGGTTGTCTTCCTCCGGCCATAACCACTCCTTTCTCAACGTGGGCCACCTCAAATGCGGGGGACGGCCTCCTGACATCTTGGCCGTCGCTTCACAAGTTCGTCGCGTCCCCGTTCCGCGCGGCATGGGCGCCGCGGGCCAGCCGGTCATGCCGGCAACGCCTTGCCGTCACAATCTCCGGTCCTGGCCATCTTGTCCATAAAGGGCAATAAGCGGTTCATCGCCGTTGGCGTCCACCAGGGCGGCCATCCGGGTTTCGCTGTTCTCGTCTCTTAGGAACAACGTTGCCTGCTCTTCATGATTTATCGTGATGAACAGCCGGCCATGTCCGCTTCGGTCGCTCAGCGAGAAGTAGGGGGAATCGTCGATCATCACCGCCGATGCCCGTGTTTCTCCATTGTCGTCTACCAATCTGAATGCGCCGGCCCGGACCCCTCCAATACCCCGGGTCCTGTCAAGAACGTCTGCACCGGACACGGCATGAGGACCTTCCCTCCGTCCACCGGCTCCGCTGACAGGACTCGCCCGACGTTTCTTCAAGTAGAACCACCCGCCAGCCACTGCGGCCAGAACGATGAGAATGAACACCAGACCTTCCATAGGGCGCCCTCCTGTGTGACCAGGCTTATGGTTGCATGTGCATTCGCAGCGGCGCCACCTCCGGGAGCTAAGGATATTCTGAACAAGTTGGAGTTGGTGTGGCATAGTATGGCTGGCAGCCTCGATTTGGGTCAAGGGTGAGATAAGATGGACCAGCCGGCGTTCTCCGGCCTGGAGTACCAGGGCAAGA